>NZ_JAXCFK010000018.1:0-82279 GCF_056150025.1 Micromonospora aridisoli | reverse complement strand
GGCCGCTCGTGATCCGCGGGAGCAGTTGTTGTGTGACCTGTTCGCTGAGGTGCTGGGGGTGGACCGGGTCGGCATCGACGACAACTTCTTCGACCTCGGCGGCGACAGTATCAACTCGATCCAGCTGGCCAGCCGGGCCCGGAGCTCAGGTCTTGCGCTCTCCGCGCGCGACGTCTTCGAACGACAGACGGTCGCCGAACTCGCCCCGACAGTGCGGGAGGCGACGGACGACAGCGCCGAGGAGGCCGGTGCTGGAGTCGGCGACGTGCCGGTGACCCCGATCATCCAATGGTTCGCCGACCTGGGCGGGCCGGTGGACCGGTTCAACCAGTCACGGCTGCTCCGGTCGCCGGCCGGCGCCCGGTACGACGATCTCGCTGGCATGTTGCAGGCGTTGCTCGATCACCACGACGCCCTCCGGCTGCGCGCCGTCGGAGCACCCGGCACCGAATGGACGTTGGCCGTCACGCCGCCCGGGTCCGTGTCCGCGACGGACTGCCTTGTCCGGGTGGACGCCACCGGCCTCGACGCCGAATCGTTCGCGGACCGAATCCGGACCGAGGCGGTCGCGGCCCGCGGACGGTTGCATGTCGACGGTGGTCTGGTCCGGGCGGTGTGGTTCGACCGTGGCCCGGACGAGGCCGGCCGACTCCTGTTGATCATCCATCACCTGGCGGTGGATGCGGTGTCCTGGCGCATCCTGTTGCCCGACCTCGTCGAGGCATGGACCTCCTCGTCTTCCGGCCGGACGCCCCGGTTGACTCCCGTCGGTACGAGCTTCCGCACCTGGTCCCGGCGCCTGCTGGCCTGGAGCCGACGACCCGAACGGCAGGCGGAACTCGCGTACTGGGCAGCGGAACTCGGCGAACCGGAGGCACCGCTGGGCGGTCGTCCGCTCGACCCGGAGCGGGACACCGCGGGCACCGCGGACCGCCTCGTCCTCCGGCTGCCGGCCGAACTCACCGAGGCGGTGCTCAGCGAGGTGACCGAGACGTTCCATGCCGACGTGACGGATGTGCTCCTGGCCGCGCTGGCGATCGCCTTCGCCACCGCGGGGCTGTCCGGTCCCCGAGGCGTCCTGGTGGACCTGGAGAGCCACGGCCGGGCGGAGGAGGTCATCGGCGGCGTCGACCTCAGCCGCACCGTCGGATGGTTCACGTCCATGTACCCGGTTCGTCTCACCACCGCAGAGGCCGACCCGGCCGAACTGCGCGCGGATGGCCAAGCGGCCGGAGCGGTCCTCAAGGCGGTCAAGGAGAAGCTGCGCGGAATCGCGGATCGGGGCCTCAGCTACGGCGTCCTGCGCTATCTCGACCGGCGCACGGGCAACGTGCTCAGCCGGTTGGCGTACGCCCAAGTGGGCCTGAACTACCTCGGGCGGGCACCAGCCACCGCCAGCTCGACCGCCGACTGGTCCGTGGCCACCGACGTGTCCGGCGCACCCGGGCAGGACCCGGCGATGCGGCTGCCGCACGCACTGGAGATCGCCGCGATGGTCCGGGACAGCCACGCCGGAACGTGCCTGGAGAGCACCTGGTTGTGGTCGCGGGAACTGCTGCCGGAGAACCGGGTCCGGGCCGTGGCCCAGGCGTGGTCGGACGCGCTGGCGACACTCGTCGCGCACGCCCGCGCGCACGGCGGCGGTCTCACCCCCTCGGATGTGTCGTTGGCCGGCCTCAGCCAGGACGAGATCGACCTCATCGAAGCCGAATGGGGGACGGACGAATGACCAGGACGACGCTCGACGACATCCTGCCGCTCACACCGCTACAGGAAGGCATGCTCTTCCACAACGTGTACGACGAGTCCGCCCTGGACGTCTACACGGCGCAGCTCGTGGTCGATCTGGAGGGCCCACTACAGCAGGAGACTCTGCGTGCGGCCGGGCAGGCGCTGCTCGATCGGCACCCGAACCTGCGCGCGGCAGTGCGGCACGAAGGTCTCAGCAGACCTGTGCAGGTCATTCCCAGATCGGTCGAGCTGCCGTTCACCGTGCACGACCTGACCGGCGAGCCGGACGCCGAACGGGAAGCCGCCGCGGACCGGATAGCCGCGGCCGACCGCACCACCCGATTCCGGCTCAGCCGGCCGCCACTGGTCCGGTTCACGCTGATCCGCCTGCGCGACCGCCGGTACCGGTTCGTGCTGACCCTGCACCACATCCTCGCCGACGGATGGTCCACCGCAATGCTCTGGCGGGACCTGCTCGCCCTGTACGAGCGCGGAGGAGATGCGACCGGCCTGCCGCCGGTCCCGCCGTACCGGGCGTACCTGGCGTGGTTGGCCAGGCAGGAGCCGGAGGCGGCGCGGAACGCGTGGCGGGAGGCACTGGCCGACCTTGATGGGCCGACGCTGGTGGCCCCGCACGCGAGTGGCGAGGCGGAGCTGCCGCATCAGGTGCGGCGCGTGCTGTCGGAGACGGTCACCGCCGCGCTCACCGGCTGGTGCCGGCGACACGGGGTGACCACGAGCACCGCCGTGCAGGCCGCGTGGGTGCTGGTCCTGGCTCAACTGACCGGACAGCGGGATGTGGTCACGGGCATCACGGTGTCCGGTCGCCCCGCCGAGGTGCCGGGCGTGGAGATGATGGTCGGACTGTTCATCAACACCGTGCCGCTCCGCGTCCGGCTGCGCCCGGACGAGTCGCTCGGCGACCTGGCCCGGCGGATGCAGGCCGAGGGTCTGCGGATGCTGCCGTACCACCACCACGGTCTTGCCGAGATCCAGGCGCTGACGGCGCACACACGACTTTTCGACGCGCCGACCGTCTTCGAAAACCATCCCGGCGGCGGCCGGTCATCCGGCGGCGCCTCGCCGGCCGCCGACGAGCTACGGGTCTTCCGGGTCCGCGGCCACGACAGCACGCACTACCCGTTGGCGTTGGTCGCGGCACCCGGCAACGGGCTGGTACTGCGGGTCGACTACCGGCCGAGCGTCTTCAGCCGTGACTCCGCAGCCCGCATCCTCGATCGGGTGGCCCGGGTGATCGAGCTGCTCGCCGAGGCTCCGGACACGACGGTGGCCCGGCTCGATCTGCTGCAACCCGGCGAGCGCGCCCGGCTGCTGCGCTGGTCCAACGGGGCGGAGCCGCCGGTCCCTGCCACCCTGCCCGACCTGTTCGCTGGACAGGTGGCGCGAACACCGGACGCGGTCGCGGTGGTCGACGACCAGGAGTCGGTCACCTACACGGAGCTCAACCGGCGGGCCAACGTGTGGGCACACCGGCTCATCGCTCGGGGCGTCGGCCCCGAACAGGTGGTCGCCGTCGCGGTACCGCGCACCGTGGACCTGCCCACCGTGCTGCTCGCCGTGGCCAAGGCGGGCGCCGCCTACCTACCGCTCGACCCGGCCCACCCGGCCGCCCGCCTGGCTGCCCTGATCGCCGACGCCCGCCCGGCCTGTCTGGTCACGACAGCGGATCTGGCCACCGCGTTCACGAACGACAACGTGCCGGTGCTCGTTCTGGACCCGGCCGGCGGCGACACCCGGGATCCGGTAGACGCCGACCGTACGGCGCTGCTGACAACGATGAGTCCCGTCTACCTCATCTACACCTCGGGCTCCACCGGCCGGCCCAAGGGCGTCCTGGTGACGCACCACGGGCTCGCCGCACTCGTGGCCGGCCAGGCGCGGGCCTTCGCCGTGGGGCCGGGCGACCGGGTGCTGCAATTTGCCGCGCTCAGCTTCGACGCCACCAGCTCTGAGCTGTGGGTCACCCTCGTCTCCGGGGCCACCCTGGTGTTGACCACGGGTGAGCGGATGCTGCCCGGCGAGCCGCTGGCCGGCCTGCTTCAGGAACGCGGGGTCACCTGCCTGACCCTGCCGCCGACCGCGCTCGCCGCACTGTCGGCGGGGGCGCTGCCACCGGGCACCCTTGTCGTCGCCGGCGAGGCATGCCCTGCGGCACTGGTCTCCCAGTGGTCGTCCGGGCGGCGGATGATCAACGCGTACGGCCCGACCGAGAACACGGTCTGCGCCACCATGAGTGATCCGCTCGTCGCGGGCGGGGTGCCGCCGATCGGGCGGCCGATCGAGGGCACCCGCACGTACGTGCTCGATGATCGGCTCGGGCTGACACCGACCGAGGTCGCCGGCGAGTTGTACCTGGCCGGCGCGGGGCTGGCCCGAGGGTACGCCGGGCAGCACGGCCTGACTGCGACCCGGTTCGTGGCCGATCCGTACGGCCCGCCCGGTAGCCGCATGTACCGCACCGGCGACCTAGCCCGGTGGCGGGCCGACGGCCAGTTGGAGTATCTGGGCCGGACCGACGCCCAGGTGAAGGTCAGGGGCTTCCGCATCGAGCCGGCCGAGATCGAGGCGGTGCTCAGCGACCATCCGGACGTGGCCCAGGCGGTGATCGTGGCCCGCGCGGACCGGGGCGATGAGCAGCGTCTGATCGGGTACGTCGTGCCACGTCCCGGTGCCACGATCGGCGACCTGCGGACCCATCTCGCGGAGCGGTTGCCGGCGCACCTGGTGCCGGCCGCGATCGTGCCGCTGCCGAACATGCCCACCACGCCGAACGGCAAGGTGGACACCCGCGCCCTGCCGGCACCCGACATGGCGGCGCAGCCGGACGGCCGGCTGCCGCGCGGACCGCGCGAGGAGATCCTCTGCGGACTGTTCGCCGAGGTGCTCGGCGTCAACCGGGTCGGCATCGACGACGACTTCTTCGCGCTCGGCGGGCACTCCCTGCTGGCCACGAAGTTGGTCGGCCGGATCCGCGCCGCGCTCGGTGTGGGTCTCCCGGTGCGGCGGCTGTTCGACGCTCCGACGGTCGCCGCGCTGGCCAGCACCCTCGACGGTGAGCAGTGGCGCCGCCCGCCGGTGGTGCCTGTGGTACCTCGCCCGGCCCGGCTGCCGCTGTCGGCGGCGCAGCGCCGGCTCTGGTTACTCAACCGAGTCGAGGGCCCGAACGCCACGTACAACATCCCCATGCCGATGCGGCTGCGCGGCCGCGTCGACGAGGCCGCGCTGCGGGCCGCGCTCGCCGACGTGGTCGAGCGCCACGAGACGCTGCGCACGGTGTTCGACGAGGACGACGAGGGCCCTTATCAGATCGTCCTGACCGACTGCACGCCCAATTTCGCCGCTGTCCGCGTCCGTCCCGACACCCTCGCCGACGAGGTCTCGGCTCTCGTCAATCACAGCTTCGACCTGGGCCACCGCCAGCCGCCGTTCCGGGTGCGGTTGCTGGTGCTCGGTGATGAGGAGTTCGTGCTGGTCCTGGTGGTGCACCATGTGGCCGCCGACGGGTGGTCGATGCCGGTGCTGGCATCCGATCTGACCCGGGCGTACGCCGCGAGGTGCGTCGGTGCGGTCCCGGACTGGTCGGACCTGCCCGTGTCCTACGCGGACTATGCGGTGTGGCAGCGGGCGGTGCTGGGCTCCGAGCACGACCCGGATTCGGTGCTGTCCCGACAGGTGGAGTTCTGGCGGGAGCGATTGGCTGGCGTGCCGGAAGAGTTGGCGTTGCCAGTCGACCGGCCGCGGCCAGTGGTGGGGTCAGCGCGCGGTGGCGAGGTGGCGTTCGCCGTGCCCGCGGAGCTGCACGCGGGTCTGGTGGGGCTGGCGCAACGGTCTCGGGTGACGATCTTCATGGTGTTGCAGGCCGCAGTGGCAGCGCTGCTGTCGCGCCTGGGTGCGGGCGTGGACATACCCCTGGGCACGCCGGTGGCCGGGCGCTCGGACGCGAGGCTGGAGGGACTGGTCGGGTTCTTCGTCAACTCGCTGGTGTTGCGAACTGACGTGTCGGGCGATCCGTCCTTCGCGGAGCTGTTGAGACGGGTACGCGAGTTTGACCTGGCGGCCTACGCGCATCAGGACGTGCCGTTCGAGCGACTGGTGGAGGTGCTGAATCCACCCCGGTCGTTGGCGCGGCACCCGCTCTTCCAGGTCATGATCTCGCTGAACAACACTGAGCCGACCGTCGCCGACGTGCCGGCCTCCGGGCTCGCCGTCGAGCGGGAGCGGGTGAACCTGCGCACGGCAAAGTTCGACCTGCTCTTCTCGTTCGCCGAGCGGTCCGGCCCGCACGGGCGACCGCTCGGCATCCAGGGCGCCGTCCAGTACAGCGCCGACCTGTTCGACCCGGAAACGGCGCAAACCGTCGCCGACCGGCTGCTGCGGCTGCTGACCGAGGCGGTCGCGGATCCATCCGTCCGGCTCAGCCGCCTGGAGATCCTTGATGACGCCGAGCGGAATCGGGTGCTTCGGACATGGAACGACACCGGTCGGGAGAGCGCCTGGCGCAGTCTCGCCGACCGACTCGCCGACCGAGCCCGGACGACGCCGGACGGTTGCGCCGTCCGATTCGGCGAGGAGTCGCTGTCGTACCGGGAGCTGGGGGAGGCGGCCAATCGACTCGCCCGGCTGCTGATCGTGCAGGGTGCCGGGCCGGAGCGGGTGGTCGCGGTGGCCCTGCCCCGGTCGGTGGAGCAGGTGGTGGCGCTCTGCGCGGTGATCAAGGCGGGCGCGATCTACCTTCCGGTGGACACGCGGCTGCCAGACGAGCGAATCGCCGCGCTGCTCGCCGACGCCGGCCCCAGGCTGCTGGTCAAGGCCGGGCATCCGGCCGACCGGCCCTGGGCGGGGGAGTACCCGACAGTTCGACTCGACGATGTGGAGGCTCGGTCCACCCTCGCGGCCATGCCGATCGACGAGGTGTCCGATGCCGATCGGGGTGCGCCGGTGCTCCCGGACTCCGGGCTCTACCTGCTGTACACCTCCGGCTCGACCGGTACCCCCAAGGCCGTGTTGATGACACACCGGGCGATCGTGAACCTCCTCGACTGGCAGCGGTCGTCCATCCCCGCCGACGAGGGGACGGTGACCGCCCAGTTCGCGCCGATCGGCTTCGACGTCTCGGTGCAGGAGATGTGCCTGACTCTCACCTCCGGCCACACGCTCGCCATCTGCCCTGAGGACGTACGCCGCGACGGCAACGCGCTGGTCCGGTGGCTGTTCGACAACGAGGTCGGGCGGTTGTTCGCGCCGAACCTTGTGGTGGAGGCCGTCGCGGAGACCGCCGGAGAGGTGGGACTGCATCTGCCTGCGCTGACCGACGTGGTGCAGGCCGGCGAGGCCCTGCGACTGACCGACACGGTCCGCTCCTTCTTCGGCGCGGCTGCCGGCCGGCGACTGCACAACCAGTACGGACCGACCGAGTCGCACGTGGTGACCGGCACCGTGCTGCCGCCCGACGTCACCAACTGGCCGGCTCTGCCCGACATCGGTGGTCCGATTGACAACGCCCAGGTGTACGTTCTGGACGCCGAGCTCCGGCCGGTGCCGCCGGGCGTCGTAGGCGAGCTCTACCTTGCCGGAGACTGCCTGGCGCGGGGGTATGCCGGCCGCGCCGACATGACGGCGGAACGCTTCGTCGCCTGCCCGTTCGGCCCGTCCGGGCGCCGCATGTATCGCACTGGCGATCTTGGCCGATGGTCGAGGAACGGAGCACTGGCGTACGCGGGCCGCGCCGACGCGCAGGTGAAGATCCGCAGCTTCCGGGTCGAGCCGGGCGAGGTCGAGGCGGTGCTGGCCGAACATCCGGGGGTGAGCCGAGCGGCGGTTGTCGCGCGAACCGGCGGGTCCGGCACGCTTGTGCTGGTGGCCTACGTGGTGCCCGCCGTCGAGGTGGCGGCCAACCCGGAGGACTGGACCGAGTACCTGCGCCGCCGGCTTCCCGACTACATGGTGCCGTCGTACTTCGTGCCACTGGAATCCCTGCCGCTGACCCGCAACGGCAAGCTGGATCGCGCGGCGCTGCCGGCGGTGGGCGCCACCGGTGACCAGACACGCAGGCTGCCCCGGACTCCGGAGGAGCACTCGCTCAGCGTCATGTTCGGCGAGCTGTTGGGCCGTTCGCCAGTGGACATCGACGAGGACTTCTTCAGCCTTGGGGGCCATTCCTTCCTGGCCACGAGGCTGGTCCGGCGGATAAAGGCGCGGTTCGGCGTCGAGCTGTCGGTGCGCAGCGTCTTCGAGGCCCCCACCGTCGCCGCGTTGGCTCGGGAGCTCGGCTCGGACGTCAGGCGGGATCCGTTCGGGGTCATCCTGCCCCTGCGCCGGCATGGAGATCGACCACCGCTGTTCTGCGTGCATCCGGCCTCCGGGACGAGCTGGAGCTATGCCGGTCTCATGGCTCACCTGCCGGCCTGTTTTCCGATCTACGGCGTCCAGGCCCGGGGGCTCACTGCGCCCGACGAGCTGCCCGCCTCCATCGAGGACATGGCGGCGGACTACGCCGACGAACTCCGTGCCACCTACCCGTCCGGGCCGTACCGGCTGCTCGGCTGGTCGTTCGGTGGGCTGGTGGCACACGCGATCGCCGTCCGTCTACAACAAGTTGGTGCGAAGGTCGACCACCTGGTGGTCGTCGACGCGTACCCGAACCCCGACGAGCCACAGCCTGACCGGCCGGATCACGAGATCATCGCCTCGCTGCTGGCCCGGGATTTCCATTACGACATGGGCGAGCTGGCGACCGACCCGGATCGCGTGCTGAGTCGCTACGCCGAGTACCTGCGTCACACTGACCATCGACTCGCGGCACTGGGGGAGCAGGGGCTCAAGGACAGCATGCGGGTGTACGTCCACAATTCCCGGCTGATGGCCGGGTATCGTCCGCAGGAGTTCACCGGTGACCTGACGTTTTTCACCGCCACCTTGAATTCCGAGGTCGCGAGCCACTCCGCCCGCGTTCGCGAAAGCCTCACCGCCGATTCCTGGCGTCCCCTTGTTAAGGGAGAAATTACAAACCACGACATCGACGCTGTTCACGGTAAGATGTTCAGCGACCCGTCCTCCGTTTCAGCGATCGGGCTCGCCCTGGCAGCGACGCTCGCGCAAACGGAAGTGCCGAGTGAAGGAGAAGATGTGCGGTGAGCACAAATCCGTTCGAAGACCCGGATGGCAGGTACCTCGTGCTCGTGAACGACGAGGGCCAGCACTCGCTGTGGCCGTCGTTCGCGGAGACGCCAGCCGGTTGGACCGTGGCGTTGCCGGAGACCGACCGTCAGTCGGCACTCGACTACGTCAACGAGAACTGGACCGACATGCGTCCGAAGAGCCTGATCGCCGCCATGGAGGCCGACGCCTCGGCATCCTGACGCACGGCGACACCGATCCTTTCCCCGGCAGGCAGGAGACAGCGTTGGCGCGTCCGTTCCGCTCTCTCGCCCGGCGCGTGCTGGCCACCGTCGCGGTGCTGCTGGTCGCCACGGTGTTGGGAGCACAACCCTCCGGCGCTGCCGGCGAAAATCAACTGCGGTCGGTCATCCGTTACACGGAGTACGGAGTCCCGCACATTGTCGCATCCGGGTTCCGTGGCCTGGGATACGGATACGGACATGCGATCGCGCGAGACAACATCTGCGCTCTCGCGGACGGATACCTGACCGTCAACGCCCAGCGGTCCCGCTTTCACGGTGGCGCAGCGCCGGTGAGCAGCGACTTTGGACGGGCCGCCGATGCCCTGCACAGCGACCTCTATTTCCAGCACATCAAGGACAGCGGCGTGGTGGAGCGGCTGCTGCGACAACCGGCTCCGGTAGGCCCGGCGTCCGAGGTTCGCGAGATGGTGCGAGGCTATGCCGCCGGATACAACCGCTATCTGCGTGACACCGGCGTCGCGAACATCACCGATCCGGCCTGCCGCGGCGCGGCCTGGGTGCGGCCCATCACGGAGCTCGACGTTTACCGCTACGTGTACGGCTTCATCCTGAGGGCCGGCAGCGGGTCGGTGATCGAAGGTCTGGTCACCGCCGCGCCGCCGGCCGTCGCCGACAGGGTGGGCGGGACCGTACCAGCCGATGCGTGGCCCGACCGGGCGGGCGCGGAACTCGGCAGCAACGCACTCGCGATCGGTGCCGCGGGCTCCTCGGCGGGTGCGCGGAGTGTGCTGCTGAGCAACCCACACTACCCGTGGCAGGGCGCGGCGCGGTTCTGGCAGAGCCAGCTGACCATCCCGGGTCGGTTCAACGTGGCCGGTGCCGGATTGCTCGGCTTCCCGGCGGTGATGATCGGGCACAACGCACAGGTTGCCTGGACGCACACCGTCGCGGTTCCCGCCACGTACGGCCTGTTCGAGCTGCCGGTGGATCCGGCCGACCCGACGCGCTACCTCGTCGACGGGGTGTCCAATCCGATGACCTCGCGACAGGTCACGGTGCAGGTCCGCCAGCCGGACGGCTCGGCGGCTTCGGTGACCAGGACGCTGTGGTCGACCCGCTTCGGCCCCGTGATCACCGCCGTGCCAGGGGTGGCGCTGCCGTGGGGTGCCACCGTGCACGCCTTTCGTGACGCCAACGCTGGGAACCTACGGGCGTTGAACACCTGGTTCGGTCTGGGCGAGGCTCGCGACACCGACGACGTGCACCGAGTGCTCAGCCGCACCCAGGGCATTCCGTGGCTCAACACGGTGGCCACGGATCGAGCCGGCCGGGCGTACTTCGGCGATATCCAGGTGGTGCCGCACGTCACCGACGAGACTTTGACCGCGTGCCGCACCGAGCTGGGCAGGTGGCTGTTCCCGGTAAACGGCATACCCGTCCTCGACGGCGGTCGGTCCGCGTGCGACTGGGGTAGCGATCCCGACGCTATCGAGCCTGGCATCTTCGGGCCGTCGCGCCTGCCCACCTTGACCCGCGCTGACTACGTCACCAACGCCAACGACAGCGCCTGGCTGACGAACCCGGGCGCCCCCCTGACCGGGTACCCGGCGATGCTCGGTCAGACGGGAACGCCGCGGTCGGCCCGAACAGCGCAGAGCATCCTCGCGGTGCAGCGGCGGCTGGCCGGCGACGACGGTCTGCCCGGCCGGGGTTTCTCGCTCGCGACCATCCGCCAGGTGCTGTTCGCGAACGAGAGCCGGGTGGCCGAACTCACCGTCCCCGACGCCGTTGCCATGTGCGCCGGGTTCCCGGGCGGCACGGCGCCGGGCAGCCAGGGTCCGGTGGACGTGTCCGAAGTGTGTCCGGTGCTGGCCAGTTGGGACGGGTCCTTCCGCGTCGAGAGCCGTGGATCGCTGCTTTTCGCGCGGTTCGTTCAGCGGCTCGGGACCGTGCCAGGCGGGCCGTGGGCGGTGCCGTTCGACGCCGCCGATCCGATCGGTACGCCGCGCGGGCTCGCCATCGGAAAGACCGAGGTGCAGCGCGCCTTCGGTGACGCGGTCAGCGAGTTGCGATCCGCCGGTATCCCGGCCGACGCTCCGCTCGGCGACCACCAGTCGGTCTCCCGGAACGGGCAGCGGCTGCCGGTCCACGGCGCGCCGCACGCGCTCGGCGTCCTGAACGTCATCACACCGATCTGGCAACCGACCGAGGGCAACGTCGAGGTTACCCACGGGTCCAGCTTCATTCAGGCGGTGGAGTTCCCGGCGGTGGGTCCCCCGCGGACCAGTACGCTTCTCACCTACGGGCAGTCCAGCGACCCGACCTCTCCACACTTCGCCGACCAGACGGCGGTCTTCTCCGCAGGGGAATGGGTAGCGGGCCGGTTCTCCGAGCGGGAGATCGCGGCCTCGCCGTCCCTACGAGTGGTGACCTTGTTCGAGCGAGCGCCTGGCTGACGCACGAAGGGAAAGCGATGCCGGTACTGACGGTTCAGGACGTCCAGATCCCGTACGAGGAGCGAGGCGCCGGCGAACCGATCCTGATGATCATGGGCTCCGCGGCCAAGGGTCGTGCCTGGCACATGCACCAGGTGCCGGCGCTGGTCGACGCCGGGTACCGCGTCGTGACGTTCGACAACCGGGGGATTAGACCTGGCGACGACACCGTCGACTCCTTCACCACCGACGATCTGGTGGCCGAGACCGCCGGCCTGATCGAGCGGCTGGAGTTGGGTCCGTGCCGGGTGGTCGGCACCTCGATGGGCGCCTACGTCGCACAGGAACTGGCACTGGCCCGTCCCGAGCTGCTCCGGCAGGTGGTGCTGATGGCCAGCCGGGCTCGGAGTGGCGTGATGCGGTCTGTGCTGTCCGACGCCGAGGCCGAGCTGTACGACTCCGGCATCGAACTGCCGGCCGGCTATCGTGCGGCGGTCCGCGCGTTGCAGACGCTCTCGCCGCGCACCCTCGACGACGACCGCGCGGTGCGTGACTGGCTCGACCTGTTCGAACTGTCCTCGGAGCGTGGCCCCGGCATCCGGGCTCAGATGGCCCTCGAACCGATGCCGGACCGGCGATCCGCGTACGCGGGCATCACGGTGCCCTGCCATGTGATCTCGTTCGCCGACGACCTGATCACCTCGCCGGCTCAGGGCCGGGAGCTGGCAGCCGCGATCCCGGGCGCGACGTACGAGCTCATTGAGAACGCCGGACACTACGGTTACCTGGAGCAGCCTGAGACGGTCAACCGCAGCCTGCTCACATTCTTCGGGACGGCCGTTCGCTGACTGCCAGCAAACGGCCGTCCCCGCACGGCGCGTGGCCGTCAGCGCGGCGCCGGAGACTGGAAGGCCGGTCCGAGTACGGTCGAGGCGCCCTCAGCGGACGGGATCTCGTACAACCTCTTTGCCTGAATCTGCAACTGGCCCATCAGGGCGACCGCGTCGTCCATTTCCTCGGGATGGCCGTCGAAAACCCGGCTGAGGCTGGCCAGCATGTTGGTGTACGACTCGTCGCACCGCAAGGACTCGCGTCGTCCCAGCGACCCGTCCGGCAGCCGGTACGAGTCGGCGTCATCGACCACCGGATAGACCCCGTCGGGGTCGAAGGGGATCTCCGGACCCTCGTACACCCACTTGCCGCGACTGTTGCGGATCAACTGCCGGCCGTGCACGATTTCGGCGAACCGGTAGTAGTGGCCCAACTCGTCGGGATCGGCGAGCTTGTCGCCGTCCAGGTCGCGTGGGCTGCCCTCGCCCTGCTCGATGATTTGGAGGATGCCGAGTAACGCCGACCGGCGGTCGGTGACCTGGTACAACGTGCCGGGAGCGTCCGGCCAGCCCACCTGACGGGCGGGGTCGCCGGTGAAGAGCTTGCCGTCGTCGAAGCGCAGGATGGCGCGGGCGATCTGGTTGTAGAACCAGCCGATCGTCATCGGTGGGTACTCGGCGTTCAGGAACCAGTTCTCGGCCCGACGCATCGCCTCCTGGTCGGCGTGCTGGACCTTGCCCGCCTTGTCCACCGTGACGCTGTCCTTGTCGATCACCGCGCCGTGGAAGGGCTTCCCGCCGACGACCGGATGCTCAGGTTGCTCGATGGCCATGAACACGTTCTTGACGTGTTCGAGGGAGAGCCTCCGCAGCCGCACGGTGAGATCCGGCAGGACCGGCCCGGGCAGTCGGCCCGGGTATGTGGGCACCGGGCCGGGCCGACCGATCTGCGGTGTGCTGCCGATCGCGTTGAGGATGTTGCAGACCTGCGCCATGTGCTGCATCTCCTCCAGCAGCACACCGCGGATCAGCTCGCGGATCTTGTTGTTGAACCCGGGCTTGATGGAGAACAGGGCCGCGCTGTACGGCGGGATGGTCGCCAGCTCGATCAGCAGCGCCTGCTGCAGCACCGCGGTGAGTTCATCGCGTGAAGTGATCTCCATGACCGGCGGCACGGGCTTGGTGTCCAACCATTTCACGATCATGTCTCGCTTTCCAGGTGAGAGGTCCCGGCTGACCGGCATGTGCGCCGGCGAGTCGAAGGGGGCGAGGAGGGTGCGTCTGACGTATGTCTTCTGCTCCACCACGTGGCGATAGTTGCCGAGGTCGAACAGGCTGCGCATGACCGGGTAGAGGTTGGCGTACTGCTGGAAGATCGGCCACACGTCCCGGTTCCAGGTCGGACGGTCGGGCACGTCGACCGGGTTGAAGACCAGCACGGCCACGCGCGAGTCCGGCTGGCTGGGGCGGGCCGGGCTGCCCAGGTGGACCGCGGTCGAGATTCCGTCGATGAACGTTTTGTTGGGCGGCGCCTTTGCGGTCAGGGTCAGCTCGGCCCGACCCTTGGCGTCGGCTCGCAACTGACTGGGAAACTGGAGCGCCGGCGTCGGGTTGGGGGCCATGACCTCCACCTCGGCGCCGGCGGCCGCCCGGCCGAACCGGGTCACGTACACGGTCGTGGTGATGGTGTCGTGAGGCTTCGCCGGGTAGAGCCGGTGCACGATCTCCTCGGGATGGATCCACGTGCCGTCGGCGCTCTCGACGAGCACGACGTCGGGTGGGTCGGCCGCGTTGACGAGGGCCAAGCGCTGCTCGGCGATGGCGGCGAACTGCTCGGCATCGAGCCGGACCGCGGTGATCCCGGCACGTCCCTCCAGGAATTCGTCGTCGACGTCGGCCAGCGGAGCCAGTACGCGGGGCTTCTCGTCGGCGTCCAGCACCGCCAGGCTGATCACGCCGAGGTCCGTGAGAGGCCCGCCCTTGCTGCTTGTCGGCCAGCTGTTCGACAAGTCGATGAAGACGCTGCGGCTTGTGTCGTCCACCCGGACCGCAGCATCCCACATGACGTTGGTACCGGTACGTCGCAGCCGTCGCCCGGCGACGAACCGGCGCGGTTCGCCAGCGCGGTACGCCCCGATGCTGCCCACGATTCGGCCGTAGGTGTGCGTGGGACCGAACGCCGGCAGGTCGAGCGCGTAGCCGTCCAGCACGATCCTGATCGACAGCAGTCCCTGCTCGGTCGTCTCGCGCAGCTCGCGAAGCAGGGGTGAGTTGAGGTCCGTGGCCCAGTTCAGGTCGGTGAGTACCGAGGTCAACCCGGCACTGGCGTTGGTGCCGCCCGGGGTCTGATTACCCGGACCGCGGCGCCACAGGTCCTCGATCCAGGACGGTTGCATGTTGCCGGCGACCAACTCCAGGTCGTCGTCGTCCACGATCCGGATGCGCAGGCCGTAGATCCCAGGTGCGGTCTGGTCGCGCTGGTCGATGTCAACCATCTTGGCGTTGACTCGCAGATTGTCCTCACGCACTCCGCTGCCGACGACCGGGTCGTCGGCGGTGTTCTCCACCAGGGTGCCGTCGCTTCGAAGCCCGCTTCGGACGGTGATGTCGGACAGCCGGAACGAGCCGGTCCCACGCGGGTTGAACAGTCCGTTTTCGTCGACGACCCGGTTGTCGACGAAGTACGCCGCGCGCTGGAAACGCGGTTCGAAGATGTTGTTGTTGTAGTGCCGCAGCACGTTGTTGACGGTGGAGATGTCCGACTGGAACTGGCCGGAGAAGTTCAAGCGCGGGTATCCCAGGTATGTCACTGTGCGTCCTTCGGTTGACGGGTCTCGTTACCGGATCAGGTTGGGGCGCGGCTGGCGAAGTAGGCGATGTCCCGGACCACCGCCGCTATCTCGTCGGCGTCCGCGGCGTCTCCCCGCGGGAGGCCGGTCGCGTAGTCGAGCAGTGCGGTGTTGCGTCGCTTCGTGGCGGCGGAGAATGGCAGGTCGCCGCTGTCGAGGTAGCGGATCGCGCCGGACCGGTCGCGGCGCGGAACTATCCTGCTGTGCGCGTGCACGCTGGCGCTGAACGGGATGTCCAGCCGACCCGACCGAAATCCGGCGCGGATCTCCGTCAGCAGATCACCGCCGCCGAGCACCGGCTCGACCATTTCGGTGACCTCACGCTCGATCCAGGACATCTCCTCCGCCACCCGGTCGTGATCGACCTTGATGAAGCCGAACATGCTCGACGCGCCCACCGCCGTCGTACGGATGCCGCGCCCGTTCGCCTGCGCGTCAGGCAGCCCGGAGGCCTCCTGCTCGGTCTTGTTGATCACCTTGGTGGCCCCACCGAGCCGCGCTACCAGACCCCCGTAGAGGATGAGCCCCGCCGCCCACGCCGGGTCGGTCGGGAAGAGGCCCATGAACTGGTGGAGGACCGGGAAGACCTCGACCCCGGGACCCAGATAGTGGCTGGCCAGCGCACGGATGCAGCGCAGCGCCGCCACGTCCTGGTGGATCTCACCACCCTGCGGGTACGCGATCGAGATGCACCGTACGCCCTCTCGGGCGGCGGCAATCGCCTCCAGCAGGGTGACGGTCAGGCTGATCGACGGCGGGACCAGGACCGCCGTCAACGACCCGAACAGCTCCCGTTCCACGATCACGCCCTCGTCGGCGAGCACTCCGCAGGTGGCGTCGATCTGCTGCCAGGCGCGCAGCGACGTGTCCAGCGGCACGTTCTTGCAGTAGGGCAGGTTGTAGCCGATGCCGCCGCCCTCGAACGAGGTGATGCCAGCGGCCAGCGCGGTGGCGAAGAGATCCCGGCCGTCCGGCGACCCGTGCCGGACCTCGATCGGCACACCGACCGCGCCGACGAGTTCACGGCCGCGCTGCCAGCCGTGGGTGACCAGTGGGTAGCCGTTCAGGCTCGTCGGATCGTCGATGAGTACCCTGGCCGCCACGTCGAACTGCCCGAGCCGCGTGTAGGAGTCGATGGTGATCGACAACATCGCCGGCTCGGATCGTTCAAGCTCGCGTAGCAGCGTCATCATTTCGCGGTGCCCGCCCACGCCACAACGTGGCTGGACAGCCGGAGAGCCGGCCCGATCCGCCGCACGCAGGACGTCCACCGCTCGACGCCCGGTCTTCTCGCCGAGGTGGGCGACGATCTCCCGCCAGCAGGGCAGCCGATCGGCGACCGTCGCGCTGACCTGGAGCGCGGACAACTCAGCCACGCTTCGGCTCTGGTACCAGGGCTGCGGCCATCCGGTCCAGCAGCGGGAGCAGTTCGGAGACGTCCTGCAGCAGGTGGTCGATGCCGAGCGCGGCGAGCCGCTGCAGATCCGTGGCCTGTTTGCGCGACCCGACCGACAGGTTTCCGCCGAGGACCACCGGTCGACGAAGCCGGCCACGGCTACGCAGCGCGGGCAGCTCCCGCAGGTCCTCGTGAGCGTGGCCGTTGACGGTCCCGATGATGACCGCCTCAGCGTCTGGCTCGCGGTCGAGAGCGTCGGCGAACTCGGTGAGCGGCGTGCAGACGCCGAGGTTGACCACTCGGAATCCGTGTACCCGCAGCATGCGGCAGATCAATTGATTGGCCACCGCGTGCGCGTCGCTCGCCGCCACGCCCAGGATCACCGTTCTGACCGGAGCGATTGGTTCGGTCATGGCACTCGTACCCCCGGCTCTCGCTCGTCGAAGTCGATCGGCAGCCCGCTGAGGAACCGGAAGTTGACACTGTCGAGCCAACTGACGTCATCGCTGGCCAGGCGCCAGTTCTCAGTCCGCTGCACCAGCCGGCGCATGGCGATTTCGATCTCCGCCAAGGCGAGCGTCGCGCCGAGGCAGTAGTGGATGCCATGGCCGAACGACAGGTGGTCAGACGCCTTACGGGACAGGTCTAGCCGGTCCGGCTCGACGTACCGTCGCGGGTCGCGGTTACCGGCACCGAGCACCAGCGCCACCGCGTCACCGGCACGGATGTGCGCGCCGGCCACCTCCACGTCGCTGAGGGCGATCCGCGTCGTGAACTGCACCGAGCTGTCGTAACGCAGGAACTCGTGTGCCGCGTTGGCCGCCAGGTCCGGCTCGCGCCTGAGCAGGTCGGCTTGGTCGGTGTGCGTCAGCAGGGCGAGGGCGGCGTTGCCGACAAGATGAGTGGTGGTGGCCTGACCAGCGTCGATGAGCAGCAGGAAGTTGGCGAATACCTCGTCATCGGTGTATCCGCCGTCGCGGAGCTGCTCGGCGATCATCTGGGTGAACAGGTCGTCGCCGATGCCGGCGCGCCGGTCACCGGCCTTCTCGTCGAACGCGGCGCGTAGGGCGGCCAAGCGCGGCATCTCGGCCGACGACTGGGAGAAGAACTCCGGAAGTAGGCCGGTCCAGTCCTTCAGCAGGTGATCCGCGTGTGGCGGTACGCCGGCGAGCAGCGCGATGACCCCACGGGTTAGCGGCTCGGAGAAGTCGTGGATGA
This sequence comes from Micromonospora aridisoli, assembly GCF_056150025.1. Lineage (NCBI taxonomy): Bacteria > Bacillati > Actinomycetota > Actinomycetes > Micromonosporales > Micromonosporaceae > Micromonospora > Micromonospora aridisoli. The sequence goes on along the minus strand of NZ_JAXCFK010000018.1, from coordinate 64,438 downwards.
CGTCCATGCGGCCGGTCGGCGCCACCTCGTCCAGCAGGTCATCGGCCAGCTTCTCGATCATGGTGCGGACCGTGCGGATGAACCTCGGTGACAGGTTCGGCCGGATCAGCTTGCGTAGCCGGGTGTGCTCCGGAGGCTCCCGGAACAGCATCATGTCCTTCAGAATCGCCGCGAGCGGCGCCATTTCCATGCGCGATTTTGGCGGAAGCTGGGCGTGGAAATCGTCGATCCGGGCGCTGGACAGCCGGCTGTCCTTCGACAGGCTCGCGACATCGGCATGGGTCAGCACGACCCATGCCCGCATGAGGTCGTCCCAGTAGACGGAATGCTGCTCACGCAGTCGCGCATACAACTCGTATGGCTTGGCAACCCATTCCGACTCAAACAGATCCAACAAGCTGCTGGCTCTGGCCACCGTCATCGATCGATCCCTCGTCTACGGATGCCGACGTCGCTCAGCGACAACGTCTGTATACCGGGCCACCCCGGCTCTGTCCACCGGTGCTGAGCGGTTCGTCCAGCATTTACCGGACATCGTCGTCGCTCATTCATGCAGCGCTAAATGAGCGTGACATGCCTGGTCGGTGTTGCTAACGTGGCCGTTGCGAATTCCAGCTGCGGCCGTATTTGCTTAGCGTGCGGTGACGGAGGATCGGGATTTCATGACTCGCTATCTTTTTGTGCCATTCCCTATGCACGGGCATGTGAACCCGATGGTGCCGATCGTGACCGAGCTCGTACGCCGGGACGCCACCGTGGTGGCCGCCGTCGATCCGCAGTTCGCCGACGCGTTGTGGTCCGCGGGCGCGAACCTGCACGACATCGAGACCCCCATCCTCGAATCGATGCCGGAGAAGCTCGACAAGCGCGGTCGCGCCGAGCGCCGCCGGGCCCACGCGGCGAACCGCCGACGGCGGGCCCAGGTCGCCGACGACCTTTGTCGGCAGTGGACACGCTGGCAGCCCGACGTGGTCGTGACCGACCTCTACGCCGGATGGGGAGCGCGCGCGGCCAGACGGACCCGGACGCCGCTGGTGTCGTTCACGGGGACGTACGCGGTGAACCGCCGGATGGCCGTCGACGGCGTCCGTCGTGCCGCGGGCCCGGTCGTGACCGCGGTGCTGCGCGGCACCGGCCTGATCCGCATCGCCCATCCCGCTCTGCGGGACCGCGCCGACATGGCCCTGGTCAACGCCACCGACGACCTGCAGCCCGACCGCGCCGGATTCGACGATCGGTACCGTTTCGTCGGACCACTGCTGCGCGACGACGAACACACCGATGTCGACCTGCCCTGGGAGAGGCTGGCCGGCGGGCCGACGATCTATGTCTCCTCCGGCACCGTCTTCCAGCGCGGCGTCGACTTCTATCGGGCCGTAGCCACGGCGTTCGCGGACACGGAGTGGACGGTGGTGATGGCCACCGCCCGTACCGAACCCGCCGAACTCGGCCCGTTACCCGCTAACGTTCATGCTCGGCGATACGTGCCGCAACACAAGGTGTTACGGCACTCCGACGTGTTCCTGACGCACGCCGGTATGAACTCCGTGCTCGACGCCGTCCGGTGTGAGGTGCCCATGCTGACCGCGCCGTTCTCGCTGGATCAGAAGGGCACCGCCGATCACCTGGAAGAGCTGGGCGTCGGCCTGGTCGTCGGCCGCACCGTACCGGTCGACGGTGTGCGCGACGCCGCCCGCCGCCTCGCCGCTGACCCCGCCGTGAAGGCCCGATTGCGTCAGCTCGCCGCCTCCATGGCCGCTGCCGGCCGCCCGGGTGTCCGGGCCGCTGACGCGCTGGAGGAGTTCGCGGCGGCCCGCCGGGTCAGAGCCGGCGCCGCCGGCTGAGCGCCTCCGGCCCACCTGTCCGCATGTCAGGCCGAAACCCCGGAGGGCGCACCGTGGCGCGGTATCTGTTCGTTCCCTATCCACTGCACGGCCACGTCAACCCGATGGTGCCGCTCGCCGCCGAGCTGGTCCGGCGCGGCGAGACCGTCTCCGTTGCGGTGGTACCTACGTTCGCCGACGCGTTTCGCCACGTCGGCTGCGCGGTCACGGAGGTCGAGACCACCGTGGTGACCAGCTTTCCGGACAACCCGACCGAGGAGCAGCGCAAGCGTAACCGCCAGGCGGCGCTTCGCATGATGCGCGAACGCTCCGGCATCGTCCGCCGGCTGCGGAGCCGCTGGCCGGTATGGAGGCCCGATGTGGTGGTCGCCGACCTCGCTGCCCGGTGGGGGCCGCCGGCGGCCCGCAAGGAGGGCACGCCTGTGGCCTCCTTCAGCGTGACCTACGCGGTCAGTGAGGAAATGGTCGTGGACGGCCTGCGACGGCGGCGCAGCGAGCGATGGATACGCACCGTCCGGCGGCTCGGCCTGCTCCCGCAGTTTCACCCGGCGCTGCGTGATCACGCCGGTCTGGCACTGGTCAACACCACGCCCGAATTCCAACCGCGGTGGGAGACCTTCGGCGCGCGGTACCACTTCGTCGGACCGCTCGTGCGCGACACAAGCGACTATGGCGACACTGACCTGCCCTGGGAGCGCATAGAGCGGGGACCGACCGTGTTCGTGTCCCCGGGCACGGTGTTCAGCTGCTCACCGCAGTTCTTCCGGTCGGTTGCCGAGGCATTCGCCAACACCGAGTGGACCGTGGTCATGGCCACCGCGGCCAGCGATCCGGCGGAGCTGGGCACGCTGCCGGCGAACGTCATCGCCCGGCGCTACGTGCCCCAGTCCGCGATGCTCGGCCGTGCCTCGGTCTTCGTCACCCGGGCCAGCATGAACTCCGTGCTCGAGGCGGTGCTGCACGAGGTGCCGATGATCGCGGTTCCCAAGGCGTACGACCAGCGCGGCATCGCCGCCCGCATGGTGGAGCTGGGCGTGGCGGCCGAGGTCGACCAGACGGCCGAACCAGCCGCCTTCCTCGCCGCTGCACGCCGGCTGGTGGCCGACCAAAACGTGGCGCACACTCTGGCGAAGATCGCCGACCCGATGCGCCGGACGGACACCGCGGCGATGGCGGCGGACGCCCTGCAGAGCTACATCCAGGACCGCTGAACCCGATGCCAGGGGGAGAGACGATGCAAGGAGTCGAGCGACGCCAGTTCCTCCGTGGACTCGCCGCCACCGGGTTCGTCGCAGCGGGCGGCACCCAGCTACTCGACGACGACCAGGCCTGGGGGCAGGGTCTCGCGACGGCGGAGAACCTGCACGCGAGCGTGGTCCGCGACGCCACCATGATGTGGACGAGTGCGCCCTCCGCGTGGTGGAACGCGCCGTTCCTAGGCGATGGCAACCTTACGGCGCAGGTGTACGCGGCCGAGGACGGTGCCGGTCTCACCTTCGCCGTCGGCCGGTCCGGCGCCGGGTGGGATCGGCCCGCCGCGCGCTTCGTGCTGCCGCTGGCTGGTGCGTTGACGGATGTTCGCTGGCAGCTCGACCCCTGGGACGCGGAGCTGTCCGGCACCGTGACCACGACTCGTGGTCGCCTCGCCATGACCGTCCTGGTACCACGGGGAACGGGCGTGCTGCTGATCGGCCTGACCGACAGCGGCGGCGAAGGCGCTGCGGCGAAGCTCGTCGCGCCAGGCGGTTTGCCGGACTTCGGCTGGCACGACCGATGGGACGGGTCACGACGTCGGGTGGTGATCGGCGCGCCGGCACGTGAACCGGCTCGGCTGCTGGCCGAGAGCCCGGACGAGGTGGTCGAGGCGCACCGGCGGTGGTGGCACCGGTACTACCGTGGCAGCTTCGTCTCGGTACCCGACAAGACCCTGCAGCGATTCCACTGGCTACAGGTCTACAGCGCGGCCAGTACCGCGCGCAGTGACCCGGGCGGTGGCCTGCAGACCCCGGTGACGCTCAACACGACGAACCACCTTGAGCTGCACCCCGCGCTGTCCGCCGTCGAACGCGGCGAATGGCCGCAGGGCTTCGACCATCTCGCGTTCGCCGTGCCCGGTGCCGGTCTCAAGGCCGGCGACGCGGAGAACCCGATCATGGCGTGGAATCTCCCGGAGATCTGGAACAGCCACCGGTATGGCGCGGACGAGCGGGTCCTGCGTGACGTGCTCCGGCCGATGCTGCGCAGCAGCGTCGAACACTACGCGGGCTTCCTGGTCGAGGGGGCCGACGGCCGCCTGCACCTACCGCCAACCTACTCGCCCGGGTACGGAAACGTGGAGGACTGCACCTACGATCTTTCGCTGGTGCGTTGGGCTGTTGACCGGCTCGTGGAGTCGACCCGACCGGACGAGGACGACGCCGCTGAGCTCCGTCGCTGGCGGACGTTGCGGGAGCGGCTCGTCCCTTACCACACCGATGGAAGTGGGGTGATGATCGGCGCGGGCGTCCGCCTGGGTGTCTCCCAGCCGTTTCCGGCGCACCTGCTCTGGATGCATCCGCTGAGCGAGGCGGTGTGGCGGCGCCCGGCCGACCGGGCCCGGATGGAGCGCAGCCTCGGCCACTGGGCCGCGATGCCGGAGGCGTGGACCGGGCGCTCATACCTGTCCGCGGCATCGATGGCACTGGCCACCCGATCACCGGAGGACGCTCTGCGACACCTCGGGCAGGTGCTCGACGGGCGGACACACACCAGTTCCCGCCTCTCCTCGACCACGGTCTACCAAGAGGGCGGCACACTGCGGGGCGGGGTGCCGTTCGAGGCGGCCCAGGTGACACTGCGGATGCTGCTGTCCGCAGATCACGACAACGTGGTGGACGTCTTCCCGGCGGTGCCCGCGAGCTGGCGGGACGTGTCGGTGAGCGGTTTGCGAGCTCCGGGTGCCTTCGTGCTCGACGCATCGCGCCGCGACGGCCGCACCGAGTGGGTACGGGTACGCAGCGAGGCCGGCCGGCCGCTGGTGCTACGCCACGGGATCGCGGCGGAGGTGGACCTCCGCGACGGGGCCGGCCGCCCGGTCGCGTCCCAGGAGGTTGCTCCCGGCATGGTCCGGGCCAGACTCGCTCCGGGCGAAACGCTGGTGGTGCGCCCCCGCGCGGGTGCCGCCCGGGACCTGACGGCCGTCCGGGACGTACCGGCGCTGGGCTCGGCCCGGCAATGGGGCTACACCGAGACGTCAGCGGATCGAGCGCTCGGTTCGCTGGCCTGAGGAATGGTTGTCACCACGGGGCCCAAAATGTGATTTCGTGGCGCGCGCCCCGGCGCCGGCGACGGTCGAATTCACGGTGCTCCATCGGGTCCGCTGAGCAGTCTTTCGCCGACGACTACAGCGGGGACTGCGGATGGACAATGCTGCTCCGATGCGCGCGGTACTGCCGGCCGATAATCGGCATCGTAGTCTTTAATCTATTTCGGAATGACATAGTGCTAATGCGAGTGGCGTCGCTACGCTTTCCCGCATGACCCGTCCTGGACCGCCCGCCGCGCGTACCGTCACCGGCCGTCCGCCTCCTCGCCCTGGCACGGCCCACAAGTGTTGATCCGGCTGCTGCGGCCCCGCCTGCGGCCCCACCTGCAGCCGCTCGCCTTCGTCGTGGTGGCGCAGGTCGTCGCGACCGGGTCCGCCCTGTACCTGCCACGACTGAACGCCGAAATGATCGATTTCGGGATCGCGCGCGGAGACACCGACACGATCCTCCGCGTCGGCGGTCTCATGTTGGCGGTGACGTTTGTGCAGATCTGCTGTTCCACGGTGGCTGTGCGGCTCGGAGCCGCCACAGCGATGAGGCTGGGCCGGGACCTGCGGGCCGAGATCTTCGGTCGGGTCGGCCGCTTCGGCAGCGCGGAACTGCGTCGCTTCGGTGCCACCACGCTGGTCACCCGTACGACGAACGACGTGCAGCAGGTGCAGAGCTTGATGATGACCGCGAGCACGGTGCTGGTGGCTGCCCCGATCATGTGCGTCGGCGGCGCTGTCATGGCGCTCCGCGAGGATGTCGGTCTGAGCTGGTTGGTGCTGATCGCGGTGCCGGTCATCACCATCGCGGTCGGAGTGGTCATCGGCCTGTTGGTGCCGATCGTCCGGCTGATGCAGCAGCGCGTGGACAGACTGACCGGCGTGCTCCGCGACCAACTGGCGGGCATTCGCGTCATTCGCGCGTTCACCCAGGAGCCGCTCGAACGGGACCGTTTCGCCCGTGCCAATGCCGATCTCACTGCGACGACGCTTCGCGCCGCCCGGTTGATGGCGCTGATGATTCCGATGATCATGCTGGTGTTCAATCTCTCCAGCATCGCCGTGCTGTGGTTCGGCGCCCATCGGGTCGGCTCGGGGGACCTTCAGATCGGCGAACTCACCGCCTTCCTGTTCTACCTGGCGCAGATCCTGATGTCGGTCATGATGGCCAGCTTCATGATCATGTCGGTGCCCCGAGCGGGTGTCTCCGCGGAGCGCATCGTCGAGGTGTTGGACACCCGACCCTCCGTGACCGAGCCCGAGCGGCGGTCCGTGGCTACCGCCGCGAGCGGCGCCGTTGTCCTGCGCGAGGTCCGCTTCACCTACCCGGGTAGCGGACGTCCGGTGTTGACGGGCGTCTCCTTCACCGCCGAGCCCGGCCGAACGACCGCGATCGTGGGCAGCACGGGCGCCGGGAAGTCGACGCTGGTGGCGCTCATTCCGCGCTTGTTCGACGTGACGGACGGCACGATCTCAGTGGGCGGCGTCGACGTCCGTAGTCTGCCCCTCGACAAGCTGCGGGAGCGGATCGGCATCGTGCCGCAGCGGCCGTACCTGTTCTCCGGCACGATCGCCAGCAACCTGCGCTACGGCAACCCGCACGCCCCCGATGACGAGCTGTGGCACTGCCTGGAGGTGGCCCAGGCCCGGGAGTTCGTCGAGGCGATGCCGGGCGGGCTGGACACTCCGGTGGCACAGGGGGGGACGAACGTGTCGGGCGGCCAGCGGCAGCGGCTGGCGATTGCCCGGGCGCTGGTGCGCCGCCCCGCCGTCTACCTCCTCGACGACGCGTTCTCCGCGCTGGACCTGCGGACGGACGCCGCGCTCCGAAAGACGCTGCGGACGGCCACTGCGGACGCCGTGCTGATCATCGTGGCACAGCGAATCGCGTCCATCATCGACGCGGACCAGATCGTCGTGCTCGACGACGGCGAGGCGGTTGACGTCGGCCGACACGAGGAACTGCTCGAGCGATGTCCGACGTACGCCGAGATCGCAGGCTCCCAGCAGCCAGCCGTGTCGGCGCGGTGAACGGCACCCAGTACGCCCGGGCCGGTCGGCCCGGTGCCCGCGCCAGATGGTTGGGGACCGCTCTGCCCGGACCACGGTCGGCGGCGTTCTGGACCACGGTCCGACGCCTGGCCGCCCGCCTGCGTCACGACCGGATCTGGATCCTGACCGTGGCTGGGCTGGCCGCCGGTGGTGTCGCGCTGAACGTGTGGCTGCCGCGGCTGCTCGGACGCGCAACCGACCTGGTGTTCGCCGGTGTCGTCGGCAGCCAGTTGCCCGCCGACATCTCTCACGAGCAGGCCGTGCGGGACCTGCGGGCAGCCGGGGAGGAGGAGCGGGCGGCCATGCTGGCCCGAATGGACGTGACGCCGGGCGTCGGCATCGACTTCGCTCGCCTGGGTCAGGTCCTGGCGCTGGCTGTCGTGGTCTGCTCGCTCGGCTTCCTGTTGCTGTGGCTCCAGGGACGAATCCTGGCGGGCGTGGTCAACCGCACGGTGCAGGGCCTACGCGCGGAGGTGGAGGAGAAGCTGCACCGGCTTCCCTTGCGGTACCTCGACCGGCACCCGCGCGGCGAGCTGCTCAGCCGAATGATCAACGATGTGGAGAACATCGCGCAGACGCTGCAGCAGGCACTCGGGCAGATGCTCACCGCGTTGCTGACGATCACCGGAGTGATCGCGATGATGGTGATCATCTCTCCGCTGCTGGCGGTCGTGGCGCTGGTCGGCGTGCCGTTGATGCTGCTGGTCACGCGGGCCATAGCGAGGCGGTCCCAGCGGCAATTCGCGACACAGTGGACGCAAACCGGCGCCTTGACCGCCCACGTCGAGGAGGTCTTCACCGGGCACGAGCTGGTCACGGTGTTCGGCCGGCGCGAGGAGGCCGCCACCACCTTCGCCGAGCGCAACCAGGCGCTGTACCGAGCGGCCGTCCGAGCCCAGTTCATCTCGGGCCTGATCATGCCGGCGACGATGTTCATCGCGAACCTGAGCTACGTGGCTGTCGCGGTGGTCGGCGGCCTGCGGATCACGTCAGGCGCGATGACCCTCGGCGAAGTCCAGGCGTTCATCCAGTACTGTCGTCAGTTTTCGCAGCCGCTGACCCAGGTCGCGTCGATCGCCAACCTGTTGCAGTCCGGCGTGGCCTCCGCGGAACGGGTGTTCGATCTGCTGGACGCGCCGGAGCGGGCGCCGGAGCCGGTCGCGGTGGCACCGACCGGACCACCACGCGGACGTGTCGCCTTCGAGCGTGTGTCGTTCCGTTACCGGCCGGACGAACCGCTGATCGAGAACCTGTCGCTGGCCGTGGAGCCTGGCTCGACGGTCGCCCTCGTGGGTAGCAGCGGCGCGGGCAAGACCACATTGGTCAATCTCCTCATGCGGTTCTACGAGCTGGATTCGGGACGGATCTGTCTGGACGGCACCGACATCACCGCCCTGCGCCGGTCCGACCTGCGGGGGAGGGTAGCCATGGTGCTGCAGGACACCTGGCTGTTCGCCGGCACGATCCGGGACAACATCACGTACGGGCGTCCGGACGCCACCGAGGAGGAGTTCCGTGCGGCCACTCGGGCGGCGCACGTCGACCGGTTCGTCCAGGGGTTGCCGGACGGGTACGAGACGATGGTCGGCGCGGAATCCGGCGACTTGAGCGTGGGCCAGCAGCAACTGATCACGATCGCTCGGGCGTTTCTTGCCGATCCGCAGCTGCTGGTCCTCGACGAGGCGACCAGCTCGGTCGACACCCGAACTGAGGTGCTGGTCCAGGAGGCGATGGCCGCGCTGCGCGCCAATCGGACGAGCTTCGTCATCGCGCACCGGCTGTCCACCATCCGTGACGCGGACGTCATCCTCGTCATGGACGAAGGCCGAATCGTCGAGCGCGGCGACCACGAGACCCTGCTGGCGGCCGGTGGCAGGTATCGCGAGCTGCACGACGCCCAGTTCACGCAGCCGACAACCGATCTCGACGAGCTACCACGCTCGCCGCAGGCGGCGCGGCGCGTCGATCCTTCCCGAACACATCGGAAACCGGAGGTTCCGGTCCGCCGCACCTCGCCTGACACAAGTCCGCACTAACGGATGCCCGACCGTCGCCGCGGTCGGCCCTGGAGACAAGGATGCTGAAGTGACCACACAGAACCCCGACAAGGTCGTCATCGTCGGTGGCGGTACCGCTGGCTGGATGACCGCCTCCTACCTGAAGGCGGCGTTCGGTGACGGCGTGTCCGTCACGCTCGTCGAATCCGGCAAGATCGGAACAATTGGCGTCGGTGAGGCAACCTTCAGCGACATCCGTCACTTCTTCGAGTTCCTCGACCTCAAGGAGGCGGACTGGATGCCGGCCTGCAACGCCACCTACAAGCTGGCCGTGCGGTTCCAGGACTGGCGGCGTGCGGGGCACCACTTCTACCACCCGTTCGAGCAGCTCCGGTCGGTCAACGGGTTCCCGCTGACCGACTGGTGGCTGCAGCAGGGCCCTTCGGATCGGTTCGACCGGGACTGCTTCGTGATGGCATCCCTGTGCGATGCCGGGCGCAGCCCGCGCAATCTCAGTGGTGCCCTGCTCGACCAGGACTTCGCCAGGGGTGGCGACGAGCCCATCGGCCTCACCATGTCGGAGCACCAGGGCAAGACGCAGTTCCCGTACGCGTACCATTTCGAGGCTGCCCTGCTCGCCAAGTTCCTGACCGGATACGCGGTGGATCGCGGGGTACGGCACGTGGTGGACGAGGTGGCGGACGTCCGGCTGGACGAGCGCGGCTGGATCGATCACCTTCTCACCAAGGAGCACGGTGAGCTGCGCGGCGATCTGTACGTCGACTGCACAGGTTTCCGTGCGGTGCTTCTCCACCAGGCGCTCGGTGTGCCGTTCAGGTCCTACCAGGACCACCTACCCAACGACAGCGCGGTCGCTCTCCAGGTGCCGTTGGACATGGCGGAGCGCGGGATTCCTCCGTACACGACCGCGACGGCCCAGGAAGCCGGATGGATCTGGACCATCCCGCTGTACGGCCGAATCGGCACCGGATACGTGTATGCCCGGGACTACTGCACGCCCGAGCAAGCCGAGCGCCGGTTGCGGGAGTTCGTCGGGCCGGAGGCGGCCCACGCGGAGGCCAATCACATTCGCATGCGAATTGGTCGTAGCGAGGAGTCCTGGAGGAACAACTGCGTTGCCATCGGCCTGTCCAGCGGCTTCGTCGAGCCGCTCGAGTCGACCGGCATCTTCTTCATTCACCACGCGATCGAGCAGTTGGTGAAGTACTTCCCCGCGGCCGACTGGCACCCGGCGCTGCGAGAGCGGTACAACGAAGCGGTCGCCCACGTCATGGACGGCGTCCGAGAGTTCCTCGTCCTGCACTACCGGGGCGCGGAACGTGACGACACGCAGTACTGGAAGGACACCAAGACCCGGGCGGTGCCGGACGATCTGGCCGCCCGCATTGAGCGCTGGCAGGTGCAACTTCCCGATTCCGAGACTGTCTTCCCGTATTACCACGGGCTGCCGCCGTACTCCTACATGTGCATCCTGCTCGGTACCGGCGGGATTCAGGTACGCCCGTCGCCGGCGCTGCGGCTAGCTGACGATACCGCCGCGCAGAAGGAGTTCGCGGCGATCCGTGACCGGGCGAGGTACCTGGTCGACACGCTACCCACGCAGCATGAGTTCTTCACACACATGCGGGAGGCGGCGTCTTGACGAGTGCCTGGAGGTCAGGACGCCATGTCGGGGCTGCGCCCGGTCATGAATCCATGCAACCGTGGACTGGCCAGGTATCGCCAGCGAGCCCAGACGAGGCGGCTGTCGGGCCGCGGCGATGATCTGAACGTGCATGCCGTGGTGTTGTGTCTGATGAAGTGATCCATCGCCGGACGGATAGGTACGGAGAGTCTGTCGGCTCCGCCTGAAAACTGACCACGTGGTTCCGGGCGGGTTCCAGGGTGGATTCAAGTAGTGGTCGCAACGGTGACGCTCATTAGCGTGCCAGCGCGGCGCCGAAAATGTCGGCCGGGGTACGCCAGCCGAGGACCTTGCGAGGCCGGCTGTTGAGGCGTTGCTCAACGGCGCGGAGATCGGCTGCGGTGTGCTGGGACAGGTCGGTGCGTTTGGGGAAGTACTGGCGCAGCAGGCCGTTGGTGTTCTCGTTCGTGCCGCGCTGCCAGGGTCGGCCGGGATGGGCGAAGAACACCCCGTCGCGCAGCAGCGGGGCGATCTGCTGGTGGTAGGCCATCTCCGCGCCCTGGTCCCAGGTAAGGGTGAGGCGGGCCGACTCCGGCAGTTCTGCCAGCACGGTGAGCAGGGCGTCGCGGACGGCCTCGGCGGTGCGGTCGATGGGCAGGTGCACCAGTCGCAGGTAGCGGCTGGTGCGGTCGACCAGGGTGGCGATCGCGGACTGGTTCTGCCGGCCGACGATCAGGTCGCCCTCCAACGGGCAGCCGATCACCTACCGACGCTACGACCACCTGTGGGCGCGCATCGGTCAGTACCTGCCGTGGGTGTACGTGCAGCAGATCAGCACCCACTGGCTGCGGCACACGACGCTGACGTGGGTCGAGCGCAACTTCGGCTACGCCGTGGCCCGCGCGTACGCAGGGCACTCGGACAGCGGCAGCGATGCCGGCGTCCTCGGCGCGGTCACGGTCGACGCGCCCGGACCGGTACCCGACCAACGCCGCCGCTTCCACGCCGAACTCATCGTCTACCTCGCCCAACGTGGAGCCCGTGGAGCCTCCGCCGAGCAGCTCACCGACGCACTGTGGCCCGACCAGCAGGTCAAGGACGGCAGCCGCCGGGTCGCCATCACCCGGGCCCGCCGGTGGTTGGGGGAGACCCCGGACGGCAACGCCTGGCTGCCGGAGATGGGCTCCGAACGGCTCTACCGGCTGAACTCGGGCTACCTACTCGACTGGCACCTGTTCCGCCGGCTGCGCAGCCGCGGCGAAAGTCGCGGCGCTGCCGGAGTCAAGGATCTACGAGCTGCGTTGGAGCGGGTTCGGGGCGTACCCCTCGACGGGGCCGAACGCGCGTACGCAGTCGGCGCTCGCAACCCTTTCACCTGGCTACCCGAATCCGACATCTACCCGGGGCACATCACGTCCGCGATCGTGGACACCGCCCACGAACTCGCCGAGCTTTACCTCGACGCCGGCGATCCAACTGGTGCTTGATGGGCCGTGCAGCAAGCCTGGCTGGCCGACCCGGAGCGTGGCGACGACGGGCCCTGGCACGACATCATGCGAGCCGCCCACACCGAGGGACACACCGCGGAGCTACGCAACCTCCTGGGGGAGCTGATGCGGGTCCGCGAGGCCGAGGTGCCCGAGGACCTTGCGCCGGTCACGTACGCCCTGCTGCGCAAACTCCTGCCGGACCTGCTCGCTGCAAGCAGCAGCGGATAGACCGCTCGCGAACGTCCGACCGATTACCGGCGAACCCTGACCACGAACTGACCTGTTGAGAAAACGACCGAACGGAGTAAACGACCTTGCTGACGTCGAAAGGAGCTGGCGGCATGGAGTACATCGAGGCAACGAGACAGATCAGCGCTCGACTCGCGGACGCTGCAGACGACACCGCTGCGTGCGGCGGCGGCCCTGGCGTGACCATCGGCCACTGGCACAGGGAAGCGCAGCGGGCGCTGGGTGCGGCGGCCACGACAATGGAACGGCACCCCGCCAGCAGCGCTGCCGACATCAATGCTGCCGTCATCGCCAGGTCTGCCATCTACCCACAGCTGGCCCGAGCGACCGAACTTCTGGTCGGCGGTCGTCCGGTAGCCGAGGTGCCGAACCGGGCCGGTGCCTCGGCCATTCTGCGGCGACGCGGGCAACGGCTCACCCAGCTCTACGTCGGGCTCGAGCCGCCGGCATCGTCGAGCGGCAGTTCCCGCCACATCCCGCCCCAGCGGCCGCCGAACCGGCACGCTCGCTGCACCGGGCCGCGGACGCCGTCGGCGTGATTGCCGACATTCTCGCCAGCCACGTTCCTCCGGGACAACGACCCCGGACACCGGAAGGGCTCGCGATTCGATCGGGCGGCGGCCTCCAGGCCGGCATTGCCGACATCGCCAGACTCACCTCGAACATGGTCATGATCGACCTCGCCCTACCCGGATGGTTCAGCCATGGGCGCGGTCACCTGACCGAGATCTACCGTCCGGTGACGGAGGCCGCCAGGTGGACTGCCAACAGTGGCTGGGCGCGGTCGCTCGGGAGCTGATCGCCGCCGGGCAAGGCCAACCTCCACTGGACGCACTCGACATCGCCCGCTCGCCGATCAATCCCACGCCCAGCGTCCGTACCGTCGACGACGCGATCGGGGCCGTGGCCGCTGCGCGGAGTTGGATGTGGCAGTACCCGGGGCAGGTCACGGGTGTCCATCTGCAGCTCGGAACTCAGCTCGGACTGGCCGTGTACATGCTGATCAGCAAGGGTGCCCCGACGATGGTGGGCGGTTGGCGGCAGGCCGCCATCGCGGCCGCTGGCTTGCGGGCCGCCCCGCCGATCGGCCCGGCTCAGGAAGCTGCCGCTGAGTTGGTGGAGACGCTGCGTTGGGCGCGGTCACATGCGGCGGTCGGCCGCAACGAGACGTGCCGCTGAGCAACAAGCAGGCCGTACGCCTCAGCTCCGAGCTTTCGTTCCTGGCAGTCACCCTTCACCGCGGGTTGTCGGCTGCCCTTCGGCGGGGTGAGTTGTTCGTCAAGGGGGAGATGCCTTTGACGCGTCCAGCCGGCTCGCTCGTTTCCGTACCGCCGAGCGATGGCGGCCGGCCGTCGCCGATGACGATGTGGTGGAGGACCTGAACCGAGGGCTGGCGCAGCGACAGCAGCCAGAAAACGATGGCCCAGCGGGCGCGGCTCGGGCGTTTCCCAAGTCCTCTCGGCCGAGGTCCTCGGTGGCGCAGGCGCCGGCCCTCGCAGCGTCCGATTCGGTGTCCGGGCAGGGTCGTCGCCGATCACGATGACCGCAGCGAGTTTGCCCGGGCCGATTTGTTGATCTTCGGCAAGATCGATTTGTGTTGACGCAGGGTGACGCTCCGCCGCGGGCTCGGGTTCCTCCGGAGGCTGTTCGTCGGGGCGGGTCGCGGTGTTCAGGTCATCGGTTGGGGTAGCGCGGCGAGGCGGGTGAACGCGATGACGAGGTGTTCGGTCCAGGGCCAGCATTGCGCGATGTGAGGTCGGGTGCGGCGAGCGGAGCGGGTGAACCGGGGCCGGTACATGGAGCAGCCGGTATCGCAGTTTCTTGGGTTCGGCTCGGGCCAGTTCGCCGTCGAGGAGGAGATGTTGAGTCCATGCCAAGGGGGCCGATGCCGGTGGGGTGAGTGCCAGCCAGGCGGCGTTGATGGTGAACAGTTGTGAGGGGAAGCGGCCAAAGCCGGTGTCTTTGCCGGCGCGGATGCTCTTCGACGTGGGCGTGGGCGCGGTGGGCGAGCTTCCAGGTAACGGATGTACCTTTCTTTCCTGATCCACTAGGTGGACCCGCTCTAATGAAGAGCCGAGGTGAGGTGAGGTGAGAACCATGGAACGCAATGTGGCATTACCTGCGAACCCTCAACCCGCTCCTCGCCGCCATCGTCACCGCCGTTAGCCTCAGCGAGTTCAGGTGCGATCTGTGAGTCGATCTGGAATCTTCGAACATGGCTGCGGCTTGACCTGGACCTCTCCCGTCGGGCCCGTACTGCCGCGTCATACCACCATCGGCCGGATATCTTATAAGTCCGGCCTAACAAACCCATTGACCCAGATCACCTTCGATGCGCCGAGGGCGTAAAGCCTTTCGACCTTTAGCCTAGGCATTGTGCCCGGATACCCCGGCGGGCGGCGACTATCGAGACGGGAAAGTCGTCGGTGGCGCCGCGCCTGTTCACCAGCTCACGCAGGATAAGGTTCTCCAGCATGAACGTCGGCTCGAAGCCGGCTGCGGTGAGCGTGTCGAGGCAGAATCCCAGCGCGTCGGGGTAACGGCGCCACAGGTCTGCGGTGAGCCAGCTGCCGGAGATGGCCACGACAATGCTGCCGCCTGGCCGGACGGCCGCCATGGCGACGTCAAGGAGGCGGTCCGGGTTGGGTGTACGGTCAAGGACGTTGACGAGCAGCACGAGGTCGGCGCCGCGCCGATCGGGTCGCAGCGCGAGGAACTCGACGTCGGCCTGAACCAGCAACACGTTGTCGCGGCGCGGTACCAATGAGCGGCGCAGGCGGGCCTCGGGGAAGCCGGCGTCCGCCAGGTCGACGGCGAGGTCATGGTCGCCGCCGAGGATGCGGGCCGCCACGGCGAGCATCGCCGCCGAGCTGTCCAAGCCGACGACCGTGGCCTGCGGGAAGCTGCCCGCCATCTCGTGCACGACGCGGCCGACGCCGCAGCCGATGTCCCAGATCGCCTCGGCAGGTCCACCCCGCATCGATTGTGTGGCGATAGACGTGACCGTCCGGTAGAAGGCGTCGGTTTCGCCTCGCCCCACTAGCCACCCTTTCGCTGCGAGCTCGGGGTTCACGAGGGTCGCGTACGAAAACGCCCACAGCCCCGCGTACCGCAGGGCGTAGTCGTAGCTTGCGTACGGCGGGTCGACCGACGCCGCCTCCCTGCAGCCTTTCGCTGTAAGCACGAGCCGCTGTTCCCACGCGTATCGGTGGGCGCCCGGCCCCACGCACAACGCCCCCCCTGACACCCGGGTGAGATCCGCTCGGCAGCCGTCCCTCTGGCAGGACACGTCGGCAATAAACTGATACATCGCCTTCAGTCTATATCGATGGACGGCGCTGGAGTTCCTAAGGCAGTGCCGGGCGCATCCTGGCAATCGATGCGGTGCGGTCGCTGTGGCCGTTGACGAGGTCCACCACTGAGTCGGCAGTCAGTGGCGCCATCAGGACGCCATTCTGGCAGTGCCCGGTCGCGATAATTACGTTCGGACAGGTGGGGTGAGGGCCGATTACGGGCCGTCGGTTCGCCGTGCAGGGGCGCAGGCCGGAGTAGGCGCGGACGAATTCGTAGTCGCCGATGCCGGGAACGACGGCGAGGGCCCGGCTGAGGATGCCTGAAAGCACTTGCGCGGTGGTGGTGGTGTCGAAGCCGGCGTCTTCGTTGGAGGTGCCAATAAGCAGCTGCCCGCCGGGGCGGGGCATTATGTCGAGATCGTCGCTGGTAGAGACGGGGCGCTGCAGGACGGGTCCGCCCTTCGAGCGCAGGAGCACGACCTGCCCTTTGGTGGGGATCAGGTTAATGATGCGCAGACTGCCGAGGACCGCATTGCTCCAGGAACCGGCGGAGACGATCACCCAGTCGGCGTCGATGCGCCCCGACTCCACGAACACCCCGGAGCAGGTACTACCGGTGACGTCGAGGCTCCTCACGGTCTCACCTGTGCGCACCTCGACTCCGAGGCCGTCGAGGGCGCCACGCAGCAACTCCCGCAACTCCCGAGGGTTGACGTTCATGGCGTCCCGCAGGATGACGGCGGCCTTCACCTGCGGGGAGAGCATGGGTTCGTACTCGCGGGCGGCGTCGCCGCTCATCCGCGTGTAGTGCAGTCCGGCCGTGTCCCACGACTGGCAGATGGCGTCGATTTCCTGAACCTGGGGGTCGGTGACGGCGACGTGGATGTAGCCGTTGGTAGCGACGAACGGCCGAACCTCAGTGGCTGTTTCCAGATCACCGAGGAATTGCAGGAACCGCTGGTAGGCCTGCCCGCCAAAGAGGACCACGTCCGGCGGCACACTAGTGATCGACGGGGGCGCGATATAGCCAAGGGCAGCGTCGGACGACACACCGGGCTTGCCGTCGTCGAGGCAAACCACCTTGTGACCCTGGACGGCGAGACGGAATGCGCTGGCGAGGCCAACGATGCCAGCGCCGACGACAACTACCCTTTGTGGGGTTCGGACATTCATGGCTGCTCCGATCGTCATGGCCGGTCCGGGACGGCGGCGGCCAGACGGGCGCCTGCTTCCCGGATCAGCCTTGTGTCTCTGGCGAGCGACAGGCGGACGAAGTCGTCCGGGGCGGTGGGGCCGCGTCCCTCGGTGAAGGCGGTGGCGGGCAGGGTGTTCACGCCGGCGCAGTGGGCTAGGCGGGCGGACAGTGTGGTTCCGGTCAGTCCGGGTACCGATGCGAGCAGAAAGGACCCGCCCCGGTACGGGTGGGCTGTGCCCGACAGTGCCCTGGTCAGAATGCCGGCGTTTGCGGCGAGAATGGCTCGAATATCGTCGTAGTTGTGTGTGCTGGCCCAGCGCAGCCCGGCGGCCACGGTGTTCTGTAGGGGCGCTGGAATGCGGTAGGTCATGATCTGCTGGATTATCCGGAGGCGCTGGGTGAGTTCCTTCCCCGCAATCGTCCAGCCGAGCCGGAATCCACGTAAGTCGAATTTCTTGCCGCTGTCGGAGACGACCACGACCGGATGGTCTCGATCGGCGACCGCAGCCGGGGAAACGCTAGGTAGGAGATGAGCGAATACCTCGTCGGATATCAGCGGTATCCTTTGATGGGTGCACATTTCGACGAGGCGGACACATGCGGCTTCGTCGAGGACCGCTCCGGTTGGATTATGCGGTGAATTCAGTATCGCCGCGGAAACATCGGCCGCCGCGACCAGCTTGCCAAAACCTTCGATGTCGAAGGTGCCGTCTAAGGCTACGGCAGCGAATAACGGTGTAGCCCCGGCCGCCGCAACCGCGATCGAATACACCGGGAAGTGTGGCGAGAACAGCACGACTGCAGAGCCCCTGCGAGCGAGGGTCAGCACGGCCGCAGTCATCGCCTCCGAGGCGCTGCCAGTCACCGTCACGTTTTCCAGGGGGTCCACGGAAACGCCCTGACGGAGGGCGAAGTCGTCGGCTATCGCCTCCCGCAAGGCTAAGACCCCGTACGGCTCGTCGTCGGCGCCTGGCCGGGCGAATTCCTCGAACAAAACGTCTTGCAGGAATGGGGACGTGTCGAGCTGCGGGTAGCCGACGGCTAGGTCGATACCGCCTGGCCCGGCGGCCAGACGGTTGAACACCATCTCCGAATTGAGAGGGCTGTCAGACAACATTTCGGGGGGTGCCCGCGACGTACTGCTCCACGTTCTCGACGGTTAGATCCAGGAGGCGGTCGTGTGCCTCGACCGTGTACCAGCCGGCCTGCGGGGACAGCACGACGTTCCTGGCGTGCAGCAGCGGACTCTCGCTGCCTGCGGCGCTCTCGTCGAAGCCAGAGTGGGTGATGTCCTCGAAGGCGGCCGAGCCGAGGTGGCCGGATTCAAGCATGTCGGCGACGGCCCTCTCGTCGATTAGCTGGTTGCTGGCGATGTTGATCAATGATGCCCCACGCTTCATCAGTGCAAGGCGGTCCCGGGTAAGCAGGCCGATGCTGGACGGGTTGACGCTCAGCGTCAGCACGAGGACGTCGCTGCGGCGCAGGATGTCGTCGAAGCTCACGTTTTCGACGCCGGGAACGTTCTTAAGGGTGCGGCTATGGCCAATCACCTGCATGCCGAAGCCCTGGCCGATGCGGGCGACCCAACTGCCGATGCTGCCGAGCCCGAGCACACCGAGGGTCTTGCGGTACAGCTCGTGGCCGAGCAGATTCTCGGCGGGGCTGATCGCGTTGCCGGCGCGGACCTGTGCGTCGAGTTCGCGTAAATGGCGGATCGCGCTCAGCGCGAGGGCGAAGGTGTACTCCGCGACACTCTGGCGGGAGTACTCGGGGACGTTCGTGACGACGACGCCGCGTTCACGGGCCGCTTCCACGTCGATGATGTCGTATCCGGTGAGGGCGAGGGAAATGTATTTCAGGCGGGGTAGCCGATCGAGATCGGAACGGCGCAATGTGGTCCAGCCGATGATGGCGATGTCGGCGTCGACGAGTCGCGCGATCGCGGTTTCCGCATCGGGGTGGTCGTCGTAAACGGTGAGGTTGCCGACGGTCCGTAGGCGCTCCAGGTTCTCCCCGGAGAAGTGCAGTTTGTCAAGGACCACAATGTTCATGACGGCGGATCCTAACTTTGATGTCGAGGGTGGGCAATTGGTTCATTCCATCTTCGGGTTATCTGAGCTGGATGGCGGCGACGCCGAGTTCGGTGGTGACGAGAATGCCCTCCTCGCCATCAGAGGCAATCGTGAGGACACGGGTTCCGATGTCGATGAGGTGGGTGGGATTCCAGTTTCGGGGGTTCAAGACAGTGACGAGGTCGCCAGCGGAAATCGCGAGCCAGTTGCCTTCGGCCAGGGTGCGGGGCGGCAGGGCGCAGAGGCCCTGGACCGGCCGTACGGGATCAGAAAAGATCACCTTCGACTCCCGGCTCGCCAGGTCCCACAGGCGCAGGGTGCCGTCGTCGGACACCGAGGCCAAGGCGGTCGCGCTCGCCAAGGCGAGGGCGCGTACGGCTGCGGTGTGACCGAGCAGTGGTTCCCCGCAGGGCCTTTCGCCGCCGAGACCGGTCCATGCGAGGATGGTGCCGTCGGCGTCACCGGAGAACACCCCACCCGTCCCGCTCGTGATTGCGTACACGGAACCGCCGTGCCCTTCGAGGACCGCCCGGCATTCGACCGGATCCGTGACGGTCCAGAGCCGCAGCATGGCGTCGGTGCCGCCGGTCAGTACGTGGGGGCGGCCGCCGATGGCAACTGGGGCGCTGGCCAGCACAGCTCCGCCGTGACCCGCGTGTTGCGCGGTCGGCCGGGCCTCGCCTGTCAAGTCCCAGAAGCGGATGTCCCCAGCGTCGTCACCGGAGATGGCGATCTGCCGGCCGTTGTCGGTGACCACGCTGATGGTCCGCACGGGCCCTTCGTGCCCGCGCAGCGGCTCGCCCACAGGTAAGCCGGTGAAGCGTTCCCACACGCGAATGGTGGAGTCGGCGCTGCCGCTGAGGGCGACCGGGCCGCTGGCGTCGCGGCCAACAGCGACTGCCCACACCGGACCGGCGTGGCCGACGTACGAGTCGCCGACCGGCGAGCCGCTGGTGAGGTCCCAGGTGCGCACGGAGTTGTCCTGACCGACGGTGACGGCGACGTTGCTGTCTTCAGCAGCGCCGACGGACCAGACGGCGGCGCTATGCCGGATAGTGCGGGCGTCCCCGTCGAGGCCGAGAGCGTCGCAGACGGTCACCGAACGGCCGTCGCCGCCGGCGAGCGCGAAGAGGCGGCCACCCGCCGTCGCGGTAGCCACCGACCGTATGCACTCCTGTTCGGGGTGGGGGCGTACGGTCAAGCATTCACCCTTGTTCAGATCCCACGTCCGTACGGTCGCGTCTTGCCCGCCGGTGACCGCGATCGGCACACCATCGGCGATGGCGGTCGCGGTACTCCAGACGATCCCGTCGTGGCCGCCCAGCGGCTTACCGACCGGTTCCCCGGTCGCGGCGTCCCAGACTCGTATGAGCCCGTCGTCGCCCGCTGAGACAACGACGCGGCGGCCTTGGCAGACGACCGTGGACACCGACCGCACCGGGCCGTCGTGGCCGCGCAGGATGTGTCGGGGCGTTCCGGCCGCGACATCCCAGATGATCACCGTCGCGTCCGCGCTCGCGCTGGCGAGGGCTATTTCGCCGTCGCTGGCCCAAAGCGCGACGCTCCACACCGATCCATCGTGGCCGGTCAACGGCGGTCCCAGGGATGCCCGCGTAAGGCCGTCCCATAGCCGAACGGTGCCGTCGTCGCTGCCAGAGGCTATGACGGACTCGGCGGCGGCGACTGCCCGCACCCAGTCAGTGTGGCCGAGCATCGCCTCGCCGATGGGCCGCCCAGTAAGCTGGTTCCACAGGCGCACCGTGGTGTCATCGCTGCCGGTGACTACGACGGGCTGCTCGCCGAGCCGCGTGACAGCGAGGGCGCGCATAGGGCCGGCGTGGCCGACGAACGGGTCGGCAGGCCCAGACTCGTCGGTCAACTCCCAGACGCGCAGCGAGGTGTCGGCACTGCCGGACACGATCACCGGCCTGCCGTCGACCTCGGTGGTGGTGACGGCGTTGACCCAATCGCCGTGGCCAATCAGAGGGCCGCCGATCGGCATGTGAGATTCGAGGTCCCACACACGGACAGTCGCGTCGGCCCCGCCGGACACGATAACAGGGCGGCCGCGCAACTCGCCCATCGCGACGGCCCACACGGCGCCGGTATGGCCGGACAGCGGCTGGCCGACGGCGGCGCCAGAGCGTAGGTCCCAAACCCGCAGCGTGGTGTCGTAGCTACCCGAAACGGCCAAGGGCACACCACCGGAGTAGGCGACGGCGACCGGCCAGGCGGGCCCGGTGTGCCCAGTCATGGGTTCGCCGATGCCGACGCCGGTGGCGAGGTTCCAGCGGCGCAGGGTGGCATCGTCGCCGGCGGAAACGGCCACGGGAGTGCCTTCGACCTCGATGACAGCCACCGTCCGTATCGGACCCTTGTGTCCTTTGAGCGGTTGGTCGAAAGTGTCACCCGAGGCGAGATCCCAAAGGCGCAGGGTGCCGTCGTCGGAGCCTGACACGATGATGCGGCGCTGCCGGACGACTGCGGTGGCCAGCCCCCGGATCCACCCGGTATGTCCGGTGAGGGGTTCGCCTACGACGGTGCCATCAGCGGAGTCCCAGACACGGATCGTAGCGTCGTCGCCGGCGGATACAATCACCTGCCGGCCCCCATCGTCGGCGACCACGACGATGTTGACCGCACCGACGTGGCCTGTCAGCGGCGGGCGGGCTTCGGTGCCCAAGGCTAAATTCCAGAACCGCACGGTGGCGTCGTCGCTAGCGGACACGAGCAGCGGACCAGCCGGGACGAGGGCGTTGACCCACCCGGTGTGGCCGTCGAGGCGCTGGTGGTGGCGGTATTGCCGCCAGGACACCCAGCGCGGTGACCAGGAGCCTTCCTGGTCCTCGGCAGCGGCGCGCGCCGCGAGCTCCTTTGCCCCAGCACATCGTGCGGCAAGGCCGAGATAGGAGATACGGTCTTTCTTCGGGTAACGGCGCAGGGCGGGGGCAGCCCGCCGGTACGCGGCGGCGGCAGTTTGCGCGGTCTCGCTGACGGTGTGGTCAAGGGCAGCGAGCAGGTGTGCCTGGTCAGCGGAGGCGAGGTAGCCGGGATCGGTGGTCAGCTCGTCGGCCAGGTCGGCGGCCTCGGCGTGCTGGGCCAGGTGGAGCCGCAGATAGGGGTGAGCGGCCTGCCAGTCGGGCGGGCCATCGAGGCGGGGTGGCACGTGGTCACGCAGCGCACGGAAGATGGCCATCTCGTCGGCGGTGGGATCGCGGCCGGCGCGCAGGTAGTCGGCCAGGGACTGGTGGAACAGTCGGTATAGCGACCGGCTCTCTATGACGCCGCCCTCGACCACATACGAACCAGCCCGATAGCGTAGCCAGGTGAGATCGTCGTTCGTGTATGTCCTGTTCGGGTGTAGCGCATTTGCCAGGAGCACCCAAATGTCCTCCCACGGCAGGCCGACACCCCGCGCGTAGGCGAGCGGTAGCAGCAACTGCATCGCGTCACGGAACCTGTCGCCGAGCCGGGTGCGTAGGTCGTCGCGCATGGCCTCCCCTGACTGACGAGGCAGGTTGCCGAGCCAGATGTGGTCGTGGTGGTCGGGCAGCCCGTTGCTGAGGGCGAGCCGGGCCTGGGTGGCGGCGACGATGGTAGCGACAAAGAACGATGACCGGGCGACGTTGGCGATCGCGGTAACGACCCCGTCCAGCACTTCGGGCTCGGCGGCGGCGAACGGGGATTCCTGGGCGCCGGCGCCGGCGGTGTGGACTTGGCCGAGCAGCCTGCGCCGGATCAGCATCGAAATGCTGCCTAGGTCGCTGTAGTCCGGGCTGTCGAGGTCGACAAGGCCGTACTCCCGCTGCCAGTTGCGGCCGAACCGGTTAAGGATCTCGCGGCGGGTAGCGAGCAGGAACCGCAGCTTGCCGGTGCCGCGCCGGGTGAGGGGCCGGATGACCATCTCGACGAGCTGGGTGGGATCGGCGGCCTCGTCGAGACCATCGATTAGTACCGTGAGCATGCCGGGCCGGTCGGTGAGGGCAGCGAGTAGCCGTACGACGTATTCGTCGAGGGCGGTTGGATCGGGGTCTAGCCCTGGTATGTCTGCGGCGGCGGCGATGCCGGTGAGCACGTCAGTGGTAGTGAGGCCGCCTGCGTAGATGGCAATGTCGATGTCACCCGGGTCGGGCAAGTCCGCGCCAGTGATGCCGCTGGTGGACACCGCGGGCCGCTGCGACTCGTCACTGAGAGCGGCCAGCAGCCCGAGGACAGCGGTCTTGCCTGAGCCGGGGTCCCCGGTGACCAGGATACTGCCCATCTGGCTTTGGTCGCGCAGCCAGCCGGTCAGGCGGTTTAGGACGGCGATGCGGCCGAGGAAGCCGGCTGATTTGGGCAGGAACCTGGTGCGCAGCTCGTCGGCGCGCTTGTGTTCCTCGGCAAGGCGGGCTTGCCACTGCCGGGCCTGCTCGGCGAGGTCGAGGGGGACGAGGCCGGCCGCGCGCCGCGGGTTCGGTAGGAAGTACGGGATCGAGCCTTCGCCGAGCAGCAACGACCAGGTGGCGGTCTGCGAGGCGGGCACAGCCTTGTCCGCGTGCAGCACCTTGAGCACTGCGTCAATGCTCAGGTCCTTAGGGCCATGGCCGGCGGTGGCCTGATGGCGTACGGCACGCGCGAAGCCTGCGGTGAATGCCCCAGCGACGGCCCGTTCGGCCGGCCGGCTGGCGGTGATCACGATGACGCCCGTGCCGCCGCAGTTCTCGCCGTCGAAACGGAGTGGCCGGCCGAGGCTGGCAAGGGCGGTGGCGGCGAAATCTAGAGCGCCGTGGCCTGAGTAGCAGGCATCGATGACCAGCAGCAGGCGGCGGATCTCGGTGTCGGCGAGTAGCCATTCGGCGAGGTCGGCGCTCTTGATGGCGCGGCGGCGAAGGTCGGTGCCGGTGGCGTCCGAGGGCAGAAGGATGTGCTCGACGCCGGTCTGGCCGATGGGGATGATTTCTCCGTGGCCGGCGAGGTAAAGCACAACGTAGTCGTCGGGCTGCCGGTCGGGGCTGGTCGCGAAATCTCGCAGGGCGTCCTTGGTCTGAAGCCAGGTGGCATCGAGGCCAAGCAGCGGCACATGGGTGTAGCCAAAGTCCTCGGTGAACAGGGCGACCATAGTGGCGAGGTCGTCAGCGAGTTCGGGTCGGTCCCAGGTGGGCTCGAAATGGTAATGGCTGTAGACCCCAGTGAGCAGAAAGCGGCGTGCGATGTCCTCAAGTCCATCACTCATTGGCACCCGTTCACGTCGTGGCGGCGGACCGACGAATCCCGATGCTCTCCAACCCTTCCGACCAGTCGCTGGATTTCCAGCCTCCATGACTAGCGTCCGAATGCTACAGCCGCCGCGATTGTACGTCTACCATGGACTAGACCGCCGTTTGGGTCGACAGGCCAAGCCAAACGTCAACAAGCCGGGGTGATGCAGGGAAGGTAATCCGAGAGCCGTTCATCAATTAGCTGATCCTCAGTTAGGAACCTAGGGGCTGTTCGGGTCGACACGGGCATAGCGTCCATAGCGGGCAGCGTGGGTTAAGGACGTGGAGCCATCGGTAGACAGGTTCTTGCGACGGAATCGGTCTCCGAGAGGGCTTCGCGTGATCACCTGTTCTGCCAGGCTTGACGTGCCCACGGGACTCGTACAGCATGTGGCACCTCTGCTTCGCGCCGAGCGTCGAGCGGTGGGCACCCGCCGACAATGCAAGTGCCGCCGGCATATCGGGTGCTACATTGCGGGCATGGACGGGGCAACGCACCCTCCCGAGGGCTCTGTGGCCGCCGAGGCGGCCGTGTTACGCAGGCGCTTGGCCTCCGATCTTGCCGCCCGAGCTGTGTTCGCCTGGTTGTCGACGACGCGCGGTTTGCTCCACTTCGAACTGTTCCCGAGGCGAGCGCCGCAGGCGGTGGCGAACTTCGTGGGCCTAGCAACCGGCGCCTTGCCCTATCTAGATCAGTTGACGGGAAAGCGGCGGACGGGCCGTTACTTCGACGGGTTCCGCATCGGCCGGATCGTCCGCGGCATGCTCCTCGACTTCGCGTCTACCACCGAGCTACAGCGGCCGGGTTGCACCTTCAACGACGAGTACGCGGCCGACCTGACGTTCAACCGCCCCTACCTAGTGGCGATGGCCAACAACGGGAAGCGGCCCGACGGGTCGGGCACGAACGGCTCGCAGTTCTTCGTAACGCTGTCGCCGGCACCTCACCTGAATTTTACGAAGCCGATCTTCGGGGAGTTAGCCGACGATCACTCGCGACGCCTGGTCGACGAGTTGTCGCTGACACCGGCGGACGAACACGGCCGACCGGACGAGCCGATCGTAGTAGAGCATGTTGAGGTGGCCCTGGACGGCCGGACCAAAGGATGAGGGGTCCCGCCAGCTTCGAGTCACGGGCGCACGAGGACTTGTTCCGCCGTTGCCTACGGGCCGGTGTCGTGCCACCGAAGTTCAGCTATGCGGGCTCCGCCGCCTATCGCCATCACGCCTTGGCGGCGACGAGCGGCTATCAGGCGATCACCGACGCAATCGCCCTGGAAGCCGACATGATCCGGCACCTCGGCGCGCGCCAGATCGCGGAGGTCGGTCCGGGAACCGGTGCCCACACCGTCGCACTGCTGCGGGAGTTGTCGGTGACCTCGGTGCGGTACCTGGGCCTCGACTTCAGCCGGACCATGCTTGACCTGGCCGCCCCGGCCCTGCCAGGCACTCCAGACCTCGCCGTGTGGGACATCGACGAAGGACCGACTGTTGCGATCCGCGAATGGCGGTCCAGTGAGGTGGTACTCACCCTGCTGCTCGGTAATACCCTCGCGAATCTGGACGATCCGGCGGCGGCGCTGCGTAACGTACGGCAAAGTCTCGATGTCGGCGACGCTCTCCTGCTGAGTGTGAATTTCGCGGATGAAGACGTGGACTCGGCCTCTGTTATTGCGGCGTATCAGACGGTCGAGTTTCAGCACACCGTCCTGGAATCATTCCGAGCCGCAGGCGTGGAGGTCGACGATCTTGAGTTTACGTTCCGTGACGGCGAGTTGCTGGCTTTCGTCACTCTAACCATCGAGAACCGGCGTGTTCAATGCTTCCGTTCGCGGCGGTTTTCGCCCGGTGCGCTGGGTGAGGCGTTAGAGGGCTTCACGAGGATAAACACCCGACGGTCTGGCCGGCTCGGGGTGGTTCTGGCGTCAGTCTGAGGCAAGGAGTTGGTGTGAGTGGCGCGTGTGGTTGCCGTACACGGGATCCTGAATACCTATGGAAGTAGGCCGCAGATGTCGTCGACCTGGGTGCCCGCATTGGTGGGTGGCGTCAAAATCGCTGACCCCGGCGCATCGTTCGATGAGAGTGGCATCGAGTGTGTCTTCTACGGGGATCTATTCCGCCCTGCGGGTCGTTTTCTCAGCGAGGAGGTGCCGCCCTTGACCGCCGAGGATGTTGACGACGAGCTGGAGCTCGAGCTGCTGCTGTCGTGGTGGCAGGAGGCCGCCGTCAGAGACCCAGCCGTCGTCTCCCCCGACGCGCGCACCCTCGGCGTACGGTCGTCGACGCGCGCCGCAATCCTTGCCCTGTCGGGGTCGTGGGTCCTGGCGCGGATCTCCGAGCGGGTCCTGGTTTGGTGGCTCAAGCAAGTGACCACCTACTTCAAGCAGCCAGATGTGCGGGCCGCAGTCCAGAAGCGGTTTTTGAGAGCGATTGGCGATGATACTCGCGTCGTGGTCGCCCACTCGCTGGGCTCGGTGGTGGCGTACGAGGCATTGTGCACGCTCGACGACTCTCCGGTGACAGACCTGGTCACACTCGGCTCACCGCTGGGCGTCCCGCACGTGGTGCTGCACCGCCTGCAGCCGGCTCCGAACTGGCCGCCGGGCGTGCGGCGGTGGACGAACATCACCGACGACGCCGACTTCGTAGCGCTGGAGCCACGGCTCCGGCAGATCTTCGGTCCCAGTGTCACCGACGTAGCGATCAGCAACGGCTTCACCGCCCACCAGGTAACCCGCTACTTGACGGCGGCCGAGACAGGCAGCGCGATCATCGCGGGCCTAAACCACTGAGCATGAGATCCACCGGTGCCGTCCCGCTGCGGACACCGTACCGCAGCAGCGGAGGGCTTGACGCTGACCACCCCGCGATCCGAGAGCAATATCCGCAACAGACCGCAATGCGAAGTTATTTTTCCACGTCACGTCGTCACCTCGCCTAGGAGTTCCTGGATCTCGGCTTCGAGGGCTCTCAGTTCGGCGTCGATTTCGGCGATAGGCGTGGCGGCTTGTAGACGTAGAAGTGGCGGGTGAAGGGGATCTCGTACCCGATTTTGGTTTTGGTGTGGTCGATCCAGGCGTCGGGGACGTGGGGGAGGACTTCGCGGCGGAGATACTCCTCGATGTCGTGGCCATCGCACTAGGGCTGGCCGGTGCCGGAATCGTCGCCGCACCCGCCTCCGCAGTCTCCTGCCCAAGCAACAGCCCCTGCTTCTGGGACAACGCCAATCGCGGTGGAAACTGGGTCTACTCGAGCTTCAGCAACGGTGTGCCATCCGCCTACAGCGACAAGGCGTCCTCCTTCCAGACAACACCGGCGGCAAGTTGGTCTGGTACTGGGACGCCGGGTGCAGCGGCAACGTTGCCATGGTCCTGAGCCCGGGGACCTGGCAGAACGCGTCGTGGTTTAACAACGACAAGACGAGTTCGGTCTGCCGGGGATGACAGCACCAGCTCGAGCGGTGCGGGTCTGTCGCGCTCCGGCGCGGCGGGCCCTCGCGCTGCTGACCGCCATCGCAATCCTCCTGGTCCTGGCCAGCGGCGACGCTGGCCAATCGACACCGCCGAAGCCCTCTGATTTCGTGCAGCGGCTGCTGTCGTCATGGCACCGGCCGACCGCACTACCCTCCTCGACATTTATGACCACCTCAGCAACTCACAATCGGCCCGAGGTGCGGTTTGGGATTGCAGCAGCGTCTCATCCAGGAATGTATGCGGCGAGCCGGCTTTCGGTACCACCGGGTGCCCTACAGCCCTCTGGCGGTGGATTTCACCGGCGGCTACGGACCCATGCCAGGTCCCGAAGCGACAGCGACCCGAGCATCGGAGGGGGTGAGCAGCGACCGGAACGCCAGCGGATTTGAGCAGCACGAGTGAGCGCCCAGGTCCTACCGGGCCTCTACCCGACGCCGCTGGCAAGTTACCTCGCCGGGCTCGGCCTGATCCGGGTCATCGGTGAGCAGGCCGATCCTCAGATGACCGCCTCTTGGACGCCCGAGGGCCTGCTCCTCGACACAACCGTCACCGACATCGCCACCTGGCTGGCGCAAACATACGCGCCAACCCCAGTGCTGAGCCCATGGAACGAGGGCAGCGGTTTCGGTGCCAAGGATGTCACCCCCCGTCAGACCCTCGACCGGCTCGTGGCCCATCCCACGCCGAGGCTCGCTGCCTTTCGTGCGGCGGCGGATGCCGCCGCCCTTGTCGCCGGGCGCTACCGCAGTGAAGGCTGGGCCAAGGAACAGGCGGTTCGCGAACTGCGGAACCGCTGCCCGGATGCCATGCTGCCCTGGCTCGATGCGGCGGTCGTGGTCACCAATGGCAAGGCTTACTACCCGCACTGCTCGGCACCGGCGGCAATGACGGTCGCCTGGAGTTCTCCACCAACTTTCACCAACGGCTGACCGAACTGCTCGATCCCTCTCCGAAAGCCGCCGCTCGCGCATTGGCGCAAGCCCGCGACCTGCTCGCCGGCGAGCAGCACGAGCAACTCGCGAACGCCCCAATCGGTCAGTTCGACCCGGCTGGTGCCGGCCCCCTGGCTCGTCGCCATTCGGCGCGGCAAGCGCGCTGGTGAACCCATGGGCATACGTCCTGGTGGTCGAAGGGACGATGCTCTTCGCCTCGCGCGCCAACCGCCGAAACCAGTACGGGGTCGGGCGGGCGGCAATGCCGTTCACCGTCCTCGCCTCTCCGAACTCGTCCAGCGGTGCAGACGGAGAGGAAACCCGAGGCGAGCTATGGGCGCCCGGGTGGCAACAACCCTTCACGCTCGCTGAGATCCGGCACCTCTTCGGGGAAGCGAGGGCGGTATGGCGAGGTCGCCCCGCGCAACGCGCCCTCGACTTCTACGCAGCGACCCGCACACTCGGCGTCGCCAAAGAAGTCGACAGCTACCAGCGATACGGCCTGCACCGCCGCAACGGGCTCGCGTTCGTCGCCGTTCCGCTAGAACGGGTGGAGGTTCGGGAGGACCCGACGGTGCGCCTGGCCCAGGCCAGTGGGTTGAACTTGGTCTTGCACTCTCTCGCCGCGGCTGGCGCTCATCTGGGTCTGGACCGTCCATTGCTCTACGCCCGGGTCGACGTGATTCGTAACAGCAAAGGGATGCCGGTGGTGCTGGAACTGGAGTTGTGCGAGCCGTCGCTGAACTTGCCGTTCGCGGACCAGGGGGCGACGCGGTTTGCGCAGGCGGTAGCCCGACGGCTGGAGTTCAAGGCTCGATGATGAGTGATGCAAGCCTGCGGATGGCGTCATCGATATCAGAAGCCGACGGTGCCGCCACGTAGCTGAGACGGAAATGCAACGGATCGCTGTCGGTGACGTAGTAGTTCGTACCAGGCGTGACGGCGACGCCCTTCGCGAGGGCGGCGGCGACGAGTTGCTGGTCATCGAGGTGGGCGGGAAGCGAGACCCACAGGTCGCGGAGGCGCCCGGGCCGACCGGCGTCGATCGGCCGCGATCACGCCGCGAGGAACGGCTTCGTCAGATGCGGCGTTGCCAGGTGCAGCGTGGTGGCGGTGTCGTGGCCGAGCATGCGTTTCCTTGAGCGCCTGGCCGCCTCAGGGTCGACCTTGTGCGCGTAGGCGAGTTCGGGGTGGAGCAGTTGGAGCGCGTATACTAGGAGGTCGCCGGTGACGAGCGCGAGTTCACGCCCGTCGGCGACCACCTAGGGTCTTCATCAGGTGCCTTCCTTTCGCTGGCTCGACCCCCTCGGATTACTTGCTATGCGGGTACACGGAGGCATGGCGAAGGCCCACCGAGAACTCGGTGGGCCTTCGGCAGCTGGAACTCGTGCTGCTGTTTCGTCGTTTGACTTCGTCCCTCGGTCAGCCGCTGAAAGTTGCTTTCATCCCGGAGGAGAGAGTGTGTCCCCGAACGTCCCCCGGCGATGTCTGTGGTCTTTACCCGCTTTCGGTGGCTAGGGTAAGAAGATTTCCGCGTACCTTTTCCAGCAGTTCGACCAGCGTGGCTCGTTGATCGTTCGCCATTCCGGCTGTTGCGGTCTCGGCGAGGGTGCGCCAGGCCGCTTCGATCTCCGAAATGCCGGTCCGACCTTTGTCGGTCAACACGATACGGGTTGCGCGCCGATCGCCCGGCACGGACTTTCTGACGAACCAGCCGCCGTGTTCGAGACGGCTGAGGCTGCGCGTCACTGTCGGCTGCTCCACGCCGAGCCGAGCGGCAATCTCAGAGACCGTCATGCCTTCGGGCTGCTGCCCCAGCATCCACAGCAGGACGTCCTGCCCGGGGTGCAAGGCGAGCCCGGCCAGCACGTCCGCCTGCGCACTCCGGTACAGCTTGGCCACCTTGACCAGGGCCTTGTTCGTTGCCAGGACATCCGCGAGTTCCACCTCGGCAGTCTACGAGTTGACGAGCCACCCGCTCTTGAAGCATAGTCGGCTAACGTATAGCCGGCTATGGAGTGGTGATGGAAACCGGTCTGTTGAACAAGGTCGCCCTGGTCACCGGTGCTTCCGGCGCCATCGGCAGAGCCGCCGCACGTCATCTGGCCGCCGAAGGCGCACGCGTCGCGGTGTCCTGGCACACCAACCGCAGCGCTGCCATGGATGTCGTCGAGGCCATAACAGAGGCAGGCGGCCATGCCTGCGCCGTCCACCTGGATCACGGCACCCTCGCCACTGTGCAGGGCGTCATCGAACAGATCGCCGCACGCCTCGGGCCGATCTCCGTCCTGGTCGCCAACGCCGTACAGTGGCCCTCCTTCGACACCGATGAGATCGGCGGCCTCACCACATCGCTGGCCATCAACACGGTCGGCCCGGTAGCTCTGATCGATGCAGCCCTGCCGGCGATGCGCGCCGCCGGCTGGGGACGCATCGTTGCCGTGTCGACTGACATCGTCGAGCAACCCATGGCAGGGCCGCTCGGCTACGCCACAGCGAAGGGAGCGCTCGAGACCGCCGCACGAGTGCTCGCCGTCCGGGAAGCCCGCCATGGCATTCTGACCAACATCGTCCGCCCCGGCTTCACCCTCACCGACAAGGCCTTGAACGCTCCATTTCTGGGCCCGAGCGCGATCGTGGCCGAATCCGACAAGACCCCGACCGGCCGCATCTGCACCCCCGAAGACATAGCCACCGCGATCACCTATCTAGCCTCCGCAGCCAATGGCCACATCAATGGGCAGACGCTGTCACTGGCCGGCGGCCGCGAATTCGTGCGCTAAGCCACAAGCACTGTCACGCCGCGATCCGCGCAGCGGAGTGGCGGCATCGCTCCTGCCCAGTGACCGCTATTCGTGGTCGGGTGCGATGGGCACTGGCATGACCGCGTCGTGTCATGCGCTGCATGCACTGCTTCTTCGTCAGGTCGATGCGGGACGGCAAGTCCGGCAGGCCAGGGTGTTGCGCTTTGTCGCCACGCCCGACCGCTTGTAGGTGCCCTCATCAGGCCGCTGACGGTGTGCGTCGATGCGGCGGACCGACTTGACGAAGTCCCGGAGCAGGAACGCCCGTAGCCGGGCGAGGACGGGGGCGATGACCTGGCCGCGGAAGGTGTCGTTGATGCTGTCGTACCAGAGCCAGAACCCGCCGAGCCCCGTCCGGGTCGTCCAGGCCGTGGGTGAACCGGCCCGCGCCAGCCCGGAACTCCGGATCGAACTGCCGTCTCGCCTCAGCGATGAACCCTTATCCCTCAAGCTCTGGCCTCCACGCTACGAGGAAACCTCTGATTGATCAAGTTCGACGTAAACCACGTCGCCCGTGATCGTTGTGTCTTGGAGGGCAGCGAACGGTCTACGGCCGCGCGCCGGGCATATGGCAGTATCGATGCAGTGGCGGCCAACCTGTTCGCAGTCAGCGACCTACACGTCTCGTATGCCGAGAACAGGCAAATCGCCGAAGGTCTAGAACCCCAGTCGGACGAGGACTGGCTGATCGTTGCCGGCGACGTGGGCGAGATCTTCGACGACATTGAGACAACGCTGCGGCAGCTGCGACGCCGGTTCCACACCGTGATTTGGGCCCCGGGCAACCACGAGCTGTGGACGCACGCCTCCGACCCGGTGCAGCTGCGCGGCGTGGCGCGCTACGAGGCGTTGGTGCGCATGTGTCGCGACAACGGCGTGCTCACTCCGGAGGACGCGTATCCGGTGTGGCGCGGCACGGGCGGGCCGGTGACCGTGGCCGCGCTGTTCCAGCTCTACGACTACACATTCCGTACGCCCGGGACGACGAAGGAGGAGTCGCTGCAGCGGGCGTACGACGTTGGGGTGGTGTGCACCGACGAGATGCTGCTGCAACCCGATCCGTACCCGGACCGGGAATCCTGGTGCAGGGCCCGGGTGGCACAGACCGAGCGTCGCCTCGCCGCCGTCGACCCTACGCTACCCACGGTGCTGGTCAGCCACTGGCCGCTGGTGCGCACGCCCACTGACGTGCTGTGGTATCCGGAGTTCGCGCAGTGGTGCGGCACCGTCGCCACGGCCGACTGGCACCTGCGCTTCCGCGCCGCCGTGGCTGTCTACGGGCACCTGCACATCCCGCGCACCACGCACTACGACGGCGTGCGCTTCGAAGAGGTGTCGCTAGGCTATCCCCGGGAGTGGCGGCGGCGGGGCGCCACGCCCCAGCCGATGCGGCGGATCTTCGAGGAGGCGCGGTGATCGCGCGACTGCTACCGAGCTCGGTCGCCGCCGTCGAGGCGTACGCCGACGACCCTGACGAGCAGGTCTTCCCCGGTGAACAGGACTTCATCGCTGGTGCCGTGGCGGTCAGGCGCGGTGAGTTCGTCACGGCTCGACGCTGCGCCCGGCAGGCGCTGACCCGCCTCGGCTACCCGCCGGTGCCGATTCGGCCTGGTCCGCGGCGCGAGCCGCAGTGGCCGCACTCTGTCGTCGGCAGCATCACCCACTGCGCCGGCTACCGCGCGGCCGCAGTGACCCACGTGGCCCACCTCGCGAGCATCGGCATCGACGCTGAGCCGCACGAGCCTTTGCCGGAGGGCGTTGCCGACGCCGTGGCAGGCCCGGAGGAGTTGGCGATGCTGGCTCGGCTCGCCGCAGCTAATCCTGGGGTCCACTGGGACCGGCTGCTGTTCAGCGCAAAAGAGTCGATCTACAAAGCCTGGTATCCGCTGACCGGTCGCTGGCTCGGCTTCGAAGAGGCGCGCCTGACGATCGAACCGGCGGAGGGGGCTTTCCGAGGCCAGCTGCTCGTCGACGGCGCACGCCTGGACGGCGCGTCGCCTCTGACCGAGCTGCGCGGCCGCTACCTGGTCGAGCAGGGCCTCATCAAGACGGTGGTGACAGTGGATCCGACCAGGCGGAGCTAGGCCGCGTTTCACAAGACCGTGCCCGGCTGCGCGGACCCAGGCGGCGACCGACGGCGTTGGAGGTTCGTCCGGATACAACACCGGTATCCGGACGAACCTCCGCCCTGCCGGACCACCGCCTGGGCCTAGGCTCGCCCCGACCCCAAAATCTTCTTCTCTAGACAAGAGGAATCATCGATCGAGGGCTGTCCCCATGATCAGTCGGGGTCGATACCGCCACCCAGCAGGTTGCAGATCAAGCTAGCGCGGAGCCATCCGCAGGGCGCCGTCGAGGCGGATTGTCTCGCCGTTGAGCATCGGGTTCTCGACGATGTGCGCGACCAGCGAGGCGAACTCCGCAGGCTCGCCGAGCCGGGCGGGATGCGGTACCTGCCGGCCAAGCGCCTCGATCGCCGACCGGGGCAGCGGATCGAACATTGGGGTGTGGAACAGCCCTGGCGCGACGGTGACGACGCGGATGCGCAGCGCCGCGAGGTCGCGGGCGATCGGCAGGGTCATGCCGATGACGCCGGCCTTGGACGCCGCGTACGCGGCCTGGCCTATCTGGCCGTCGAACGCCGCGACCGAGGCTGCATTGACGATGACCCCGCGTTCCTCCCCGTCCGCGTCGGCTTGCGCGATCCGCGCTGCGGCCAGGCGGATGACGTTGAACGTGCCGACCAGGTTGACCTGCACGATCTGGGTGAAGGCGGCCAGCGGGAAGGGACCGTCCCGGCCGACGGTCTTGACGGCGTTGCCAGTGCCCGCGCAGTTCACCACGACCCGCAGCGTGCCCAGGCTTGCGGCCAGCTCGATCGCGGCGGCGACGTCGTCCTCGCTGGTCACGTCGCCCTGAGCGAACGCGGCGCGCTTGCCCAGGGCTGCGGCGACGTCCTTGCCCTGCGCCGAACGGGCGAGCACGACCACGGACGCGCCCCGCTCGTGCAGCCTGCGCGCTGCCGCCAGGCCAAGGCCGGACGTGCCGCCAGTGACCAGCGCGACGCTTCCGTCGATCCGCACGTGTCGCTCCCGTTCTCTTCCGCTGCTGTTCGCCGAGGTACTGCGGCGCGGTCCCGACCCAGGCCCGCGCCGGGGACGAGCGGGCTGACCGGCTCGACCGCGGCGCAGGCTCGATCGGTCACTTGCTGGCTGCGTACACCCAGGACAGTCCGTCGGGGGACGGGATCAGACCGCCAGGGAACATCGGCGTCTCCTCCTCGACGTCCTCACCGAGGATGGCCTGCATCTGAACCTTGGAACCCTCGACCATGGCGTCGCGTACGACCGACGACTGCAACAGCGGCCCCCAGCCCTCGGTGCTGTTCTCGTCGATCTGGCTGACGGCGGCGGTGAAGTCCTCGGTGTTGCGGTGCAGCCGCTCGGCCACCGCGTCGGCGTCCGTGAGCGCGTGCTCCCCGGAGGAGACGCCGCCGACCAGGTCGACGAAGGACTCCAACTCGGAGCGGCTGGCCCGGGTCACCTTCTTCGCCTCCCAGAAGTAGGAGTCCTCGCTGCGGTGCATCTGGTAGAAGGACACCAGGAACTCGTAGAAAACGCTGTACTCCTTGCGGTAGCGCGTCTCGAACTCCTGCATCGCCGCCTTCTCGTCGACCAGCCCGGACAGCGTGCTGTTGATCGACCGCGCGGCAAGCAGGCTGCTGTATGTGGCCAGGTGCACGCCCGAGGAGAACACCGGGTCGACGAAGCAGGCGGCGTCGCCGACGAGCACCAGGCCGGGCCGCCAGAACGTGGTCTGGTGGTAGGAGTAGT
This sequence comes from Micromonospora aridisoli, assembly GCF_056150025.1. Classification (NCBI taxonomy): domain Bacteria; kingdom Bacillati; phylum Actinomycetota; class Actinomycetes; order Micromonosporales; family Micromonosporaceae; genus Micromonospora; species Micromonospora aridisoli. The sequence continues at coordinate 29,030 of NZ_JAXCFK010000018.1, read as the reverse complement.
CCTTGCGGACGCGAATCTGCCCGTACTGGCCCTCGGTGACGCGGGTGGCGGGGGACAGGTAGTCGGAGATCATGGGGCACTCGTCGATAAGCGCCCGCAGCGCCTGCTCCGGGTTGCCCTGCACCTTCTCGGCCAACTCGCGGCGCACGACTGCGCCGACGCTGGTAAGCGTGTCACTGAGCGGGATGTACCAGAACCAGCCACTGTCGAAGGCGACGCACAGGATGTTGAAGCGGTTCGGCTCCGGCAGGCGCTTACCGTTCTCGAAGTAGCCGAACAGGGCGAGGCTGCGGAAGAAGTCCGAATACTCGCGCTTGCCGCCGACGCGCTGGTGCAGCCGGCTCTTGTTGCCGGACGCGTCGACGACGAAGGTCGCCGCCACCTGGTGCTCGCGGCCCTGGTCGTCGCTGTACCGCACGCCGGTGACCCGGTCGCCGTCCTCGATCAGGTCGACGACCGAGCAGCCTTCGCGCACCTGCGCGCCCTGGCGGCGGGCGTTGTCGAGCAGAATCTTGTCGAACTTGGAGCGCTCGACCTGGTAGGCCGTGGAGGTCGGGCCCGCCATCTTCTGCGAGACGGAGAACGAGAACGTCCACGGCTGCGGGCTGGCCCCCCAGCGGAACGTGCCACCGCGCTTGACCGGAAAACCGGCCTTGGCCAGCTCGTCGACGGCACCGGACAGCCGGCAGATGCCGTGGATCGTCGATGGCAGCAGGGACTCCCCGATCTGGTACCTCGGGAAGAACTCCTTCTCCAGGACGAGCACCGAGTGGCCCTGCTTGGCCACTAGCGCGGCCAGCGTCGAGCCGGCGGGACCGCCGCCGACCACCACGACGTCGAATTCTTCGGAGTTGCCCACGCGCGCCCCTCTTGTCCTCTCGGAGATTGTCACCACGGCGCAATGGTGAAACAACTATTCACCGAACGTCCATGGTGGACACCATGGTGCGCCGTAGTCGTGGAATTGCCTGCCGGCATGGCCGATCGACGCCATGCCGGCGTGGATCAGTGGCGTTGTCTCAAGTGCATCAAACACCGGCAGGCGCCGGATCGGCCTTGCCTGATCCGGCGTTTTCAGCAGGGCGAAGCGGATGCGGTTTCGGAAAGATGTCGCGACATGAACTGCGATGACATAGCCAACCCCCGTGTGACTGATTTGGCAGGCCGCGTGCATGCACGGAGGTTTTCGCCCCCGAAGACGCCACAGGCTACCGCGACCTTCAGTCGTGGTGCAAGGCGTCCGGAGCGCTGGGAAGCGTCGATCATGGCGGATTCCCGCATCTTTGAATCGGTCGGAGTCAACGAATGTAACGGCCATATCGGGACGGCGCTGGTCCTCTGCTGTCTGGTCGGCCGTCGCAGCAGCTATCCGGCTGAAGCGGTGATCTTAGTCGTCCGGCAGTCCTTCCCAAGGGCTCCAAGGTATGCAAGGGTCGGGTCTGAGCTAGACGCTCCGTCGTCATCGGACTGCCTTGCGTCAGGGTTGAGAGTCACGGTAGTCTATGGCGTCCTCGGAGGGTGAGGCTCTCCGTGTATGCACGCGGCACTGCCAATCAGTCACACGGGGGTTGACTATGTCATCGCAGTTCATGTCGCGACATCCAGCCGGCACCGCATTCATTCCATCTCGCTGAGGTCGTTTAGCCTCTCGGTCACGCATTGCCGCTGGTTGGCGGATGTCCATTTTGCGCTGAGCACGCGCTCGACAGTCGTCGACGAGGTGTGCTCGACGAATTTCTGAAGCAAATCCGTGCCGTGCCGCGCCCATTCGCGGCGGGGTAGTCCGGTGGCGTGCGAAGAATCGCCAATTCGCGATTCGACGCTGCCTATTGCCGACCGAAAAACCGGGGGAATAAATGCTGACGGCCGGATCGTCGACGTTCCACGAGACCTTCACCGTCACCGCCGACAACCCGCTGCTGCGCGGCCACCTCGTGCGCGGTCGCGCCATCCTGCCTGGCGTCGGCTACGTGGACCTGGCGCTCCAGGTGCTCGCCCGGCACGGGTACCCCATGGCAGAGGTCGAGCTACGCAACCTCACGATCCACGCGCCGCTGGTCGTCGAACCCGGCGAGCAGGTGCTCACCACCGTGGCGGGACGACCGGCGCCGGCCGGCGGGCTCCGCGTGGAGATCAGCAGCCGGCGTACGCCGGACGCAGCCGAGGTCACCCACGCCGTGACGAGCGTGCACCGGGTGCCGCTCGCGGACTTCGCCGAGCGGCTGGCGCTACCGCTCAGCCCCGCCGGCCGGCTGCTGCCGCTCGCCGACGTCTACGCCTGGTTCCGTACGCGGGAGTTGGTCCACTCGGGCCTGATGAAGGCCGACGGCGTGGTGCACCACCGGGCCGACGATGCGGTTACCGAGCTGGAGCTGCCCGCAGCCCAGCAGGGCGGCCGGGCTGACTTCCTGTTCCATCCGGCGCTGTTCGAGGCGGGCCTGCTCGGCGGCGGCGTGGGCATCCACGTGCTCAACGAGCGGCACCAGGGCGATGAGCTGTACCTGCCGCTGGTGTTCGAGTCGTTCCGGGCGATCGCCCCGCTCGGGCAACGCTGCTTCGTTCGGGTACCGGCGGTCTCGGCGCGCCGGGACGAGGAGCTGTTCCGCCTCGCCGTGGAGTTCTACGACGCGGACGGTGTGAAGATCGCCGAGATCGGGCAGGTGGTGGCCAAGCGGGTGCGCGCGGAGGTCTCGCTGGACGGGCGCGAAGCGCGGGACCCGGGCCCTGCGGCGGCTACCCCGCGCCCGGCGGCCCGGCCGGCGCAGGCGGCGGACGCGGACGTGACTGCCCTGTTGCGGGAGCTGGTGGCGGCGCGTCTCGGGGTGCCCACCGCCGAGGTCGGCACGCACGTCGGCTATTACCAGCTCGGGCTGACCTCTGCCGGGCTGCTGGGCCTGGTGGCCGAACTGGAGGACCGGCTGTCGCTGGAACTGTCGCCGACCGTCGTCTTCGAGCACACCACAATCGCCGAGCTTGCGGCCTGGCTGCGCGACCGGCTTACCCAGCCCCACCCGGCCGCGCCCCTCGTCACCACCGCCGCTGCCTCGGCGGACGCGGCGGCCGCCGTACGCGCCGAGCTGAGCAGCGAGATCGCGTCGCTGCTGGACCTGCCCGTGGCCGAGGTCTCGCCGGACATCGAGTTGGTGGACCTCGGGCTCGACCTGGTTGGCCGATCCACGCTGGTGGAGCGCCTGAACGAGCGCTACGGCCTGGCGCTGACCCCGGCCGTGCTCTTCGCGCACCCGACCGTGCGCAGCCTGGCGGCGCATCTCGCCGCGCCTGCGGCGGAGCCCGTCGCGCCCGGCGCGGAGTCGACGCCGTCCCGCCCGCACCCCATGCTGCACCGCCGCCTGCCCGACGACGGTGGCGTGGTGTTCAGCTCCGAACTGGACGGCAGTGAGCCTTACCTGCACGACCACCGGGTGCGCGGCGAGCGGGTGCTGCCTGCGGTCGCCCAGCTGGAGGCGGCGCGCGCGGCGGTGGCCGCCGCCCTCGGCCCGCCGCCCGGACGAACGGTGCGGCTGCACGACGTCGTGTGGCTGCGCCCGGCGCGGGCCGGCGCGCACGGGCTGGAGCTGCGGGTGAGTGTGCGAGCGGCCGGTGCGGGTGCCGCGTTCGAGATCACCGGCCAGGGAGAACTCTGCTGCCAGGGCCGGGCGCGGCTGGTGGACGACGGCGACCGCACGCTACCCGACCTCGCGGACGCCCGGGCGGGCTGCGACGGCCCGTCGATCCCGGTGGCGCGCGCCTACGACCTGTTCGCCGCCGCCGGGCTGGACCACGGTCCGGCGCTGCGCGCTCTGACCGGCCTGCGTACCGGCGTCGACGCGGCCGGTCATCCTCAGGTGCTGGCCGAACTGGGCCTGCCCGACGTCGCCGACCCGCCGGCCGGCTGGCTGCTGCATCCGGCCATCCTGGACGGGGCGCTGCAAGCCGTCGCGGGACTGCGGCTCGCCGCCGCGACGGGATCGGCGCGGCCCGCGCTGCCGTTCGCCGTCGCCCATGTCGACGCGCGCGCCACCGCCCCGCCCCGGGCCCACGCCTGGGTCCGGTACCAACCGGGCAGCGGACCGGATGCGGCGCAGCCGATGCTTGACGTCACGGTCTTCGACGAGCAGGGCCACGTCTGTGCCGACCTGGTCGGGCTGAGTGTCCGCGCCCTGCCGGATCCGCCAGCCGTGCCCGGACCCGAGCCGGTGGAGTCCGTGCAGATGGTCGAGCCTGCGCCGGCGGGATCCGGACTGGACATCGCCGTCATCGGGGTCAGCGGGCGCTACCCGGACGCCGCGGATCTGGACGAGTTCTGGGCGAACCTGCGCGGCGGCCGTGACTCCGTGCGCAGGGTGCCGGCCGGCCGCTGGGAGCACCCCCGGTGGGCCGACGCCGACGCGGACGGCTACTGGGGCGGCTTTCTCGACGGTATCGACCTGTTCGACCCGCTGTTCTTCCAGATCTCGCTGCGCGAGGCGGAGCACCTCGACCCGCACGAGCGCCTGTTCCTGGAGTGCGCCCACCACGTGCTGGAGGACGCCGGATACACCGCCGAGTTGCTCAACCGCACAAGCGGCCGGGTGGGCGTGTTCACCGGGGTGATGTACCAGGACTACCAGCTCTACGGCGCCCAGGCACAGGAACGCGGCCAGGCGGTGGCGCTGTCGGGCAGCGCCTCCTCGGTGTCCAACCGGGTTTCCTACTGCTACGGCTTCACCGGGCCGAGCCTGAGCGTGGACACCATGTGCTCGTCCTCGCTGACCGCCATCCACCTGGCCTGCGAGGCGATCCGCAGCGGACAGTGCGGTGCGGCGATCGCGGGCGGCGTGAACCTGACCGCCCACCCGAACAAGTACCTGATGTTGGCCCAGCGCGGCTATCTGTCCAGCGACGGCCGCTGCCGCAGCTTCGGCGCTGGTGGTGACGGCTACGTGCCCGGCGAGGGCGTAGGCGCGGTGCTGCTCAAACCGCTGGCCCAGGCGCTGGCGGACCGCGACCACATCCATGCCGTGATCAACGGAACAGCGGTGAACCACGGCGGCCGCACCAACGGTTACACCGTGCCCAGCCCGGTGGCGCAGGGCCGGGTCGTCGGCGAGGCTCTGGCCGCGTCCGGGGCGGATCCCCGCGCGCTGAGCTACCTGGAGGCGCACGGCACCGGCACCGCGCTTGGCGACCCGATCGAGATCGCCGGTCTGCTGCGCGCCTTCACGGACGCGGGCTGTGGCCCGGCGCACTGCGCGATCGGCTCGGTCAAGTCGAACATCGGGCACGCCGAGAGCGCGGCCGGGATCGCCGGGCTCACCAAGGTGCTGTTGCAGATGCGGCACCGTGAACTCGTCCCCAGCCTGCACGCGGACACGCTCAACCCGCACATCGACTTCGCGGGGACCCCGCTCCGGGTCCAGCGCGACCTGGCCACGTGGCAGCCACCCACCGTGGACGACGGCGGTCAGCGCCGCACATTTCCCCGCGTTGCCGGGGTGTCCAGCTTCGGCGCGGGCGGCGCGAACGCGCACGTCATCCTCACCGAGCACATCCCGCCCGTCGCCGTGCCTCGTCCGGACGCCGGCCCCGCCGCGCTGCTGGTGCTCTCCGCGATGAGCGAGGCACAGTTGGTCGCGCAGGCCCGGCGGCTGTCGGCCCGCCTCGACCAGCAGACCGAGGCGGACCTGCCCGGCGTGGCCTGGACACTGCAAACGGGTCGCACCGTCCTGCCGGAGCGGCTGGCCTTCGCGGCGAACTCGCTCGCGCAGGCCCGTGCGCTGCTCGACGCGTTCGTCGCGCGGCCGACGTCGTCTGCGGGCTGGGTGCGGGGCACGGTGCTCCAGGAGGTCACGCAGGACGAGGTTGAGCTCGCCGCGGCTCTCGACGACTGGTCGCGCGACGGCAAAGCCGAGCGGTTGCTGCGGTTGTGGGCTACCGGCACGGCGGTGCCGTGGGAGACGGTGTGGCAGGCGTACGCCGTCGGCGCGGGCGCGACCACGTCGTTGCCGCGGCGGGTGCCGCTGCCCGGTTACCCGTTCGCCCGCGAGCGTTGCTGGATCGAGCTGGCCCCGGTGGAGGAGGCGGCTCCCGCCCGCGTCACGCGGCAGTCTGACCCACACCCGGTCCCGCCGGAGGACGGGTTGGCGCTGTTACGCCCGGTCTGGGTCGCCGACCCGCCGTCACCCGATCCTGCACTGCGCGTACCCGAGCCTGCACCGCGCGTACCGGAGGGGGTTGCCGGGTACGTCGCACATCACGTGGCGGTGGTCGGCACGCTCACGGCGGCCGACCGCGACAGCCTGCGCGCCGCGCTGCCACCGGGCACCGGCCTGCGCTTCGTCGACGTCGTCGACGGCCCGCTGGACCAGCAGTACCTCGCCGCCGCGCGTGAGGTGTTCACGCTGCTTCAGGAGGTGCTGCGACCGGGTCTGCCCGGGGTGGCACTGGTGCAGGTCGCGCTGGCACAGCCCGCCGTCGACCCGGCACAGCGGGAACATCTGGCCTGCCTGCGCGGGCTGACCGGCATGCTGCGCACGGCCGCGCTGGAGAACCCGGCACTGCGTACGCAGCTCGTGGACTGCCTCGACGGGGCGCCGGCCGACGTCGTCGCGGCCCGGCTGGTCGCCGAGGCGTCCACCGACCCCGTGCCCGAGGTACGCCACCGCGACGGCCGCCGGCACACCGCCGCGCTTGTGAAAGTCGGCGACGGCGAACCGGGTACGCCCTGGCGCGACGGCGGCGTGTACCTGATCAGCGGCGGCAGTGGAGCACTGGGCCGCCTCGTGGCGAGCGACATCGCCGCAGCCGTCAGGCACGCCACGATCGTCCTGGTGGGACGCTCTGCGCCGGGCGAGGAACTGCGGAGCACCCGGGCCGCGCTGCGCGCCGTGGGGCTGACCGTCGAACACCGACGCGCCGACGTCGCCGACCGGGCCGCTGTCGGTCGGCTGCTGGCCGACGTCACCCGCGACCACGGTCCGCTGACCGGCATCGTGCACGCCGCAGGCGTCATCGACGACCGGCTGATCGTGGGCAAACCCGCGCAGGAGCTGGCGGCCGTCCTCGGGCCGAAGGTCGCCGGGCTGGTCAACCTGGACGAGCTGAGCCAGGACCAGCCGCTGGAGTTCCTCGCCTGCCTGTCCTCGATCAGCGGTGTCTTCGGCAACGTCGGACAGGCCGACTACGCCGCGGCCAGCGCGTTCCTGGACGCGTACGCGGTGCGCCGGAACCTGCTCGTCGCGGCCGGACGGCGCAGCGGCCGAACCGTGTCCGTCGGCTGGCCGCTGTGGGCCGACGGCGGCATGGGCGCGTACGAGGCAGTCGCGACCCGGCTGCGGGCTCTCGGCCTGGCCCCGCTGGACACCGCCCGCGGGCTGGCCGTGCTGCGGCGGGCGATCACCGACCCGGGTGCGGCCGGGGACGGCAGCCTGGTCGTGCTCGCCGGCCGACCCGAGGCCGTTCGACGCATCGCCGACAGCTACACCGCACCAGCCCTCACCCGCGCGGCGGCCCGGGACGGCACCGACGCGCGGGGCCACACCACGGACCGCCAGGACGCTGTCGCCGACCCCGACGGGGCGGCCGGGCCGGCGAGCGGCGGCCGGCCGATGGCGGAGGGAGCTCTCAGGCACCTGCGGCAGACCGTCGCCGGGATCCTCAAGCTCGCGCCGGAACGCCTGCACCCCGACGTTCAGTTGGAGCGCTACGGCATGGACTCCGTGCTGGCGGTCGCCGCGGTCACCGCGTTGGAGGAGACCTTCGGCCCGCTGCCCCGGACCCTGCTGCTCGAGCGGCCCACGCTGCAAGAACTGGCCGAGCACCTCGCGGCCGAGCATTCGGCGGCGCTGCGCGCCCTGCTCGGTGAACCCGCACCCGCCGCACCGCTGCCGCCTGCCGCCCCCGACGAGCCGCCCGTCGCCGCGTTCACTGTCCCGGCCCAGCAGATCGCCACCGCACCGGAGCGCACGTTCCGGGCCGCCGAACGTAGAGGTGAGTTCATGGACGTCGCCGTCATCGGCATCGCCGGGCGTTACCCGCAGGCGCAGGACCTGGACATGTTCTGGGCCTGCCTGCGCGAGGGTCGCGACTGCGTCACCAAGCCGCCCGCCGACCGCTGGGGCGACCTGCCGGGTGGTGGGGCCTGGGGCGGCTTCCTCGACGGCATCGACCGGTTCGACCGCGCGTTGTTCGGCATCGCGCCGCGCGAGGCGGCGGTGATGGATCCACAGCAGCGGCTGTTCCTGGAGACGGTCTGGGAGCTGTTCGAGGGTAGCGGCGTCACCCAGGACGTCATCGCGCGACGGTACGGCCGGCGCGTCGGCGTCTACGTCGGCGCGGCCTACCAGCTGTACCGGGCCGATGGCGACGATCCGGCGTTGGCGGCGCTCACCGCGACCGCCTCTTACAACGCCATCGCCAACCGGGTCTCGCACTTCTTCGGTCTGGAGGGGGCGAGCCTGGCCGTCGACAGCATGTGCACCTCCTCAACGATGGCCATCCACCTGGCCTGCGCCGACCTGAACCGTGGCGAGAGCGAGCTGGCCGTGGCGGGCGGGGTCAACCTTGCCACCCACCCGGACAAGTTCCTCGCCTTGTCGGAGATGCAGCTACTCGGCACCCACCCGGGCAGCCGCAGCTTCCGCGACGGCGACGGCTACCTGCCCGCAGAGGCCGTCGGGGCGGTCCTGCTCAAGCCGCTGGCGGCGGCCCTACGCGACGGCGACGAGGTGCACGCCGTCATCAAGGGCACCGCCTCGCTCCACAGCGGTCACGCCGGCGGTTTCCTCGCGCCCAGCCGCCGAGCCCAGGTCGCCGTGATGCGCAGGGCCCTGGAACAGGCCGGCACCGCCGCCGACTCGATCGGGTACGTGGAGTCGGCGGCAAATGGCACGGCGATGTCCGACGAGATCGAACTGAGCGCCCTGCGGGAGGTGTTCGCGGGCGCACCCGCCCCCGTGGTCGTCGGCTGCGTGAAGTCGAACATCGGGCACCCGGAGGCGGCCTCCGGCATCGCGCAACTGACCAAGGTCGCGCTCCAACTGCGCCACGGCGAGCTGACTCCGCTCACCGACGTCGGCAAGCCCAATCCCAACGTGGACCTGCACGGCGGCCCGCTGGCGCTGTGCGAGCGGCTGACCCCGTGGGAACAGCGCACCGACGCCCAGGGGCGGCCGACCGTCCGCCGCGCCCTGATCAACTCGGTGGCGGCCGGCGGCAGCCACGTCAGCCTCGTGGTGGAAGCCCCGCCGCAGCGCCCGGTCGAGCCGTCGGAGCCGGACAACACCGGTCCGCAGTTGGTCGTGCTGTCGGCCGCCGATTCGGCGCGGCTGCGTACCGCGGTGCGCCGGCTGGACGAGTTCCTCGACCGCAACGAAGCGGTCCAACTCGCGGATGTCGCGTACACGCTGCAAGTGGGCCGTGAGGCGCTGGCCGAGCGGTTCGCGGTGGTGGCAGGCGACGTCGCGGAACTGCGCGTGCGCCTCGCCCGCTACCTCGACACGACCGCCGGTGTCGAGGCGGTGCCGGGGTACGCCGGCAGCATCACCGCCGCGCCGGCTCCGCTGCTCGGGGCGCTTGAGGGGGCCGGCGGCGAGGCGTTCCTGGCCGCCCTGGTCGCCGACGGGGACCTCGACCGACTCGCCGAGCTATGGGTGTACGGGGTGCGCATCCCGTGGCGTGGGCTGCATCCGGGCCGCCGACGGCTGCTGCCACTGCCGGGCACCGTCTTCGACCGGGGCAGCTACTGGCTGGCGGGCATGACCCCGGCCGCCCGGTCCTCTCCCGTGGCGGTCACGCCGGACGCACCGTCCGCGCCGGATGCCGTGGCGGACACCGTGCTGGAGGTCTGCGCGCAGGTGCTCGGCTTCCCGGCCGGCGAGGTTGATCTGGATGACAGCTTCACCGCGCTTGGCGGCCACTCGCTGTTGGCGCACCGGTTCGCCGCGCTGCTGGCGGAGCGGGGGCTGCCCGGCGATCCGGCCGCGATCCTCGGGGCCCGCACCCTGGCAGCCGTCGCCGAGGCGGTGCGGCCCGTGACGACCGGCCCGGCGCCTGCCGTCGGCCCGACGCGGCTCGCGGTCGTCATCGACGGGGCAGACGCCGAGCCGGACGCCGCTGCCGACCGCCCGTCCGTGCCGGGCGGAATCCCCGCAGGCACCACCCGGATCACCCCCGACCTGCTTCCCCTGGTGACGCTCACCGAGCAGGAGATCGCGACGATCGTCGCCGCGGTGCCCGGCGGCGCGGCGAATGTGCAGGACGTGTACCCGCTCGCCCCGCTTCAGGAGGGCATGTACTTCCACCACCTCAAGGAGAGCGCGCACGACCCGTACATCTCCTCCGGGCTGTTCTCCTTCGCCGACCGCGACCGGCTGGACAGCTTCGCGCGGGCACTGCAAGCGGTGATCGTCCGGCACGACGCGCTGCGCACCATCGTCCTGGCCGACGGGCTGAGCCGCCCGGTGCAGGCGGTGCTGCGGCAGGCGGCGCTCGCCGTCGAGGAGATCGCGTTGCACGACGGTGATTCGGCCGCGCAGCAACTGGGTGAGCTGCTGCGCGACGCCCCGCGCATGCCGCTGGACCAGGCCCCGCTGGTGCGGCTGCGGGCCGGCCGGCATCCCGGCACGGGCGGGTGGTACGCGGCGCTGAGCCTGCACCACATCATCCACGACGCCGCCTCCCTCGGCCTGCTCCTCGACGAGATCGTCGCGTGCATGGAGGGTCGCGCCGAGGCCCTGCCGGCGCCGGTGCCCTACCGCGCTTTCATCGCCCACCCGCGCCCGGCCGGGCTCGATCCCGCCGCCTTCTTCGGGCCGATGCTTGCCGACGTCGACGAGCCCACGGTCGTCTTCGGCCTACCTGACGTGCACGGCGACGGACAGGAGGTGCTCGAACTGCGCCGCCCGCTGGACGAGGCGCTGAGCCGGCGGGTAGCCGAGGTGGCGGCCCGGCTGCGTACCAGTCCGGCGACCCTGTTCCACGCCGGCTGGGCGCTGGCCGTCGCGTCCTGGTCCGACCGCGACGACGTCACGTTCGGCACCGTGCTGTCCGGCCGGACGCAGGGGCCCGCAGGCGTGGAGCGGATGGTCGGCAGCTTCATCAACACCCTGCCGATGCGCCTGGACCTCGCCGGACGCAGCGTACGGGAGCTGGTCGGCCGGGTGGAGGAACTGCTGCACGAACTGGTGCGCCATGAGCAGGTGGCGCTCACCGAGGCGCGGGCGCACTGCGGCCTGCCCGCCGACGCACCGCTGTTCAACGCGATCTTCAACTACCGCCGCATGCCCGCTGACGGCGCAACCGAGCGCCTGCTCGCGCGGGTGGGCGTCACGCCGCTCTCCGGCGTGGTGGAGCGCAGCAACTATCCGGTGACCGTCTCGGTCGACGACCTCGGCGACGCGTACGAGGTCGAGGCACTCGTCGACCGGGCGCAGGATGCAAACGTCGTCATCGACTGCCTGGAGGCCGCCGTGGCCGCCGTGGTGGCGGCGCTGTCGGAGCAGGACGGCGCGTCGCCCGCTGCATCGCTGCCGGTGCTGCCGGCGGCGATGCATCACCGCGAGGTCGCCACGTACGCGTGGGAGCCGGTGGCGATCGAGGAGGGCGTGGCCACCGCCGACGCACAGCGGATGCTGCCCGCCTGGTTCGAGGACGTGGCCCGCCAGGCACCGGAGATGGTGGCGGTGCGGTGCGCGGGCCGGGTACTGACCTACGGCGAGCTGAACGCGCGCGCCAACCGACTGGCGCGGCAGCTGCGGGAACTGGGGGTGGGCCGCGAGTCGCTGGTGGCGCTGTGCCTGCCCCGTAGCGAGTGGCTGGTGGTCAGCGCGCTGGCCGTGGTGAAGGCAGGCGGGGCGTACGTGCCGCTGGACCCGTCCGCGCCGGTGGAACGGCTGGGGCATGTGCTCGGCGACAGTGCGCCGCAGGTGCTGCTTGTGGACGGTGCGGCGCCCGCCGGGCTGGACACGGGCGCGGCGCTCGTGCTGGACGTGCCCGGCGACGCCGCGCGCCGGGAGTCACTGAGCGCCGACGACCTGGACCCGGTGGCGGGCGCGAGCCCGTCGGATCTGGCGTACGTCATCTACACCTCCGGCTCGACCGGCAAGCCGAAGGGCGTGATGATCGAGCACCGGCACGTGGTCCGGTTCTTCCTCGCGGCGCAGGAGTGGTTCGACTACCGGCCGGGTGACGTCTGGACCCTGTTCCACTCGTTCGCCTTCGACTTCACCGTATGGGAGATGTGGGGCGCGCTGCTGCATCGCGGCCACCTCGTGGTGGTCACCCAGGAGGTGGCCCGCAGCCCGCGGGACTTCTACCGGCTGCTCTGCGTCGAGGGCGTCACCGTGTTGGGACAGACGCCCACCGGGTTCGGCCAGTTGATCTCGGCGCAGGGCGAGGATCCGACCCCGCACCGGGTGCGGACCGTGGTACTCGGCGGCGAGGAACTGGATGCCTCGGCGCTGGGGCCGTGGTTCAAACGGCCGGTCAACGCCGGCACCCGGCTGGTGAACATGTGGGGCACCACGGAGACGACCGTGGTCACCACGTACCGGCAGGTCACCGAGCCCGACACCCGCCTAACCACCAGGCCCATCGGTGGCCCGATGCCGGGGCTGAGCGTGTACGTGCTGGACCGTCACCAGCGTCCGACACCGACCGGTGCGGTGGGTGAGCTGGTCATCGGCGGCGAGGCGGTGGGCCGTGGCTACCTGAACCGGCCGGAGCTGACCGCGCAGCGGTTCCTCCACGACCCGTTCAGCAACGTGCCGGGTGCGCGCATGTACCGGACCGGGGACCTGGGGCGGCGGCTGCCGGACGGTTCGCTGGAGTTCCTCGGGCGCAACGACGACCAGGTCAAGGTGCGCGGCTACCGGATCGAGCTGGGTGAGATCACCACCCGCCTCAATGAGCACCCGGCGGTCGCGGACGCCCGCGTGGTGGTGCGCGGCCAGGGCGACGACCGGCGTCTGGTCGGGTACCTCGTGCCGGCGGCGCGGTTGTCCGAGCCGGCCGAGCAGGCGCTGCGAACGGAGCTGGACGCCGCGCTGCGGGCCGTGCTCCCGTCGTACATGGTGCCCTCCGGCTACGTGCTGCTGGACCGGCTGCCACTTACCGGCAACGGCAAGCTCGACACCCGGGCACTGCCCGCGCCCGCACTGCCGCAGCGGACCGAGGAGCAGGGCGCGGCCCCGCGTACCGAGGCCGAACAGGTCGTTTCGGAGGTCTGGGCCGAGCTGCTGAACACCGACGCCGGCCAGCTCGGTGTGGAGAGCAACTTCTTCTCGCTGGGCGGCAACTCGCTGCTGGTCACCCGAATGATCAACATGATCAAGCGGCGGACCGGGGTGGAGCTGCGGGTGCAGACCATCTTCGACGCGCGACAACTGGCCGATCTCGCCGCCGCGGTGGCGCGGGACATGCCGGACACCAAGGCTGCCGTCCCGCTGAATCTCGACGCGATCAGCTCCAGCATCGACCTGATCGAGAACATGACCGACGCGGAGCTGGACGCCCTGGACACGGCAGCCGCCGTCCACGACGCCGAGCACCAGGCAGGGGGCCGACCTTGAGCACGCCGCACCAGCAGAGCAGGCAGGAACTGGTCCGCAGGATCCAGTCCATGCCCGCCAAGCGACAGCGCGCCGTGATCGCGATGTTGCGCCAACAGGGCGTCGACCTGTCCGCGCTCGACATCATCCCGCGCCTGCCCCGGTCCGCCGAGCAGCCGCTGCCGCTGTCCTTCGCCCAGCAGCGGCTGTGGTTCCTCGCCCAGATCGAGGGGGCCAGCGCCACCTACAACGTGCCCATGGCGATGCGGCTGCACGGGCCGCTCGACCGGGACGCGCTGCGCCGCGCCCTCGCCGACCTGGTACGCCGCCACGAGGCGCTACGCACGCGGTTCGAGGAGCGCGACGGCGTGCCGTACCAGTGCATCGACGACGGCGCGGGTTTCACCGTGCGCGAGCAGGACGTCGCCGACCCGGCCGACATCCCGCGGATCTGCCAGCGGGAGATGCTCACCCCCTTCGACCTGGCCCGCGACTGCCTGATCCGGGCGGTGCTGCTGCGTCGCAGCGACATCGAACACGTGCTCATGGTGACGATGCACCACACCGTGGCGGACGGCTGGTCGGTCGGCGTGTTCTTCCGCGACGTCACCGCGCTCTACGACGCCGGCCGCCAGGGCCACGAGGCGGCACTCGAACCGTTGCCGGTGCAGTACGCCGACTTCGCGCACTGGCAGCGCGCGTGGCTGGCGGGCGACGTGCAGGCACGCCAGGTGGCGTACTGGAAGGAGCAGCTCGCCGGCGTGGACGCGACGTTGACGCTGCCCGCCGACCGGCCCCGGCCGCCGGTGCGCGGCTACGACGGCACCCGGGAGTTCTTCCGCTGCCCGCCGAACCTGCTCGACCGTCTCCGGCGGATCAGCGACGAGCACGGCGTGACCCTCTACATGACCCTGCTGGCGGCGTACAGCGTCGTGCTGCACCGCTACACCCAGCAGACCGACATCGCCGTCGGCACCATCGTGGCCAACCGCAACCGGGCTGAGATCGAGGGGCTCATCGGGCTGTTCGCCAACACCCTGGTGATGCGCAACGACCTCTCCGGCGACCCGACCTTCGCCGAGCTGCTCGCCCGGGTGAAGCGGACCGTCCTGGCCGCCTTCGACCACCAGGACGTGCCGTTCGAGGCCGTGGTGGACGCCTTGCAGGTGGACCGCAGCCTGAGCCACTCACCGGTGTTTCAGACCGTGCTCGTGCTCCAGGAGGAGCAGGCACAGCCGCGACTGACCCTCGGCGGGTTCGAGGTGACCCCGGTCGACGTCGATTTCACCATCGCCAAGTTCGATCTCACCGTCGACCTGCGTGAGACGCCCGACGGCCTGGCCGGGGCGGTGGAGTACGACACCGCCCTCTACGACCGGGCGACGATCAAGCGTTTCGTGCGGCACTTCACCACGTTGCTGGCCGCCATCGCCCGTACGCCGGACCAGCGCGTCTCCCGACTCGACCTGATGGACGACGCCGAACGCGCGGACATCACCGCCGGATGGGCGGCGTCCGTGCCGGCCGCACCGACCGGGCCCCGTCTGCACGAGTGGTTCGAGGAAGTCGTGCGCCGTACGCCGGACGCGGTGGCCGTGCGGTGCGCCGATCGCGAGCTGACCTACCGGGAGCTGAACGCGCGGGCGAACCGGTTGGCGCGGTATCTGCGGGCGCAGGGCGTCGGCCGCGAGACGCTTGTGGCGCTCTGCCTGCCCGCCAGCGAGTGGCTGGTGGTGTGTGCGCTCGCCGTGCTGAAGTCCAATGGGGCGTACCTGCCGCTGGACCCGGCGGCGCCGGTGGCCCGGCTGGGGGAGGTGCTGTCCGACAGCAGACCGCGGGTGCTCTTCGTCGACGGCGCGGTCCCCGAAGGGCTGGTTACCGGAAGTGCCGTCGTCATCGACGTGCGGGCCCGCTGGGACTGGCTGCCCGCCGACGACCTCGTGCCGCAGCCCGGGGCCGGCCCGGCCGACCTGGCGTACGTGATCTACACGTCGGGCTCGACCGGCCGGCCGAAGGGCGTGCTTGTCGAACACCGCCAGGTCACTCGCCTGTTCACCGAGACCCGGGCGTACTTCGGGTTCGGGCCCGACGACGTGTGGACGTTGTTCCACTCGTTCGCCTTCGACTTCTCCGTCTGGGAGATGTGGGGCGCGCTGCTGCACGGCGGACGGCTGGTCGTGGTCGGGCGGGACACCGCCCGCAGCGCGCACGACTTCTACGCCCTGCTGTGCGCCGAGGGCGTCACCGTCCTCAACCAGACGCCTACCGCGTTCGGGCAGCTGATCGCCGCGCAGGGCAAGGACCCGGCCCCGCACCGGCTGCGGACCGTGGTGTTCGGCGGCGAGGCGTTGGACCCCGCGACGCTGCGACCGTGGTTCGCGCGCCCGGCAAACGCCGGCGTTGAGCTGGTCAACATGTACGGGATCACCGAGACGACCGTACACGTCACCCACCGGGTGATCACGGAGGCCGACACCCGGCGCGGCGCCAGCCCGATCGGCGGACCGCTGCCCGACCTGGCCGTCTACCTGCTCGACCAGCACCGCAGGCCCGTGCCGACCGGTGCCGTCGGCGAGATGTACGTGGGCGGCCGGGGCGTGGCCCGCGGCTACCTGTACCGGCCCGAGCTGACCGCCGAACGGTTTCTGGACGACCCGTTCCGCGGCGAGCCGGGCGCGCGCATGTACCGCACCGGAGACCTGGCCCGCCGGCTGGCAGACGGCTCGCTGGAGTTCCTCGGCCGCAACGACGACCAGGTCAAGGTGCGCGGCTACCGGATCGAGCTGGGCGAGATCACCGCCTGTCTCAACGAGCACCCCGGCGTGCGTACCAGTGCCGTCGTGGTCCGTGCCGATCGCCCCGACAACCGTCAGCTGGTCGCATACGTCGTGCCCGTCGATGGCCAGCCGGAGCCGGAGCTACGCGCCGACCTCGACCAGCTGGCGCGTCGGACACTGCCCGAGTACATGCTGCCCAGCGCCTACCTGATGCTGCCCGACCTGCCCCTGACCACAAACGGCAAACTCGATCGCGCGGCGCTGCCCGCCCCCGGCATCGAGGCCTACGCGTCCCGGGAGTCCGGCGGCTACGCCGCCCCCGCTGCGGGCACCGAACGGACCCTGGCCTCGATCTGGGCGGACCTGCTCGGGTTCGACACCGACCGGATCAGCCGGCACGACAACTTCTTCACCCTCGGCGGGCACTCGCTGCTCATCACCGTGCTCGTGGCGCGGCTGCGCGAGGTCGGCCTGCACCTGGCAGTGCGCGACGTGTTCCGCGCCCCGACCCTGGCCGGCCTCGCGGCGTGCATCGACGCGGCCACCGGCCCGACCAACGGGGCCGGGCCGGTGCCGCCGAACCTCCTCCCCGCGGGGTGCGCACGGCTCACCCCACAGCTGCTGCCCCTGGTCGGGCTGAGCCAGGAGCAACTCGACGCCGTCGCGGCCCGGGTACCCGGCGGTGCGGCAAATGTGCAGGACGTCTACCCGCTGGTTCCCTCGCAGGAGGGCATCCTCTTCCACCACCTGATGGACCCCGACAACGACCCGTACGTCATGTCGGTGGTGTTCACGGCCGCGGACGAGGCCGCGTGCACCGCGTTCACCGATGCGTTGCAGGCGGTGGTGGACCGGCACGACGTGATGCGTACCGCCGTGTTCACCGAGGGGCTGGCCGAGCCGGTGCAGGTGGTGTACCGCAACGCCACGCTGCCCGTGGAGCGCGTCGAGCTCGCCGTGCACGCGACGGCCGGCACCGACCGCGAGCAGCAGGCCCGTGCGCTGCTGGAGCGGCCCGCCGAGCTGCGCCCGGACCAGGCGCCGATGATGAAGGTCCGGGTCGCGGCGGACCCCGACTCGCCGCGCCGGTTCCTGCTTGTCAACTTCCACCACCTCATCGAGGACGCCACCTCGATGCGGCTGATCGTCGACGAGGCGGCGGCGCACATGGCCGGGCGCGCAGACCTGCTCGCCCCGCCCGCGCCGTACCGCGACTTCGTCGCGCACACCCTGCGCCAGTTACGCACCGCCGACGCCGAGGAGCACTTCCGCCGGGTCCTCGGCGACGTCACCGAGCCGACGGTCCCGTTCGGACTCACCGACGTGCGCGGCGACGGCCGGCGCACCCGCAAGCCGCGTCGCGCCCTGTCCGCCGACCTCACCGGTCGGCTGCGGGCCGAGGCCGGGCGGCTCGGGCTGAGCCCGGCCTGGCTCTTCCATGCCGCGGCCGCCCTGGTCGTGGCCGCCGGCAGCGGGCGGGACGACGTCGTGTTCGGCACCGTCATGTCCGGGCGCATGCAGGAGGTGCCGGGCGTGGAGAGGATGCTCGGCAACTTCATCAACACCCTGCCGCTGCGGGTACGGCTGGCCGGGCGGACCGTCCGCGAGCTGGTCGACCAGGTGGCCGACGGGCTGCGCGAGCTGATCGCCCGGGAGCAGTCCTCGCTTAGCCTGGCCCAGCGGTGCAGCGGGCTGGACAGCGACACCCCGCTGTTCAGCGCCGCGATCAACTTCCGGCATTTCGAGCCCGCGGCGGACGGCGTCGCCGCACCGTCCCTGGAGGGCCAGGGCATCTCCTGGCTGGCCGTCCTGGACCGCACCAACTATCCGATGGGGATCTCGCTCGACGACCTCGGTGACGAGCTGTCGCTGACCGTCCAGATCGACGAGGGAATCGAACCGGAGCAGCTGCTGGCCTACGTGGAGACGGCGCTGGCGGGCATCGTCGACGCGCTCGCCGCCGACGACGGCCGCAGCACCCTGGCGCTTGATATCGACGTGCTGCCGATAGCGCAGCGGGAGCGGTCGCTGGCCGTGGCCCGAGGCGCGAGCCCGCCCTACCCCGCCGACGCCGGCCTCGCCGAGCTGTTCGAGGAGCAGGCGGCAGGGCGACCGGGGGCGGTCGCGGTCCGCCACGGCGCGCAGCAGCTGACCTACGCGCAGCTAAACGCGCGGGCCAACCGGATCGCGCACCACCTGCGCGCCGCAGGCGTCGGCCCGGACGTCCTCGTCGGGCTGTGCGCCGACCGGTCCCCGGACCTGGTGGCCGGGCTGCTGGGCATCTTGAAGGCGGGCGGTGCGTACGTCCCGATCGACCCGGACTACCCTGAGCAGCGCATCCGCGCACTGCTCGAAGCGTCCGGAGTGCGACTCGTACTGGGACAGTCCCGGCTGCCGGACCCGCTGTTCGACCAGGTCGCCGAGGTGGTGCACCTCGACACCGGCGAGCGCGCCGGCGACCGGGCGCAGGTACTCGCCGGCCTGCCCGAGCACAATCCGTCCCGGACCGGGCTTACCTCGGACCATCTCGCCTACGCGATCTTCACCTCCGGCTCCACCGGGCGACCCAAGGGCGTGCTTGTGACGCAGCGCGGCGTGGCCCGGCTGGTGCGCAACCCCGACTACTTCGCCGCCGACGAGGACACCGTGGTGCTACACCACTCGTCCATCTCGTTCGACGCCGGCACCCAGGAGGTGCTCACTCCGCTGCTGTGTGGCGGGGTGCTGGTACTGCACGACGGCGACGCCCGCGACCCCGGCCAGCTGCTGGACTGCGTGGCGCGTACCGGTGTCGGCACGATGCTGCTGTCGGCCGCGTTCCTGCCGGAGTTCGCCGAGGCGGCGTCCGGTCGCGAGCTGCCGCTGCGCTACCTGGCCGTGGTCGGCGACACGTTCTCGGCCCGCGACGTGCGCCGGCTCCAGCAGGATCATCCGTGCCTGACCGTCGTGAACGGATACGGCCCGACCGAGAACAGCATCGCCTCCACGTACCACGAAATTCCGCGCGACCTCGCCGACGACGCCCGGGTGCCGATCGGCCGGCCGGTGCCGCACACCACCGCGTACGTGACCGACGAGCGGTTGCGGCTGGTGCCCGACGGCGTGATCGGCGAGCTCTGTCTGGGTGGTGCCGGGGTGGCCCGTGGCTACCTCGACGACCCGGAGCTGACCGCGGCGCGGTTCGTGCGCGACCCGTTCGGCGACGATCCGGCCGGGCGGCTCTACCGCAGCGGCGACCTGGTGCGCCGGCTGCCCGACGGGACGCTGGAGTTCCGTGGCCGCGTCGACGACCAGGTGAAGGTCCGCGGGTTCCGGGTCGAACCGGGCGAGATCGAGACGGTGTTGCAGGCGCACCCCGCGGTGCACAGCGCCGTGGTCGTGCCGCAGACCGCCGGGCAGTCGCGGTCGCTTAGCGCGTACGTGCGCCCCGCCGAGGAGTGGCTGGACCAGGCCATCCAGCAGCAGTCCGGTGACCACCTCGGTCAGTGGGAGCGGTTGTTCGAGCAGCAGTACTCCCGCAGCGGCGGCGAGGACGTCCCCGACGATCTCGACCTGGCCGGCTGGGAGAGCAGCTACACCGGCGAGCCCGTCCCGGAGTCCGAGATGCGGGAGTGGATCGACGGGACCGTCGCACGCATCCGCCGGCTGCGGCCCAAGCGCCTGTTGGAGATCGGCTGCGGTACCGGGCTGCTGCTGCTGCGCTACGCGCAGGACTGCGAGCGGGTGCACGGCGTCGACATCTCCGCCTCGGCGCTGGCCGCCGTACGCCGGGGCGTGCAACGGCGCGGCTGGTCGCACGTGACGCTGCGCGAGGGCGACGCCCGGTCCGTCGCCGAACTGGGCGAGGAGATCGGCCGGGCCGCGTTCGACCTGGTGGTGCTCAACTCCGTGGTGCAGTACTTTCCCGGCCGCCACTACCTGGACGAGGTCGTGGCGCGGATCCTGCCCCTGGTCGAGGAGGGCGGCCGCATCCTGCTGGGCGACGTCCGCAACCTGGACCTGTTCTCCGCGCACGTCTGCGCGGTGGAGCGTACCCGCGCCGGCGTGCCGACCACCGCCGGTGCGCTGGCCGCGCAGGTGCAGCGCCGCCGCCGGCAGGAGACCGAGCTGCTGGTCAGCCCCACCTACTTCGCCCGGCTGTCGGAGCGCTTCCCGGAGCTGGGGGGGGTCGACATCATGGTCAAGCGGGGCGTGGGCAGCAACGAGATGCTCGCCTACCGCTACGACGTGGTGCTGACCAAGGGTCCCGCCGCCCCGGTCGCCGATCACCCCTGGCATGACGCGACGAACCCGGCCGAGCTGCGGGCCCTGCTCGATGCCGGCGCGCCGGACCGGTTCGGCGTCACCGGCCTGACCAACCCGCGCGTCGCGGCCGACGTGGAGGTCAGCGCCGCGCTGTCGCACTGGGCGCCGTCGCGCCAGGTGGAGCCGCCGGCCGGCAGAGTCCGCCTGTCGGCGCGGGCCCAGGCGGAGATTCGGGAGCTGGAGGCAGCGCTGCGGCACGCCGAGCAGTTGGGCTACGAGGTCGCGGCGACCTGGTCGCAGGAGCGCGCGCAGGGGCTCGATCTTGTGCTGGGCCGGGGCGAGTTGCCCCGGGTCCGGGCCCGCTCGGCCTACCACGCCCCGCGTCTGGCCAACGCGCCGCAGATCGGTCGGCTGGGCGCAGCGCTGGTCCGCGAGTTGCGTGAGTACCTGTCGGCGCGGCTGCCCGAGCACCTGGTCCCCGGCGCGTTCGTGGTGCTTGAGGAGCTGCCGGTCACCGCGCACGGCAAGGTGGACAGGCGTGCGCTGCCCCCGCCGGACGAGGACGACACCGCCAAGGAGGTGTACGTCGCGCCGCGCACCGAAACCGAACAGACCCTGTGCCGTCTCATCGGCGGCGTACTCGGGCTCGACCGGGTCGGGTTGCAGGACAACTTCTTCAACCTGGGCGGGCACTCGCTGCTGGCCACCCGCCTCAACCTGCGGGTGAAGAAGGAGACGGGCGCGGACCTGTCGTTGCAGCTCATCCTCACCGCTGCCACGGTGGCGGAGCTGGCTGCGGCGCTGGACGAGGAACTGGGCCGGCTGCACCGGACGTCCGCCGACGCCGGCCCGCAGGAGCCGGTAGTCGATCTGGTCCCGGCCGAACCTGCGGGGGAGGGCGCGGTTGCGCCGCTGGCCACCGCCCAACAGGATCTGTGGTTCCTGCGCGCGCCCGCGCATCTGGCCACCGCGCACGCGAACGTCCAGCTGGCGTTGCGGCTGCGCGGCGACCTGGATCGTCGGGCCTGCGCCGAGGCGGTGCGGGCGCTGGTGCGGCGGCACGCGATCCTGCGCACCAGCTATCTGCCGCAGGACGGCATCGTCGTGCAGCAGATCAACGGTGCCGACGGCTTCGCGGTGCAGGTGCTCGACGTCCCGGCCGCCGACGGCGACGAGACGCTCACCGAGTGGCTGCGGGCGGAGCGGCTGCGTCCGTTCGCGCCGGAGGATCGGCACCTGCTCCGCGCTCACCTGCTGGCGCTCGCGCCGCAGGAGCACGTCCTGGTGCTGACCCGTCCCTGGGGCGTGTTCGACGGCTGGTCCACAAGCATCGTGCTGCGGGAGATCGCGGTCGCGTACGGGGAGTACCGGCAGGGCCGGGAACCGCGGTTCGCGCCGCTGCCCGTGCAGTACGCCGACTTCGCGCGTTGGCAACGCCGGCACCTCGCCGAGGCCGAACTGGACCGCCAGCGTGCGTACTGGCGCGCGCAGCTGGCCGGGCTGCCCGCCTGCGTTTCGCTGCGCACCGACTACCCCCGCTGCCCGGTGAAGTCGTACCAGGGCGCGGCGGTGCAGGTGACGGTGCCGTCCGGACTGCTGGAGCGGCTGCGCAAGGCCAGCGCCGAGCACGGTGTTTCGCTGTATCACACCCTGCTGGCGGCGTACGCAGTTCTGCTGGGCGGGCGCACCCGGGACCGGGAGCTGGCGATCGGCTCGCCGGTGAGCAGCCGGCCCGCTGCCGAACTCGACGGCGTCGTCGGGTACTTCGTCAACGCGCTGGTGATGCGGCTGGACGTCAGCCCGCAGCGGCCGTTCACCGCGCTGCTGGCGCAGACCCGGGAGGTGATCGCGCAGGCGCAGGCGCACCGGGATCTGCCCTTCGCCGAGTTGGCCCGCACCGTGGCCCCGCAGGCCGACCCCGGCTGGTCCCCGGTGTTCCAGGTGATGTTCAACCTGGCGGCGACGGACGGCGGCGCGGAGCCGCCGCCCGACCCGGTCGGCCTGGGTGACCTGGCGGCGCAGCCGGTCGCCGTGGACCCGGGCACGGCGAAGTTCGACCTCAGCATGTCGCTGCGCGAGACCGACGCCGGGTTGGCGGGTCACCTGGAGTACAGCACCGACCTGTTCGCCAGGCGCACCGCCGACAGCCTGGCCTGCGGCTACCAGCACCTGCTGGAGCGGATTGTCCGGCACCCGGACGCCGACCTGGCCACGCTGCGTGCCGGAATCGACGGTGCCACCGAAGGGGAGGACCCGTGAGCCATCTCATCGTCGCCGTCCTGGGCGATGTGGCCCTGGTCATCCTGGTGTCCTGGATGTTCGGCAGGGCGGCCCGCCGCCTGGGGCAGCCCACCGTGATCGGGCAGATCATCGCCGGCATCGCGCTGGGGCCCACCCTGCTGGGCCGCCTGCCCGGTGACCCGTCCGCGTTCCTGTTCCCGGCCGAGGCCCGACCGTTCCTGGCGGTGTTGTCGCAGATCGCGGTGGTGCTGTTCATGTTCGTGGCCGGCTACGAGATCGACTTCCGTACCTTCCGGGCCGGGCGTACCTCGATCAGCATCGCGGCGGCCGGGGTGGTGGTCCCGATGGTGCTCGCCCTGCTGGCCGTCCAGTTGGGCGGCAGGCTGTTCACCGCCGTCGACCCCGAGCACGCCGGTCATGGCTCGTTCGCGATGTTCCTGGCGGTCGCGGTGGCGATCACCGCGCTGCCGGTGCTGGCGGCCATCGTGCGTGAGCGCGGCATCGCCAACACGACCGCGGGTACGGTGTCGGTCGCGGCGGCCGGGTTCATGGACGTCACCGCGTGGGTGGTGCTGGCGGCGGTGCTCAGCGACGCCGGGCAGTCCACCCGCTGGCCCTGGCCGATCATGCTGGCGCTGCTGGCCGCGTTCACCGGGTTCCTGTTCACGGTGGTACGCCCGGTGCTGCGCTGGTGGCTGGCGCGCCCGGCGGCGCTGCTGGCCAACCCGGTGCCGGTCGCGGTGGTCATCGCCCTCGGCAGCGCCTGGGTCACCGAGTCGCTCGGGCTGCACGCGGTGTTCGGCGGTTTCCTCGCCGGGCTGGCCATGCCACGCCGCGCGGGCTCCCCGATCGGCGAGGTGCTGGCGCCGGTGCAGCAGACCGCGAGCCTGTTGCTGCCGCTGTTCTTCGTCACCACGGGGCTGTCCGTCGACATCGGCGTGCTGGGCGCGGACGGCTTCGCCGTGCTGGGCGTGATCATGGCGGTGGCGATCCTCGGCAAGATGGTGCCCGCGTACCTGGTGAGCCGCATGCGTGGCCTGGACGCCCGGCAGTCGTCGCTGGTCTCGGTCCTGGTGAACACCCGCGGGCTCACCGAACTGATCGTGCTCGAGGTCGGCAGATCCGCGGGACTGATCGGCCCGGAACTCTATGCCGTCCTCGTCGTCATGGCGCTGGTCACCACGTTCATGACGGGTCCGCTGCTCCAGTTGGTCGACAGTCGGACCTCGACGCAGCGGCAGCCGCCCCCACCGGGGCGACCCGAGCGCACCGAAGTTCTCGCACGCCCAGCAGCGGCCGTCGCGGTCGGCGGCAACGAAGCGGAAGAGAGGTGAACGATGTCCCACGACGACACCGCACCCGAGGTCATCGATGAGGTCAACGCCATCCGGGAGAAGATCGCCGGCTCGCGGGGATCCTTCCGCGACCAACACTTCCTGGACCAGCTCGCCCAGCAGATCGCGGACGCGCCGCACCTGGGCCGCCTGACGATCGCTCAGGCGTTGGTCGACGACCTGCGCGGCTACGCCGCCAAGCCCCGGCTCACCGCGGTCAAGGAACACATCAACGAGGGGCGCGACCAGCGGATCTTCTCGCTGTTCGAGGCGTCCTACTTCCCCTCGCTGTCACTTGACTACCTGACCTACGAGACGCTGCCGACGAACCCGCACCTGGCCACCCGCTACGCCAGCCCCACCATGCCGGTGAACATCACCTCCGGCTCGACAGGGTTCGACTCGCGCGTCGTGGTGGCGCTGTTCCCGGAGAACCACATCGACGGCATCCAGCAGGGCGATGACCTGATCTTCTACTTCATCAACAAGTTCGTCGAGCGGCACAACCGGATCACCCGCAAGATGATCGACGCGGTGATGGCCGAGGGCAGCTTCCCGCTGCTGCGGGGTGTCGACGACCGCACGGTCGAGCAGGCTTCCTCCTGGTGGGTACGCCTGCACGAGTACCACCACCGGCAGGGGGACATGCCGATCCCCGAGTACCTCCCGATCAAGAAGCTGAAGCCGCTGGCGGGCCTGGAGGAGCTGCGCGTCGACGTCTCGGCGATGCTGGTCTGCCTCGAGGATCCGCACCTGCCCGCCGAGCAGGCGCGGCTGGCGTACGAGTACATCCTCGCCGAGCGGCTGCTGCGCTACGCGGTGGAGGGCATCCCGCGCCCCAACTACGACGCCGTCGCCTCGCAGCTGCTCTTCAACTACCTGTCCGGCCACGGCGGCATCGAGCTGCGCGGCGGCCTGATCCACGTCCATCCGCGGTTGCCCGCCGTGCTGGCGCAGTTCCTCGGCGAGATCGAGCGCATCGAGCAGCGGGTGCACACCAAACCGGCGGAGGAGGTGCAGCAGGACCTGTTCGCCTTCACCAACCAGTACACCGACTACGACCCGGACGCGAAGGACTACCGCCACATCCCGTTCTTCGCCGAGGTCAAGCAACGCCTGGGCGTCTGACCCGGCGTACGTCCACCTCGACGAGCCCGAGCCGACCCGACCGGAGAGGAACCGACATGCCCGCGAGTCGTCCGAGCGAGCAGGCGATCGCCGTCGTCGGCATGTCCTGCCGCGTGCCGGGCGCCGACGACCTCGACGCCTTCTGGCGGCTGCTGCGCGACGGAGCCGACGCGATCGGCGACGTGCCGCCGGGCCGGTGGGACCTCGACGACACCGTCGAGGTCGCCGGGCTGCGCCGGGGCGGATTCCTGGACGGGGTCGCCGACTTCGACCCCGGATTCTTCGGCATCTCGCCGCGCGAGGCCGTCGCCATGGACCCACGGCAGCGGCTGTCCCTGGAGCTGAGCTGGACCGCGCTGGAGCACGCCGGAATGGCGCCGGTGGGACTGCGCGGCGGTTCGGCCGCGGTGTTCCTCGGTGCTGCAGGCGATGACTACGCCGCTCTCGTGCACCGGCACGGTGACGCCGCGGTGTCGCACCACTCGCTGACCGGGCTGAGTCGCGCCGTCATCGCCAACCGCGTCTCCTACCACCTCGGCCTGCGCGGACCCAGCCTCACCGTGGACGCGGCGCAGTCGTCCTCCCTGGTCGCCGTGCACCTGGCTGCGGAGAGCCTGCGGTCGGGTGCTGTTCGGCTGGCGCTTGCCGGCGGCGTACACCTGAATGTGACGCCGGACAGCACACTTGCCTTCGCCCGCGCGGGTGCGCTCTCCCCAGACGGGCGCTGCCACGTCTTCGACGCCCGCGCCAACGGCACCGTCCGGGGGGAGGGCGGCGGGGTGGTCGTGCTCAAGCGCCTGGCCGACGCCCTCGCGGACGGTGACCGGATCCACGGCGTCCTGCTCGGCAGTGCGGTCAACAACGACGGCGGCGGTGCCGGCCTCACCGTCCCCGACGGCGACGCGCAGCGCGAGCTGCTGCGCGATGCCTGCGCGCAGGCCGGGGTGGACCCGGCGCAGGTGAGCTACGTCGAGCTGCACGGCACCGGGACCAGGGCCGGGGACCCGGTTGAGGCGCAGGCGCTCGGCTCGGTGTTCGGTCCCGGCCGCCCCGAGGAGCAGCCTCTGCTGGTCGGCTCGGTGAAGACAAACATCGGGCACCTCGACGCCGCCGCCGGGGTGATCGGATTGATCAAGGTGCTTCTGTCGCTCGGCCACGGCGCCCTACCGGCGAGCCTGCACTACCGTGAGCCGAACCCGGCAATCCCGATGGACCGCCTGCGGCTGCGCGTCAACGACACGACCTCGCCGTGGCCGGACGGCCGCCGGCTGGCGGGCGTCAGCTCGTTCGGCGTGGGCGGCACGAACTGCCACGTGGTGGTCGGGGCGGCCCCGGCCGTGACCCGGCCGCACCTTGCCGGGCCCGCGAACGACGATCCGACCGCGCCGGTACCGGTGTTGGTGTCGGGTCGCACCCCGGCGGCGCTGCGGGCCCAAGCCGCGCGGCTGCGGGACTGGGTGGCCGCCGACAGCGGCCTGCGCCCGGCCGACGTCGGGTACGCGACGGTCACCACCCGTTCGGTGCTGGAGCACCGTGGCGTCGTGGTCGCCACGGAGCGCGCCGAGTTGCTGGCCGGCCTGGCCGCGCTCGCGGCGGGCGAGCCGTCGCCACACGTGGTCGAGGGTACGGCGGGCCCGGTCGGGGACGTGGTGTGGATGTTCCCCGGGCAGGGCCCACAGTGGGCGGGGATGGCCCTGGCGTTGTGGGATTCCCTGCCGCTGTTCGCCGCGCCGATGGATTCGTGCGCCCGGCTGCTGGACGGGCTGGTCGACTGGTCGCTGCGCGAGGTGCTCGCCGACGAGGCCGCCCTGCGCCGCATGGACGTCATGCAGCCCGCGCTGTTCGCGGTGCAGGTCTGCCTGGCGCAGGTCTGGCGCGCCGTCGGCCTGCGGCCGGCGGCCGTGGTGGGCCACTCCCAGGGCGAGATGACGGCGGCCTGCGCGGCCGGCATCGTGTCCGTGGAAGACGCGCTGCGGTTCCTGGTCGAACGCAGCCGGGCCATCGTCGCGCGGCTGTCCGGCCACGGCGCGATGGCCCTGCTGGCGATGCCCGTGGCCGACGTCGACCAGACCCGGGTCGCGATCGGTGCGGTGAACGCCCCGAACGCGGTGGTGGTGTCCGGCACGGTCGAGGTCGTCCGGGAGACGATTGCCGAACACGCGGCGCGCGGCGTGCGCACCCGCTTGGTCCCCATCGACTACGCCTCGCACTCGCCGCAGGTGGAGGTGATCCGCGACGAGGTGCTGCGCGCCGCAGCGAAGGTCACCACCCGCGACGGCGAGGCCGCCTTCTACTCCACCGTGACCGGCGGCCCGTTGCCCGCGCCCGCGCTCGACGCCGAGTACTGGTACCGCAACCTGCGGGAGCGGGTGCGGCTGGAGGAGGCCGTCCGCGCCCTGGCGGACGCCGGACACGGCGTGTTCGTCGAGGCCAGCCCACACCCGGTGCTGACCGGGCCGGTGCGGGAGACGCTGGCCGGGGAGCGTGCCGTCGTACAGGGCACCCTGCGCCGCGGCGACGGCGGGCTGCGGCGGCTGCTGCTGTCCCTGGCGGAGCTGCACGTCCAAGGCGTCGCCGTGGACCTGCGGCCGATGTTCGAGGGCACCGGCGCGCACGCCGTGCAGCTGCCCACCTACGCCTTCCAACGGCAGCCATACTGGATCCCCACCGATGCCGGCGCGCCGCGTCGCATGGCGGAACCGGCGGGGCCCGTCGGGCCACAGCCGGAGTCCGGCGCCGCCGCGCACGACGCCGCCGCGCACGACGGCGCGGTTCCCGCCGGTGCCGGGCAGCCGCCCCGGGACCTGCACGTCCTGGTACGCGCCCAAGCGGCGGCCGTGCTCGGGCACGGCGACCCGACCGCGATCACGGTCGACCGCACCTTCCAGGAGCTCGGCTTCGACTCGGTGACGTCAGTGGAGCTGAGCACGAGGCTCGGCCACGCGACAGGGCTGGAGCTGCCGGCCACCCTGCTCTACGACCACCCCACTCCCGCCGCCCTCGTCCGGCACCTCGACCGCGAGCTCACCGGGCAGGCCGAACCGACGCACCGGACCGACACCGGCCCCCGCGCCGACGACGACCCGATCGTCATCGTGGGCATGGCCTGTCGCTTTCCGGGCGGGGTGGCCTCGCCCGAGGACCTGTGGCGGGTGGTGCACGACGAGATCGATACGATCGGCCCCTTCCCGGAGGACCGCGGCTGGAGCCTCGACCCGTCGGAGACCGGGCAGGTACGCAGCGGCGGCTTCCTCACCGGCGCGCTGGACTTCGACGCCGATCTCTTCCGGATCAGCCCGCGCGAGGCGCGCGCGATGGACCCGCAGCAGCGGCTCCTGCTGGAGGTGTCCTGGGAGGCGCTGGAACGCGCCGGCATCGCGCCGACGTCGCTGGGCGGCAGCCGGACGGCAGTCCACCTCGGTGTCATGCCCCAGGATTACGTCCCCCCGCTACACGAGGCGTCGGAAAGCTTCGCCGGGTACGCGCTGACTGGCGGATCGCCGAGTGTGGCGTCGGGTCGGGTGGCGTACACGCTTGGTCTGGAGGGGCCGGCCGTGACGGTGGATACGGCGTGTTCGTCGTCGTTGGTGGCGCTGCACCTGGCGGCGCAGTCGTTGCGGGCGGGTGAGTGTTCGTTGGCGCTTGCCGGCGGGGCCACGGTCATGTCGACCGCCGGGATGTTCGTGGAGTTTTCGCGGCAGGGTGGGTTGTCGGTGGATGGGCGGTGTAAGGCGTTTTCGGCGGGGGCGGATGGGACGGGTTGGGGTGAGGGTGTGGGG
>NZ_JAXCFK010000017.1:83557-89148 GCF_056150025.1 Micromonospora aridisoli | reverse complement strand
CCCTGAGAACACCATCTTCGTAAGATCATCGATCTTGCACACGTGACCTCAACGACATCGACCGCTTTCGGTCACCACCGAATGTGAGACAGAGCCGAAATCTACGCAGTCCCCATCTCGGTTGACCCCATCCAGGACATGGCCCAGCCGCAGCATTGGCACGGCTACTCCTATGCCAACAACAACCCGATCACCTTCAGCGACCCCAGCGGCCTCTACGCCACCGGCGACAACGAAGGCCACGTCCGCGACATGAGCCCCAAACGCGGCGTCCACAAAGTCGTCGACTACACCCCGAAAACTAGGAACTCCACGGCGCCGCGGCCGCCCATCGTCATCGTGAACACCCCGAACTATAAGGTGACCGTCGAAGACGATGGAAAGGTTTATGTCAACAGCTATCCGGTGCCCCCGGGCATCAGTGGCGCCAAAGTTGCCAAACTGCTCGGAGAATGGTGCGGCGCCGGTGGGGCTCAGTGTGATCAGAACTTCTACTGCGGAACCGTCCTTGTCTGCGATGATCTCTATGCCGACCAAGAGGCGGTCAACGCCCTCTACAGCATCTGTAGCAGCGGAGAATGTGGACACTCGGTCCGCATAGCCATCACCAATGACAACATCCTCATCAACATGTTGGCCGAGGGCCTGTTCGAGGGTGGTGGCGGAGCAGCGCCAGGGGCACGAGGCGCCACAGCTGGCGCGGGCGGCCGAGCTGGATACAAGACGAAGCTGTCCGCCTGCCAAGGCTCCAACAGCTTCATAAGTGGCACCAACGTCTTAATGGCGGACGGCTCCACGAAGCCGATCGAAGATGTCATGGTGGGCGACCTCGTCCTTGCCACGGACCCCGAAAGCGGCGAGACGGGCGAACGGCTGGTAACGCACATCATCAACGGCGACGGTCCCAAGCAACTCGTCGCGATCACTGTTACCGCCGGATCGCAATCCGAACCCGCCGACGAGATCGTCGCCACCGACAACCACCCGTTCTGGGCTGAGAAAATCCGACGGTGGGTCGAGGCCAAAGACCTACGCCCCGGAGACCTGCTGAGAACCCCTTCCGGTGCCGACGTCCAGGTGACCAACCTGCGTACCTGGAGCCAGCAGCAGGCCGTTTATAACCTAACTGTTGCCGACATCCACACGTACTATGTGATCGCCGGCACAACCTCGGTGCTGGTGCACAACGACAATGATGTCGTTCCCCGCTGGGCCCGGGAAGAGATCGCCAGGATCAAGGCCGGTGAGGGCATTCCTCGAATGACGGGTGGCAGTCAGACTCTTTATCAAGGAAGAGAATCGGCTGCACATGCACGCAAGTGGGGTCCGGGTGCGAAATCCGGTTTCGGGGGCACTCCGGAGTGGGCGGTTCGAGGAAAAAATGACGATTACCGGATCGTCGGCCCGAACCGCTTCGGCGAGTACGGCTTCACGAGCAACCATTACGTTAAGATCAATGTTGCGTCGGGCTGCTGATGGAAGCTGGCCGCATAAAGAGGTGATTGGGAGTGACGTTGGTGAAGTATGCGGTCCGGGTCGAGGAGATCGATGGTCTCCTACTTAGAGTTGGTGATCTTGAAGGTTTTTTCATCGGTAGATACAGCTTCGACGACTACGGCGCACTGCTTGAGTCCGAGGATTCCCGAGTCACTTTCAGTCTGGTGCGGCCCGACCGGAAAGAGCGGCTCGACGCGCTTCTTGGAGACGTGGAGGTTCTAGTCCTCGACGATGAAGGGAAGCCCATGGGGCGCTACTCGCTGTGGGATGCCAGGCTGATCCCCGGTGGTGCCCCCGAAACTCTGGTCGTTACGGCCCTGACGCAGTTGCCT
Organism: Micromonospora aridisoli; assembly: GCF_056150025.1. Taxonomy (NCBI): domain Bacteria; kingdom Bacillati; phylum Actinomycetota; class Actinomycetes; order Micromonosporales; family Micromonosporaceae; genus Micromonospora; species Micromonospora aridisoli. The sequence goes on along the minus strand of NZ_JAXCFK010000017.1, from coordinate 87,319 downwards.
CCGCACGTCGAGGCCCGCAGGTTGTGGGACAGGTTCCGTGTCTCCGAGCCGCAGCCGGGTGAGTGGCGGGCCATTCCGGTCGGATCGCGCGAGGGGTGGGTCGAGGTGGCCGGGCTTCGGCACGCGGAGTCCGCCAAGAAGACAACGAACTCTCCGCCACCTCAAGGGATCGTGATGGAAGGCGATGAGGTGAAGGACGTTGCAAGCTTTTTCTGTGCGATCGGCGAGGCATTTCGTGGCCCGGGAGGATACTTCGGGCAGAGTTTTACCGCTTTGGAAGAGTGCCTGGAGGAGGGCCTGCGGGGTGTTCCCGCCCGGCTGATCTGGCGGAACATGGCTGTGGCGAGATCCTCCTTGTCGGCGGGCGTGGAAGGCGTGGAAAGCGCCAGCGGGACCCTGACCCAGTTGGATTTAATCCTCGGAATACTTTCACAGAAAAACGTCGAAGTCGTGCCCGGATAGCACCGTCTTGGCGGATTCTCGAAAATCGTTGTGGTTGCACTTTACTCGGGGATGCGTCGCGAATAGGACCCTGATGGTTGAGGATTTTGCGGAGTCGGGGGCTGTGCTTAATGCGAACTGTTGCTAGGAGTCAGACGTTCAGGTCGCCAACCGTGCCAGCTTCGGTGAGCACCACTTTGTATACGCTCGCGGGCTGTTCACGTATGGCACGCCGCGAAGAGTCAGTCGGCCGCAGTCGCCATCGTCGTGAACCCTTGTCGGAGGTGCTCGGTAGATCCGATGCTAAGACCACGAGCTTGGCGACCATGGCTGATCGGTAGCTGCTCGGACGTCGGGGAACTGTCACGGACGTACCGCTACGTAGTCGGACCAGATAGAGATCGTGTTGCCCGTTTGTCTATCGGTGGCTGCCGATGAGGTTCTCCTGCGTGGCGTGGACCTGGGAAGACGTACCCGGACTTGAAAGGATCGGACGGTTTGCAGTCGGACGCAACTCGTCAAGACTGCTACTTGTAGAAGTATGCGCCCGTAGCTTTGCACTACGGATCAGAAGGTTAGGGGTTCGAGTCCCTTCGGGCGCGCCACACGATCAAGGCCGCGACCAGCGAAAACGTTGGTTGCGGCCTTGACTCTTTCCCGCTATGTGTCGCGATCTTCCATCATGTGGGAGCTTGGTGCTCCGTTGGTGCTCCAAAGTTCGCGTGCCGTCTGAGTGGCGGTTTGTGCTCGTGCGTGCTGACCAGTGCGTTTGCGTGTCGCCTGGTCTGGATCATGGTGGAGGTGTTGTCTGGGCATCTGATTTCCGCCCGGTTGTCCTGTCCCGGGCGCCGGGTAGTGGAGGGCAGTTGACGCGGTGCGGTTGAAGACCGTGCGGGTTGGGGTTGGGCCGGTACGAGCCGGGCTCCCGGCTCGTCGCCGGGGTGTCCATCGGGTCTGGACCAGGTCGGTGCCGGCTACGCATGAACCGCAGCGGCCGGTGTAGCAGTCGCCGGTGACCGGCGCGGGAGGGTGTTGGTCGAGCGGCTTCGCCCACGAACCGTTCACGTGGTGCCTGCACGACGCGGTTCGGGACTGCCATCACCGGCGCACGCTCATGCCGATGAGCGGATGTCATCTCGGATGATCGACCGTGTGTCGGTCTGATCACTTTCAGTATCGTGCGGGTGTGCTTCGGGATGGGGTTCGGCGCTACCGGTGGGCGGTGCTTGTTCCGGCAGTGGTCGTGGCGGCGGCGGTGTGGGCGTTGGTTACGGATGACAAGCCGGTCTGGGCAGTGGTCGCGGGTGCGACGACCGCGGTGGTGGGATCGTTCGCGCCGTCGGTCTTCGAGTGGACACGGGCCGCGCGTGAGCGGGGCGAGCGGCGGGATCGGTTGTTCGCGGGGGCGTTGGTGGCCGAGCTGCCGGAGTCAGTGGTGTGGCTTTTGCATCCGATGGCGGCGGTGGTCGGGTTCGTCGGTCGTGGGTGGCTGCTGGCGGCGTTGGACAGGTGGTGCGCGGATCCGGACGCGGGTGTGGTGCGGCTGTTGGTGGGTGCGGGTGGGGTGGGTAAGACCCGGTTGGCGCGGCATTTCGCTGGCCGGTTGACGGGCTGGGCGTGCTGGCCGGTGGCGCCTGGCGGTGAGGTGACGGTCGTCGGGCTGCTGGAGGCGGGTGATCGGCCGGGCCGCTTGTTGCTGACGGTGGATTACGCCGAGGCCCGTGACCCGCAGGCGTTGGCGCATTTGCTGTGTGTCGCGCAGCGGGCTGGTGGTGTGCGGGTGTTGTTGCTGGCTCGGTCGGCGGGGTTGTGGTGGTCATCGTTGTCGGCGGCGTATCCGCCGCAGGCGCATCTGGTGGACGCGTTGACCGTGTCGGCGAACGTGATCGAGGTACCGGCCCATATTGAGGGCCACACTCCACGGCAGATTGTGGCTGAGGCGGTGGTGGCGTTCGTTGGTCGGCTGGGCCGCCGTGCTCCGGCCGATATCCCATTGCATGAGGTGGGTCCGGATGTGCCGGTATTGCGGTTGCATGCGCAGGCGCTGCTGGTGGTGTTAGGTGGGCCGCGTGGGGATGACCGGTACGACGTGCTGGCTGAGGTGCTGGGCCATGAGGCTCGGTACTGGCGCCACCGGGCCCACCGCGATGGGCTACCGGGTGCGGGCGAGTCGACCTTCGACGTGGTGTTGCGGCGGCTGGTCGCCGTGGCTGCGCTGTTAGGCGCGGACAGCCGTGAGCAGGCTGTGGAGTTGGTCCCTCGGGTGCCGGGCCTGGACGGGGCGCTGCCGGAGTTGGTGGATAGGTACGTGGACTGGCTGTACGGTCTCTACCCGGCGGTGGGGTCGGGTGGTGGGTTGGGGACGTTGCAGCCGGATCTGCTCGCCGAGGACCTCGCGGTCGCGGTCCTGCGGGAAAGTGCCCCGGCCGAGCGCGGCAGGATGCTGCACGGGTTGGCTCCTGGTCAGGCGGTGCGGGTGTTGACGGTGTTGAGTCGCGCCCGTAGCCACCAGCCTGACGCTGTAGAGATGATCGCCGTGGCGCTGTCCGCGGATCTGCCGGTGATGACCGAAGCGGTGCTCCAGGTCGGTCTTCAGTTTCCTGGAATACTCGCTCCCCGGGTCACAGAGCTGCTCGTCGCGGCTGAGCTTGACGCTGACTGGGCACAGCGGACCGCGCGTCGGGTGCCGTACCCGTCGATGGAGTTCGGTCCGATCGCGCTCGCGTTGACCACCCACGCCCTGCATGCCGCGGTCGAGGCGTCCAAGCCGAACGACCGGGCGTCGTTACTGACCTTGCACGCTGTTCGGTTGGCGGAGGCAGGGCGGCGGGTCGAAGCGCTGGAAGCCAGCCAGGAAGCCGTCGACCTTTACCGGGAGTTGGCCGCCGCCAACCGCGACGCCTACCTGCCGAACCTCGCCGCGTCGGTGATAAATCATGCGTCGATGTTGGCGGAGGTGGGGCGGCGGGTCGAAGCGCTGGAAGCCAGCCAGGAAGCCGTCGACCTTTACCGGGAGTTGGCCGCCGCCAACCGCGACGCCTACCTGCCCAACCTCGCCGTGTCGGTGAACAACCACGCTCTCTGGTTGGCGGAGGTGGGGCGGCGGGTCGAAGCGCTGGAAGCCAGCCAGGAAGCCGTCGACCTTTACCGGGAGTTGGCCGCCGCCAACCGCGACGCCTACCTGCCCAACCTCGCCATGTCGGTGAACAACCACGCGAACCGGTTGGCGGAGGTGGGGCGGCGGGTCGAAGCGCTGGAAGCCAGCCAGGAAGCCGTCGACCTTTACCGGGAGTTGGCCGCCGCCAACCGCGACGCCTACCT
>NZ_JAXCFK010000017.1:0-83457 GCF_056150025.1 Micromonospora aridisoli | reverse complement strand
GCGGAGGTGGGGCGGCGGGTCGAAGCGCTGGAAGCCAGCCAGGAAGCCGTCGACCTTTACCGGGAGTTGGCCGCCGCCAACCGCGACGCCTACCTGCCCGACCTCGCCATGTCGGTGAACAATAATGCGGCGACGTTGGCGGAGGTGGGGCGGCGGGTCGAAGCGCTGGAAGCCAGCCAGGAAGCCGTCGACCTGCGCCGGGAGTTGGCCGCCGCCAACCGCGACGCCTACCTGCCCGACCTCGCCACGTCCCTGTGGAACGTGGGATATGTAGCGAGCATCCTCGGAGAGACTTCGGACCAGATTCTGGATGCAGTTGCGGAAGGCTTGCAGTACTTCGAGGAGCTCGCAGCCGCCGAGCCGCAGGCGTTCACCGCGCGCCGCGACGCGGCAGCTTCCACCTTGACCGACCTACAAAACAGCGCCACAAGCCAGCACCTCAACCCGACAACACCCAAATCACCCCACACCGACGAGGTAGCCCCCGACACCGCTTGACTGGAGACCCACAGCTGGTCCTCTCCCACAAGCCGTCGGCCCAAGATCAAGGGCACGGACATGCCCGCAGACGACGCGAGGGTCGGGGCCAATCGCCGCTCGGTAACCACCAGCGCCGACTACGTTCAGTAACCGGGAGCAGCGATAATCAGCCCCTGATGGGCCAGTTATGGCCGCCCTGATGGTGCCCGTCTCGTCCGTCATACCCGAAACGTTAGCCTTGGCCGACCCGCCCTATCCGCACATGCCGGCTTGAGGGCATGTGGGGCGAGTGCTGGAATTGGCGCTGGTGGCGGCTATACGGAGGGCGTGGCGACGACCTCGTCGGGGCGCCTATTTGACTGGTGATCCCTGATTGAGGAGTTCTCGGTAAATGGACAACTCGTCGTATCGCGACAAAGTTGCCGTGTTCAGGAGGCGTAAGTCATACCGCTTGCTGGTGATTTCGTGGCGCGTGGCATTTCTGGCCGCAGGTGGGGGCGCGGCGGTTACAATCCTGCGCGAGAATAACTTGATCGGCCATTCGGTGCTAATTGCTTTTGTGGTGCCGATCATAGTGGTTTTCTGCGTCTCGTTCATCGTGGCAATCGCCGCAGGGGCGATTGATTCCGCCCACTCCTCGATCAACCCTCTGGGAAGAGGGTTGATTCAGCGTCAGCTTCGATTTAGCCGCATGTTTCTCTCGGATTTGTTTGCCCTTTCGTGGAGGTGGTCCAGAAATTCTGATGACTGACATGGGCTTATTTTGTCGGTCAGCAGCGCCGCTGCCATGAACGGCTTCGTCTCCTACAGGCACGATGGCCCTCCGGTCTGACAGATCGTGCGCAACGATCACTGACGACTGGTGTCGCGACTGGGAAAGCTACCCGGGTTGCAGCCCGATGATGGCTCCATCAGTCACACCCTGCATCCGTCTATGCCGCGCGGATAGTGACTACGACGACGCAGCGCCCGCAGCTATCCGGATCTGGCCGAGCGAGCACGCCACCTTCGGTCTGTCAATCACGATGCGTAGCGAGCGCGAGTTGCTGCCGTCGCATGGTTCGGTCTCGCCGCTGGCTTCTTGCTGGTCTGGGCAGCGTCACCGCTGCCACAGAAAAGCGGCATTGCCGCAGGACGCGCAACGAAATCCGTAGCCACAGCCACCGCCGCCGAAGTTCGCCGAGGTCCTGTGGTCGTGGCCCTCCTCCAGTTGCACGACGAACGACATCGGTTCGTCGCAGACGCTACATGCGGGCGTTTCGTCGTTCTGTAGCCAGGCAGGCTGGCCGCCGACCTGACCGAGCACCTCCAGCACCGACCGGCTGGTCTCCTGAGCCCAACGCTCACGGGCTTTCAGATAGTCGTCGGCGTAGACCTGCACGAAGTCGACCGCTGAAGTCTCGTCCAGCAGCGTGATGCCGTCATCGGGTACCGCGACAGTCTCGGTGGAGTCAGATCCGAATACGAACGCCCGGTTGCCGCCTGCGGTGGCGTCCCATTCGTCACAGAGGCCCGGATCGTTTTGACACATGAAGATGGACAACAGGCCAGCGCCCTCGGGTTCGACGTCAGCAAGGCGTATCTGAGCCAGGAACTGCATCGCCCCTTCGCCCTCGTGACACCGGGGCCACTTAAATCCCGGCGGTGTCAGCGGAACTCCGCCCGTGCGGGTACTTCGGGCATTTGGGACCGCAATGCCGGCGTAGGTCATGAGCGTCACCACTCGAGCAGGGTACGCGGCATCCCAGAACGAGCGATCAGAACAGCCGCGCGGTCCGTTGGGCCGACTAGCGAGGCTCAGTGATTCGCCCTGACGGCGTCTCAGCGAGACCACGTGCCCTGATCTGCCACCGATCGTGCACAGGCGTGCAGATCTGGGCAGGTCCGTCTACCCGACGAAGACCTCGATTTCTTGGGCAAGCCCCCTCATGTCCTCACCGGCGTCAAGGTTGACGCTGACGGCAGCCTCCCACGCCGCCTCGTCGTATGCGCTTGAGCCACGGATCACGAATCGAAGTGTGACGTGTCCGCGTCCGTCGTGCCGTGCATGGATGCTTGCATCATGTTCGAGTGACTCCCACGACCGTTCACCATCCCAGCCGGCATACGACTCGGCCAGCATTTTGGCCCAGGACGCGAGTCCGTCACCGCCGATCGTGCGCACTCCGGTGGCGGCGTTCAACCCGAGATCCTGCAACTCGACTCTGAAGTCAAGGAACTCGTCCGCGAAGGGTCGCTGGGGGCAAGCAGACGGACACGGCCCTGTCCGCCCTCGGCCACGATCTCGATGCCATCGTCGACTGCTCTATACACGGACGTAAGATGCCATCCCCCTGCCTTGGACCGCGACGGGGATTGACGTTCACCCGGCAACTCTGGTGGCGCACTGTCATGCCGCAACCGGCGCGCCGCCCTTGCTGCTCCTTCGTGCCGTGGTTCGAGCTGAACCTCCGCAACCACTGGTGAAGATCAGCATAGGATCTCTGCGTGCTGGGAGTGCACTTCGCGATCAGGCCGGAGCAGGAGCGGTCTCTGCTCGCGGCCGGCGATGACGGCGACAGCGACGCGGTGGACGAACTCATCGAGGAGATCGAGAAGTCGTGGGCCGAGGACGGCCTGAAGGCCGACACCGACAAAGCGTGGGACGCGATCCACCGGTGCCTGACCGACGGCACCCTCGAACCCGACGGTGGCGAGTATCCGTTCAGCCATGCGGTGCTCGGCGGGCGCCGGCTGCACGACGAGTACGTCGTGGTCTACCTCACCGTGGACGAGACCCGGGACGTGGCCGCCGCTCTGCGGTCTGTCGACCGATGCCAGCTGCGCCAGCGGTTCAACGCAATCGACGACCCCGACTATCGCGGCGCCCTCGATGACGCCGACTTCGACTACACCTGGGACAACTTCGTTGAGATTCGGGCGTTCTACCAGCGGGCTGCAGCCGCGGGGCGTGCCGTGGTCTTCACCGCCACCTGAACTGGGCACTGATCTACCGCCAAGGCGGGCGCTGAGGAGAACGACCCCCTTGAGGGAGTTTTCCGTAGCTGGTCGACGGGAGAGCCGACTCTCAACGACCGGTCGTGACGATGGCGGTGAGCAACAGCAGGACGCCGATCGTGATCTGTGCGAACAAGGCACCGAAGAAGAGCTTTGGGTGGTTGACGGACAGGCGAAGTGCTCGGCATGGTCCCGGCAGCGTTCTGCCTGCTCGTAGCCGGCGCTTGGCCCACAGCCGCAGGACGACGTTTCCGAGGGCGAACGTCAGGCGAGCACGGCTTCGCGCTCATCGAGGGACGCACCGCCACCGCCGCCGAGGTTGCCGACTTGGAGAAGCAGCTCGGCGTGACGTTGCCGGAGAAGTACAAGGCCTTCATGATGAGCTACGGCGGTGGCATGGTCGGCTGCCTCGAACTGTTCCCGATCGTCAGCGCCGACTCCGGCGACGACGACGTCACGTCGGTCAACGACCGAGAGTCCCTGACCGGACATTCATCGCGATAGCGGCGGTGGGCACCGGCGATCACTGGGGGTTCCCGGTCGATGATGGTCACTGCCGCGAGGAAGTCTGGTTCCACTTCCACGATGGCGGCGACCCGGAGCTTGAGGCGGCCGACGTCCTGGAATTCGTCGCGCGCCGTGGACTCAGGATGTAGCGGCCAGACCATCCGCTTCTGCCGCGGACCGCGCGCCGCGCAGCGTCACGATCGCTTGAGTCAGGTTCCGTCCGGTCGCGCCGGTGACAGGGCGAAGGGATCGCCGACTGCGCTACGGATTGGCGGTCTGGCGGATGAACGACAAGACCCTCGGCAGGACGTAATAGAACTAGCCGCCACCCCATGAGTCCACGAGGCCACCGGCTCGTTCCATCGCATCCCAAAATGGCTCAGTCGAGCGGATGATGTCCTCCGCGGTAGCCGGATCGATGTCGATGGCAGCGCAGACAGCCATCGTCAGCTCCGTGCGAGATTCGGCGGGCATGTCCTGCAATGGATCATGAGGCATCCGCAGAAGCTACCTCAGGCGACGTCCACGCTCATGCCGCCGACCGAGCACTATCCAGCGTGACGAGGATCGTGGATGCCCCGCCTCCGATCTGATGACAGTGCCGAGGTCAAGGCGGTTGCGCCGAGCCCGGCCAGGAGGTGCCTGCGTAACATCGCGCCATGTCATATGACCTTGCCGTTTGGGAGGGTGATCGGCCGGCGAATGACTTCGCTGCTGCCGCAGAGTTCGAGCGCCTGTACGACCGCTACGTCGGGTCGGATGCTCCTGTGGCGCCTACGGCGCGTGTGACCTCGTATGTGCGGGCGTTGCTGGCCCGATACCCCGACATCGGCACCGATGCCGGCGAGGACAGCCCGTGGTCCACCGGACCGCTGATGAGCGAGGCGGGGGGACCACTGGTGTACTTCCCAATGGTGTGGAGCCGCTGCGAAGAGGTGTCGGAATGGGCCGCTCGACTGGCCGAAGAGCACGGGCTGAACTGCTACGACCCGCAGTGGAACCAGCTTCGCACGCCGTTTCGAGAGTCCTGGCGCTTCGAGTTGACCTCTGCGCGGGGACGTCCGTCCCGTGACCCGGATGCCGACATGGTGCGCAAAGTCCTCATGCACCTGTCCACGGACAACTACTACGCGGTGCTCACTCGGGCCGACGACTGGTATGTCCAGGCCGGTTACGGTCAACAGGCCGGTACGCGACCTGGGTGGTACGCGCTCGAACGGCGAGATGGCACGCCTGATCAGCACTTCCGGGCAGAGCTGCCGGACGTCGAGGAAGTCATTCGAGCATTCGTCGGCTTCCTGCAAGACGATCCCGCCGTCGCGGTGCGATTCCCGTGGCGTCCGCACGTCGTCTGAGTAGGGGCCCGGGGGCCGACCCTGCACGGTTGCGTGTGGACCTCGCGCAACAGTTCAGGCGAGTGCACGGATTTGCCGCTTCCGGTGGGCTGGCGTTCATCACTGCCCGATCAAACTCGTTGCGCGCGCCGCGGTGTCGGCCTTCCTGGCCGCTACCGTGGCCGGACTCGCGTACACACCGAGTCCGACCCTGCGCTGGTGCGCCGACCACGACCTGGACCCGCTGGCCGCGGTGCGGGTGGACATCAAGCGGCGATCGTCACCGCAAACGGCGGCAGGCTGGATGTTGCCTCGGCTCCCAGGCAGGGCACCACCGTCCGGATGACCTTCCCCGGCAACAGCTTTCCCTGACCGGCCAGACCGGTCCCGGCCGCCCGCCAGTTCCTGGTGATCGCGGTCAAAGCACAGCCCGTGCCCAGTGCTGCCGCAGACGAGCGTGACCTCAGCATCTGCGTGGGCACGCCGAGCCGCACGCGTTGAAACAGAGCGCCCAGCTTCGAGCGCCGGGATGGGCCGGGCTGCGAAGCGACGGCGTGGCCGGTGAGGTGCGCCTCATGGCAATTCCATAATCGACATTAGGGGCCGAACGATCGATCTTGACTACCTACGCCTGAAACCGTCCCAGTGTAAGAAGGTGAGAACCTAGCCCGCCGCGGCCTCGGTGCGGGCGTTGAAGACCAGCTCCCAGACGTGCCCGTCGGGGTCGCTGAAGTAGCCCATGTACGAGCCGTCGTGATCCTCGGCCGGCCCCGGGATCGAACCCCCGGCTGCCCCGGCACGCTTCAGGATGTCGTCCACCTCCTCCTTGCTGCCGATCGCGCAGGAGAAGACGCAGGCTCCCGGCACGGCGGCGCCGACCGGCGGGACACCGGCGCGGTCGGTGTACTTCGCGTACTCGGACCGCTCGATCAGAAACAGCGACAGGTTCGGCAGCTCGAACGCGATCATCTTGTCGTCGATCTCGGGGTTGGTCAGTTGCAGACCCTCGCGGTAGAAGCGTAGCGACCTCTCGACGTCCGCGACGGGCAACGAAACGATCACGGTCATAGGTCTCATCCGGACCAGCCTAGCGCGCTATCCAGGAACGTTCGTCGGATTGAAGTGGATCAGGTGGGAACTATCTGGACATGCCGCCGATCGTGCGTCACGTTCAGTCAGGGCGTGGCGGCGCTCGACGCGCGGTCCTGCCGATGACAGGGCGAGCCCAGCATGCACGGGCATCTACGGCCCGACCGTGCGTTGCGTCGTGTCGGGGCCCACCCTTCGGTGTATCGGTCCTTCCGCCCGCCTTGGCTCGCTCCCCGCCCGTCTGCCGAACCCGAGGATGCTCAGGCACCCGAGTCTGCGGGTGTAGATCGGTGATGGCTGCAGATCGCGTTCTCTAGGCTGATGCCATGCCGGCGGAGCACGAGGTTATTGACCTGGGTGACCACGATCACCGATCGGTGCCGTCGGGCAGTTCCGCTCCTGACCGCGTTACGGCCAGACGGAAGGTGAACGTGCGGCTCGTCGCTGCCTTTGTGGTCGGCGTGGCGCTTGGCGGTGTTGCGGTCGGCGAGCTGCGGGATGCGCGGGAAGAACGGGAGCAAAGTACGTCGATCTCCCTCGTGGCCTTCGTCGCATCCGGCGGCAGCGGGGGCGGGGGCAGCGGGGGCGTTTATCAGATGGCAGGACAACTGGCGGTGATCAATGCTGGGCCGACGCCGGTCACTGCCAGTGCGGCGACCGGTCAGCTGCCGGGTATCCGGGTCCGAGGTACCGGACAGTCCCGGCTGCTGCGTCCCGGCGGCACCGGCTGGATCGACGTCGAGGTCCGCATCGACTGCTCGATCCCGTTCGACAGCGAGCCGTTGCCGATGCGGTTTGCGGTGGAGACTGCTGACGGGAGGGTCAGGGAGGTTAGCTACCCCGTAGCCGTGATCGGCAGCGCCTGGCATCGTGAGGTCGAGCGGCCCTGTGCGCACCTTGCTGACCTGGTGAAGGGTGAAGGCTGAGGGGGCAGCCGCAGACGCACCAGGGGCCTCGGGTCGCCGCCACTTGCGGATTCTGCCCAGAACCGCCTACCGGGACATGCCGTGAGCCGCGCGCTGCGCAGTGTCCGCCGAACCGGCACAGGTGCCGTCCGGACGTGCCGAGTTGCGGATGCTTGGAGGGCCTTCGGCAGGCGAGGCTTAGTACTCCAGCCGCGCCTGATGAAGTTGGAGTCTTCGCTGGTAGTGGGCGGTTCTGGCGCGGTATTGGTGTCGTCGTCGCCATTGTGGCCATCGATGGATGTGGTCGAAGGGTCGGGTGGTGGTGATCAGGTGTGTCAGGAGACGTCGGACCTCGCCGAGGGCGAGAGGGATGAGGCCGTCATCGGGTTCGGTGCCCCCTTTTGGCCTGTGCGGCGGTGACGGCGAGGTAGGCGTGGGCGCACAGAACGAGATCGATTTAACGTCCAGCGCGACCACTCAATCGTCTACCAACGATGCGTCTCCCAGCAGCCGAGACAACGGGAAGGAAATTCTTGACAAGACCTAGAAACGATACATCTATGCCCAAATCGTGCTACGGCAAGGAATTTGATCAAAACTCTGAGCTGTGGCATCTGGCTTCTCGTCTACGGATCAGAAGGTTTAGGGGTTCGAGTCCCTTCGGGCGCGCAAGATCACAAGGGGTCTGAACTGCCGAAACAGCAGTCAGGCCCCTTGCCTGTTGTGTCCCTTGTGGTCGGTTGGTTGCTCGGATGTTGGTCCTGCGACGAGCATCCCTCGTGTCCCGCTCGGTCCGGGGGCGTCCGGCTGGGGGTAACGTGATCGGCCTTCCCTGCAGCCCGGTTTCCGGTGCCGGTCGGGTTGATCCCGTAGAGCACCCCGCCGGTGGGCGGGTCACCGGGCAGCGGTGCCGGCAGGTCGGGGAGGCCAGGGGGAACGCGGCGGTGTCCATGGTGCGGGGCATCCGCAGCCCGTCGCAGGCCAGTGGGAGGGTGGTGGTCCAGCCGGCGAGCTACCGCCAGGTGGCCGGCTGCACCTCCAGCAGGGTGGACGCGGCGGCGGCCTTGACCCGGGCACACGCCTGAACCAGTTCCTCCTCGGTACGGGCGTGCACGGTGACGTACACGCCGACGCGGAACAGCTTCGCCGCACCGCGGGCGAGCCGGTCGGCCAGGTCGGTGGCATCGGCCGCGGCGGCCTCGGTGTAGGGGTCGGCGAGAGCGCCCCGTCCGGCGTCGAGACGCCGCGTCCATCCATTGAAAGGTCAGTACTTGACCGTGCTGTTTGCGCAGCGCAAGCGCACTGGGCTGTTCTTCGTGTGCGAGGTTGAGAGGAGGCCCGCCCCGGCCTTGGCCGCACCCGACCGTCGCGTTGGTGTTGATCCGCCGTCACGGCGCCACCCACCCCAGCGCCGAATTCGCCGACATGCTCAATGCCGTCGGGCTGAGCACCGGCGAGGGGAGGCCGTTCACCGCTGGCGGCGTCGCTCGGGTCCGCGACGCTTACCAGGTTTTCGGGCCGCGCACCGTCGCGGTCCAGGACGGCGAGGTCAGCGTCAAACAGGCCGTCGCGGAACTCAGTTTCCCCGGGAACGCGGTCTACAACTGGCTGCGCCTGGGGCAGGTGCCACGCCCGGCGTGGTCCGAGCGGACGCTGGTGCATCCCCCTGGGCCACCCGGCCACCTGGGAGGTCTACGAGCAGAAGGTCGCTGGCTCGTTCCGCCTCAGGCCGCTGCCGCGCGCAGCGATCCCGGCCTGCCACCGGAAGGGCCGGCGGAATTCCTGCGGAGTGTACGGATTCATGGGTGATGAATTCGAGCCCGCGCGCCGCTCCCAGGGCATCGCGCTCGCGGCCCGCGTCTAGCGGACAGTGGGAGTTGTCCGGTTCGGTCTGCTGGTGCCACGCCGTGTGTGGCTCACGTCTTCGAGGGCTTGGCGTTGCGCCGGGCTGAGGCGGTCCGGTCTGGTGGTGATGGTGTAGGTCTGGGGCTCGATGGTCCGCAAGACGAGCGGATCGGCGATGGTTGGGTGGAGTTGGATCGCCTCCAGAGCGGCGGTGAGGCGGTCCGGGGGCCAGTCGAGCGCGGTGGCCAGTGTGGTGAGGGTGAGGGGTCGATCGGCGTGCACGAGTGCGGCGAGCAGGGTCAGCGCGTCATAGACGACGGGCTCGGCGAGCATGCTGCCGCTCATCTGCTGGCTGAGTCGGGCGAAGAACTGGCCCATCTTGCCCAGTCGAACTCCGGCGGTTGTGTCGGCTCCGAAGATCTCGATGCCCTGCTGCGCGGCTATGGCGATTTCGCCGTGTGCGCTGGTGTCGGACTGCCATGCCCGGAGCCAGACGTCGTCGTCGATGACGTACCGCTCCCGGCGGCCACCGGCGTCCGGTCGGCGCACCACCAGGTCGATGGCTTCCAGGTAACCGATGGATTTGGATACCGACGCCGGACTGACGTGTAACCGGTGCACCAGCTCGGCGGCCGTCAGGCCGTTGGCGTCGGCGGTGAGCAGGCAGACGAACATCCGGGCAGTCATCCGGGGGAGTCCGGTGGCGGCCAACAGGGTTGCGAACTGGTCCACGAAGCTCCGCACCACATCGGCGGCCTGCTCGTCGGTCGTCGCCTCGGACGGTCGGGGCTTGCGCCGGCGGGCACGGTGGCCGGCGGCCTGCTGGGCGCGCTCGGGCAGGTAGGCGCCGGGCGTGCCGTTGCGTGCCACCTCGCGGCTGATCGTGGAGGTCGGCCGGCCGAGCCGGCGGCCGATCTCGGCGTACCCGAGTCCGTCGGCCAGCCACGCCGCGATCCGGCTGCGGTCCTCGTGGGTCAGCCTGGTTCCTGGCATCGGTGCCCCCTCCCTTGCGTTCATTCACAGTACATTGCAACGGCTCGGTTAAGGCAATTGCATTTACCCACAGTTCTGTTGCAACCATTGGCGTCTAGCTAGGGTTTTGCAGGTCCACTATGTTGACGGATTCTGAAATGCAACGTAGCTTTCCGTGTGTCGAAAGAGAGGATGGCGATGGTGCACGTGCTGGCCGTATCGACGGTGTCGGACAACAGCAGGTTCTGGAGTGGCCTGAAGAAGGCGCACGCCGCGCTCCCCAAGGGCGCCAAGTGGAAGGTGGCGGTGGCGAGCCAGGACGGGGCCAAGGCGGTCAACATCATCACCCACGACTCCATCGACGGCGTGCGGGAATTCTTCGAGACGCACGCGGGCGCCTACGCCACGACGGAGTACTTCGAAGCAGACGCGTCGAACGCGGTCGGTCTCCCGCGATGACGCTCGACCTGCCGCGGATCCAGACTCGGGTCGCCGAACTCCTGGCGGAGTACGGCATCCCGAGCGCCGCCATCGGTGTGCTCCACGACGGGAAGGTGGTCGAGTTCGCGGTCGGGCTCAAGAACGTGGAAACCCGGGAAGCTGCGACGATCGACACCGTCTACCAGTGCGGCTCCATGACCAAGACCTGGACCGCGCTCGCCTTCATGCAACTCGTCGACGAGGGGAAGACCGACCTGGACGAGCCGGTGCGGACCTACCTGCCAGGCTTCAGGGTGGTCGATCCCGAGACGAGCGCCCAGGTCACCCCACGTCACCTGCTTCACCACACCAACGGCATCGAAGAGGCGTACGGTGATCCCGGCGAGGACGACGACGTCTACGAGCGCATGGTCGAGAACATCGCCGACGCGCCCCAGGTCTTCCCGCTGGGCCACACCCACGGTTACAGCGCGGCCCTGGGATACGCGATCCTCGCCCGGATCCTGGAGGTACTCGACGGCAAACGCTGGGATGACATCATGCGAGATCGTCTCTTCGATCCCATGGGCCTGACCAGCACGTGCAGCTGGCGCCAGCAGGTGGACGACTACCGGGCCGCGACCGGGCACCTGATCCGCTCCCTGGACGAGGGTCCGATCGTCACGCCGGTGGACTACCTGCCGCGCGACTTCGGTCCCGGCGGCAACATCACCTCGACGATCTCGGACGTGCTGGCGATGGCGCACGTGCTGCTGCACGAAGGCACGGCACCGAACGGGAAGCGCATCGTCTCGGCCGAAACCATCCGGAAGATGATGTGTTCGCGAGTTCCCGTACCGGATCCGTACATGTTCGGGCCGGCATGGGCACTCGGCCTCATCGTGTGTGACTGGCACGGCGAAACCGTCTACGCCACCGACGGCAGCACGATCGGCCAGAACGCCCGGCTCCGGCTCCTGCCCGACTCGAAGACCGCGATCGCGATGCTGACCAACGGCGGACCACGGGAAAGCTTCTACCGCAAGGTGTACAACGAGATCCTGGTCGACCTCGGCACGGTCACCATCCCGGACCTGCCCGCACCGGACCCGACGCTACATCTCGACCTGTCCAGGTACGAAGGCGTCTACGAGCGGCCCGGCACCCGGTTCGAAGTGTCCACCGACAGCGGAACACTCCGTCTCACCCTCGTCGTCGACCCGATGCAGGCAGAGTTCCTCCAGAAGCCAGACCGCATCAGCTACGAACTCCGGCCGGTTAGCGAGACGAACTTCCTGATGCAGCCGGCGGACCCGTTGGAGGACACCCAGACGGTCGCGATCTACGACTTCACCGACGGCGCTGCCCGATACCTCCACACCAACTGCCGCGTACACCCACGTTCAGGTTGACACGCTGACAACACCGATCCGAACTGGCAGGGGCCTACGCTCGCCGCAATCAGCGACCTGCCGACCCTGCTCCGCCGCCGGTATGCGGACCTTCAGTCCGATAACAGTGCCCCCTGGTGCGGCACTGACCACCCTCAGGCTGTTCCCTGCCCCCGACATCCAATCCGTCACAATCCGAATCCAATCGCAGACAGGGCAGGCCCCGTCAGGTCGCAGTGATCACGCACCGCCTCCAGGAAACCCGTCAGCACCTCGTTGTCGATGTCGGCATCACCCCGGTACCCGGCGGACAACTGCCCTGCGTTACGCACGAGCGTGGGCATCGCCATCCCGGCCGCGGCGATCGTCCACTCCTTGCCCCGCAACCGGGCCCGCAGCACCAACTCTCGCCACACCGCATCACGACCCGCGTACCCACCGGGACGGGCCAACAGCCAGTCCCGCAGCACCGGCAACGGCACGACACCGCACGGCAATACCAGGTCTTGGCCGATGTCACGCGCCAGCCGGTCACGGTCAAGAGCCAACGGCGCCGGCCCGCGCGTCAGCGCCACGAACGCCGCGTCCGCGGCCAGTAGATGAGAGGACGGCCAGTGCGGGGTGTCGGATACGAACATGTCAATACTTCAGGGGACAGAGGGGGACACGACAGCGGTGATGTCGCCGACGGACATCGGCGGATCCCCATGCGAGCAGTACGCCACCGGTGTCTGACCCGGGCATGACAACCACGCCCCGCACCTGTCACCCACCACGGCCAGCCGGGGTCTGACACCAGCCCTCCCCGCCGCCGGCAACACCAGCCCTTATCTGGAATCTGGCCGATCTACTGTTCTCCGCCATGATCGAGATTCCCTGGAGCAAGTTTCCCCTGGTAGACGGGCGCGAGTATGCCCACCGCTGGCTGCAGTTCTACGCCAACATCGGCCGAGCGTCGAACACCATGGTCGCGTACGGGCGTGCGGTGAACGATCATCTGGACTTCCTGGCAGAGGCTGGCATCGACCCGCTGGTCGCGGGCGTGGATGTGGTCGCGGCGTGGATCGGCGACATGCTCAGTCGCCCGAACCCTCCGCCGGGTGCCGCGCACGACGGGCGTGTCGATCCAGCTCGTCCCCACGCCCGCAGCTTCCTGACGTACGACGGCGGCCAGCTGACCGTGGGCCCGAGGGACGGCGCAAACACCCGCTTCCTACTCAGCTGATCAAATCGAATCGGCGGACGTCGCTGCGCCAACTGCGCATGTGTTGCGTAATTCTACCGATGTTCGCGCCGCGCGAGGTTCGCGATACTCGGCGTCAGGGCAGGCAGACCCCCATCACGGGGGCGGGCCGCCCACTGTTTCCGGCCCTGTCTCGACAAACAAGGAGCGTGATGTGGACGGGAAATCCTGGGGACTCAAGGTGAGAGCCAGACTGTCGCGCGGTGTGGCGGTGGCGGCTCTGGCGGTCGTGGCGGTGCTGCCCGGCGCCACGCCGGCACAGGCGGTGGGCATCGATCAGGTGAAGAGGATGGGCCAGGAGGCTTTCAACCTGTTCATCGCACACCAACGGGGTGAGCTGACCGCCGAGCAGCTCTACACGGCGGTGCGGCAGTTCGTCGACATCGTCGGCGAGGCGGAGGACGCCATCATCGCGCACATGGACGCGGTCGCCTCGGCTCAGTGGGTCGGCGCCGCCGAGCACGCGCTGCTGGAGGTCCCATCCCTGCCGGACCTGACCGAGGACAACGCGGAGGAGTTCGCGCTGGAGATCAGCCTGTACGCGCGCCAGGCCAAGTCCACATTCGACGAGCTCTCCTCCGAAGCCGTCGCCGACCGCCTCGGCTTCGCGGTCGCCGCGCTGTACGCGGTCGCGCTCGAAGCGCGGGTCTGGGGCAACCTCAACACCAGCACCACGTTCATGCCGAGCTACAAGGCGGCGATGAAGGCGATCGCCGATCGGCTGGTGCCGCGGTGCACCGGCCCGCGCGAGGGCGACATGGACTACCACCCGTCGATCTACCACCAGGTGTACGAGTGCGTCACGCCCAACGGCATCGTGACCCTCCAGGACTACCAGGTCGACGGCGTGTGGCGGGAAGGGCCGTACACGCCAGAGACGCTCAAGGCCACGGCCGGCGCCAACTCCAGCTGGGCGGTCGCCGCAGACATCCTGCGACGCATGGAAAGCGAAGGGATCTGAGCATGACGGCCCTGCTGAAGAGGTTGGTGGTGCGAGGAGTGATCGCCACGGTGGCGGTCACCGGGATCGCGGTGCCGGCCGCCCCACGGCCGGCGCAGGCGGTGGACCCGGCCACGTTCATCCAGATAGCGCAGTACGCCTACGCCGCGTACAACCTCTACAACCAATCCCGGAGCGGCGGGCTCACGCTCGAGCTGGCGGTCAGCATGATGATCAGCGAGGTCCGCCGGTCCGAGCAAGCGATCAAGAACCACATGGACGCACTCACCGTCGCCGAGGTCCGCGGCTGCGCCGAGCACGCCATGCTGGAGTTCGTCGAGAGCCCGGAATTTTCGCTGAGCCTCAAGCAGCGGTTCGCGCAGGACGCCACCGCGTGCGTCACGGCCATCAACGCCCGCTACGACGCGGTCGCGGGCAACTACAACTACGCGGCGATGCGCGACCTCGCCGTCCTCATGGTCTCGCTGGGCCCGGTCGCGCTGGCGGCGCGGGCACAGGCGCGCCTCCAGACCGCGCAACTGGAGCAGTACCTGATCCCGGTCTTCAACAAGATGCTCACCACGTTCCAGGTGTCCTGCAATATGTACTTCGACCGGGCCTACCTGCCGATCCCGGACGAGGAGACCGTCTGGCAGGTCTATCCCGAGCTGTACATCCCCGGCTTCTTCGTGTGCGCGGAAAACCATGGTGGAGCGATGGCGCAGCGGCACGAGTACGCGGTGTGGTACTGGGGGGCGTTCAAGTCGTTCCCCGATCCGGCCAACCCCGGCCGGATGCTGGACTACTACCCGCACTTCCAGCTGCTTCGCCACGAGGTCGCGCAGAGGTCGCTGAACGGGCTCCTCACGGCGGCCGTGGCGAAAATACAGTCTTGATTGGACGGCGGCGACCGGCACGGTGTCGGTCGCCGTCTGTCCCGCGAGCCGGTCGTGCGAGACCAGGAGGGAGCCAGAGCATGATCGAGAGCCTCCGAACTACCGGGGAACCTCAGGCATACGGGTTCTCCCGCACCGGCCAATCTGTGGCGCGCGGCAGTCGGAAGCTTGTTGAGCCGCAGGCACCGTCTGCCGGTGGGAAGGGCGGCGCCAGGCCCGGCTACGTCGTTTGCTGCGCCTTCGTGACGACTTGAACGAAGGCGCGTACCAGGGCATTCTCTCCGCCTTTGCGCCACACCGGCGCGTAGTGCAGCGCCGGTCCGTCGGTGATGGGCAGGAAGGTGATGTCGCCTCGTCGCCGGGTGGCTGCCACATCCGATCCGATCGGGGACACGACGCTACCGCCGGCGATCGCTTGGAAGGCCTCCTCGAGGGTGACGATGCCCAGTCCGCGCCGGACGGGCCGCCCGGCCGGGGTGGTGGATGGGGTGTGCGCCTCCCACACGTAGTCGGGAATGGGTCCCTCGGGGTAGACCACCGGATGATCGCCGAGGTCCTCCAGCTCGACGCTGCCCCGGTCGGCCAGCGGATGATTGGCGGCCACCGCCAGCGCCAGCTTCTCGCGGTGCAGGACCGGCCCGACCGTGAGGTCGGGCTCGCGGATGGGCAGCCAGAGGATCCCGATGTCGACCGAACCGGCCCGCAGCGGCCCGAGCGGGTCGGTCGGCAGGATTTCGCGCAGGCGCAGCTCGCACTGCGGGTGCCGCTGCCGGAACAGGTCGAGGACGGCCTCGACCGACTGGTATTGGGTGGCCATGGTGCCGACGGTCAGCGTGCCGGCCTGGCCGCGTGCGGTGGCGGCGGCCTCCTCGATGCCGGAGATGATCTCGCTGTAGCCGGCGCGGAGGCGGTCGCGTAACCGTTCGCCGAGCGGGGTGAGTCGAACGGCGCGGCTCGTACGCTCGAACAGGCCCCCGCCGATCCGGCGTTCCTGCTGTTTGATCGACTGGCTGACCCGCGACTGGGACACGTGCAAACGCTCGGCCGTGCGACCGAAGTGAAGCTCTTCGGTCAGCGTCAGGAAGATCTCGATGTCGCGCAGTTCCACCAGACGGCCCTACCTTCGATCATTGCGGCCTGGAATTGGGCAGTCTACGGCCGCGACGGGAACGGGCGGCACGAGCGTGGCTCGGACCACCGGCCGTCGCGGGGTCGGTCGTCGATCGATCACCGCTGGCTAATGCGGCGATGCGATCTTCTGCGTTGTTCGGCCGGGGCGGCCGGGCGAGGGTGGACGCATGAGCGAAAGCGTGATCGACATCGTGGCGGCGCCGGATCATCTCGGGACCCCACGCTGGCACGCTGTGACGTCGCCCGGTTCGGTGGCCGGGGTCGCCGATCTACGTCCGGTCATGCCGTTCGAGTACGAACTGCCACCGCCGACCGCCCTGCGGCCGGGCACCCTTGATCTGAACCTGTATGTGCAGCCGCAGTGGCGTCGACGAGGGATCGGATCGCGGCTGCTGGCCGCCGTTGGTGCACACGCCGTGGGACGGCGGCTGATCGTGGAGACTGCCCCGGATTCCGCCGCGCAGTCGTTCTGCGAGCGGCACGGATTTCGGCGCACCGGATCCAGGATCCATAACCTGCTCACCTACCGCGATATTCACCATGCCTGGCTGGGTGAGTTGGTCGACGTCGAGCACCCCGGATACCGACTGCGTCACTGGACCGGGGACGCGACTGGCGCGAACAGCGTCGAGCAACTGCTCCGGCATCCGAGCCGACCGGGTGATGCGGTGGTGAGCACCGCCGAGGCGGACGGCGGCGTGGTCGCCTACGTCTTGGCGATGACGGGAGCACCGTCGCAGCGTCGCGCCCGCCAGTACGGCCCTGCCGTGCTCGTCGGTCATCGCGGACGGCGGCTGGGGCTGTGGGTCAACGCCGCTCTGCTCACGCGACTGCGCGAGATCCACCCACACGTCGAGGAGATCGAGACTCGCACCGCCGACGAGGACTCCGACCTGGTCGCCCTGCATCGACACCTGGGCTACCGCCCTCTCGGGCGGCTTCTCCGCTACGAACTCACCCTGCCGTAACCGGCGGCCCTGATCCCGGTCCAGCAGCACCGGGCCGACGCGTCCACTGAGAAGAGGTTTGTCATGAAAGATCCCGTCTGTCCGCGGACGTGCGCCGCCCCGGGCAGGAGCCGAGACCCGCCCGGTGATCCCGGGCCGCCACCCGGCGGTCGCCACCTGCCCACGTCAACGTCAAGGAGCTCACCACCGTGTCCGTCAACCTTTCCACCCAGGACAAACTCACGCTTCGCACGGCCGCGTACGGTGCGGTCACGCTGCTGGCGGCCGCCGGAGCCGCCGCCGGCTCACCCCACAAGATCGCCACCGCAGGGTCCATCGCCCTGGCCTCGGCAACCGGCCTCGTCGGGCACGTGCTCGCGGAGAAGTCCAGGGGTATTGACCTGGGCGGCAGGTCGGTGGCCGAGATCGCCGACCGCGTTCTGCCCGCCCTGACCGAGGCGATGCGCCTGCTCGCCGAGCAGGCTCCGGCCGAGGCCGACAACTTCCGCCGCACCGTCGTCGTCGCCCTCGACGCAGCCGTCCGTACCCGGCAGGGCGCACCCGGTCCCACCGTCGCCGACATGACCAACAAGATCATCGCGGCGCTCGACGCCGCCGAGGCCACCCCGGAGGTGACCACGTGACGACCCCGGCGATCTCGGTCTCCGGCCTGCGCAAGGCGTACAAGGACAAGACCGTCCTCGACGGCGTCGACTTCGACGTCCACGCCGGCACGGTGTTCTGTCTGCTCGGCCCCAACGGCGCGGGCAAGACGACGACGGTGAACGTGCTGACCACGCTGGTGCAGGCCGACGGCGGCACGGTCCGGGTCGCCGGCCACGACCTTGCCACCGACGCCAGGGCGGTCCGCGCGGCCATCGGCGTCACCGGCCAGTTCGCGGCCGTCGACGAGCTGCTGACCGGACGCGAGAACCTCCAGCTGATGGTGGACCTCAACCGCAGGGTCGCCGGCGACGGCGATCGGATCGTCGCGGACCTGCTGGACCGGTTCGAGCTGACCGCCTCGGCGGACAAGCCGACCTCCACCTACTCCGGGGGCATGCGCCGCAAGCTCGACCTGGCGATGACGCTGGTCGGCAATCCGCGGATCATCTTCCTCGACGAGCCGACGACGGGCCTGGACCCGCGCAGCCGCCGCACCATGTGGTCGATCGTGCGTGACCTGGTCGCCGACGGCGCGACCATCTTCCTCACCACGCAGTACCTGGAGGAGGCCGACCAACTCGCCGACCGCCTCGCGGTGCTCGACCAGGGTCGCCTGGTCGCCCAGGGCACGCCGGAAGAGCTCAAGCGCCTCATCCCCGGAACACACGTACGGCTGCGGTTCTCCACCGCCGCCGAACTCGACGCCGCCGCCGGGATCTTCCCCGTGGCCACCCGAGACGACGACGCGCTGGCCCTGCGGGTGCCCGCCGACGGCGGCACGAAGTCACTGCGGGCCCTGCTGGACCGGCTCGACGAGCACTCCCTCAGCGCCGAGGAGTGCTCCGTACGCACCCCGGACCTCGACGACGTTTTCCTCGCCCTGACCGGCCACGCCACGGAGGTCGACACGAAATGAGCGCCCAGTCCCATTCGCTGGTCATGCTGCGCCGCAACCTCAAACACCTCACCCGGAACCCGACCTCGGTGTTCAACGCCGTCCTGATGCCGATCATCATCCTGCTGATGTTCGTGTACATGTTCGGCGACGCCTTCAGCGTCGGCGTGGACTACGTCGACTACGCGACGCCGGGCATGATCCTGCTGGCCGTCTGCTACGGGCTGGGAGCCACCGCGACGGCGGTGAACTCCGACATGACCAAGGGCATCATCAACCGGTTCAAGGCCATGGACGTCTCCCGCGGCGCGGTGCTGACCGGCCACGTCATCACCAGCGTGCTGACCAACGTGATCGCCATCGCGGCGCTCGTCGGAGTGGCCTTCCTGCTGGGGTTCCGCCCGGAGGCGAGCCTGACCGACTGGCTCGCCGTGGGTGGCGTCGTCGTTCTGCTCGCGTTCGCGGCGGGCTGGTTCACGGTCGCGCTGGGACTGTCGGCGAAGTCGCCGGAGACAGCGGGCATGGCCGCCGTGCCGCTGGTCATGCTGCCGTTCTTCAGCAGCGCGATCGTACCGGCGGAGAAGATGGGACCGGGTCTTCGTCAGTTCGCCGAGTACCAACCGTTCACGCCGATCATCGAGACCGTGCGCGGCCTGCTCGACAGCGCGCCCGACACCACCGACGCGGCCGTCGCCGTCGCCTGGTGCGTGGCGATCGCCCTCGTCGGCTACCTGTGGGCTCGTTCCGCCTTCACGAAGCGAGCGTGACCCGGGCCGGTGTGGGGCGTTGCGGCGCCGTCTCGGTGAACGTAATCCGACGAGGCGGCGCCACAACGGGACGAGAGCCCTTGCGCTCGGCACCTGGCCGTCGCGGCCGAACGGCCGTCACCGGTATGTCCTTGTCAAGCTGTCCGATCAGGGGCCGTCTGCTGGAGTGCCCGAGCAGGTCTTGCAGGGTCTTGAGGTCAGCGCCGGCTTGGTGGGCGAGGGACGCGGCGCCGTGGCGTAGGTCGTGCAGTCGCACGCACCGGCGGTAGTTCGGCGCGGTCGGTGAGTTTGCGGAACCGGGTGGTGGCGTAGTTCGGGTTGATCGGCAGTCCGTCGGGGCGGGTGAACACGTACCCGGAGTCCGTCCAGGGTGCACCGGCGGCGCGCTGGTCGAGCTGGTGGCGGCGGCGGGCGCGAGCACCGCGACGGTGTGCTTGTCGAGGGCGACCGGGCGGCGGCTCGCGGCGGTCTTGGGTTCGCGCCCGCTCGGATGTCGGGTGTCGACCCGAGCCGCCGCGACTTTCGAACCGACCAGCCAGCTACCACGAGCCGCTCCGTGTCGTGAGCAAGGACGCCGCCCGGCCAGGCACCGTACTGATCTGGCCGATGAGCGTGCGTCGACCGATGCTCGGGGGTGCTGCCACGACTGCTGCTCCTTGCCGCGTCGATGACGAGCGGCATCCTCGCATAGCTCGTTGTTATGGAGGCTGGAGAGGTGGGCCGGGTAGCTGGCGCTTATCTCGTCGTAGTGCCGTGCGAGCAGTCGGAGTCATCGATGCAGTGGAGCCTGATGACCTTGGTTCTCGTTCTGCGGTACGACGTGCTGCCGGTCTGAGCCGTATCGTTCGACGAGCGCGTTGCCGATCGAGGCCAGGTGGCCTCGTACTCCCGGAGGGCCGGTTACCTCGAGGTATTCGACAAGCCCGGCAAGCTCGCCGGCGAGTATGTATTCGTCGTTGCCGCGGATCACGACCTCGATGCGGCCATCGGCCGTGGAACCTCCCACTTCGAGTCGAGCGCCGAACCCCATCCGGAGCACGCCTATCCCGTGAGGCGCGCACACTGCCCGGGCCTTGTGGGGTGTTCGTTTACGGTCGACCTCGTCGGCGATCTCGCGCCAGCTCTCGGCAAGGTCGAAGTCCTCGGGCCGGTGCACGGGATCGGCGGTCGGGTCGACCGACGAAACGCGGTCGATCCGGAATGTCCGCCGGCCGGTCTCGGTGTTGGCGACGAGGTACCACGACGGGCCTTTGGCGACGATGCCCAGCGGGTGAACGGTTCGCTCGGTTTCGGTGCCTTCGCGGTCGACGTAGCCGAGCCGGACCTGGACGCCGTAAATCACGGCGTCCTGGAGTTCGTCGAGGAAGCGAGGCGGTCGGGGCTCGACTCGGCTCGATCCCCATCGTTGTGGGTCCCTGACGAGCGACGACGACGCCGCCTCGGCCTGTGCCCGGAAGGGTTCCGGCAGGGCTTGGACGAGCTTGCGCAGGGCTGCTTTCACGGCCGGCGTGACAGACGAGGCCGGGCCGGCGACCAGGAAGAGGGCGCGGGCCTCACTCGCGGTCAACCCGGACAGGTCGGTGCGGGCGCCGCCCACGAGGCGCCAGCCGCCGCCTCGGCCCTGCACGGAGTACACCGGAACGCCGGCCATAGCCAGGGCGTCGAGGTCGCGGCGGGCGGTGCGCTCGGAGATCTCCAGCTCTTGGGCGACCTCTGCTGCGGTCACCTGCTCGCGCTGTTGCAGCAGGAGGAGGATGGCTATCAACCGGTCGGCTCGCACTTCGCCAACCCTTCCACAAAAACCGGTCAGAAGGTGACCGGTATCGGTCGGCATGATGCCGGCATGACAACCGATTTTCCCGAGCCCACCCGCATTTCGGTCAACGGTGTGGAACTCGAAGTCTTCGAGGCCGGCCGGCAGAACGCGGGGAACCCCATCGTGCTCTGTCACGGCTGGCCGGAGCACGCCTTCTCCTGGCGCTATCAGGTGCCGGCCCTGGCCGCGGCGGGCTACCACGTCATCGTTCCGAACCAGCGGGGTTACGGCAACTCGTCCCGTCCCGCCGAAGTGACGGACTACGACATCGCACACCTGTCGGGTGACCTCGTCGCCCTGCTCGATCACTACGGCTACGAGGATGCCACCTTCGTCGGCCATGACTGGGGCGCATTCGTCGTCTGGGGTCTGACCCTGCTGCACCCGAACCGGGTCAACGGCGTGGTAGCGCTGAGCGTGCCCTACCAAGAGCGCGGAGAGATGCCCTGGATCGAGTTCATGGAGGCCGTGCTCGGCGCCGATTTCTACTTCGTACACTTCAACCGGCAGCCGGGCGTCGCGGACGCCGTGTTCGAGGAGAACACGTTCCAATTCCTTCGGAACCTGTACCGGCAGAACGTGCCCCTCGCAGATCCTCAGCCGGGCAACGCGTTGATCAACCTCGCCAGAGCGGAAACCCCACTCGGTGAGCCCGTCATGAGTGACAGCGAACTGGCCGTCTACGTCTCCGCCTTCGAGTCGACAGGGTTCACGGGCGGAATCAACTGGTACCGAAACCTCGACCGCAACTGGCGCCTGCTGGCGGACGTGGACCCGATCATCCGGCAGCCCACCCTCATGATCTACGGCGACCGCGACACGGTCGGGAGGGCTGAAAGACTGGCGGAGTTTGTGCCGAATGTGGAAGTGGTCAGTCTGGACTGCGGTCACTGGATCCAGCAGGAGAAGCCGGAGGAAACCACCGAGGCAATTTTGGAGTGGCTGGACCAGCGGGATGCCGCCTAACACTCCAGCAGGACATCCGCCTCATGGTCGCCTCCCTGCACGCGCTCGGCATCAGCGTCGACCGGCGGGCTCGCGACCGATCCGCGACGCTGATCCGGCAGTTGCCGCGCAGCTGGCACGCCTGCGGGCGAGCGACCTTCCCAGCCCGCGCAACAACTGGGGTGCGTCCCCGCGGTCCGACCGGCCGGCGACTGACTCCGCCACGCCGGTCATAAACCGGACCGTGCAGCCTCCTCGGCGTTGTCCCTTCGCCATCGAGTGACGATGAACCCCACGGTGCGGCGGCCCCAACCTCCCGCAACTCGTCGGAATTGAGCTTCGCTAGCTCGGCGTCCACTCGCCCGCCCAACCGAGATCCTGCGACGCCACGCCCGCCGCCGATCGACTGCGCTGGACGGGCGTGGCAACCGGTGGGGCGCTCGGGCTTCTACCTGGCGGTGAGTAGTAGCGATCCGGGGCGGCGTGACCGTTGCTTGGTGTGCCCGTCGGCGGTCACCGGACCGTGTCGGGGTAGACCTCGACATCGTAGAGCAGCTTTACGTGGTGACGGCCGTTGGTGATGCCGACGAATACGGGGGCGCCGGCGGGGGTGCGGCCGTGCCGCCATACCTGTTCGCGAGCTGCTTCGAGGGATTCGTGATGGATCTTGCCAACTTGGTGGAGGTGCAGGACGCGCCGAGCGGTCAGTCGGTCGGTGTCGACGTGGATACGTAGCAACGGCACGGCCCTAGCTCCTTCGCCCGCGCAGACAGCACTCACATTGACGCGCTCAGGCAGGTTACCGACGTTAAGTTAGCTGCGCACCGTATTAAGCTCGCTGTCGTGACTACCGCAGAACCGGACCTGCCAACTCCAGCACCGGCAGGATCGAACGACCGCACCGCGTCGTCGGTGTGGCTGCGACCGCAGCCGTCGCGGCCGCGACGCCCACCGCCGTTGACCCTCGAGCGGATCGTGGCCGCCGCCGTGACCCTGCTCGACGAGCACGGCGTCGAGGGGTTGACGATGCGCCGCCTGGCAGAGCGGCTCGACGTCACGGCGACCGCGGTGTACTGGCACGTCGCGACCAAGGACGACGTCCTCGACCTAGCCGTCGACCGGATCTTCGGTGACGTGCCCATCCCGGAAGCCAGCCACGACTGGCAGGCCGACATCCGAGCGCTCGTCGAAGCCTGGCGTGCTGCCATGCTGCGCCACCCGTGGGCACCCAGGCTGATCGGACGCCCGATGCTCGGACCCAACGTCCTGTCCCGGACGGAGTTCCTGCAGGCGGCCCTCGTGCGCGGCGGCTGCCGTGGACTCCACCTCGCCGTGGCCACCCGCACCCTGGCCAACTACGTCATCGGCGCCGCCCTCACCGAAGCCACCTGGCACCGCAGCGCCAACCCTCAAGTGAGAGCCGCAGCCCGCGACCACATCACCGCCAGCGCCAACGACTACCCGACCCTGCACGCCTCCGGCCACCTCGACGACACCCGCTGGAGCGACCGGGTGCTGTTCGAGGAAGGCCTCAACAGCATCCTGTCGACCATCACACGGCCAGCAACAACACTGGACGAGCCGTTGCCGACCCAGCACCGGTGAAGCCTGGTCACCGGGTTGGCGGCAGTACCGGACCGGCGCGACCGCCGCGGTGTCGTTCATGCGCTGTTCGCAGTCTTGGCCACCGCGATCGCGGCGGTGCTGACCGGTGCCCGCTCCGCGGCGGCGGTCGCGGAATGGGCTGCTGACGCACCGCAACAAGTCCTCGCTGAACTGGGTGTTTCAGAGATCCGTGCACCGGCCGGTTCCGGGTGCCGGACGAGTCGACAAACCGGCGCGTCCTGGCCGGTGTCGACGCCGACGCCCTGGACGACACGGTTGGCGGTGGGCTCTTGCGTTCCGGCCGGTGCCGAGCTCGGCCCGGCGTGTGTACAGCGTGGACGGCAAAGACCTTGCGAGGCAGCGGCCCGGCCGGCTCCCAGGTGCATCTGCTCGCTGTGCTCGATCAGCACACCGGGACGGTCCTGGGCCAGGTCGATGTCGACGGCAAGGCCAACGAGCCGACCCGCTTCCAAGCCGTGTGGCAGAACGCCCGATGCTGCAACGGCACTGGGTTCGCTCTTCGCCGTCGGTGGCAATGCTGTGCTCGCCACTGACGGCGTCTGGGTGTGGCCAGGCGATGACGTGGTCGTTGTCGCGGTGACGTGGGCGGGGCGAGGGTCGGCTACGGGGCTCCGCAGCGGACCCTCGCGAACCGCGCTGTCTTGACCAGGCGGGTCGGCACGCTGGGGATCTCAGGAGAGTCGCTACTGCTGCCGACGCCGGCGCGTCACTTCACGGGCACTTTCATTCTGAACAGTTTCTCTGCATTTCGGAACGCAATCTTTTCCTTGTCTTCGCGTGGCAAGTCGACTCCGCGGAACCAGTCGGTCTGCGCCTTTATGTCCGCGAACGGGTAGTCGGTTGCGAACATCACTCGGTCCACGCTTATGTACTTCAGCAGGAGATTGAGCAGTTCGGTCTGCGGGAATGCGCTGGTTGTGACCCAGAAGTTGTCCTGGAAGTATTGCTCGAAGGGCTTCTTAAGCGAGTTTTCTGTCGGCTCGCCCATGTCATTGGCGATCCGCTCGTAGTAAAAGGGAAGACCTTCGCCCATGTGACCGATGATGATCTTGAGTTTGGGGAATCTGTCAAAAACCCCGTACGTGATCATCCGAATGCATTGGGTCAGCACCTCCTGGTGCCAGCCATACCCAGACCCACTGAAAATGTAGGGTTGGAATTCCTTCGTGTATTCAGAACGTGTGGTGCTGTAAAGGATCTCGAAGATCTCGTCAGCTGGATAGCCGGGATGTAGGTAGATCGGCACATCGAGAGCAACGGCACGTGCCAGCACAGGCTCGAAATCGGGATGATCGAGGTACTTCTTCGTGATATGCCCGTTGGTCAGTGCGCCCAAGAAGCCATCCTCCCGAACCGAGCGTTCCAGTTCGTCCGCCGCCGCCTCCGGGCTCTGCAAGGGCAAGGTGGCGAAAGCCTTGAAGCGGCCTGGATATTTGGCGATTGGCCCGTCTACAAGCTGCCGGTTAAGACGATAGGCAAGGTCGATGCCCCTTTGCCCAGGGACATTTTGTACGGACGGCGTATGAGCAGAGAGGATTTGAACGTTGAGTCCCCCCGCGTCCATATCGTCGATGCGGCGTTGGCCTAGATCCGAAAGGCCAATTTCCTCAAGGAATGCTATATGCTCGTCATTGATGGAGTTCAGCTTCAACAACGTGGGAGTCGAAAATGTCTCCTCCGTGCCGATGAAGGGCAGGTCCCGGTCTCGCTGGTAAATTTCCGCGGTCTTGTCCGCGTTCTGGTCCGGAGCCTGGTCCGGAGTCTTGTTGTCGCTCGCTGCCGAGACAATGGCATGCGTGGACACGCCGGCGCCGATGCCGAGTGCCGTGGCGGCGGCCAGGAAGCTGCGGCGTCCCATGGGCTTCATGTCAGTCTCCCTTCAGGGGTTTGTGTGGCGTGGTGTCCGTACGGCATCCGTCTGCGAGATGCTTCAGATCGAGCCTTCGTCGCCCAGGTCTCCACCCGAGCCGGGTCCCTCTCTGCGACCTCGGCGCCGGTCCCGCCGAAGCGCTGCCGGCCGGGAGCAGGGGTCTTCGCGTCCTGCCCGGGGTCGAGGAACCGCTCGCTCGCGTGCGGGCTGTGCGGGCCGGTCGCGGCGGGCCCCGCACTGTTGTGGGGGTGCGAACCGCAGGCGGCGACCGGGTACGCCGTCGGCAGAGCCATGGTGGACGCCCCGAACCTCAATCGCCCGGGCGGCGCTTTCCCCGACGGCGCTGCATCCACTGCCATCACTAGCCTCCTGTCGACGGGTTACCTCGCTTGTCTGACGCCGACTTCGTACCTAGTGAATCTGAGACGAACGTTAATGTGATCAGGTCGGTTGTCCGAGCCAGGTGCCCGGCGCACGCGTCAGCGTGGTGGACTTCTACGCCTGCCTGGCCGCCCGGGTCCAAGGTGATCATGGAGTTTCTCTAGGACTTCACGAGACCGAGAACTCCACCCGCCGATGGCAACAGACACGCCGACCAAGGGGCGTGCGCTCCTGCTGAGCCTTGTCAACCACGCGGGGGCGCGGCCGCGTGGACCGCACGGGTCAACACCGTCACCGCCCGCACGGACCTGGTCGACGTCGACGCCTTGCTCATCCTGCCAACGGCTGTGTTGCCCAAGACGCGCCCACCGAGCGTGATCTCGACGTCACTGTTGGCCCGTGTCGGGCACCTGGCTCGGAGCACCGGCCTGAGCACCACATTAATGATCGTCTCAGACTCACTCGGTACGAAGTCGGCCTCGGACAAGCAATGTAACGCCTGCGTAGGAGGATCGATGGCAGTCAACGTAGCGCCGACCAAGGACGCGCCGCCCGGTCGGCTGGCCAGCCGGTGGGTGCCGTGGTTGGTAATCGGCTTGTGGGTGGCCCTGGCGGCGGTCATGGTGCCGTTGAGCGGAAAATTGAGCTCGGTCACCACCGACAAAGCCGTGGACGCCCTGCCGGCAAGCGCCGAGTCCACCAAGGTGGCGGTGCTGGAGGAGAGTCTTCCCGGCGCGGAGGACAACACGTTCGTCTTCGTGTACCACCGCGCCGGCGGCTTGACCTACGCCGACCGCGCCACGGTCGAACGCCACTACAACACCCTTGCCAAGCGGTACCCGCCGAAGACGGCGACGTCCGGCGAAGAGGATGACGACGGTCCCCCGATCAGGCCGTCCACCAACGGCAAGGCAATGATGTTCACCCTCGACCTGAGCACGGCCTACGGCCCGCCGGAGGAACTCGTCGGCCCGTTGCGTGACGCCGCGAAGGAACGCCCCGCCGGCCTGGAACTCGAGGTGACCGGCCCGGCCGCGATCGACGGCGACCTGGACGCCGTCTTCGACGGCATCGACGAGCAGGTCTTCCTCACCACCGTCATCGTCGTCACGATCCTGCTCATCCTCACCTACCGCAGCCCGGTGTTGTGGTTGATCCCGCTGGTGGCCGTGGGCGCGGCCGCGCTGACCTCGATGGCGACCGTCTACCTGCTCGTCAAGAACTTCGGCATCGTGGTCGACAACCAGACCTCGGCGCTGCTGACGATCCTGGTCTTCGGCGTCGGCACCGACTACGCGTTGTTGCTCATCGCCCGATATCGGGAGACGCTGCATCATCACGAGAACGTCCGGGTGGCGATGGTCCACGCGCTGCGCGGCGCGGCGCCGGCCATCATCGCGTCCGCGGCCACCGTGGTCGCGGGTCTGCTCTGCCTGCTCGCCGCGGACCTGAACAGCACCAGCGGGCTGGGCCCGGTCGGTGCGGCCGGCATCCTGTGCGCGCTGGTAGCCATGCTGACGCTGTTCCCAGCGGTGCTCGTGGTCCTCGGCCGGCGGATCTTCTGGCCGGTCATCCCGCGGTTCAGCACGGCCGTGCAGGCCAAGCCGGGGCTGTGGGGACGGCTCGGCACCGCCATCAACCGCCGCCGCTGGGTGGCGACGCTCAGCTCGCTCGGCATCCTCGGCGTGCTCTGCGTCGGGCTGACGGGCAACACCGGCGCCCTGCGGGAGCAGGACCAGTTCCTGTCCCCGCCGGAGTCGGTCACCGGCTTCACCGTTCTGCGCCAGAACTTCCCGGAGCTCGGCGGCCAGCCGATGACCATCTACACGCGGCCGGCGTACCAGCAACAGATTCTCGACGTCGTCAAGCGCACTCCCGGCGTGGCGCAGGCCGAACCGGGCCAGACCGTCGGAGGCTGGACAGACATCTCCGTGTTCCCGACCGACGCGCCGGACACCCCCGCCGAGTACGACACGATCAAGCGGGTGCGCACCGCCGTGCACGCGGTCAACGGGGCGGAGGCGATCGTCGGCGGGCCGAGCGCGGAGAACCTGGACACCGAAGTCACCACCAGCCGCGACGAGAAGCTGGTGATCCCACTGGTGCTCGTCGTCGTCCTGATCGTCCTCGGGCTGCTGCTGCGCGCGATCGTGGCCCCGCTGGTCCTGATGGCCACCGTGGTCGTCTCCTTCGCCGCGGCCTTCGGCGGCAGCGTGTTCGTCTTCGAGACCATCCTCGGGTTCAAAGGCATCGACTCTTCCGTGCCGCTGCTGGCCTTCCTGTTCCTCGTGGCGCTCGGCATCGACTACAACATCTTCCTGGCCAGCCGAGCCCGGGAGGAGACCGTACGTCTCGGCACCAGAGACGGCATGCTCAAAGCCCTCTCCGCCACCGGTGGCGTCATCACCTCGGCGGGCCTGGTCCTGGCCGCCACGTTCGCGGTCCTCGTCTCCCTGCCGCTGGTGATGCTGGTCGAGGTCGGGTTCCTGGTGGCCTTCGGCGTGCTGCTCGACGCCCTGCTCGTGCGGTCGGTCCTGGTGCCCGCCCTCACCCTGCTGATCGGCCGGCGAATGTGGTGGCCGAGCCGGCTGTCGCGTCCGCCGGCGTCGCCGCCGAGCGGGCGACACTCCCTCGTCGACCACGAGGAGCCCGTGCTGCAACAGTGAGCCGCGGCGGCACGGACGAGTCCGGGACGGGGACCCAGGCCCCGTCCCGGATTTTTTCCTGGGTCCGGCGCTCAGCGGTGTCTCGGAACCCGTTGCGGACGTTGCCAGCGATCCCGCTGGTAAAGACGGCGGGAATTCCCGTAACGGGTCGCGGGTGAAGACGGTGCTCATCGACGCCGGGGTCACCTCTCGGCGCCGACCGCCCTCCGCTCCGCGAGCCAGGTCACCATCTCGGCGGCGGGCATCGGATCGGCGTAGCGGGATCCCTGGGAGGTTCGGAATCCGGCCTCGCGGATGGCCTCGACAGGGTCGTCTGCCTCCACCCCGGCGGCGACCAGCTCGTAGCCGAGCATCTGGGCGGCGAGGGCGAGAATCTGCACCATGGTGCGGCCGTTGCCGGATTCGTCGAGGGCGATGGCGCGGCCGATCTTGTTCTGATGCACCGGGAAGGCAAACAGCCCTGCCAGCGTCGCATGGGTTACGACGAAGTCGTCCGGAGCGATGCGCACCCCGATGGCCGCCAGTTCGGTAATTGCCTCGCCGGCGCGTTCGAGGTCGGTCGCCTGGTCCTGAGCGATCTCGAGGATGAGCCGGTCTGGCGGTGTGCGGTCTCCGCCAGGCAATCGCGCACCGTGGTGACGAATGCCAGGTCGTACAGCTGGGCCGGCACCACACTCACCGCCACGGTCAGGTCCAGGTTGCTCTGCCCACGCCACGCGGCGAGCTGGGCGGAATCCCTTCGGGCGCAAGATCATGAGGGCCTGCCCAGCGGAAACGCGGGACGGCCCCTTCTTGTTGTTTGCCCGCTGTGGACGGTGGGTGCCACTCGGGTGTCATCACGTTCCGTGAACGTACGTCATGTGATGACTGCTTGACCTGCGGCTTCTTCCGGCTGCGGGTGTGATCTCGATGGCGCGCCTGATCTCGTGCGGCAGTTGTGCCAGCGGGTCGAGCGTGCGGCGTCCGCCATGCAGGTCGGCGGGGTTCATGCGGTTTCCTTCTGTAGAGCGGGACCGAGGAGCAATCCGCCGTCGATGACATACTCGGCGCCGGTGATGAAGGCCGCGTGGGGCGAGATGAGAAACAACAGCAGCGCAGTGATGTCGGCGGGCTGCCCGAGCCGCGGGACAGCGAACGGCTCGGGCGAGTAGAAGTCGGCGATCGGGGCGTCGCTGCCGGCCGCCGGCTCGGTGATGAACGGGGTGGCGACAACGCCGGGGTGGATGGCATTGACGCGGATGTTGTCGCGGCCCAACTCAAGGGCAGCGGTCCGAGTGAGCCCTCGGACCGCCCACTTGCTGGCGACATAGGGCGCATAGAAAGCAGTACCGCCGATGCCCATGGTGGAGGCGATGTTGACGATTGCTCCTCCCCCCGCGCGCCGCAGCGCCGGGGCGGCTGCCTTGATGCCGAGGAAAGTGCCGGTGAGGTTGATGTCGAGGATGCGGGCCCACGTAGCCCGTTCCGTTGACTCGATGAGGGCCGGCGGGTTCTGCACCCCGGCGTTGTTGACCAGGATCGTGAGCGCACCGAAGACCTTCTCGGTCTCCGCGATGGCGGCGGCCCACGACTCCTCCTGGGAGACGTCGAGGTGGACGAAAAGCGCCGCACCTCCCAGCTCGGCGGCGAGGTCGACGCCGCGCTCGGCATCGATGTCCCCGATGACGACGTTGGCGCCCTCGCTGTGCAAGGCACGAACGTGGCTGGCGCCCTGCCCGCCGGTGCCGCCGGTCACGAGTACGGTCTGATTGGCGAAGCGGGGCATCTGATCCTCCGAGTACCGAGCGGTGAACGACAGCCCGCAGGAGCGGGTGGTGAGCCGGGTGACTCACCATGCCGACGCTACGCCCACTCCGAGTGGTGAGTCAACCCACTCACCTCGCTATGATGGGCGCATGACCCCAGCGCCGTCGGCCTACCACCAGCGCGTGGCGCAGGAGAAGCGTGCGCTCATCGTGCGGGCCGCTACCGAACTTTTCCTCGAGTTGGGCTACGACCGGGCATCACTAGCGCGTGTTGCCGACAGTGCTGGCGTTTCGAAAGCGACGCTGTTCAAGCAGTTCCCGACGAAGGCAGCGTTGTTCGATGCCATCGTCATCGACTCGTGGGCCGAGAACGACGTCGCCGACGTGCCGCCCGCCGGCGACCTGAAGGCCGGCCTGACGGTCCTCGGACAGCGCTACGCGACGCTGATGAGCCAGCCGGCGATGACCAGCCTGTTTCGTATCGTCATCGCCGAACTGCCGCGCTTTCCGGAACTGGCCAAGGCGCATTTCTCACAGGGCAAATTGCCGTACTTCGAGTCCGTCCGGGGCTACCTCATGACCGAGTGCGACGCGGGAGCCGCCGACATCGCTGACCCGGAGATGGCCGCTACGCAATTCCTCGGGATGATCTCCAACTACCTCTTCTGGCCGAGCCTTCTGCTCCCGGACTGGACGGTGACACCTGCCCGCACGACCGCGGTTGTGGACGAGGCCGTCCGAACCATGGTTGCCCGGTACGGCACCGATAAGCCATTTTCATCGTGATGAAGGGGGCGTGAGCAGGTGCGCAGCGGCGTGTCGTTACTCCAGATAGGCCGAAGCTCCCGGTAGGACAGCAGTCGAGCACGAACGACGCCCAGGACGGGAGTTCGTTGCTGACCTGTCCTGCAGGTTGCTCAGCGGCCCGGCGAGGTTGGCAGGAAGGCAGCGGGGTTCGCGTCAGGAAGCCGCCGCCGGATGATCACGGCTTTCCTCGATCTCGGTCAGGCTATCGTCCCGAGTTCGCCTTGGCAGCGGCCAGATGGCAGTCATTCCCGCACCGACGGGCCATTATCGGCCTCGTCCATCCGCTGACCGTGCAGCACGCGAAGTGCGTCGAGTGCGACTGCGGTGAGAACGGCGCGGCCGACACCGGCGCGGCCGAGCAACTCCATCCCCCGAGTGACGGCGACGAAGTAGACGGCCAGCGATTGCACGTTCGCGTCCTCCGGTATGTCCCTGCTCTCCCGCGCATGTTCCAGGCATTGAGCATAGACGCCGGCGAGCTGTTCGATGCCGTCCTTCGCGGCCGTCGAAAGCGGATCCTCCGCGCCGGTCGATTCGACCAGCGCACGCGTGGTGAGCGAGACCCGCCGATCACTGCTACTGAACTCGATCGCCATCATGAGCATGTGACCACGAATGCGTTCCAGCGGCGAAGCGTCATCGTGTCCGAGCGCTTCCGAGACAGCGCGCGTCGCCTCGTCCCGATCCTCAGAGAGCGCCCGGAAAAACAATTCCCGCTTCCCGCCGAACGCGTTGTACAAGCTCTGCTTCCCTAGGCCGGTCGCCCGTACGAGGTCGTCCAGCGTCGCAGCGGCAAGGCCGTGCACGGCGAACACCTCACTAGCGCTGCTGACGACTTCGCTCTCGAGGAACTTGCGGGGACGGGGCATGTGAGCAAGCCTACGTTATTGACCGTACGGTCAAAAACCTGCTAGCTTGACCGAGCGCGCATCACTGAAACCACGACGGAGGCGTCGTCGACCTAAGCGACGGCGTCATCACTTGACTCCTGCCCGACATGTGGCGTATCAACCAAGATCAAGGAAGAGCAGAAGTGAAGAGTAACGAAGAGGTTGTTCGCGAGGCATACCGGCTGTCGGAAGGCAACGTCCTCGATGGACACGGTTTTCGCGCCTTGTTCACCCAGGACGGGACCTTCAACGACGTGCCGAACTCGCTAACCTTCCGCGGGGACCAGATTCCTCAGGCGCTGACTGGCTTCGCCAGCGTCTTTCCCGACGTCCACCGCGAGCTACTCGAAGTGCATGCGCTCGGTGATGTCGTTGCCGTCAAACTCCGCATTCAGGGAACGCATCTCGGCGGGTTCCCTACCCCGGTCGGCGAAATCCCGCCGACCGGCAACCGGATCGACGTACCGACGGCGGATCTCTGGCATCTCCGTGACGGAAAAATCGAAAGGTTCGACTGTTACAACGCAGCGAATGTGCTGCTCGCTCAACTCGGGGCCAACCCCGACTTCAACTCGGCAATCGAGGCCGCCAAGACAGCCGCCACAGGGGCGTAGTGCTGGTGCGACGAGCATCCTTCGCGTCCGGCCCTGTCCGGTGCGTGGTTGCCGCCTCCGGCTGGGCTTGATCATGGTTTGGCGCGCCGACCCTGAACCGGATCCTGAAAGGCGGGCATTCTCGTGATGAAGGCGGGCAGATCCGGGCTCTCACCGAACTTCGGCGTCATGCTGGTGATTTCTCCTCGCGACCGTCCAGGAAGCGACTCCCCTGGTAGGCGGGCTGTCTCACATCGGCGCAGGGAGGGCGGGTCAATGGGGGTCTGCCGTCGCGGGTGGCGCTTTCTCGGCCAACTGAGCGTGGCAGACGGACAGCAGTTGCCGCAGTCGGGTCAGCCGGGTGATTTGCTCGTCGATGACCTCCAACCGGCGGCGGAACATTTCACTCGCCTGCGGCAGCCGGATGCGGTCGGGCACGGTGTGTTCGGGCAGAGTGTCGCCGTCGAGCAGATGAAGGTGGGCGCTGAGCGTGGCGATGTCGTCAACGGTCAGGCCGAGCGACAGCAACTCACGGATGATCTTCACTCGGGCCACGTCGGCATTGCTGTAGGTCCGTTGCCCGGTGCGGGTGCGTATCGGTGGCGGCAGCAGTCCTCGCTGTTCGTAGAAGCGAAGCGCCCGCGGTGTGGTTCCCGCTGCCGCTGCGGCATCACCGATACGCATCGCGCCTCCCGACTGTCAGAGCTCTACGAGGACGGCGCCGACATGCCGTCCCTCGACGACCTCCTGGAACGCTTGGGCGGCCCGGTCGATTCCATGGATGCGGGAATGCGGAAACCGGATGTCGCCGGTGTGTAGCCAGGCGCCGAACCGCTGCGTCCATTCGGCGAGCGCGTCGGGGTGGTCCGCGGCGTTGAACCCGCGCATGCTGATTCGCTTGAGCACGATGGGCACGAGGTCCAGTTCCAGCGTCGCGGTCGTGCCGGTGCCCTTGGCGGCGAGTTGCGCCGACAGCGCGCCGATCAGAACGATGCGGGCGTGGGGCCGGGCGGCTTGCACCGCCGCCTGAAGTTGTTCGCCGCCGACGGTGTCGAGCGCCACGTCGATACCGTCCGGAGCGGCGTTGGCGAGCTGCGTGGCGATCGGTTCCGCTCCGCGTACGATGACCGCGTCGTAGCCGAGTTCGGTGGTCAGGACGCGGGCCTTTGCCGGTGAGCCGGTGGTACCGATGACTCTGGCCGCGCCGAGACGACGGGCGATCTGGCCGGCGAGGGAACCGACGGCGCCGGCGGCGCCGGTGATGAGCACCGTGTCGCCGGTACGAACGGCGGCGGTGCGGGTCAGCGCCGCGTACGCGGTCCAGCCCTGAGACAGGTGGGCCAGCGGATCCGGTAGCGAGTCTCCGAGGCGACGGCACCGGTCGGCCGGGACGACCGCGTACTCGCGCCAGCCAAGGTCGTGCCCGACCAACTCGCCCGGACGCAGGCCGCTGGAGTAGGGGGCGGCGACGACCTCGCCGATCGCGGCGCCGGGCAACGGATCGCCGGGGCGCGGACCGGGCAGTCCCGCCGCGGCCGCGCCGATGAGGGTCCGGAGCAGGGCCGCGGAGACCAGGAAGGCACGATTGCGGACCAGGACTTCGCCGGGCGCGTGGGGTGGCACCGGGACCTCAACGATGCTGAAGTCTTCCGGGCGCGGCAGGCCGTCCGGAGTCGTGAGCAACTGAACCTGACGATGGACGGAAGGCAGTGGAGGCACGTAACGCTCCTTGCTCGGTCGGTGGAGCGCGACCGTAAACCCTGACCCATGCGTCAGCTGCAACACTCAAGGTGGATGTCGGGCAGTCCTAGGGCGCGGGCCTCTGGCTGGGTTCGTGCCGTTCGACGAGTTTGCCGGACGAGATTTCCGGCACCCACAGGACTGGTACAGCAGGCTGTACTTTCTGGGCCGCGGCACGTCGGAGCCGACCTTGCGTCGCTATCGTCTCTGCCGGGAGGTACGGGATGCCGTGCAGGGACGCCGCTGGCGCATCGGTCGCTGCGGGACAACTGGGCCCGCAGCTTTGGCGGGCGGCGCGGCGATACCTGCGACGCCGCCTACGAATGTCTGTCGACGCCATCGAACACCTCGTCGGCGGCCTCGGCACGTCGATCCTGGCGCTGGCGGCCGTACTGCTCCTGGTCCTGGTGGCGCTCGCCAGCGTGGTCGGCATCGGCCTGGCGATGGTCCCGTCGGCGGCGAAGGCGGTCCGGCTCGCCGCCAACCGGGAGCGGGCCCGACTGTCGCGATGGGACCGCGACCTGCCCCTGCCGCCGGCGGTCCCCACCAGCCTGCGCGACGTCCTGCGCGACCCATGGTTTCGGCGCGAGTGCGCGTTTGTGGGCATCCACGGCACCGTCGGGTTCGGGCTGGGTGTGCTGGGGCTGTCCCTACCCATCTCCGCCGTGCAGAGCCTGTTGTTCCCGCTCTACTACTGGATGCTGCCGCCGGAGGCGGGCGGCCCGGGGTTCGTCGTGTGGCGGATCGATGGATTGCCCGACGCGCTGGTGGTGGGGCTGATCGGGGTCGGCTGGCTCGCCGCGACCGTGGCGCTCAACCCGCCGATGGCCGGGCTGCAGGCGCTGCCGGGGCGGCGGTTGCTGGCCCCACCGCGCGACGTCGACATGTCGCTGCGGATCGCCGAGCTGACCGCGACCCGGGCGGCCGCGCTGGACGCGCACGCCGTCGAGCTGCGCCGCATCGAGCGGTCCCTGCACGACGGGGCACAGAACCGGCTGGTCGCGGTCACCGTACTGCTGGGTGCGGCGCGGCGGGCGATGCTCCGGGATCCGGCGCGGGCGGTGGAGATTCTGGACCGCGCGCACGACTCGGCTGAACTGGCGCTGGCGGAGCTTCGCAGCGTCGTACGCGGGATTCTGCCCCCGGTGCTCGACGACCGTGGGCTCGCCGCCGCGCTCGACGGTCTGGCCGCCGGCTGCGGGTTGCCGTGCACGGTGCGGGTCGACGTCCCCGGCCGATGCGCCGCGTCGGTCGAGGCGACGGCGTACTTCGTGGTCGCGGAGGCGCTGACCAACGTCGCCCGGCACAGCGGTGCCGCCTCGGCGTCGGTCACGGTGCGACGCCACGCCGACCGGCTGCACGTGTCGGTCGTCGACGACGGCCGGGGCGGTGCCGACGAGGGCCGCGGCTCGGGCATCGGCGGCATCCGGCGGCGGGTGGAAGCCCACGACGGCCGCTTCACTCTGACCAGCCCACGTGGTGGGCCGACGACACTACTCGTGGAGCTGCCGTGCGGATCGTGATCGCCGAGGACGACGCTCTGCTTCGGGAGGGTCTGTCGCTGCTGCTGCGGGCCGAGGGGCTCGACGTGGTCGCCACCACCGACTCACCGACGACCTTCCTGGCCGCCGTGGACGAGTTCCGGCCGGACGTCGCGATCGTCGACGTCCGGATGCCGCCCACCCACACCGACGAGGGCATCGTGGCCGCTGTCGAGGCCCGGCGTCGTCGACCCGACCTCGCGGTGCTGGTCCTGTCGGCGTACGTCGAGCAGGCGTTCGCCACCGACCTGCTCGCCGGCGGCGCGGTCCGGCTCGGCTACCTGCTCAAGGAGCGGGTCGGCCGGGTCGAGGAGTTCCTCGCCGCGCTGCACCGGGTCGCCGACGGCGGTACGGCGATCGACCCGGAGGTGGTCGGGCAGCTGTTCGCCCGCAGCCGTCCCGACAGCACCCTGAGTCGGCTCAGCGCCCGGGAACGTGACGTGCTCGCCCTGATGGCCGAAGGGCTTGGCAACGGGGCGATCGCGCAGCGGCTGTTCGTCACCGACGGGGCCGTGCACAAGCACATCCGCAGCATCTTCGCCAAGCTCGGTCTCGCCCCGGACGACCGCGCCGACCGGCGGGTGACGGCGGTGCTGCGCTACCTCGAGGACGCCCAGCGCCGCAGTCGGTGAGCCCAGCGCCGCGCGATTGGTACAGCCTGCTGTACCCCGGTTGGCCAGTACGCTAGATCGTCCGACAACCCGTCTGACCATAGCGTTTTCCATGTCATCGTCCTCAGACGACATGGAGAGGTTGGTCCAGATGTCCGTCCGCGTTGGACGCCCCGCCGACCCGGCGGTCCGCGTGATACAGCTCGCCCGTACCTATGGTTCCGGACCGCAAGCGGTCACCGCGCTCGCCGGCGTCGACGCGGAGTTCCACCGCGGCACGTTCACTGCGGTGATGGGGCCGTCCGGCTCCGGCAAGAGCACCCTGCTGCAGACCACGGCCGGCCTGGACCGGCCCTCCTCCGGGCAGGTGTGGATCGGTGACCAGGAGCTGTCGCGGCTGTCGGAGACGAAGCTGACCAAGCTGCGGCGCAGCCGGATCGGCTTCGTCTTCCAGGCGTTCAACCTGATCGGCGCGCTGAACGTCGAGGAGAACATCCACCTGCCGCTGCGGCTGTCCGGGGCACGCCCCGACGTGACCTGGCTGCGCCAGGTGGTGGACCGGGTCGGGCTCGGCGACCGGCTGCACCATCGCCCGGCCGAGTTGTCCGGCGGGCAGCAGCAGCGGGTGGCGATCGCCCGGGCACTGGCGATGCGCCCCGAGGTGATCTTCTGTGACGAGCCGACCGGCGCGCTGGACACCCAGACCGCCGCTGACGTGCTGGCCCTGCTGCGGTCGGTGGTGGACGAGTCGCAGCAGACGGTGATCATGGTGACCCACGATCCGGTGGCGGCCTCGTACGCCGACCGGGTGATGGTCCTGGCCGACGGCCGGATCGTGCGGGACATGCCCCAGCCGGGTGCGGAGCAGATCGCCGAGCAGTTGGCGTGGCTCGGCCGCCGCCAGCTCGTCACCCAGGAGAGCTGAGCCATGCTGATGCTCGCCCTCCGGATGCTGCGCCACCGGATCGGCAGCGCGGTCGCCACCCTCGTCGCGCTCACCTGCGGCGTCATGATCCT
Organism: Micromonospora aridisoli; assembly: GCF_056150025.1. Taxonomy (NCBI): domain Bacteria; kingdom Bacillati; phylum Actinomycetota; class Actinomycetes; order Micromonosporales; family Micromonosporaceae; genus Micromonospora; species Micromonospora aridisoli. The sequence goes on along the minus strand of NZ_JAXCFK010000017.1, from coordinate 45,784 downwards.
CATGTCGATGGGCGTGCTGGTCGAGTCGGGGATGCGGTTCACACCCGCACCGCAGCGGTACGCCGCCGCCGACATCCTGGTCGCGGACCGCGACATGACCATCGAGACCACCGAGTTCGGTGAGACGGCCACGGTCACCGTGGACCTGCCCACCGGCGGAAGCGTGCCGGTCGACCTGGCCGACCGCATCGGGCAACTGCCCGGCGTGGCGGTCGCCGCCGCCGACCGCTCGATCCAGGCGGTCGTACCGATCCAGGACACGGCACAGGAGGCGGTCGGGCACGGTTGGAGCAGCGCCGCGCTCACCCCGTACCGGATCGTCGACGGCAACCGGCCGGACACCACCGACGAGGTCGCCATCGACACCCGGCTCGCCACGGCGGCCGGTGCCCAACTGCGGCCCGGCGACCAGATCCCGGTCCTCGCCGCCGGATCGGAGCGCCAGTACCGGATCAGCGGCATCGTGGACCGTACCGCCGCCGGTGACACCCCGTCCGCGCTCTTCTTCACCGACGACCACGCCGCGGCGCTCAGCGGCAGCCCGGACCGGGCCGGACTGATCGGGATCGTCCTGGCCCCGGACGCGGACTCCGCCGCCGTGACGGGCGAGGTCGGCCGGCTGGCCGCCGAGTCCGGCGCGACCGTCCACACCGGCGACGAACGCGGAAAGCTCGAACAGTCCGAGGCGCTCGCGGCGGCCACCATGCTGATCCAGCTCGGTGCCGTCTTCGGCGGCTACGTCGCCGGGCTCGTGATGTTCGTCGTCGCCGGAACGATCGGCCTGGCGGTCCGCCACCGCCGCCGCGACCTGGCCCTGTTGCGTGCCGTCGCGGCGACCCCGGGCCAGGTACGGCTGATGATCGTCGCCGAGGTCGCGCAGTTGAGCATCGTCTCAGCCGTGCTCGGCGTCCCAGCCGGGCTGTGGGTGACCGACTGGGTGCACGGACAGCTCATGACCAGAGGCTTCATCCCCGACGGCTTCCCGCTCGCCGGCGGGGTGCTCTCCGCGGTGGCGGTCAGCGCGGCGACGGTGCTGGTGGCGGTGACGGCGGGGCTGATCGCGGCCCGCCGTACGGTGAAGATCCGCCCGACCGAGGCGCTCGGCGAGGTCGCCGTGGAGCCGGCCCGCAGCAGCCGCGTCCGGTTCGTCGCCGGTCTGATCGCGCTCGGCGGCGGGGTCACGCTGACCATGTTCGGTACGGCCCTCCGTGGCGAAGCAGCGCTCGGCGCGGCGCTGGGCATGCTGTTCGTCTTCGTGCTCGCCGCCGCGCTGCTCGCGCCGTGGATCAACCGGTACGCCGCGCAGGTACTCGGCCCGGTGCTGCGTGCCGTGTGGGGCGACAGTGGATACCTGGCGGCGGCCAACCTGCGGGCGAACGCTCGCGGCATGGCGACCGTACTGACCGCGCTGGTGCTGTCGGTCGGCTTCGGTGGTTCGATCTGGTTCCTCCAGGACAACCTGGAGCGGGAAAGCATCGCCCAGACCCGCGACGGAATGCTGGCCCAGCACGCGCTGGTGTCGGCGGTCGGGCTACCGGCTACCGCCGTGGCGGACGCCCGCCAGGTGCCCGGCGTCGTCGCCGCCACCGGAATCCGGCGTACCTCGGTGATCGTCCCGGTGATGGGGGGCGTCGAACCCGTCGCCGCCCAGGTGATCGACCCCGACGGGGCCGACCGTGTCCTGGACCTGTCGGTCGCCGAGGGCAGCCTCGCTGACCTGCGTGGCGACGCCGTGGCAATGTCGACCCTGCAGGCTTCCACACAGGGGGCGGATCTCGGCGACCAGGTCGAGTTCTGGCTCGGTGACGGCACCCCGGTGTCGTTGCGGCTGGTCGCCGTCTACGAACGCGGGCTCGCCTTCGGGGACGTGACTCTCCACCGGGAGACGGCCGACGGCCACACCCCCACCAACCTCGACGACCAGGTCCTGATCAGCACCGAACCGGGCGACGCCGAGGCCGCCGCCGGGCTCGCCGGCCTGGTCGAGCGGTACCCGGGCAGCGGCCTGACCGACACCGGGGTCATCGGTGCCCAGCTCGCCACCGACCTGGCGCTCAGCGCCTGGCTGAACAAGCTGCTCATCGGCGTCATGGTCGGCTACGCCGCCCTCGCCGCCGCCAACACCATGATCATGGCAGCGCTGGCCCGGGGCCGCGAGCTGGCCCTGCTGCGCCTGGTCGGCGTCACGACCCGTCAGGTCAAGCGGATGGTGCACGCCGAACAGGCCGGCCTGCTCGGCACATCGCTGCTCATCGGTGGCGCCATCGCCGCCGTCACGTTGGTCTCAGTGGTCCGGACGATGACCGGGCACCTGATCCCGTACGTCCCGCCGCTCGGCTGGATCTCGATCATCGGCGGTACCACGCTGCTCGCGCTGGTCACCACCGTCGCCCCCGTCAGCGCGCTCCTTCGTACGCCGCCGGTGCACAGCATCGGTGTCAAGGAGTGACCGCCGGGCAGTCCACCGCAGGCTCCGACGAATCGTCGTCGGCTCCGTGGATCGGCGCCCATGGCGCCCGGTCCGAACACTCACCAGGAGGTTCCGTGTCACCGCAACGCACCGACGAGTCCGGCTGGGGCGACAGCACCGCCACCGCTATGGGCAACGTCACCGTGACGCCGCGCAAGCGGTTCAGGGCCGGTCGCCGCAGCGCCGCCGCGCTGGCGCTCGTGGCGCTGGTCGGGTTCGCCGGCATCGGCATCCAGTACGCCGACGCCGCGCAGGCCCACCGCCCGAAGAAGGACACCATCCAGAGCAGCCTGGACGCGCTGGTCAAGGCCGGCGTCGCCCCCGGGGCGCTGGTCTCGGTACGGGACAGCAAGGGCCGCGTCACCAACTACACCGCCGGCGTCAACGACCCGCGTACCAAGGCGAAGGTGCCCACCGACGGGTACGTACGGATGGCGAGCAACACCAAGATGTACACCTCTGTCGCCGTCCTGCAGCTCGTCGAGGAGGGCAAGGTGCGGCTGGACGAGCCGATCGAGACGTACCTCCCGGGGCTGGTCCGTGGCAAGGGATTCGACGGACGCACCATCACGGTCCGCCACCTGCTGAGCATGACCAGCGGCCTGCCGGAGTACGACCTGCCGGATGTCTCCGTGTGGGGCGAGAGGTACTACGAGCCGCGTGACATGCTCGACTCGGCGTTCGCCCACGAGGCGCACGCCCCGGCCCCCGGTGGGCAGGTGCAGTACCGCAACGCCAATTACATCGTGGCCGGTCTGCTGGTGCAGAAGGTCACCGGTCGCCCGATCAGCGAAGTGATCACCAACAAGATCCTGAAGCCGGTCGGGCTGCACGAGACGTACTGGCCGGGTGTCGGTGACAAGACCATCCGCCAGCCGCACGCGAAGGGCTACCTGCCGGACCCGGAGACGATGAAGTGGGTCGACACCACCCAGGTGGACCCCTCCATCGCCTGGGCGGCCGGACAGATGATCTCCACCCCGAGTGACCTCAACAAGTTCCTGGTGGCGCTGCAGAACGGGAAGCTGATCTCGCCGGCGACCCTGGCCGAGATGCGCGACAGCAAGGCCTTCCTACCCGGTGGCGAGGCCTTCCCGGACCTGGTGTGGCACTACGGTCTCGGCCTCACCGGGTACGACCTCTCCTGCGGTGGTCGCGCTTGGGGGCACGGCGGTGACATCGACGGATACTCCAGCCGTTCCGCCATCACCTCCGATGGACGCGCCGTGACCATCGTGGTGACCGCTGCGGTCAACGACGGCGTCTTCCAGGTCCTGGACGCGTTCGACGCCGCCCTGTGCGCCGGCAGGTAGCCGTCCCCGGTCAACTGACCCGATCCCTTCGCCCGAACCGCCACTGACGGGGTGACCCGCCGCCCGTGCCGGAACGACTGGCGCACCCGGCCCGGGCGGCGGCCCGGCTATCCGTACCCAGAAGGAGCTGCCTGCCATGCCCACTCACCTCACTCGACTCCGCCGGCCCACCCGGTCGCGTCGCCGGGTCGTCGCCATGGCGACGACCGCCGTGATCGCGGCGGGCGGTCTCACGGCCGCCGGCCCGGCCGGCACCGCCTGGGCCGAGACCCGTCCCGACGCCATCGGGCAACGCATCGAGAAGCTCGTCGGTACCGATCGGCACCCGGGGGCGCTGGCCGCCGTCCGGGACCGCCGCGGCCGGACCCGGCACTACACGGCCGGGGTCGGCGACCTGCGCACCGGCGCGAAGGTGCCGAAGAACGGCCGGGTACGCATCGGCAGCGCCAGCAAGATGTTCGCCTCCGTCGTCGTGCTGCAGCTCGTCGACGAAGGCACAGTGGATCTCGACGAGTCGGTCGAAACGTACCTGCCGGGTCTGGTGCGCAGCCCCGGTGTGAACGCAGATGCGATCACGGTCCGCCAACTGCTGCAGCACACCAGCGGCCTGCCCGACTACACCGAGGCGATGTTCCAGGGCGTGCGAGACATCCCGCCGTACCAGCACATCTACTTCGAGCCCCGGGACCTGCTCGACATGGCCAACGCCAGGGCAGGCCGGCCGGCCGGCGACTGGGCCTACAGCAACACCAATTACCTGCTGGCCGGCCTGATCGCCCAACGGGTCACCGGCCGGCCGTTCAACGAGCTGGTCACCACCCGGGTCATCGAGCGGATAGGTCTGCGCGACACCTACGCGCCCGGGATCGGTGAGGAAGGTATCCGCGGCAGGCATCCCAAGGGTTACCAACTCGATGAAGCCACCGGCGAACTGCTCGACTTCACCCGGATGGACCCGAGCTGGGGATGGGCCGCCGGCCAACTGGTCTCCACTCCGGCCGATCTCAACACGTTCCTGCTGGCCCTCCTGGCTGGCAAACTGATCAAACCTGCGCAGCTGGCCGAGATGCGGACCACCGTCGCGCTGCAGCCGGGATCGGGCGTGGGGTACGGGCTCGGTCTCTTCCGCACCCCGTTGAGTTGCGGCGGGGTGGCGTGGGGCCACGGCGGTGACATCCCCGGCTACTCGACCGTCAACGGCGCCACCGACGACGGTCGCGCGGCGACCGTCGTGGTCACCTCGCTCAACGGGTCGGTCACGGACGGCTCTGTCGCCGCCGACCGGGCCGCCCTCGTCGACGCCGCGCTCTGCACGAAGTGACCGGCATGGCAGGAGTACGGCTCTCGTGTGCCGACCGTCGGCGCCGGGGGCGTCGTACTGCCCAACCCGCCAGGTAGCCGCCTTCGGGTGGGCTCGGCGTGGTGCCGGGCCCACCCGCTTTCACGTTGTGCTGGTCGAGATCGTCATGCGAGACGGGCGAGCCGGAACTGCTGGTTGGTCTGCCCGTGGCAGTCGTAGAGCTGGATTTGGGCGCCGTTGCTGGTGCTCCAGGCGTCGAGGCAGCGTCCGGACTGGACATTGCTGATGGTGCCGTTGGAGTTGACGTTCCACTGCTGGTTGGTCTGGTTGTGGCAGCTGTAGATCTGGACTGCGGCACCGTTTCCGGAGCCTGCCGCGTCGAGGCACATGTTGCCGTAGACCTGTAGTTGCCGGTTGGCAGTGTAGGTCCAGGCCTGGTTGGTCTGTCCGTGGCAGTCGTAGAGCTGGACCCGGGTGCCGTTGTTGCGGGAGGCGTTGGGTACGTCGATGCACCGGCCCGACTGCTGACCGACGATCTGGCTGGCGGAGCCGGACGGCGGCGTGGTCGGGGTGGTGGTGGGCGTCGGCGTCGGCGTACCGGTGGGCGGCGGAGTGGTAGGTGAGGTCGAGCGGTCCAAGCCGAAGAACTGGATGGCGACCCGCGCCATGCCGCTCGACGGCAGGCTGTGCCCGGCACCCTGGATGGCGTATGCCTCGACCTGGGTGCCGAAGCGGCGGCGGTTCCAGTTGGGCTGCGGGGTGTCGGTGGACGTCGGGGTCTGGCTCAGCCCGTGTACGTTGGTCCACTGCTCGACCGACTCCTGCAGCAGGGAGTAGGGCACGAGGGTGTCGTTGGTGCCGTGCCACAGTTGGATCGGCGGGCGAGGGCCGGTGTAGCCGGGGTACGCCGCCCGAACCAGATCACCCCACTGCTGGGGAGTCCGGTTCATCGTGCCGTTGGTGCAGGAACCGCCGGGCGGGTAGGCGGCCGCGTTGGCGAAACAGTTGAAGGGCACGCCCATGAAGGATGCACCCGCCTTGAACAGGTCGGGGTAGACCGCGAGCATGTGCTGGGTCATCATGCCGCCGGAGGAACTACCGGTGGCGTAGACCCGGTTGATGTCACCGCCGTGCTGCGTACGGGCGTAGTTCACCATCGACTCGATGGAGACCGGGTCGCTGCCGCCACCACGACGCTTGGACGCGTCCGACCAGGTGTCGAAACACTTGCCGAACCCGGCCTCCTGCATGGCGCTCGGGTAGATCACGATGAACCCGTACTGGTTCGACAGCGAGGCGAACTCGCTGCCCGAGTAGAAGCCCGGCCCCGATCCGCCGCAGCCGTGCATTGCTACCACTATCGCCGGATTGGCGGGCCGGTTGTCCGGCACGTATATGTGCATCCGCATGCCGCCCGGGTTGTTGCCGAAGTTGGTCACCTCGACCAGCGACGCGGCGGACGCCGGTGGAGACAGGGCGACAAAACCCACGGTGAGGAGCAGGAAGCTGGCCACTCCAGCCAGCGCTGCCCTGATTCGTCTCATGGCACCTCCATCGATGGCTATTTATACAAACACTAGACACATCGATGACGACCGTCAATCAAACACGTAACGTTCCCGTCAAGGGTCGGCTCCCGTAAGGCGAGCGCCGCACGCACGCCGGCCAGTTTGGACGGGCCGTGCCGAAATCGTCCCGGCTGTTGGGTCCGGATGCCGAGCACGGCGAAGCGGTGCGATGCCAGCCACGGCCCCATCCAGGCCGGCTCGCGGAGAAGATCGCGGTGTGACCCGCCGACACCGGGGCCGCCGCGCGGGTGAGATGTCGGGGTGACCCGGGTGGTGGGCTCGGCATGGTGCCGGGCCCACCCGGTTTCACGTTGTGGTGGTCGAGATCGTCATGCGATCCGTGCCGGGGGTCTGTCGGGTCAGGCCGGAGCGATCAGGGTGCCATCGTTGTCGCGTACCGCGATCGCCTCGACCGGGCACGACTCCGCGGCGTCGATCACCATCTCGGTCGGCTCGACGGCCGCTGCGATCGGGGTGGCCACCCCCGACTCCATCCGAAAGTGGGCCGGTGCCATGCCGACGCAGCCACCCGAGCCGATGCAGCGCTGTGCGTCGACCTCGATCAGCCAGTCGGCGCTCACCAGGCCACCGGCATCCGGGCCAGACCTCGGACGATCATCCCGCTCTTCCAGGTCAGTTCCGCCTCGGGCACGGCGATCCGCAGCTCGGGCAGCCGGGCGACAAGGGTGCCGATCCCGACCTGCAACTCCATCCGGGCGAGCTGGGCACCCAGGCAGTGGTGCACACCGTGTCCGAAGCCGATGTGCGGGTTGGTCTCGCGGCCAAGGTCGAGACGGTCGGGATCGGCGAAGACGGACTCGTCCCGGTTCGCCGAGGAGAGCGAGCCGATCACTGGTTCGCCAGCCCGCACCAGCACCCCGCCGACCTCGATGTCCTCGGTGGCGTACCGAGCGAACGCGGACGCCACCCCGAGCGGGACGTAGCGCATCAGTTCCTCGATCGCGGTCGGCACCCGGTCCGGTTCGGCGCGCAGCCAGGCCAGCTGATCCGGATGGGTGAGCAGGACGTACGCGAAGTTGGGTAGCTGAGTGACTGTGGTTTCGTGGCCGGCGGCGAGTAGCCCGGCGGCGAGCTGCACGACCTCCTGTTCGGTGAACCGCTCCTGGTGCTCGTCGCGCGCCCGCACCATGGCGCAGATCAGGTCGTCGGTGGGCTCCCGGCGCCGCTGCTGGACGAGTTCGCCGATGTACCCGTACAGGTTGTCGAGGTACTCGTGGATCTGCTCCGGTGACAGCGAGGTGGTCGAGACGATCGCCTCCGACCAGACGTGGAAGAGCTGCCGGTCGGCGAAGGGCACCCCGAGCAACTCACAGATCACCTGGATCGGCAGCGGGGTGGCGAAATGCTCGACCAGGTCGGCCGGCGGCCCGGCCGTCATCATGGCGTCGATCAGTTCGTCAGCGATCTGCCGGGTCCGGGGCCGGAGTTGCTCGACCCGGCGGGCGGTGAACGCCTTGGCGACCAGCCGCCGCAGCCGGGTGTGCTCCGGCGGATCCATGGACAGGATGCCGCCCTCGATCTGTCTCGGGGTGAGCCGCGGCTCGTCCCGACCCACGCTGGCGGCCCGACTGAATCTCGCGTCACCGAGGACGGTCCGCACGTCCGCGTACCGGGTGGCGAGCCATGCCTCCTCGCCGAACGGCAACCGTACCCGGATGAGTGGCTCGCTGCGCCGTAGCTCCGCGTAGTGGGGGTCGAGGTTGAGTCGATCGGGAGGGCTGAACGGGTACGACCGCGCTGCGACCCTGGCGACGTCTGGCATTGGTCAACCCCCAAGCAGACCGAATCACTCGCGAATCAGCGGGATGATCGACCCATTGTGATGGGTCGATGGCCGATAGTAGTTGAGAACGTGGAGTCGTACCAGTGCTGCCCCGTCGGGTGCAGTCGATCCGGCCCGGCCGACCGGGCGTACGCGGCTCGCCGCTGATCGTTACCCGGCGAAAAGCGGGTGCGCTGGCCGACAACTTCGCGCAGCAGCCTGCCGCCCGGTTGCCGACGATCACCAGCTCAGGAGACTGACCAAACCGATCGCCCACTTCATCGGCGGTCCGAGCGACATCGCGTACCCGAACGCCATCGACGACTGGGACAAGCTGCCGGCCGGGCTGCCCGCAGGGCCGGTGCCCCGGCACCGGCCCGTCGAGGATGTTGCGGTGTCTCCGATGCCGATGCCGATGCCGATGCCGATGCCGATGCCGATGCCGATGCCGCGGCTCCGTGGGGATCGACGCCGGCCCGGTGACCGCCTCAGTACTTGCTCTCGGAGGACGGGCCCTGACGGGGTCCGTAGGGTGCCGTCTCCAGCCACCGGCCGAGCGCTGGGACCACCGGCGCCAGGGTGGCGCAGCACCGCTGCCGGATCCGCATCACCCGCCCCGGCCGCAGGTGGCGCAGCGCGGCCCCGGCCGCGTCCCGGTTGTAGCGGGCCGCCGCGTGCCGTCGAGCGGCGTACCTGGGCACCGCCGTCGGATCGGCGTCCGCCGCAGCGATCGCCTCCGCCGCGGCGACGGCGTCGGCCATCCCGCTGTTCATCCCGCGCGCGCCGAACGGCGGGAACAGGTGCGCCGCCTCCCCCGCGAGCAGCACCCGATGGTGCCCGTCGGTGAGTCGGTCCGCCACCACCTGATGGAAGTGGTACCGGGCGACCCACAGGATCAGATCTTGGTACCGCTCCGGCACCACCGCGGGCAGCCAGCGTCGCGCCGCCTCCACACTGTCGAAGGTCGCCGGGGCGTCGGTCTCGCGGCACTGGAGGTCGACCTGCCAGCCGCCGGCGAAGGGCACCTGGAGCACGGTACGACCGGCGAGGGCCGGATGTTCGTAGTGAAAGGTCCGGCGCGGCGGCATTGGCCGGTCCGGATCCTCGGCCAGGTCGACGACGACGTGGAAGCCGCGCGGCCGGGGACCGTGCAGCCCCACCCCGAGCGATCGGCGGACCGCCGAGCGGGCACCGTCGGCGGCGACGACGTACCCGCTGCTCCACCGCCGACCGTCGGCGGTCTCCAGTGTGACCTCCTCCGGCCCGGTCGTGACCGTCGTTACCTCGGTGCCCCACTCGAACCGGACCCCGGCCCGCTCGCAGGCCGCCAGGAGCAGGCGTTCCGTCTCCACCTGGCGCAGGCTGGCGAAGGGAGGCAGCCCGGGGGAGTGCGGCGGGTAGCTGCGGGAGTAGACCAATCGTCCTCGGTAGTACGTCTCGCGGGTCGGCCAGACCACGGCCCGGTGGGCGATCTCCTCGGCGAGTTCCGGGTTGAGCCCTGCGAGCAGCCGCAGCGTGCGGCCGTGCAGGAACAGGGCCCGGCTGCCCGGTCGGGTACGGTCCACCGGCTCCGCTTCCAGGACCGTGGCCGGCAGGCCTGCCGACCGCAGCGCCAGTGCGGCCGTGAGACCGGTCGGACCTGCGCCTACCACGATCATCGGTCGCGCTCCATGCTGGTGGAGGCGCGCTCCGCGCCGGTGAGTTCGCGGATCCGTTCCCGCAGCCGGCCCTTGTCCACCTTCCCCACTGCGGTACGCGGAAACGACTCGACCAGCTCCAACCGGTCCGGCAGCTTGTACGCCGCCAGCCCACGATCCCGCAGGAACGCCACCATCTCGGGCAGGCGCGGCGGCGCCGTACCCCGTGGTCGTGGCACCACGAAGGCGCAGGTCCGCTCGCCGATCAGCGGGTCCGGCATGGCGACCACGGCGCACTCCCGCACGGCCGGGTGGGCCAGCAGATGGTCCTCCAACTCGTCGGCGGCCACCTTGTCCCCGCCCCGGTTGATCTGGTCCTTCACTCGACCCTCCACCACCAGGTGCCCGCTGGGCAGCAGCCGGACCAGGTCGCCGGTGCGGAAGAACCCGTCCGAGGTGAAGGCGGTGGCGTTGTGCTCTTCCGCCCGGTAGTAGCCGCGCAGGGTGTACGGCCCTCGGGTGAGCAGCTCCCCGACCTCACCGTCAGGCACGGGAGCGCCGGCGGCGTCGACCACCCGGATCTCGTCGTCGGGGGAGAGCGGCCGGCCCTGGGTGGTGGCCACGGTCTCCGGTGGATCGTCCAGGGCGGTCTGGCAGAGCAGCCCCTCGGCCATTCCGAACGACTGCTGCAGCACGCAACCGAGGGCCGGGCCGAACCGTCGGGCGGCTCCGGCACCGAACTTCGCGCCGCCCACCTGGACCAGCCGCAGGCTGGACAGATCCGACCCGGCGATCCCGGCCATCTCCAGCCAGAGCAGGGCCAGTGGCGGTACCAGCGCGGTCACCGTCACCCGCTCCCGCTCGATCAGGGGGAAGACATCCTCGGCACTCGGCGTCGGCGCGAGCACCACCCGACCGCCGACGTGCAAGGTACCGAGCACGCCCGGGCAGGCCAGCGCGTAGTTGTGTCCGACCGGCAGCACCGCCAGATAGCTGTCGGCCGCGTTCAGGCCGGCGTTCTCGGCGCTGATCCGTAGGTTGTAGCCGTAGTCCTGGTGAGTGCGGGGAATCAGCTTCGGCAGTCCGGTCGTTCCGCCGGAGAGCAGGAAGAGCGCCACTTCCGCCGGGTCCGGGGCGGGTAGCGGCTCGGGCTCGGCGTCGATCGCGTCGAGGGCCACGAATTCCGCCGGGTCACCCACGACAAAGACGTGTTTCGGCCCGGTCACCCGCCGGGCCAGTTCGCGGTGATCGAAGCCGAGGTAGTTGTCCGGGATCACCAGTGCGGTCGCCTCGCTCATGGCGCAGAGGTGGGTGAGCTCGCTCTCCCGGTGGGCGGGCAGCGCGAAGACCGGGAGTGCGCCCAGCCGGAACAGGGCGTGGCACAGCGTCACGAACTCGATCACGTTGGGAAGCTGGATCACGACCCGGTCCCCAGGTGACAGGCCGATCCGGCGCAGGCCCGCGGCCAGCCGGTCGGCACGCCGGTCCAGTTCCCCGTAGGTCATCCGGCGGGTCGGCTCGACCAGTGCGATCCGGTCGGCGTCGGCGTCGGCCAGGGTCCGGAGCCGCGCGCCGAGCGGCTCCGGCCGCCAGTAGCCCCGCTCGGTGTACCGCCGGGCGAGATCCGGAGGCCAGGGCACACACCCCGTCAGCATGCTCAGCTCCCTCCGGTCGCGGAGACGTGCCGATCCAGCCAGTCGACCAGCGGAGCCAGCGCGTCCCAGCCGTCCCGGACGAGGCGTAGCGCCGCCTCGCCGTCGATCCCGTCCGACACCCGGTGCACCCGGTCGGCGGCCAGCGACCGGTACCGCAGCAGCTCCACCCGGGGATGATCCGCCGGGCAGCCGCGCGGTCTGGTCTTGAGTCGTTCCCCGATCAGTTGCCAGTCGTCGGCGGTGAGTTCGTCGATGATGCGTTGCAACGCGGCACCGGAGCGAGCGTCGTCAACCGCCTCGCGGTAACGCTCGACCTGCTCCGAGGAGAGGCCGTGGTAGCCACCGCCCAGTCGCAGTCCTTCGGCGTCGAGCTGCAGGTAGTAGCCGACGCTGTCGGCCGAGCCGGCGGTCAACCCCTGGTACGTCTTGTACGGCGACTTGTCCTTCGCGAACCGGACGTCCCGCTGCGGTCGCCACACCTTGACCGCGCCGTACTTCTCCCCGAGCTCGGCGGCGAGCGCCTCCATCGGCTCGCGGACGCAGGAGTCGTACGTCTCCTTGTGCCGGTGCCAGTGGTCGCGGGTGTTGTGCTTCTCCAGGCTCTGGTAGAAGCGGAACGCCTCGGCCGGGAAGCCGTCGAACGTCTTGACGTCCGCGCTGCCCTGCTGTCGTCTGCTCATCGCTGGGTCACCTCCGTCGGGTCAGGCCCGCGAAATGGGCCACGAGTTCGTCCGCCTGTTCCCGGTTGAGCCGCGGGTCACAGGCGCTGGTGTACCGGGGCTGCGCGACCCGCGCCGGGGAGACCGGCGTGTCCACCGGGGCGGCGACGCACTCGGTCACGTCTTCCGGGGTCGTCTCCAGGTGCAGCCCGGCCGGGTGCAGCCGGTGGGCGGCGAGGATCCGGACGAAGGCGGTCGCCTCGTCGTGGATCGCCTCCACCGGCCGGGTCTTCGCGCCGGAACGCAGTCGGTACGTGTTGCCGTGCATCGGATCGCACAGCCACACCACCGGTGTCCCGTGCCGGCGGACCGCGAGCGCCAGCTCCGGCAGGATGCGCCGGATCCGCTGCGAGCCGAGCCGGACAATGAACGACACCTTGCCGGGCCGGCCCTGCGGGTTGAGCACCCGGCTCAGCCGGACCGCATCGGTGACGGTGATGGATGGTCCGATCTTGACCCCGACCGGGTTGCTCAGCTCCGCCGCCCAGCGCACGTGCCAGCCGTGCGGAGCCCGGGTCCGGTCGCCGATCCACAGCAGATGGCCGGAGGAGGCGTACCGTCCGGCCGTTCCGGATCGCTCCAGCGCGGTCTCGTAGTCGCGCAGCAGCGCCTCGTGCGAGGCGAAGACCGGGGTGGGTACCTGCCGCGAGGCGCCGGCCGGGTCGGATCCGGATCGTCGCCGGAGCTGGCGCAGGACGAAGGCGGCGCAGTCGTACCCGGTCAGCATCCGGTTCGGATCGGGGGTGCGGGCATCGAGGTCCGCCTCCGGCCGGTTGACCAGGTCCCCCCGGTACGCGGGGAGCACTGTGCCATCGGGCAGCCGCTCCCACGCCGACGTACGCGGCTTCGCGTACTGACCGGCGATCCGTCCGACCGGTACCACCGGCAGCCCGGTGCCCCGGTGGAGCTGCGCGGCAAGGCCGGTCAACTGGGTCAGCCGGGCGGCGATCGGTTCCGGGGCGGCCTCGGTGAACCGCTCCGCGCAGTCGCCGGCCTGCAACACCATCGCCTCGCCCCGGGCCGCCCGGCCGAGTAGTCCGGTGAGGACGCCACACTCCGCTTCGGAGACCAGGCCGGCCCGGCTGGCGAGTATCTCCCGGACGCCTGCCACGACGGCCGGGTCCGGCCACTCCGGCTGTTGTAGCGCCTCCGGCTCGACGAGCGACCTGGTCATGGCGCGATCCGTTCGCCGGTCCAGCCGTCTCCGGTGCGCCGGTACCGCAGCCGCTCCGGCGCACCGGCGGGGTCACCCTGCCAGAATTCGATCAGCTCCGGTAGCAGCCGTAGCCCACCCCACTGCGTGGGCCGGGGAATCTCCTGTCCCGCGAAGCGCCGCTCGGTGGCGGCGATCCGGCCGGTCAGCGGCTCCTCGAGCACCGACCGCTGGTCGGTCGACCAGGCCAGGAGCTGCACCGGTCGGGGGAGCCGACTGTAGTATTCGTCGCTGGCCAGCGGGTCCAGCCGCTCCACCGGGCCGCTGACCCGGACCTGCCGGGATGTCTCCAGCCAGCCGAAACAGAGTTCGGCGTACGGGGAGACGGCGAGATCGGTCGCCTTGCGGCTGCGGTACCCGGTGAAGAAGACGAAACCGGAGTCGACATAGGCCAGGTCGACGTACCGCGCGGTGGGGCGGCCGTCCGGGCCGACCGTGGCCAGCACTGCGGCCGCCGGGTCGGCGGGGCGTTGGGCGACCCACTCCGCGCGCCAGTCCTGGAACTGTCGTAGCGGGTCGGCTCCGATCCGCTGTGGGGTTTCCACCTGCTGCCTGGGTACTCGCCGTTCGACTCGCAACGTACCGTCCTCCTGTGTTTATGCTCCCGGTACAGAGAAGGGGGCAGATCTATGGATTCCCGGAATCGAGACCTGGTTCTGCGCTTGCGGGACCGGCATCAGGAGATCGTCGAACCGCGAACCTTCGAACTGCTGGGGCAGCAATGGGATCTTCTTCCCGGGGTCTACGCGCCACATCTGACTCCGTCGGCCGCCCTGTACGCCGAGTGGCTCGCCTACCCCATCGGTGGATCGTTCTGTGAGATGGGCTGCGGTACCGGCTACCTCTCCGTCATCGCCGCACAGCGCGGCTGCGCGACGGTCACCGCGCTCGACATCAGTGCCGTGGCCGTGGAGAACACTCGGCGCAACGCCGAGCGACACGGCGTCGCCGACCGGGTGACCGCGCGGTGCGGCGACATGTTCCAGCCGCTGACCGGGGACGAACGCTTCGACCTGATCTTCTGGAACTCCAACTTCGTCGGTACCCCTGCCGGGGAGTCGCCGGACGACCTGCTGGACCGGGCCTTCTTCGACCCCGGGTACGCGGCCCACGCGGCGTTTCTGGGTACCGTCGGGCGGCACCTGGCACCCGGCGGGCGGGTACTGCTCGGCTTCGCCGGCCTGGGCGATCCGGCGATGCTCGGTCGGATCGCCGCCGAACACGGTTGGCGGCCGGTGACCCGCCGGTGTGCAATCGGCGAGTACCCGGACGGCGAGCTGCGGTACGAGCTGATCGAGCTGCTCCGTTCGGGAGAACGCCGGCACTGAGCCACCCGCCCGCGCGGGTGGCTCAGCCCGGTTGGCGGTCATCGCCGACTGAGCCGCAGCGCCAACGGACCCAGCAGCAGCGTGGCGCCGAGCACCCAGGCCAGGGTCTGCAGCACCGGCACCAGGACCGGCCCTCCTGAGGAGAGGCCGACCAGCGCGGTGTGCGCGCAGCTCAACGGGTTGGCCCGGATCACCGGCTGGGCCCATCCCGGGAACGCCGACAGCGGCACCAGGCAGGTGGAGACCAGCAAGAGCAGCGTGACCGGCGCGTTCAGGGAGCTGGCCGCCGCCTCGGCGCTACGGGCGGTCAGGGCCACCACCAGGGCCAACCAGAGGAAGATCAGCGCGAACAGCAGTACCACCAGCAGGAAACCGATCGCCGCCGGGACGCCCTGCTCGAACCGGAACCCGACGAGGTGACCCACCGCGACGGTCACCACAGTGACCAGCACGAACTTGACCACGTCGCTGGCTATCCGGCCGAGCAGTGGGGACATTCGAGCGATCGGCATGGTCCGCAGCCGCCCTTGGAACCCGCCGTGCACGTCCGCGTGGAATCCGACGGCCGTACCCACGCAGCTGTAGGCGACGCTGAACAACACGATCCCCGGCGCCAGCCGGGCTACGTACGGCTCGTCGGTCGCCCCACCGACCACCTCGCCGAACATCACCAGCAGCAACACCAGCAGGACCAGCGGAAAGGCGACGGCGTCACCGAGCAGGCGTGGGCTGCGCAGGAACCGACGGAGGTTCCGACCGGCCAGGACCGACGCTTCGTACCCGACACTCATCGAGCCCTCCTGAATGCGCGCGTGGCGGCCCACGAGAAGATCGCGAGCAGCCCGGCCAGCCAGGCGACCGCCGGCCAGACCTGCGCCCAGGACGGCGTCGCCGAGGCGAGCGACCGCAGGGCCTCGATGACCACCGAAACCGGGGAGAGCCGGATCACCGGCTCCAGCCAACCGGGGAAGGCGTCGGCCGGCACGAACGCGGTGGAGAGCATGATCAGCGCCAGGTACGGCAGGTTCAGCGTCGCCGCCACCGCCTCCGGATCGGTCGAGGAGAGGCCGACCGCGGTCGTCGCCGCTGTCAAGGTCAACGCGAACGCCACCGCGAGCAGGACGAAGCCGAGCACGGCCAGGGCTCCACCGTGGAACCGGAACCCCGCGACGTACCCGGTGGCACTGATCACCACCACTGCGAGCACCGCCCAGACCACGTCCGAGGCGAGCCGTCCGACCACCACCGCCGCCCGGTTGACCGGCATCGACAGGCAGCGGGTGAGCATCCCCGAGGCGCGGTCGGCGGCGGAGGCGGCCCCCGACGTGTTCGCCACCGTGAACATCCACTGCGCGACGATCGCCGGTGGCAGGAACTGGGCGTAGTCCAGCCCGCGCTCAGAGAAGAGCTGGCCGAAGAGCAGCAGGAACCCGAAGACGAAGATCACCGGGAACACGCCGAACATGACCAGCATCTCGGAGTTGGCCCGCTGCCGCAGGTTCCGGCCGGCGAGTGCGGAGCCCTGGATGACCAGGTTTCCGATCCCCCGCTCGGTACCCGTCGCCGCCGTCATACCTGGGACCTCTCCGCGTTCGGCCGCTGTTTCCCGTCGGAGGTGAAGGCGAAGAAGACCTCGTCCATGGTGGGTTTGCGCAGGGCCACGTTCTCGGCCTCGATACCCGCCTCCTCCAGCAGCCGGACCACATCGGCGAGTGTCCGGGCACGCGGCGCCGGCACAACGAGCGCGCCGTCCCGCTCGGCGACCTCGCCGATCCCGGAACGGAGCGCGGCGGCGGCGGCCTCCCTCCGGGCGATGGGTACCTCGATCTCGCACACCTGGCCGCCGACCCGCTCCTTCAGCTCGTCGGTGGTCCCCTCGGCGATCACCCGTCCGCTGTCCAGCACCACGACCCGATCGGCCAGGCGGTCGACCTCCTCGAGGTACTGACTGGTCAGCAGGACTGTGCTGCCGCCATCGCGGAGCTGGCGGATGAGCTGCCACATCTCCTCCCGGCTGCGCGGGTCGAGCCCGGTGGTCGGCTCGTCGAGGAAGAGCACCGGCCGCTCGACCACCAGACTGGCGGCCAGGTCGAGACGGCGCCGCATCCCTCCCGAGTAGCTCTTGACCGGCTTGTCGGCCGCCTCGGTGAGGCGAAACTGGTCGAGAAGCTCCGCAGCGCGCTGCCGGGCACGGGTTCGGCCCAGCCGGAGCAGGCGGCCGAACAGAACGAGGTTCTCCCGCCCGGTCAGCACCTCGTCGAGGGCGGCGAACTGGCCGGTCAGGGCGATCGACGCGCGGACCTCCTGGGGCTGCTCCACGACGTCGTGGCCGGCGACGGCCGCCCGGCCGCCGTCCGGCCGTACCAGAGTGGTGAGGCAGTTGATGATGGTGGTCTTACCTGCTCCGTTCGCGCCGAGCAGGCCGAGCAGGGTTCCGCTGGCCACCGTGAAGGAGATGTCCGCCACCGCAACCTTGTCGCCGAACTCCTTGCGGAGATGTTCGACCTCAATGCCGGGTTGTGTCACCGCTTCGTCCTCTCCGGGGGCCACCGACCAGTGCGGGGATCGGCACCCTAGTCGGTCTCAGCTCTCCTGGTTGGACATCGGCGTCTGCTGGTGGAACAGGAGCTTCCAGCCGTCCGCCTGGCGCTGCCAGAGGCTGGACATGTAGAGCCGGAACGTGCCCCGCCCGCTCACTTCGGCGATCGCCCGGTAGGTGATCACGGCGGTGTCGTCGCTGACCGGCACGATCCGCTGCTCATCGAGGGTGAAGTCGGTGAACGGGGAGGTGTTTCCGTCGATCTCCGCGACGAGGTCGTCACCGGTGGAGACCCCGTCGTGCTCCACCACGAGGGTCTGCGGAGTGACCAGCTCGCGATAGAAGTCGCCGTTTGCCGCCGAAATCGCCCGCCACCCCTCCTGCTCCAGAGCGAAGAGTTCCTTCTCCAGGTCGTGGCTGGTCGTTGTCATGATTCATCCTTTCTGTAGCGTTTCCTCATCTATTTCACCAAAAGATGCCGGTGAAACCTAAACCTGTTTGGATCTGATGGATCACGGCGTCGACGGCCACGGAGCTGCCAGCGGGAACCGCGGCCGCACGTCCGCCAGGACCGCCCGGACCGCCGCGACCGGCCGGTCAGCGACGTAGAAGTGATCACCCTCGATCACCTGGGAGCGAAAGTCACCGCTGGTCTGCTCCCGCCAGGCAGCCGCCTCCTCGGGGCTCACCTCCGGATCCCGGTCGCCGCAGAGCGCGGTGATCGCGGTCCGCAGCGGAGCCCCGGAGGTGGGCCGGTACCGCTCGATCAACCGGTAGTCGGCGCGCAGGCTCGGCAGCACCATCTCCCGCAGCCCCGGCTGGGCGAGCAGGGACTCGTCGGTCCCGCCGAGCCGCCGCAGGTCCGCCAGGAGCGCGTCGTCGCCACCCTCGTGGACGGCGGTGTGACGCTGCCGGTGGGGAGCGGGGCGGCCGGACACGAAGAGCCGCAGCAGGGGCTGCCCGATTCGCTCCTCCAGCCGTCGCGTGACCTCGACGGCGACCGCCGCCCCCATGCTGTGTCCGAAGACGGCCATGGTCGGCCCGGCCATCGAAGCAAGGGCAGCCGCGATCGGGTCGGCCAACTCCGGCATGGTCACCGCGCACGGCTCGTCAACGCGGTCCTGCCGGCCCGGGTATTGGACCGCCATGAGCTCCACATCCCTCGGCAGCAGCCGTGCCCATCCATGGTAGAAGCTCGCGGCCCCGCCGGCATGGGGAAGCGCCACCAGCCGTACCCGCGGCCGCCCGCCCGGTGCGTCCGCGGTGGTGAGCCGGCGCAGCCAGCGTTGACCACTTGTGATCATCACGGGACTTCGACCTCCTTCACCGACAGCGGTCGGGGTGCGGGCCCGTCGAGTGACTCCGGCGGACCGAGACGGCGGCTCGCGTCCCGCCAGACTCCGGCGACGGCGAGTTGGGACTGCCCGGCCGTGAGCGGGTCGGCGCCTTCCCGGGCCGCGCGGTGCAACCCGGCCAACGCCCGGCCGGCAGCCGCCGGCCACAGCTCCCCCACGACGCTCCGATAGCTGGGCGCCTCGGCCGGGCCGAGTGGGCTGGCACTGGGGTAGTCCAGGTGCTCACCCGGACTCTCGTCCAGCCGGCTGACGGCCTTGCCCTGTTCCGGAAAGTGCGGACGAGGGCTCCAGATGAGCGGGCCGTGGGTGTTCACGAGGGTCAGGTTTCCGCCCGAGGCGTAGACATTGATCCGGTGCAGCAGGTGGGCGTGGTTGTCCGGGTCACTCAGGTGTAACTGGTTCTGCACCCGTAGCGTCACCGGCACCCCGTGCACCTCCCCGACCAGGGTGGCGAACCCGCCGACGGACGGCACGGTCTCCGCGAACGACCACGGACGAAGCCCGCCGAGCATCAGCCGGAGGATGTCGAACAGGTGATAGAAGACCTGGAGCCCGCAGGTCGCGTCGAGATGGAGCAACGGCTGCTGGGCGGCGAGCGCCCGGGTCACGGCGATGAACCGGCGGACCGGCTCCACCTCCACGTAATGGGTGCTGACCTGGTACATCACCCCGGCCCGCCGGGCGGTACGAAGTGCGTCGGTCAGCTCGTCCTGATGCAGCGGCCCTTCCTGAAGGACATGGATGCCGCGTCCCATCAGCCGCTGTGCGAGTTCGGTGCCGGCACCGCCGTTCACCCCGGCGTAGACTGCGACCACCGCGAAGTCGATCTCCGAGGGAAGATCGTCCACATCGGTGTAGAGCGGCACCCCGGCGCGCTGGGCGCAGGCCACCGAGCGGGTGCTGCCACGGGCCAGTACACCGGCCAACCGCAGCGACGGCTCGGCACGTTCGAGGGCGCGCAGATAGACCCGGCCGAAGCCGGTCCCGCAGACCACCACGTTCCCGGTCACAGCGCACCCTCCTCGACCGCCGCCGGCCGATCGACCAACTCCAGCTGGCGGACGCTCGGCGCGACCGCCAACCGCTCCATCACCCGGACCGGATCGAGCACCTCGCCCGCGTGGTGCGAACCCGGCGGCACCTGACCGGCGAGCACCGCCCGGGCGGCGAGCGCCGCCGCCTCCGCGGTCAGCCGGTAGCTGTCCGCCGCCCGCAGCGCCAGGGTCCGCGTCACCGGGCGGCCCTGCGCGGCACCGTCGAGTTGCAGGACGATGAGCTGGTACGTCGATCTGCCGAAGGTTTCCAACTCGGCCGCCCGCACCAGCCGGTCAGCCGCCGGCTCGATCTCAGCGGGATCCACGGTGCTCAGCGCCCGCAGCGCCTGCTCCCCGTCGAAGACGTGGTACCAGCGCACCTCGGCGAGCCCGATCGTGGCCGCCAGCCGCTCGGCCTCGGTACTGAGGAACGGATGCGCGGTGACCCGCCCCGGGAAGTACGGCAGCTCGACCCGGTCCAGCGGCGTCAACGCCCCCGGCACCCGGCGGCCGCCGAGCCACGCGGCCAGCGACCGACCGTCGCCCTCGACCATCCCCGCCACGTAGTCCCGTGCGGCGCCCGGAGTGAAACGGTCCCGCCCGCCGGTGTAAGCGGTCAGCCGGTCGAACCGGTCGAACCCCGCAGCGGCCAGCGCCCGGGGCAGCACGAAGGTCAACCCGGGCGTCATCCCCGCACCCACCACCACCCGGCGGCCGGCAGGCAGGTCGGCGTACCGGTGCTCGCCGGCCACCCCGACGTAGTCTGCCCCGGCGGCCACCGCCGCCCGCACCACGCCGGCCTCGGCCCGGTACGCCGGACCGGTGCAGTCGACGACGACGGCGCACCCGGCGGCGAACTCGCTGAGGCGGTACCGGTCGGCGGCGTCCACACGTGCGGTGGCCTCCCGAGGTATGCCGGCCTCCCGGGCAACCTCGGCCAGCGGCCCGGGCCGCCGCCCGCCGAGGCGCAGCCGGACATCCGCCGCCGCCAGCAACTCGACCACCGCCGACCCGACCGCCCCGTAGCAGCCGAGCACGCCGACCACCGGGATCGTCACCGCGCCCCCCGGTGTACCTCGGACAGTACGTCGGCGACCCGTTGGACGTGCGGTGGCCGCAGGCAGGAGAAGTGGTCGCCGGGGACATCCACCACGGAGAGGTCGCCCAGACAGACCTCCCGCCAGTAGTCGGTCATGTCTTGCCGCAGCCAGGGCAGGAATCCGGTCTCGTCCCGCTCCCGCAGAAACGTGATGTCCCCGGCGTACGGGGTGGCCTCGTGCCGGGTCACCGCGCGCATGCTGTGCCGGTAGAGGTCGTAGAGGCCGCCCAGCTCCACCGGGCCGGCCGCTTCCGCGGCCTGACCGGCCAACAGCTTCTCCACGGCGGCGAGTCGGCTCTGCTGAGGCGTCTGCCGCAGCGCCGCGAACTTCGCCGCGGCCCCGGTCAACGCCGGGTCGTCGGTCAGCCCGTCCAGCGCCCCGCTCGGGACCCGGCCGGGGGTGCGCGCCAGGACCTCCTGGAAGGCACGCGCGGTCGCCTCGTCATCCGGGTAGCCCAACGCCTCGGTGTCGAGGTCGAGCAGTCGGGCGAAGACGTACTCCAGCACCAGCTCGTCCTCGATCGTGTGCGGCAGGCTGTAGCTGCTGATGATGGTGAGGCTGGCCACCGTGGCACCGGACTCAGTGAGCTGCCGAGCGACCTCCAGAGCGAGCAGACCGCCCATGCAGTAGCCGACGACGTGGAACCGGACGGCACCGGTCTCGACCAGCCGGCGGGTGTAGTCGCTGGCCCGGCGCTCGACCAGCCCGACCGGGTCCTCGGCCTGGTACTGGTCGTCGCCGGTCACCGCCAGGCCGACCACCGGGCCGGAGCCGTCCAGCATGGGCACCAGGCTCCGGTACGCGGCCAGCGTCCCGACCCCGTCGTGCACCAGTACCCGCACCGCGTCACCGGGGGCGTCGACCAACGGCAGCAGGGGAGAGCGCCGCTCCGCCGGGGCGCTCGGATCGACCGGATGTTGACCGGCCCGCAGGTGCTCCGCGAGCGCGGCCACCGTGGGCCGGTTGAGGACCACCCGAAGCAGGGTGTCGTACGGAACTCCGCCTGCCTCGGGCACCTCCTCCCGGAGCCGGCCGGCCAGCCGCGCGGTCAGCAATGAGTCCCCGCCCAGTTGATAGAAGTCCTGCTCCCGGCCGACCCGGCGCACCTGGAGCAGGTCCGCCCAGACCGTGGCGATCCGCTGTTCCAACTCGTCGGCAGGGGCGGCGTCCACCGGCTGGGCGGTATCGCCGTCCCGGACGATCCAGCCGGCCAGTGCCGCCTGGTCGATCTTGCCGTTGCCGGTCAGCGGCAGCGCGTCAACGATCTGCACCTGGGCCGGGAGCATGTATTCGGGTACCCGCTGGGCGCAGTGGCGCAGCAGGTCGACCGGTCGGACGTCGGCGCGGTCCGCCTTGAACCGGGCGGCGAAGACGTGCTGGCCGAGCGGTTCGGTCACGCCGCCGGCACCGGGCAGGTCGAGCAGTACGTCCGCGCCGGCGTCGGTGAGCAGTCCCCGCCACTGCGCCACGTCCAGGAAGGTCTGGTCCCGGCCGCGCCGCAGGTCGTCGTAGTCCCACTTGGCCGGATCCTTCTCCGGCATCATGAACTCCATCGACGTCATGATCTGCACGTTCTCCCGGGTGGTCTCGATGAAGACCAGCCACCCACCGGGAGCGAGCAGATCACGGAGCCGGCCCAGGACCACCGCGGCATCCCGCGAGTTGTGCAGAACGTTGGCGCAGAGCACGACGTCGAAGCTGTTCGGCAGATAACCCTGCGCCCTCGGGTCGGTGTTGATGTCCAGCAGCCCGTACGACGCCCGGTCACCGAAGCGCTGCTGCGCCTCGGTGAGGAAGAACTGGGACACGTCGGTGAAGAGGTAGTCCACATCTGCGTCGGCGAGGGCCGGGATCAGCACGGTGCTGGTGCCGCCGACACCGGCACCGACCTCGAGCACCCGCAGCGTCTTCGGTCGGGTCTCGGTCAGCTCGCGGAGCAGGCCCACGACCGCGTGGTTGACGTATCGGCTGATGACGTTGTCCCGGTAGGCGGCGTAGGAGATGTCCAGCCGTCCTTCGGGGAAGAGCAGCGGCAGCGGGTCCAGCTCGTCGCGCAGCAGTCGCGGCAGCGACTCGGTGCTGGTCCGGAAGTAGTCGATCAGCTTCGCCGGATACTGGTCCTCCCGCTGCAGCTCGTCCACGGCCGCCCAGGCGTCCGACAGATCGCCTGCGTCGATCCGGCGGCAAGCGGCATACCGGCCGTCGCGTTCGGTAAGCAAACCGGCCCGGACCAGGGCGTTGAGCCAGCGCCGGACCAGCCGGTGGTGCCGGGGAGCGGTCTCGGTCCGGTCGAGGATCTCCGCCGTGTCGTGCGTCTCCTCCGGCGAGCGGAAGAGGCCCTGCTCCGCCAGCGCGTGCAGCATCCCGAGCAGACCGGCCCGGTCCAGCCGTCGCATGAACTCGGCCAACTCGGCCGCGTCGACGGCGTCGGTGGTCGCCTCGCCGGCGGTGGTGGCGGCGGCGAGCAGGCGGTGCCGCTCGTCGTCCGGACGGTCCGCCACTCCGGCTGCGGTCTGTACGAAGGCGACGAGCCGTCGACGCATCGCATCCGCACCGTCCACCAGCACATGCGCCGCCGCGACCCCGTCAGCGGTGGCCAGCGCCGCCTCGACCTCGGCCAGCTCGATCCGGTGTCCCCGGATCTTGACCTGGCGGTCCTGTCGACCCAGGAACTCCAGTGTCCCGTCGGGGTGGTAGGTCCCGACATCCCCCGTACGGTAGAGCCGGCCGTGTTGCGGATGGTCCACGAACCGCTCGGCGGTCCGCTCCGGGTCGCCGAGGTAGCCCAGGGCCAGTCCTGCCCCGCCGATGTGCAGCTCCCCCGGGACGTGGTCCGGGCTGGGACGCTGCCAACGGTCCAGGACATGGAAGCTCTGGTTGGTCAGGGGCCGGCCGTACGGGATGCTCGGCCAGGCCGGGTCCACCTCGTCGATCGGGTGGAAGATCGACCAGATCGCCGCCTCGGTCGCACCGCCCAGGCTGACCATGCGCAGGCCGGGCAGCAGCTCCCGGACCCGGTCGGGGAGGCCGACCGGGATCCAGTCCCCGCTGAGCAGGGCGAGCCGCAACGCGTCGAGATCCGCCCGAGGTTCCACAGCCAGGTAGTCGGCGAGTAGCTGCAGCTGTGCGGGTACCGAGTTCCAGACGGTCACCCGGTGTTCGGCGAGCAGCTCCGCCCAGTGTGCCGGGTCGCCCCGGCGGTCGGCCGCCGGCAGCACCAGCTGTCCGCCGAGGCCGAGGAGCCCGAACAGGTCGTACACCGAGAGGTCGAAGCCGAGCCCCGCGAGGGCGAGCACCCGGTCGTCGGCGGTTACGTCGAAACGGCGGTTGACATCGTGGATCGTGTTCAACGCCGCACGGTGCGAGATCATCACACCCTTCGGCGTACCGGTGGAGCCGGATGTGTAGATCACGTAAGCCAGGTCGTCCGGCCCGCGGCCGGGACTCGGGATGTCAGCCGGGCCGGTGCCGGCAGAGACATCCAGGGTGTCAACGAAGAGCGTGCCCGCGGGAGGCGGCGTCGGCGACCAGGACTGGCCCAGCACCCGCCGAACTCCGGCGTCAGCCAGGATCCGGTCCCGGCGGGCCGGCGGCTGAGCGGCATCCAGCGGCAGGTAGGCGGCGTCGGCGAGAAGCACGCCGAGCACCCCTACCACCTGCTCCCAGCCCTTCTCCATCGCCAAGGCCACGATCTCCCCCGGCTGGCAGCCGTCGGACCGCAGCGCGGCGGCCACTCCCGAGGCCCGGCCGAGCAGCTCCCGGTAGGTCATGTCGCCGCGGGATCCGGTCACGGCGACCCGGTCCGGGTACCGCAGAGCGGCCGCGACCACGTCGTCGGTCAGCAGCCCTTCGGGCAGTGGGCCGGCGGTGTCGTTGGCGGCGGCCCTGGCCCGATGCTGTGCGGGCGGGATGTCGATCGGGGACGGCAGCTGCCAGGCCCCCGGTTCGGTGGCGAGCCGGTGCAGCAACGCGGAAAGCTCGCCGAACATGTCGTCGACCACGCCGTCGGGGAAGATCCCCTCCCGGACGTCCCAGCGAACGGTCAGCGCACCCCGATCGACCATGGCCTGGGCGTCGATCCAGACCTGCGGTGTCTGGCTGCGGCCGTAGCCGACGGTGCCGCTCAACCCGGCGGCGGGCTCCGGCTCGGACTCCTCGCCCAGCCCGAGGGTACTGGTGAAGACGACCGGCATCAGCGCCGCCGACCGGCCGCGTTCGCGGGCCAGTTCCCGCATCACCGACACGCCACTGAACTGGCGATGGTCCATGTCCGCCCAGAGCCGGTCCTGCACCGCACGGGCCCGCTCGGCGAAGCCGAGCTCCGGCATCGTCTCCACCGCCAGGAGGCTGACCGTGGTGAAGTCACCGACCACCTGCCCGATCTGCGGATGCACCGGCTCCCGGTTGAGCAGGGTCAGGTTGAGACAGAACCGGGGGTTGCGGCTCCACCGGCCGATCACCTCGGCCACCGCCGCGAGTACCGCGGTCGAGGGCGTGAGCCGCTGCTCCCGGGCCGCCCGCTGGAGCACCGTCCAGTGCTGGGCTGGAAGGGTGGTGGCCAGCCGGCGGAACCGGCCAGGTCGCCGCTGATCCGGGCGGCGGGCATGATCGGCGTCGCCGCTCTGGCGGAGCGGCAGCTCCGGTGCCCCCGGTAGCTGGGGCAGACGGTCCATCCAGTACGCCCGGTCCCGCTCGTACCGGCTCCCCTCCCGGTTGCCGCGTTCGGCGAGCAGGTAGTCCCGGAACGTGATCTCCAGCTCTGGCAGCTCCACCCCGTCGTACGCCTGGTGCAGCTCGTCGAGGAGCACCTGGATGCTCAGGTAGTCGGCGATCAGGAAGTCCACCGAGACGTGCAGGATGGTCCCGTCGTCGGTGCGGGTCAGTCGCAGCTCGAAGAGCGGCCACTGTCGCGGGTCGTACGCCCGGTGGTCCAGCTCGTCCCGGGTGGCGCGGAGGGCGGAGCGTAGCTCTTCCGCGGCGGCTCCCCGCAGGTCGGTCACCATGATCCGGTACCGGGGCACCTCCGGCCGTACCTGCTGGTGTCCGTCGAGGTCGAAGCCGGCGCGCAGCATGCCGTGGCGGCGCACCAGCAGGTTCCACGCCTCCTCCAGCCGCTCCGCATCGAGCGACGGATACTCGATCTCCGCGTAGACCTGGCAGGGCACGTCGCCGTAGTCGAAGGCGTCCCGCCGGCCGAGCAGGTACGCCAACTGCACGTCGGTCAGCGGAAACGGCTCGTGCTGGTGCTCCGGATCGGGTGTCACGGTGGCGGTCTCCGCGTCCAGGCACGCCAGCACCGCCTCCCGGTTGGCGGTGAGCAGTTCCCGACGCTCCGGGGTGAGTACCCCCTTGGGCGCCCGGAACCGGAGCTGGCCGTCGTCCGCCCAGAGCTGCATGCCGAGATCGCGCAGGTCGGCGATCAGCTCGGCGGGCGTCAGTGTGGTCGTCGAGCGGGTCATAGCGCGCCTTCCTCGAAACCGTCGATCAGCCGTGCCGTCCCGGCGACGGTGGGAGCGGCGAAGAGCTGCCGCAACGAGATGTCCACCCCGAACCGCTCCCGCAGCGCCGTGGCGAGCCGGGCGGCGAGTTGACTGTCCCCGCCGAGAGCGATGAAGTTCTCCTCCCGGCCCACGCCGGGCAGGTCCAGCAGCCGGGCCCAGATCTCCGCGACTGCCTCCTCGACCGGGCCCCGAGGCGGCTCGCCGGGCTCGACCGGGGCACCGTCCTCCTCGGCCAGCTTCTCCAGGGCGGACCGGTCGACCTTGCCGTTGGCCGTCAGCGGCAGTTCGTCCAGGAGGAGGCACACGCCCGGCACCGCGTAGCTCGGCAGCCGGGCGGCGACGAACTCCTCCAGTCCGGCAAGGTCCTCGTCGCCGCAGCCGGCTTCGGGGACGCCGAAGGCGACCAGCCGGGGCGGCCGGCCGACCGCGACGGCGGCGGCCGCGCTCAGGGTGGGGTAGGCGGCCAGCGCCGCGGTCACCTCGCCCAGCTCGATCCGGTGCCCACGGATCTTCACCTGCTGGTCGGTCCGACCGAGGAACTCCAGCGTGCCGTCGGGCCAGTAGCGGCCCAAGTCCCCGGTGCGGTACCAGCGCTCCCCGGCGTAGTCGACGAAACGTTCCCGGGTGCGTTCCGGGTCGTTGCGGTACCCGGCGGCCACTCCGGCGCCCCCGATCCACAGCTCTCCGGCGACCCAGTCGGGGCAGTCGCGGCCCCGGTCGTCCACCACCCGGTACCGCTGGTTCCGCAGCGGCAGGCCGTACGGGACGGCGGTCCATGACTCTGGCACCTCGGTCACCTCGACGGCGTTGGACCAGATGGCGGCCTCGGTGGCTCCGCCGAGCGCCACGAACCGGCACCTGTCGAACGCCATCGCCACCCGGCCCGGCAGGTCCACCCCCACCCAGTCGCCGGAGACCAGCACCAGCCGCAGGCCCGGGGCCTGGTCGTCGTCGGACAGCGCCACCAACAGCATGTCCAGCAGCGCCGGGACGCTGTTCCACAGGGTCACCCGGTGTTCGCGGCACAGTCGCAGCCAGGCCTGGGGTTCCCGCCGCTCGCTCTCGGCGGGGAGCACCACGGCACCACCGGCGGCGAGTGGCCCGAAGATGTCGTACACCGACAGGTCGAAGTCGAGCGCCGAGACGGCGAGGACCCGATCCGTCTCCCGTACCCCGAACCGCTCATTGACGTCGTTGACGGTGTTCCCGGCCGCGGAGTGGGTGAGTTCGACACCCTTCGGTTCGCCGGTCGAGCCGGAGGTGAAGATCACGTATGCCAGGCAGCCCGGGTCCAGCGGCACCGGCTCGGCCGTCGCGGTGGCCCGGACCGCGTCGGTGAGCGGAACCGTCCGTACCGTCTCCGGCCAGTCCCGGGGGGCGGCGTCGGTGAGGACCAGGCGCACCCCGGCGTTGGCGAACATCCGATCCCGACGCAGGGGCGGCTGCTCCACGCCGCAGGGCACGTACGCCGCCCCGGCGGCCAGCACTCCGAGGACCGCGACCACCTGCTCCGGCCCCTTGGGCAGCGTGACCCCGACCAGGTCACCGGGGCGGACGCCGTGCCCGAGCAGCGCACCGGCCACCCGCAGCGCCTGGCCGGCCAACTCACCGTAGGTGAGCTCACCGCCATCGCTGAGCACCGCAACCCGTTCCGGGGCCTCGGCGGCGCGCCGGAAGAACCCGGTGTGCAGCAACCCGTCGGGCACCGGTCCATCTGTTGCGTTCACGTCGGCCCGGACGATTCGCTGCTCGGGCGGAAGCAGCGCCGGCACCGGCTCCTCCCAGGTGCCCTCGGCCAGCCATTCCAGCAGCCGCATGTACGCCGAGAACATCGCGTCCAGTACGCCCGCCGGGAACAGCTCCTCGACGGCGTCCCAGACCAGCAGCAGGCCGGCGGCCCGCTCCACCACCTGGTGGTCCAGCCAGACCTGCGGCGTCTGCGAGATCCCCCAGACCCGTTCGGCGAACGAGGGCTCGACGACGACATCGTCGGTGACCCCGAGCGTGCTGGTGAAGACCACCGGCATGCTGACGTCGAGGTTGCCCCGGCGCCGGGCCAGCTCCCGCATCACCCACACCGCCGAGACATCGCTGTGCGCCAGATCCTCGCCCATCCTCCGCTGCATCCGGCGGGCGGCGTCGAGCCAGCTCTCGCCCGGTTCGGGTTGGTAACCCACGAGCAGCAACGAGGTGAAGTCACCAAGGACGGCATCGATGTCGGGGTGCACGTCCCGACGGTCGAAGAGGGTCACGTTGACGGTGAGGTCTCCCCGGGCGCTCCAGGCGCCGAGCACCTCGGCGAAGGCGGTGGCCAGGAGGGTCGAGCCGGTCAGCCCGTACCGCTGAGCCAGCTCCCGCAGCCGGCGCCACTGCGGCTCCGGGAGCTGCTGCTCCCGCCGCAGGAAGCGGGGTCGCTGGACGGTGGCGGGGTCCCGGGCCAGCGGCAGGGCCGGTCCTTCGGGCAGGTCGTCGACCCGGCGCGACCAGTACGACTCGGACTCGGCCCGGCTGGCCTCGTCCGGTCCCGCGCCGAGCAGATAGTCCCGGAACGAGACGCCGACCGGGGGTAGCTCGGCGTCGGGCCGGCGGTAGAAGGTGTCCACCTCGCGCATCAGGATCATCGCGCTGAGCGCATCGATGAGGATGCTGTCGATGCTCACCGCGAGCCGGGTCCGGTCGCCGTAGCGCACCGCCCGGACATCGAACAGCGGCCAGCGGCAGGCGTCGAGGACCTGGTGCGACATCGCGTTCCGCTGCTGCGCGAGCACCTCCTCGGCGTCGCCGGACCCGACCTCGACGACCGGGATCTCGAACCGCGGCACGCTGGCGAGAACCTGCTGCTCGCCGCTGGGCAGGAAGACCGCCCGGAGCATGTCGTGCCGCTCGATGACCCGGTTCCAGGCGTCGGTGAGCCGCTCCAGGTCGATCCCCGCACCGTCGTACTCGGTGTAGAAGTGGCAGCCGACACCACCCAACGCGAAGGTGTCCGTCCGACCGATCCAGTAGGCCCGCTGTACGTCGGTCGGTGGGAAGGGGTCGTACCGGTGCTCCGGATCGGGCCGCAACGTCGGCGTCGGCCGTTCCGGGCCGCCGTGCCGGAGGCCGGCGGCGAAGCTGGCCAACTCGGCGGTGTGGAAGAGCCGGCCGAGTTCGGCACCGGCGAAGCCCGCAGCGTTCAGCCTGGAGATCATCCGGGTGGCGAGCAGGCTGTCCCCACCGAGTGAGAAGAAGTTGTCCCACCGGCCCACGGCGGCCGTACCGAGCAGTTCCGCCCAGAGCTCGGCTACCGCCTCCTCGATTCCACCCCGCGGCGGCTCCACCGGTGCCGGTGCCGTGGCATCCTCGAGGAGGCCCGCGAGGGCCCGGCGGTCCACCTTTCCATTGCTGGTCAGCGGCAGTTCGGGGACGCTGGTGATGCTGGCCGGGACCGAGTGGGTGGGGAGCCGTTCGCGGAGGAAGGCGAGCAGTTCGTCCGTACCCGCGCCGCCCGCGCACGACCAATCCTCCTCGACATCGCCCGCTGCGGCCTTCGGCCGCGGGACGATCGTCGCGGCCAGGCGGGTTGGCTGGCCGACCGCCAGCACCACGGCTGCGGCAACCGCCGGGTGGGCCAGCAGCGCGGCCTCGACCTCGCCCAGCTCGATCCGGTGCCCACGGACCTTCACCTGGTGATCGGTTCGGCCGAGGAACTCGAGGGTGCCGTCGGGCCAGTACCGGCCCAGGTCGCCGGTGCGGTACCAGCGGGTGCCGGCGACGGTCACGAAGGAGCGCTCGGTCGCCTCCGGGTCCCCCCGGTAGCCGGTGGCGACCCCCAGGCCGCCGATCCACAGCTCGCCGGGGACCCAGTCGGGTCGGTCCCGGCCCTGCTCGTCGACGACCCGGTACCGCTGGTTCCGCAGCGGACGGCCGTAGGGAACGCTCGGCCAGTGGGCGGGCACCTCGGCCACCTCGATGTGGTTCGACCAGATCGCCGCCTCGGTGGCGCCGCCGAGGGCGACGAACCGGCAGCCACCGGTAGCCGTGACGGCGCGTCCCGGCAGGTCGAGGCCGATCCAGTCGCCCGAGACGAGCACCAGGCGTAGCTCCGGCAACGTCCGAGCCGGCCGATCGGGGTCGCTGGCGGCGAGCAGCAGCATGTCCAGCAGCGCTGGGACGGTGTTCCAGACCGTCACCCGGTGGGTGCGGCAGAGCTCGGCCCAGCGGTACGCGTCCCGCCGTTCACCCTCCTCCACCAGCACCAGCGCCCCGCCGACCGAGAGCAGTCCGAAGATGTCGTACACCGACAGGTCGAAGTCGAGTGCCGAGACGGCGAGCACCCGGTCGCTCCGGTCCACGGCGAACCGCTCGTTGACATCGTCGATGGTGTTTCGCGCCGCGATGTGGGTGATCTCCACCCCCTTGGGCTCTCCGGTCGAGCCGGAGGTGAAGATCACGTACGCCGGGTCGGTCACCGGTACCGGGACGCAGCCGGCGAGGGGTTCCCGGGCCGCCGTCGTCGCGACCGGCACCGGCTCGACCTCGTCCGGCCAGCCGACGGCGTCGCCATCGGTGAGCACCACCCGTACCGCCGCCCGACGCAGCATCCGGGCCCGGCGGGCCGGCGGTTGCTCCAGTCCGGCCGGCAGGTACGCCGCCCCGGCGGCCAGTACGCCGAACACCGCCGCGATCTGCTCCGGGCTCTTCGGCAGGGTCACCCCCACCACGTCGCCTCGCCCGATGCCCCGGTCACGCAGGGCAGCGGCGATCCGCAGCGAGCGGTCGGCCAGTTCGCCGTAGCTGACGACGTGGTCTGCCGCGATCAGCGCGGTACGACCCGGATCGGCCGCTGCCCGGTCGAAGAAGTCGGCGTGCATCGGGCGGTCCGGCTGCCTCCCTTCGGTGGCGTTCGCCGTGTCGCGCACGGCGGACTGTGCCGCAGGGAGGAGCGCGGGGGACGGTTCGTCCCACTCGCCTCGGGCCAGCCAGTTCAGCAACCGCAGGTAACCGGCGAACATGTCGTCCAGTACGCCGGGCGGGAAGAGCTCCGCCACGGCGTCCCACACCAGGTACAGGCCGCCGTCGCGCTCGGTCACCTGGTGGTCGAGCCAGGCCTGCGGAGTCTGCGACAGCATCCATCCGAGCCGGCCGAAGGTCCGCTGGACCTCCTCGCCCACCAGGTCGCCCATGCCGATCGCGCTGGTGAAGACCACCGGTGCCGGAGAGCGGTCGCCCGGTCGGGTGCGCGTGAGGTCCCGGAGTACCTCGACCCCGGTGTACGCGCTGTGCCCGATCCCGGCTCGGAGCTGCTCCTGCAGCCCGCGCACCCGCTGCCTGAAGGAGCTGGGCTCGCGAAGGTCGACATCCATCGGAAGCAGATTGGTGAAGTCGGCGACGATCCACGCCACGTGGGGGTCGACGACCTCCCGGTCGAAGAGCGGCAGATTGAGCAGAAACCGCTGCTCGGTGCTCCAGGCACCGAGTACCTCGGCGTAGGCGGTGGCGAGCACCATCGGCAGGGTGACGCCGTGCTGCCGGGCCAGGTGCTCCAGCCGCCCCCGCACGGCCGGTTCCAGCAGGTGGTCGCGCCGCTGGAACCGGGTCGTCTCGACGAGCGCCGGCTCGACGGCGAGCGGTAGCTGCGGACCGCCCGGCAGGTCGGGCAGGCGCGCCTGCCAGTACTCCCGGTCCCGCCCGCGAGCCTGCCGGCGGCGGCTCTCCTGTTGGGCCAGGTACGTCGGGAAGCCGTACGGCAGCGGCGGCAGATCCGCCTGCGCGCCCGCAAGGTAGAGGCGGGTCAGGTCCGCCAGGATGATCTGGATACTGAGGACGTCGGCGACGAGCAGATCGAAGTTCAGATGCAGCCGGTGGCGTCCGCCGGGCAACAGGCTGAGACGCAGGTCGAATACCTCGCCCAGCTCGACGGCCAGTCGCCGGTGCGCCAGCCGGTCCCGCTCCGCGGCCAGCTCCGCGTTGACCTCGGCCGCACCGACGGTACGCAGGTCGTGCACCACCAGACCGGGCCAGGTCGGTTCGGGCTGGATCTGCTGGGTGCCGTCATCGAGGAACCGGGCCCGCAGCAGGTCGTGCCGCCGCAGCAGGGCACGGACCGCTTCCGCCAGCCGGTCCGGGTCGAGCGGCGCGGTGCCGTCGGCTCCGCCACCGTCGAACTCGACGTAGAAGTGGCAGCCGACTCCGCCGAGGACCTGGTCGTCCCGGCGGCCGATCCAGTAGGCGTGCTGCACCGGGGTCAAGGGGAACGGCTCGGTCTCGTCGATCGGGTCGCCGTCCGCCGGCTCGGCCGGTCCGGTCCCGGCTCCGGTCCCGGCAGCCGTGAGCAGCTCCCACCACCGGTTCAGCACCGGCTCCGCGACCAACTCCGCGAAGGTCAGCTCGGTGCCGCTCCGCCGCCACTGGTTCACCAGCTGCATCGTGCGCAGCGAGTCGAGCCCGAGCTCCACCAGGTCGACGTCCGGGTCGATGTCGGTCGGTTCGACCCCGAGCAGGCGGGCCACGTCGGTACGCATCACCTCGGCGGTCAGGCCGGGACCGGCCTTCGTCGGGGAGGTGCCCGAGACCGGTCTGCCACCGGCCACGGCTGGCGCTGACGGCTCGTCGGCGCTGGTCGTGGCGGATCGGTCGCCGCCGGGCCGAGCCTCGTACCGGTACTCCACAGTGAGCTCGCCGGCCCGGAGCCGCCGCAGCACCTCGTGCCGCCACGGAGCGGTGCCGCCGCTCGTGCCGTCCGGTCGGTCCGAACCGTTCAACTCCCCACCGGGGACCAGGCAGACGGTGCCCGGGGCCAGTCCATGCCGATCCACCACGGCACCCATGACTCGGCGTGCCAGCTCCGGTCCGCTGGTGCCAGCCGTTTCCAGGATCAGCGTCAGCTCCCCGCCGTACTCCGGCTGGATGGCGCAAACGTTTCCGGCGGCGGCCACACACTCACGCACCGAAGCTTCGATCTCCCGCGCGTCGTAATGCACACCGTGCAGCTCGATTGCGTATTCGCTGAAATTGACCTCGCGGTATCTGTACGACACCCGGCTCACGGTGCCACGGGATCGGTGTCCGCTCAACTCGACAAGTGACCGGGGAACGCCTGTCTGCTACTACGCGAGGTGCCCGGACGGGTACCTAGGAACACCTAACTTTCCGAGCGTCGCCCGCCTCGCCGCCGTCCACCGGCGCCGCTCTGAACAGCAGCGATGCCGGCACATAGCATACTTCCCGGGAGCCTACATCCGGTGGCGGATAAAAAAATGTCTGAGCCGCCTGAGGTATCGCATCAGACACTTGCTGCCCACATCTGGGGCAATCTACGGTCGAGATCGAATTCATTTCTTCCTGGATTTTTGCGCCCGCCGGCATTCACCGGAACTCCCGTGCCTGCCAGCAGTAGAAAGGGCTCTCGCCATGAATCTCGCGGCCACCCTGGAACGGCGCTGCGCGGAACGCGGCTGGGCCCAGCGCCCGGCCGTCCGCGAACCGGGCCGGACCTGGTCACACGGAGCGATCCACGATCTGGCCGGCCGGGCCGCGCGGGTACTGGTGACCGAAGGGATCAGACCGGGCGACCGGGTGCTCCTGGCACTGCCGGACAGCGCCGCCTGGGTGGTCTCGTTCCTGGCCGTGGCTCGGGCCGGGGCGGTCGCTGTCCTGGTCAACCCGGCGCTGGCCGCTCCGGAGCACACGGCGCTGGTCGCCGACTGCGCTCCGGTTCTCGTGCTCTGCCCCGAGACGCTGGCGGACCGGTTCACCGTCCGTACGCTCTCCCCGACTGAGCTGCTCCACCGGGCCGGTCGGGTGAGTCGCGTCCCTGCGGTTCAGGTGGCCGGGACCGATCCCCTGTATGTGCAGTACACCTCCGGCACCACCGGTGCCCCGAAGGGAGCTGTCCATCGGCACGCCGACCCGGAGGCGTACTACCGGTATGTCGGGCTCGGGGTGGTGCGCAGCAGCGCCGACGACGTGACCCTCTCGATCTCGAAGCTGCACTTCGCCTACGGCTTCGGTAACGCCTTCGTCTTCCCCCTCTTCTCCGGATCGTCGGCGGTGCTGCTGCCGGAGCGACCGACCCCCGCGGCGGTCGCGGAACTCGCTGCCGAGCATCGGGTCACCCTGCTCTACGGGGTGCCCACGTCGTACGCACATCTCGTGGCGGCCAATGACCGATCCGCCTTCGGCAGTGTCCGAGCCGCGGTGTCCGCCGGCGAGGCGTTGCGACCGGAGCTCGCGGCGCGGGCCGAGGAACTGCTCGGCGTGCCGCTGCTAGATCAGGTCGGCTCCACCGAAGCCGGGCACGCCTTCTGCGCGAACACCGTGGAGGAGCACCGGGCCGGGACCGTCGGACGCCCGGTCCCGGGCTATTCCCTTCGGCTGCTCGACAGCGACGGGGTGCCGGTACCCGACGAGGTCGAGGGGGAACTCTGGGTCGCCGGGGAGACGGTCATGGCCGGGTACCTGAACCGGCCGGAGGAGACCGCCCGCACCCTGGTGGGCGGCTGGCTGCGGACCCGGGACCTGGCGGTACGGCACGGCGACGGAACGTACGCCCTGCGCGGCCGGGTGGACGACCTGGAGATGGTCGGCGGGATCACGCTGGCACCTCAGCCGGTGGAGCACCTTATCGAGGAGCACCCGACGGTCGCCGAGGCCGCGGTGGCCGCCCGAACGGACGAGACCGGCGCCACCCGGCTGCACGCCTTCGTCGTACCGGTGCCCGGCGCCGCCACCCCCACCGTGGACGACCTCGCTCGCTGGTTGGATGGCCGGGTGGCGCCGTTCAAGGTTCCCCGGGGCGTCACCCGCCTCGCCGCCCTGCCCCGTACGCCGACGGGGAAGCTCCGCCGCTTCGCCCTGCGCGAGCGGGGCAACGATCGGGAGCAGGAGAACGCTGGAGGGGCCGAGCGGGAACACGCCGGCACCGCACCCGACCCCGACGGGTGGGAAGCGAGCGCCGCCGGGCGGGCAGGGGTGGCGTGACGTGCGCACGCTGTTGATCGACAACTATGACTCGTACACCTTCAACCTCTATCAGCTGATCGCCCGCACCTACGGCGTAGAGCCGCAGGTGCTGCGGAACGACAGCCAGCGGTTGACTGCGGAGTTCGCGCGGCAGTTCGACGCGGTGATCATCTCGCCCGGTCCCGGCCGGCCGCAGGTGCCTGAGGACATCGGCCGCTGCCTCGACGTCATCCGCCACAGCGGTCGACCGGTGCTCGGCGTGTGCCTCGGCCACCAGGCCCTGGGCCACCTCTGCGGAGCCGCAGTCGGGCCGGCGCCTCGGCCGCGCCACGGACACCTGAGCCAGATACGGCATGACGGCGGGCTCTTCACCGGCCTGCCGCAGAATTTCGTGGCGGTCCGCTACCACTCGCTCTGCGTCGCCGAACCACTACCGACTGACCTGGTTGCCGACGCCTGGGCCGAGGACGGGGTGGTGATGGGACTGCGGCACCGCTTCCACCCCTGGTTCGGGGTGCAGTTCCATCCGGAGTCAGTGAGCACCGAGCACGGCAGCCGGCTGCTGCTGAACTTCCGCCGGTTGGTGGGCAAGGCGGCGACCAACAGTTCGCGGGCGGTCGGTGACGTCGCCGAACCGGGCGCGGTATCGAGCGACAGTAATGGTCACGCCGGTGGTTGGCTGCTGCGTCACCGACGGCTGCCCGGCCCTGCCACCCTGGAGACCGCATCGCGCGAGCAGGTCGGGACGGTCGACCCCGAGTGGATCTTCCAGCGGATCGCCCGCGATCGGCCGTACGCCTTCTGGCTGGACAGCAGCCGGGTCATCCCCGGCCTGTCCCGGTTCTCGTTTCTGGGGCACCCGGGCGGACCGGACGGGGAGGTGCTCCGGTACGTCAGCGCCACCGGCACGGTCGAGGTGCTCGACCCGACCGGCGTCCGGATCGGCGTGGAGTCGGGGGACATCTTCACCGTGTTGCAGCGTCGCCTCGACGAGCGCCGGCTCCCGGACACCGGAGAGTTCCCGTTCGACCTGCCGAGCGGCTACGTCGGCTACTTCGGTTACGAGGTGAAGGCCGACTGCGGCGCACCGAACCGACACGTCGCCGAGACCCCGGACGCGGTCTGGATGGCCGCGACCCGGATGGTGGCCCTGGACCATCAGACCGGTGAGATGTGGCTGCTGGCCCTCTGCCGCGCCACCGACGCCCAGGTCGCGGCCGCGGACGGCTGGCTGGACAGCACGGCCGCCCTGCTGCGCACCGGACCCGTCGGTCATGCCGTCAACGGCCGCAGTGGACGGGCCAGCCGACCGGAGGGGCCGGACCCGGCCCGACCGACCAGCGGGCGAGCGGGACCGGGAAGGACGTACAACGTGGAGCGCTGGCTGTCCCGGGGCCGCGAGAGCTACCTGGCGAACATCCGCACCTGCCTGGAACTGCTCCGCGCCGGAGAGAGCTACGAGATCTGCCTGACCAACGAACTCCGGGCCCCGTACGACGGATGCGGTATCGAGCTCTATCTGCGGCAGCGCCGTCACAACCCCGCGCCGTACGCCGCCTATCTCCGCCTCGGTGAGACGCAGGTCCTCTGCTCCTCGCCGGAGCGCTTTCTCAAGATCGACCGGACCGGGGTGGTCGAGGCCAAGCCGATCAAGGGAACCGCCCCTCGGGCCACCGACCCCGAGCAGGACCACGCCCTGCGGGCCGAGCTGCGTGACTCGCCGAAGACCCGGGCGGAGAATCTGATGATTGTCGACCTGCTCCGCAATGACCTCGGGCAGGTCTGCGAGATCGGCAGCGTCCATGTGCCCTCGTTCATGGTGGTGGAGTCGTACGCGACCGTGCATCAGCTGGTCTCCACGGTGCGTGGCCGTAGCCGGCGGTCGGTCCCGGCGACCCGGATCGTCCGGGCCTGTTTCCCCGGTGGCTCGATGACCGGCGCACCGAAGCCGCGGACGATGCGGCTGCTCGGTGAGATCGAGGATCGGGCGCGGGGTGTCTACTCCGGAGCGCTGGGTTTCTTCGGTCTGACCGGCGGGGCGGACCTCAACATTGTCATCCGGACCGCAGTCCTGCACCGGGGAATCCTCCAGGTCGGTGCCGGCGGCGCGATCGTGCTCGACTCAGATCCGGACGCCGAATACGACGAGATGCGGCTGAAGCTGACGGCACCGTTGCCCGGCTGGGCGGCGATGGAGAACAGCATCCCGGAGGGGAGCGGTATGCGGTGAGTCAATGCTTGGCGGGCAGCAGGCCCAACTGATAGGCCGTAGTAACCGCCTCCGTTCGGTTGGTGCAGTTCAACTTCGCCAGAATGCGGCAGACATGCCGCTTCGCGCCGTGCTCGGTGATCCCCATCGTCGCGGCGATCTGACGGTTGCTCAGCCCTCGGGCCAGCAACTTCAGCGTCTCGCCCTCCCGGGGGGTCAGCGCCGGAGTGTCGACGGGGCGCTGATCCTCGCGTAACGCCGAGAGCGCGACCCGGCCGAGAGCGAGCGGCATTGGCATCTCACCTCGCCACAGCTCGGCCAGGGCGTCGTTCAGCGACCGCCGATCGAGCTCACCGGCCAGGATGAAACCATCGGCCGCCAGGGGAACCGTCCGATCGCGGAGTGCGTCACCGGCTCGGCTCAAAACCGCCAGGGTCCGAACGCCGACGCCTCGGGCGGCGATCACCAACCGTTCGACCGGGACATCGTCCTCGACAATCAGGATCAGCAGGTCGGGCCGGTGCCGCCGGAGGAGCACCATCGCCTCACCGACCGTCGACGCGACCCGGACGCCGGTGACCGCGTGCAGCTCGCCGAGGAGCGCCTCCAGCCCTTTACGCAGTACCTCCGGGCCGAGAGTGACGAGAACCCGTAGCCCGATCGGCGATGCGTCGAATCGCGGGTTGGCCTGCGCCATGCTGCTGCCTCCTCCGCTGGGGCCCCTGCTGTGGCTGTACGTCCGGCCCTTTCATATTAGGATCGATAACCGTCGGCGCAACGCGGGCGTAATCTCCACGCCTATACTCATCTCCGGTCGCCACACCGACCAACGCTGGGGCCAACCGGCGCGCGTGAGCCTTACCCCGGATCGGCATCGCTGAATCAATCCCGCCTGGTGATCGTGAATCTCAGTGAAGCGACCCGACGGAGCCGGAACAGCATCTGGGCTGGTCAGGCAGCTGCTCGTATTCGAGTAGGTGTCCGGTTTCCCACGTATCGGAAGTTTTCGAGTCTGAGCTGAATGGACAGGGCAAGGCTGGCCCGCTGAGCTTGTCCACTGAAGACCGATCAGGACAAACACCGCTTACTGATGTTCAGCAAAGCCCCAGGCGGCAGGTCATTGTGGGTGAAATGGGGGAAGCTGCAGTTAATCAGCCTGTATAAGCTGGCAGGGGGCGGTATTGGGAACCGATGCCCTATGCGTGAGAGCGCGTTTGTGATGGCGACCCGACGAGCAAGTTGTACGGGGAACGGCGCCTCAGGCGGACCGCTGCGGGGTGTCGCCGCCGCGGAGACGGTCCAGCTCGGCGAGGTACATCGCCTGCACGCGGTCATAGTGCCGGATCAGCAGCGAGACCTCCTCGACGCTGTAGCCCTCGATGAGCCGCTCGGTCCGCTCGGCGAACCGCTCGTACGGTCGTTGCAGCTCGGGCATGCGTTCGGGCCGCAGGGTGACGATGACCCGCCGCCGGTCCGCCGGATCGCGCTCGGCCGTCACGTAGCCGGCCTGCTGGAGTCGGCGGAGCATGCTGGTCACCGCCCCGGTGGTGAGGTTGGTCCGCTCGGCGATCTGTCCCGCGGTGGCGGATGCGACGTCCGCCAGGTAGTCCAGGCACTCCAGGTCGCTCACGGTGAGGCCGAGCCGCTCCGCGATGGCGTACCGGAACACCATGGAAAGCCGCGAGGTCTCTCGTCCGGCGCGCATGAGGTCGGCGATCGCGGACGCACGGGCCGGCTCGTGGGACATGCCCGCAATCATGCCTCCGGTACGGTGACCCGGTGCAGCCGAGGTAACACGCGGGTGAGCATCCAGTGCGGTGCGGCGGAGCCCCCGGTCAGGCGGCGCATCAGCCTGGCGGCGGTGTCGACGGCGCGGAAGGCGTAGGGCACCATCTCCTTCTGGTAGCTGGCGATCGCCTCCTCCACCGACGTGCCGCTCGTCCGGGCCTCGACCAGCCGGTGGCCGAGCAGGGCGGCGTCGCGGAGCGCGGTGTTGCCGCCGTGAGCGCCGAACGGTGGCATGGCGTGCACGGCGTCGCCCATCATCGTCGCCCGGGGCACCGCCCACCGGTGCGGGCGCCGGCCGGTGGCGAAGAGGTTGAGCACCGTGGCGTCCAGTTCGGCCGTGTCGACCAGCCGCCGGATGACCGGGTGGAAGTCCGCACTCATCCTGCTGGCCAGTCGCCACAGTGCCAGCAGGTTTCCGCGTACGCCGATGGGCACCTCCCCCTGCCGGAGCAGCAGCGCCCACATCACGTAGTCCTCGCCGGTGGGCGCGTAGCTGCCCGGGGCCAGGCGCGCGAAGGCCTCCTGCGGGCGCTCGCCGAACCGCATGGAGGTGAAGAAGAAGGCGCGGCCCGGTCGGTCGGCGATGGCCAGTACCCCGCTGGTGCGCAGCGCGTCCGGGATGACGCTCTCGCCGTTGCGTCGCAGCGGCGACCGGCCGTAGATGCCCAGCATCGCAGTGTTCGCCGGGTCCGCGTCCGGCATGAGCTGCCTGCGCAGCGCCGAGCCCACGCCGTCCGCGCCGACGACGACGGTTGCCGCGGCGGCCCCGCCGTCGGCGAACCGCAGCCGCAGCCCGGCCGGGCCGCCGCGCTCCACCGCCACGGCGGCCTTGCCGTAGTGGATGCGGCCGTCCAGCCCGGACTGCAGGATCGACCGCAGGGTCAGCCGGTCGACCTGGCGGGTGGCGTACGGCTCGTCCTTGAAGGTGATGGTGAATGCGTCCCGCAGCCGACTGTCGGTGAAGCGCAGGTACCCGCCGGGCTCGTCGCCGGTGGTCAGCGCCAGGCGGTACAGCGGCCGGGGCAGGCTCTCGCGCAGCGCCTGCAGCCCGTACCGGTCGAGAATGATCCGGTAGCCCTGTCGCCTGACGAAGGGGCCTGGGTCCCGCTCGTAGACGTGCACGTCGATGCCGGCGCGGGTCAGGTAGTGGGCGAGGCAGAGGCCGGAGAGGCCGGCGCCGGCGATCGCCACCGAGAAGTCAGTCGATATGGCCATGCCATTATCTTAATGACTAAGATAATTTGGGCAAGGCCGTCGGCATGTCGCGGTCCACAAGCGATGTTCATCGAAGGGTGAGCGGGGTCTCGGCTTCGACGTGGGTCAGCTTCTCGGGGTTGCGGACGTAGTAGAGGCCGGTGATGCGCGCGTCCTCGACCCGAACCGCCATGATGCCGTCCAGGTCGCCGTTCAGGCGTACGAGGAGTGCCGGGCTGCCGTTGATCACGGTGGGCTCACCGGTGAGCGTGCCTTCGACCTTGCCCACACCACCGAAGAGCATGCGGACCACCTTCTCCGCGCCGATGATCGGCCGCAGCGCGGCCTGCTTGACGCCGCCACCGTCGCCGACCAGGACGACATCGGGGGCGAGCACGTCAAGCAGGCCCTGTAGGTCCCCGGTTTCGAACGCCCGCTGGAACGACTCCAGAGCCGCCCGGGTGTCGCTTGGCGAGGCCGTCCTGCGCGGGCGGCGGGCGTCGACGTGCCGGCGGGCGCGGTGCGCAATCTGATGTACGGCTGCGGGGGTCTTGCCGACGGCGGCCGCGATCTCGTCGTAGCTGAGATCGAAGACCTCGCGCAGCACGAACACAGCGCGTTCGGTCGGTGACAGCGTCTCGAGGATGATCATCAGAGCCATCGACACGCTCTCGGCGAGTTCGATGTTGTCGGCCACGTCCGGCGTGGTGAGCAGTGGGTCGGGCAGCCACGGGCCGACGTAGGCCTCTTTGCGTCGCCTCATGGCGCGCAGCCGGTTGAGCGACAGCCGGGTGACGATCCGCACCAGGTAGGCGCGCTGGTCGCGGACGTGCTCCGCCGCTACCCTGACCCACCGCAGCCAGGTCTCCTGCAGGACGTCTTCGGCGTCGGCCGCCGATCCGAGCATCTCGTACGCGACGGTGAAGAGCAGGTTCCGGTGGGCGAGGAAGCTGTCGGTCGCCGGGTCGGTGGCGTGGTTCATGTCGTGGCCCTTCCGTCGCGGTGGTCCTCGTTGCCGACGCCATCGGTCGGGCCTGCGTGTCAGGTGGTGAAGGGCTCAAGGCTGATGCGGCCCCATGCGATGAAGGCGGCGACCGTGAGATAGGCCATGTTCAGCATCACCAGCTTGAACTGGCCGAGGCGGCCGTGGGTGATCGCCGCGCCGATCATGAGTGGTATCCAGCAGATGGCGGTCACCGGCACCAGGTACGGCGCGATGTCGAGCACTGCGGGCAGGATCAGGCCGATCGCGGCCAGGAGTTCGAGGATTCCGAGAGTCTTGACGAAGCCGACGCTGGCGTAGTTGAGCCATTCCCCGCCGCTGTGCGCAGCCGCCAGCTTCTCCTTGGGTACGAACGTCTTGGTGATGCCGCTGAGTAGGGCGATTGTCGCCAGCAGTCCCGCAGCAATCCAAAGTGCGAGGTTCATGCTGTGTCTCCTTGCCTTGCGCGGGTGGGCGGCGTCTCCGGGGCGCGGCCCGGACCGTCGGCTCAGCGGACGGCCGGGCTGCCACCGTGCCTGGCGCGCAGCAGTTCCTGGCGCTTGTCATCCCTGACCCAGGTCAGCGAGCCGGGTCTACGTGCCTCGTTGGCAAGATGCTTGACCGTGTGCCGGCAGACGAACTCCTTGAGCTTCGCGCCCGGTCCGCCGCCGAGGTGGAACCTGTTCGCGGTGTCGTCCCTGGAGGCGAACTGGAAGAGGCCGGCGCGCCGACCCAGGCTGATGCACTGCCCGAAGAACCCCAGGTTGAGAGGCCTTGGCTGCTCGCCTGCGATGCGGCTGAGTACCGTGTCGGCGGCATGTGCGCCGATCCTCGTGGCGGCCTGGCAGCTCATCCGCAGGGGAAGGTCCGACGGTGCCGCCGAATCACCGGCCGCGACGACCCGCACATCGTCCACGCTCGTCAAGGTCTCGTCGGTGAGCAGGCGACCCTCGGCGTCGGTGGTCAAACCGCTGTTGGCGGCCAGGTCCGGCACGCCGAATCCGGCGGTCCAGATGGTCACCGTGCTTGGCAGCGTGCGCCCGTCACTGAGCCGCACCGTGTCCCGATTGACGGCCGTCACCGTCGCGCCGACGCCGTCGAGTACGGTAACGCCGAGTTCGGTCAGGCGCCGGGCGACCGCGCGTCGACCCCGAGGATGCAGGTACGGACCGAGCACGCCACCGCAGACCAGGGTCACTCTTCGGCCATCCTCGGCCAACTCGGCGGCGGTCTCGATGCCGGTCGGGCCGGCTCCGACGACCGTCACCGAAGCCGTTGCAGGTGCTCGGCCGAGGACCGGCCGCAGTTGCTGTGCCTCCTCCAGGGTGGCGATCGGGTAAGCGAACTCCGCCGCTCCGGCGACGCGCGGTTCGGCGCTGCCACTACCCACGGCGTAGATCAGATAGTCGTAACCGATCGAGCCGCCGCTCGCCAGCATCACGCGGCGGTCGGCCACATCGATTCGAGTCACGGTGTCGACCACCAACCGGATGTCTCCGCCCAGGACAGCCCGGTAGTCGACGACCGCGTCGTCGGAGCCGCCCACCAACTGATGCAAGCGGATCCGCTCGACGAACATCGGGCGCGGATTTACCAAGGTCACCGTCACGTCGTCGCGTTGCCGCAGACGGTTGGCCGCCATCACACCGGCGTACCCGCCGCCGATCACCACCACATCGCTGTTCCCAGCCACGGCGTCTCCTTCGCTTCGAGAGATTCACCCTCAAGACACCGGATGGCCGATGGCCCTGACAGCTCGTGAGACAGATCACTCCGTCGGCAGGGCTCGGAGGTCGGGAGGAGCCGGCGCTACGCCGCGCCGCGTCAGCTCCAGTCCGTCTGGTACCCGTCCCGGCGTAGCAGGGCGAGCAGTTCGGCGTCACTGGGCCGGTGCGTGCGGGTCAAGACCGGTCGCAGTACGTCGGCGCCGACATACCGCGGCACCTGAACGACGACGCTGAGAACCCGGTCACGGTCGGTGCGGACCAGGGCGGTCGACGGGATGCTGTTGGGGGCGTGCCTGGAGGTGGCGAAGACGAAGCCGTCGCCGACGTCGTCGCAGCTCACGGTCGCGACGGCCGCGCAGTTGACGGCGT
Source organism: Micromonospora aridisoli (assembly GCF_056150025.1). Classification (NCBI taxonomy): domain Bacteria; kingdom Bacillati; phylum Actinomycetota; class Actinomycetes; order Micromonosporales; family Micromonosporaceae; genus Micromonospora; species Micromonospora aridisoli. The sequence goes on along the minus strand of NZ_JAXCFK010000017.1, from coordinate 2,057 downwards.
CCGGGAAGGTCCCGTCCGGCTCGGCGGGATGCAGCTGCCACAGCACCGGAACGGTGGTACGGCCGGCGATGACGAGATTGAAGGACAACGTGAGGCCACCGGCGTCCAGCCACCCGAGTGTCCCGTCCGGTGGCAGATCGTCGGGCACCAGCAGTTCGTCGAGGGGCCATGGTGACGGCCGGGTGAGATCGTGCAGATCGCGGCGGTCCTGTGCGGTCCGGCGCTCGGTGCGCAGCACGAACCCGGCGACGGAGCAGAGCACCACGAGCACCGCGACGGAAGCGAGGAGGCGGCGCACTACCAGATCCTCACACAGTGACCCTCGGCATGGTGACCGGCCCGCAGGTCAGGAAGAGCAGAAGGGCGAGAGTCGGCCTCCGTCAGGTGACTGCGCGATCCGGGCGGGCCCGACGTCACGTCGGGCCCGCCCGTGTTCAATCCGGCGGGCGTGTCAGGTGTGTCGGGACACGCCCTGGAGTTCGTCGATCACCGCGCGAGGGAGGCGAGCCTGAACTGCTGGTTGGTCTGCCCGTGGCAGTCGTAGAGCTGGATTTGGGCGCCGTTGCTGGTGCTCCAGGCGTCGAGGCAGCGTCCGGACTGGACATTGCTGATGGTGCCGTTGGAGTTGACGTTCCACTGCTGGTTGGTCTGGTTGTGGCAGCTGTAGATCTGGACTGCGGCACCGTTTCCGGAGCCTGCCGCGTCGAGGCACATGTTGCCGTAGACCTGTAGTTGCCGGTTGGCAGTGTAGGTCCAGGCCTGGTTGGTCTGTCCGTGGCAGTCGTAGAGCTGGACCCGGGTGCCGTTGTTCCGGGAGGCGTTGGGTACGTCGATGCACCGGCCCGACTGCTGACCGACGATCTGGCTGGCGGAGCCGGACGGCGGCGTGGTCGGGGTGGTGGTGGGCGTCGGCGTCGGCGTGCCGGTCGGCGGCGGAGTGGTCGGGTCCGACGGCAGCAACGGGCACGTACTGCGATAGGTGACCACACCACTGTTGTCCAGCAGCGGGCAGAGGAACTGGCTGTACCGGGCGTCGTTGTCGATGAACAACTTCAGGAACGGCAGCATGGTCCGGATCAGCACCGGGTTCGACCGTCCGACCATGAACCCATGGTCACCGCCCGCCACCTCGAGGTAGACACTCTCCGTCGTGGCCGGGAGGCTGTTGTACAGACCGAGGGCGTAGGACGGGGTGACCACCGTGTCCGCCTGCCCGGAGATGACCATCGTGGGTACCCGGTCGTTGGCCAGGTTCGACGACGGTGAGTACGGCGTGATGCCGACCGCTGCCTTCAACGACGGGCGCCGGATCGCCGCGCTCAGCGCCCCACCGCCGCCCATGGAGTGACCGGAGACGGCCAACCGGTTCGGGTCCACCCGGTTGCGCACCGAGCTCTGCTGCGTCAGGTAGTCCAACGCGGCGAGCAACTGGGTGCCACGGGCCGTGTCGAAGTCGTTTCGGCTGTTGGTCTCGATGCCGATCACGACGAAGCCGTGCGATGCCAGCCACGGCCCCATCCAGGCCAGTTCGTCGGAGAACAGCGCGGTGTAACCCGGTGAGATCGCGATGGCCCCGAAGGTGCCCTGGCTGGTGTCGGTCGGGTAATAGATCCGGCCGCCATTGAAGCCGTTTCCGGGCGGCACGCTGACCGAGGTGTTGGCAAACGGGCCGTTCACGGCCGCGACGCTGGTCCGGGTGGGGTCCGGGCCCCGCTGGTACGGGTTGTCGGCGGCCGATGCCGAACCGGACGCCACCGTCATGGTGAACATCCCCACGGTGGCTGCGATCCCGGCCGCGGCGAGCTTGAACAGCCGTCCCCGAGTGCCGGGGGACACCCGATCAGCATGGGTGTTCTCCGCAGGTGGGGGTTGAGGTGCGTGTCCGCGCACTGTCGGTACCTCCTGGTGGTGGGCGGTGTGGTGGGGTGGGCGGGCGCGGTTGGTGCCGAGCCCGCCCGGTTCCGGCTGTGCCCGTGCCGGGGTGTCTGTTGGTCAGCGGTGGAGGGTGAGTAGGCCGGGGCGGTAGGGCAGGAGGCCGGAGTCGCCGCCGGAGTTGG
>NZ_JAXCFK010000016.1:0-91206 GCF_056150025.1 Micromonospora aridisoli | reverse complement strand
CCGGTATCAGGTTCTTCTTCGTCGATGAACCATCTACCGGAGACCTCGCCACATCCCGGGCACCAACACACCCCACCCGGATTTCAAAACACGCCCTAATAAGGGGCCCCTCCTCTACGCCAGGCGTTAAGAAGGGGCCCTTCCTTACACCTCAGCAGCCGGGGAGGTGGTCGATCAGGTAGCGCTCGACCTGGTCGAGGGGGATGCGCTCCTGGGTCATCGTGTCGCGGTTCCGTACGGTGACCGCGTTGTCGTCCAGGGTGTCGAAGTCGACGGTGACGCAGAACGGGGTGCCGATCTCGTCCTGCCGGCGGTAGCGACGGCCGATCGCCTGGGAGTCGTCGAACTCGACCACCCAGCGCTTGCGCAGCCGGGCGGCGAGGTCCTTCGCCTTGGGTGAGAGCGCCTCGTTACGTGACAGCGGCAGCACCGCGACCTTGACCGGGGCCAGCCGCGGGTCGAAGCGCATCACGGTGCGCTTGTCGACCCCGCCCTTGGTGTTCGGCGCCTCGTCCTCGTCGTACGCCTCCAGCAGGAAGGCCAGCACCGCACGGGTGAGGCCGGCGGCCGGCTCGATCACGTACGGGATCCACCGCTCGCCCTTGGTCTGGTCGAAGTACGACAGGTCGACACCGGAGTGCTTGCTGTGCGTGGACAGGTCGAAGTCGGTGCGGTTGGCGACACCCTCCAGCTCGGCGAACTCGGTGCCGCCGAACTGGAACCGGTACTCGATGTCGACGGTGCGCTTCGAGTAGTGGGAGAGCTTCTCCTTCGGGTGCTCGTACATGCGCAGGTTGGACTCGGACAGGCCGAGGTCGACGTACCAGTTCCACCGCTCGGCGAGCCAGTATTCGTGCCACTGCTCGTCGGTGCCCGGCTCGACGAAGAACTCCATCTCCATCTGCTCGAACTCGCGCGTACGGAAGATGAAGTTGCCCGGGGTGATCTCGTTGCGGAACGACTTGCCCGTCTGCGCGATGCCGAACGGCGGCTTCTTGCGGGCGACCGTCTCCACGTTGCGGTAGTTCACGAAGATGCCCTGGGCGGTTTCCGGCCGCAGGTAGTGCAGACCCTCGTCGCTCTCGACCGGGCCGAGGTAGGTCTTCATCAGGCCGTTGAACATCCGCGGCTCGGTGAAGGTGCCCTTGTTGCCGCAGTTGGGGCAGTTCAGCTCGGCCAGCGAGGTCGGCGGGCGGCCGTGCTTGGCCTCGTACGCCTCCTCGAGATGGTCGGCGCGGAACCGCTTGTGGCAGGACTGGCACTCGGTCAGCGGGTCGACGAAGGCCTCCAGGTGCCCGGAGGCGGCCCAGACGTCCCGGGCGAGGATCACCGCGGAGTCCAGGCCCACCACGTCGTCGCGCTGCTGGACCATGGTCTTCCACCACTGTCGGCGGACGTTCTCCTTGAGTTCCACGCCGAGCGGGCCGTAGTCCCACGCCGACCGGGTGCCCCCGTAGATCTCGCTGGAGGGGAAGACGAAGCCTCGGCGCTTGGCGAGGCTGACGACGGCGTCGATACGGTCGGCTGGCATTTTTCCTCCTACGCCGACTGGCGGTCGGCGGGGACGTGACGGTCGGCGGGGACGGTTCGGGACCACGGTACGACCGGTGCGGTCCCGAACCCAGGACATTACCTGCGGCCGGTCAGTTGACTCCGCAGACCTCCATGCCGCCGGTCTGCGGGTCCTGTGCGAGCACCACCTGCTGGCGCTCCTGGCCGCCACCGCTGTAGGTCACCTCCACCGGCACGGTGAGCGTGGTGGTGTCCACCTCACCGACGCGGTAGGAGGAGATCTGCGGCTCGGCGGCGGCCCGGCGCTCGAACTCCTGCCGGGACTCGCGCCGCCGGGCGTCCTCGCAGAGCTGGTCGTATGCCCGGCCGTAGTCGCCGTCGGCCAGGGCCCGGTAGTAGTCGCCGGATACCGTGCGGCCCTGCTCCTCGATCGCCTGTACTCCGCTGATCAGCAGGCCGACCACCGCGGTGCCGCCACCGCCGCAGCAGAGCAGGATAGCCAGCGCCCCGGCACCGAGTCCGAGCCAGAGGCGTGACCGGCCGCCCTCGGTCGGCGGCGCCGCGAAGGGCGGCGCCACCCCGGGTCCGGCCGGCGGCACCGGTACGCCGTGCTCGGCACCGGACGGCGGACCGGGCGGCAGCTGCCCGGGCGACGAGCCAGGCGGCAGCTGCCCGGGCGACGAGCCAGGCGGCAGCTGCCCGGGCGGCGACGAGCCGGGCGACGTGGCACCGGGCGGCACCGGGCCGGCCGACGTCGGGTCGGGTGGCGGAGCGGCGGTGCCGGGCGAGGTCGGGCCGGTGGGCGGTGACCCGGCGGAGTCGAAGGCGGCCGTCGCGCCGGTGCCGTCGGTGGACGGCGGGCCGGGACTGGGCGACGCGCCGCCTTCACCCGGGACCTGGGGTCCCTGCTGGCCGGGCAGCGAGGGGTGCGGTGGTGGGGCTGCCGGTCCGGGAGCGGTCATAGGAGCCAGCGTAGTGCCCGGCGACTCAGCGGTAAGGACCCGCAGCCCGGTCGCTGGCGACGGTTACCACGTCCCCGCCCGGCGCGGCGGTCGCCAGCGCCTCGTACGCGGACGGCTCGTCGAGGCTCTCGGCGAGCAGCGGCACCGCCGTGATCTTCACGTCGAAGCCGCCGAGGGCACGGCGGTAGCTGCCCACCGACTCCCATTCGGTGACCAGGCACCAGTGTCGGGGGTCGTCCAGCGCCCGGACCAGCTGTCCCCGCTGGTAGCCGGGCCGGGCGGCGAGCGCCGCGAGGGCCGCGTGGGCCCGGGCCGTGAACGCCTCCGCGACGTCCTCGTCGACCACGAACCGGTTGGTCACCAGCACTGGCTTCTCCTCCTCGTAGAGTCTGTGGGATGCAGCGTACGCAGCGCGGGATCACCGGCCGGCTGGCCCGGACCAACCCGACGACGGTGTTCCTGGTCACCCTCCTCCTCGTTCTGGTGGCGTTCTTCACGCCGGGCCTGGTCGGCGCGCTGTTGACGCTGCTGCTGGCCGGGGCGCTGGCGGCCCTGCTGGTGACGACCTGGTCGGTGCAGACGCCACAGACCCGGGTCATTCGGCTGATCGCCCTGACCCTGCTGGTCACCGCCGGCCTGGTGAAGCTGCTCTGAACATGCAATCATGCGTTTTTGACAATCATTGTCGTTGTCGCGGACAGTCGAAGACATGAACCTCCGCACCGCCCCGCGCGCCCTGGCCACCGCCACGGCCGCCCTGCTCGCCCTGACCGGTGTCACCGCCTGTTCGAACGACGGCAGCCCGGCCGGCGCCGACCCCGAACGGGTCGACGTGGTGGCCGGCTTCTACCCGTTGCAGTTCCTCGCCGAGCGGATCGGCGGCGACGCCGTGGCCGTGACGAATCTGGCCCGTCCCGGCGCCGAGCCACACGACCTGGAGCTGAACCCGGGTCAGGTCGGCCAGGTCAGCGAGGCGGAGCTGGTCATCTTCCTGCACGGCTTCCAGCCGGCCGTGGACGAGGCGGTCGAGCAGAACGCCGGTGACCGCGCCTTCGACGTGGCGACCGTGGAACCGCTGCTGGACGCCACCGCCGGTGGCCACGACCACGGCCACGAGGGCGAGGAGGACGAGCACGGCCACGAGGACGAGGAACACGCCGAGGAGGAGAAGCACGCCGACGAGGCGACCGACGGTGCCAAGGACCCGCACGTCTGGCTCGACCCGACCCGGCTGGCCACCATCGGCGACAAGCTCGCCGAGCGGCTCGGCACGGTCGACCCGGACCGGGCCGGTGACTACACCCAGCGGGCCGCCGCCCTGCGTACCGAACTGGAGCAGCTCGACACCGAGTTCGCCGAAGGGTTGAAGACCTGCCAGCGCCGGGAGATCGTGGTCAGCCACACCGCGTTCGGCTACCTGGCGCAGAAGTACCAGCTGGAGCAGATCGGCATCAGCGGGCTCAGCCCGGAGGACGAGCCGTCCCCGCAGCGACTCGCGGCGGTCACCGAGGAGGCCCGGGAGCACCAGGCCACCACGATCTTCTTCGAGACGCTGGTCAGCCCGAAGGTGGCCGAGACCATCGCCCGGGAGGTCGGCGCCCAGACCGCGGTGCTCGATCCGATCGAGGGCCTGTCGGCCGAGAACGGCGCGGACTACCTTTCGGTGATGCGTACCAACCTGCAGACCCTGAGGACGGCGTTGAGCTGCTCGTGACACCTGACGTAATCACCGTCACGCACGGGGTGGTCGGCTACGACGGCCGCCCCGTGCTTCGTGACGTCTCACTGACCGTGACCGCCGGTGAGGTGGTCGCGCTCCTCGGCGCCAACGGCTCCGGCAAGTCCACCCTGATCCGCGCCATCCTCGGGCTGGTCCCGCTCAGCGCCGGTGCGGTGACCCTCTTCGGTCGGCCGGCACGCCGGTTCCGGCAGTGGCACCGCATCGGGTACGTCCCCCAGCGCCTCGGCGCCGGCAGCGGCGTACCGGCCACCGTCGCCGAGGTGGTCGCCGCCGGGCGGCTGGCCCGCCGGGGGATCCTGCGACCGCCCGGGCGTGCCGACCGGGAGGCCGTCGTCGAGGCGTTGCACGCCGTCGGCCTGGCCGACCGGGCGAAGGACCCGGTCGCCACCCTTTCCGGTGGGCAGCAGCAGCGCACGCTGATCGCCCGGGCCCTGGCCGGCCGCCCCGAACTGCTGGTCCTCGACGAGCCGACCGCCGGCGTGGACGCGGCCAGCCAGGAGGCCTTCGCCGGGGCGTTGCGGGACTTCGCCTCAGGCGGGGGCACCGTGCTGCTCGTCGCCCACGAGCTGGGTCCGCTGCGACCACTGATCAGCCGGGCGATCGTCGTACACCAGGGGGTCGTGGCCCACGACGGCGCCGTGCCGGAGCCGGCCGGGCACCACGCGGCGCCCGACCACGACCACGTGCATCCGCACGGTCCCGAGGAGCCCGCCGGGCTGTGGAGCGCACGATGAGTCTCTTCCAGTACGAGTTCATGCTGCGCGCCCTGATCGGCGCGTTGATCATCGGTCTGGCCGCTCCGGCGCTCGGCATCTACCTGGTGCAACGGCGGCTGGCGCTGATCGGCGACGGCATCGGGCACGTGGCGCTGACCGGGGTCGGTGCCGGCCTGCTCTTCCAGACCTCCCCCGTGATAATGGCGGTGATCGCGGCCACCATCGGCGCGATCACCATCGAGTTGATCCGCGAGCGCGGCCGCACCTCCGGTGACCTGGCCCTCGCGCTGCTCTTCTACGGCGGCATCGCCGGTGGGGTGGTGCTGGTCGGGCTCTCCGACAGCACCAGCGCCAACCTCAACGCGTACCTGTTCGGGGCGCTCACCACGACCTCCCGCGACGACCTGGTCACCATCGCCGTGCTCGGCGTCGCCGTGCTGGTCACGATGATCGCGTTGCGGCCCGCGCTCTTCGCGGTCTGCCACGACGAGGAGTACGCCCGGGTCTCCGGCCTGCCGGTACGCGCGCTCAACCTGCTGCTCGCGATCACCACCGCGATCACGGTGACGATCGCCATGCGCGCCGTCGGCGTACTGCTGATCAGCGCGCTGATGGTCGTCCCGGTGGCCACCGCGCAGCAGGTCACCCGGGGGTTCCGCAGCACGATGGCCGCGGCGATGGCGCTGGGCCTGTTCGCCGCGGGGGCGGGCATCTGGATGGCGGCGCTCGCCGACACCGCGCCCGGCGCCTCGGTGGTCGTGCTCGCGATCGCCTCCTTCGTCGTGGTCACCCTGCTGGCCGCCGCCTGGCGTCGGGTCCGTCGGGCCCGACCGCAGCCCGCGCCCGCTCCCGAACCGCACGAGGTGGTGCTCGGCGGGTCCTGATCACGAGCCGCGCGCCGGTATTGGTTACCGTTGCAGGGTGACCAGCGGATCCGGCTACGACGCGTACGAGGGTGCCAGCGAGCTGCTGCGCGCCCTCTCGGCCCCGATCCGGCTGGCCATCGTCAGCGAGCTGGCCGACGGTGAGCGTTGCGTGCACGAGCTGGTCGACAAGCTCGGCGTGACGCAGCCGCTGGTCTCCCAGCACCTCAGGGTGCTCCGTGGGGCGGGTGTGGTCCGAGGCTCCCGGCGGGGGCGGGAGATCGCGTACACCCTGGTCGACGAGCACGTCGCGCACATCGTGGCAGACGCGGTCAGCCACGCCGGGGAGGGATCATGAGCGACAGCGGTACGGCGGTACGCAACACCCGTCAACGTTCGGCGGTGAGCGCGCTGCTCGCCGAGGTGGAGGGCTTCCACAGCGCCCAGGACCTGCACGCGATGCTGCGCGAGCGTGGCGAGCGGGTCGGGCTGACCACGGTCTACCGGACCTTGCAGGGCCTGGCCGACGCGGGCGAGATCGACGTGATGCGCCCGCCCGGCGGTGAGCACCTGTACCGCCGCTGCAGCGAGGGGCACCACCATCACCTGGTCTGCCGGTCCTGCGGCCGGACGGTGGAGGTGGCCGGCCCGACCGTGGAGAACTGGGCCGACCGGGTGGCCGCCCAGCACGGCTTCACCGACGTCAGCCACACCCTGGAGATCTTCGGCACCTGCCCCGCCTGCGCCCGCTGATCCCCACCCTCCCCCTCCTCGCGATCTTGCACTTTTCGTCGGGGCGAAGGCCGCGAGGCAGGGCACAGCGGCGACCGAATGTGCATGATCGGCGGTGCGCGGGTGCGCCGAGGTCGGGATGACCGACGGGTCGGGGCGTGGCAGGCTGTCCGGCGTGAAGATCTACGCTGATCGTTTTCCCACCGCGCTACGACAGCTGCTCACCGATCTGTTCGTCATCGCCTTTGTGTACGGGGCGATCCGGGGTGCGCTGTGGCTGCACGACCTGGTACAGAAGCTGGCCGTACCCGGCCAGAAGCTGGAGGGTGCGGGCGGCGGACTGGCCGACAACCTCGCCGAGGCCGGCGGCAAGGTCGGTCGGGTGCCGTTGGTCGGCGACGAGCTGACCGCCCCCTTCGAGCGCGCCGCCGGGGCCGCCAGATCACTTGCCGAGGCGGGACGCGACCAGCAGGAACTGGTCGACCAGTTGGCCCTCGCCCTGGCCGTCGGACTGCTGATCGTGCCGCTCGGGCTGGTGTTGTTCGGTTGGCTGCCGCTGCGGGTGCGCTGGATGCGCCGGGCCGGTTCGGCGGCGACGCTGGCCGCCGCGCCCGCCGGCCGGGACCTGCTGGCCCTGCGGGCCCTGGCCGGCCAGCCACTGCGCAGGCTCACCCGGATCGCCCCTGACGTGGCCGAGGCCTGGCGTCGTGGCGACGAGGCGACCGTGGACGCCCTCGCCGCCCTGGAACTGCGCCGCCTCGGCCTCCGCGACCCCCACCACCCCTGACCCACCCCACCTCAACCCTTCGATCATGAAGTTGTTGTCGCCGACATCGGCGTGGCGCGGCAACAACTTCATGATCGACCGGGCGGGCGGGGACCGGTGGCTGCTACGCCGGGGTCAGGTGGGTGGGGGTGGGGGTGGGGGGCGGCGGCGGGCGTCGGGGGTGACGGTGGAGGGACCGGGGGTCCAGGGGGCGACCCAGGGCAGGTCGGCGGGTGGGGTGATGACGCCGTCTTCGAGCGCGGCGTAGCGGCCGGCGAGGATCCGCTTGGCGGCCGTCACGTCGATCGAGTCGGTGTTCTCCCACAGGGCGGTGAACAACGCCTCGACCCGGACCCGGGCCTGACGGCAGAACAGGTCGGCCAGTTCGAGATTCTCCGGCCTGGTGTCGCGCTCGGCGTGGGCGCGTACGCAGACCGCGCTCATCGCGAACAGCTCCGCGCCGATGTCCACCACCCGGCCGAGGAAGGCCTGCTTGCGCTCCATCCGGCCCTGCCAACGGGACATCGCGTAGAAGGTGGACCGGGCCAGCTTCCGGCTGGCGCGCTCCACGTGACGCAGGTGCCCGGCGAGCGGGCCGAACTCGCCGTACCCCGTGGGTTGTTGCCCCTTGCCGACGGCGAGGGTCGGCAGCCAGCGGGCGTAGAACGCGCCCGCCCGGGCACCGGCCTTCGCCTTGCGGGCCAGCCCGGCGTCGGGGTCGATGATGTCCCCCGCCACCGACAGGTGCGCGTCCACCGCCTCGCGGGCGATGAGCAGATGCATGATCTCGGTCGAGCCCTCGAAGATCCGGTTGATCCGCAGGTCGCGGAGCAGCTGCTCGACCGCGGCGGGACGTTCACCCCGGGCGGCGAGCGAGTCGGCCGTCTCGTACCCCCGGCCGCCGCGGATCTGAACCAGTTCGTCGGCGATCCGCCACGCCATCTCGCTAGCGTAGAGCTTCACCAGCGCCGCCTCGATCCGGATGTCGTTGCGGTCGTCGTCGGCGAGCAGGCAGCAGAGGTCGAGCATGGTCTCCATGCCGTACGTGGTCGCGGCGATGAAGGAGAGCTTCTGGGCGACCGCCTCGTGTTCGCCCACCGCCCGGCCCCACTGGACCCGCTCCGCCGACCACTCCCGGGCCACGTTCAGCGCCCACTTGCCGGCACCGACACACATCGCCGGCAGCGACAGCCGGCCCGTGGTCAGCGTGCTCAGGGCGATGCGCAACCCCCTGCCCTCGCCGCCGATGACGTTCTCTTTCGGTACGAAGACGTCGTGGAAGCGGGTGAGGCTGTTCTCCAGCCCGCGCAGGCCCACGAAGGCGTTGCGCCGCTCGACCGTGATGCCCTCGGCGTCACCGTCGACCACGAAGGCGGTGATGCCACCGCGACGCCCTTCGGCCTTCGGCACCCGGGCCATCACCACGAGCTGGGTGGCCACGGTGCCGTTGGTGGCCCACAACTTGACGCCGTTGATCCGGTAGCCGGTGCCGTCGGGCGTCGGTTCGGCGGTGGTCGCCAGACGGGCCGGGTCGGAGCCCACGTCCGGCTCGGTGAGCAGGAACGCGGAGACCTCGCCGGCGGCCAGCCGGGGCAGGAAGCGGCGCTTCTGCTCTTCGCTGCCGAACATCTTCAACGGCTGCGGTACGCCGATCGACTGGTGCGCCGACAACAGCGCACCGATGGCCGGGCTGATTGAGCCGGCCAGCATCAACGCCCGGCAGTAGTGCAGGTTGCTGAGTCCCAACCCGCCGTACTCCCGACCGATCTTCATCCCGAAGGCGCCCAACCGGGCCAGACCCTGGAAGACCTCGTCAGGGATCCGTGCGTCGCGTTCGATCGCCGCACCGTCCACCTCGGAGGCGACGTAGTCGCGGAGCCGGCCGAGAAACTCCTCGGCACGGGCCTGTTCCTCGGGATCGGGTCGCGGCCAGGGATCGATCAGGTCGAGCCGCAGCCGGCCCAGGAAGAGCTCCTTGCCGAAGCTGGGCCGGTCCCAGGTGGTCTGCCGGGCCGCCTCGGCGACCTGACGTGCCTCCTTCTCGGACACCTGGCCCACCGCGTCGGGCGCGGACGCCCGGCTTGCTGCCTCCGGCGACGGGCCGGCGCTACGGCTGTCGGTGGCTGACGGACGGTTCTCGGCGATGGCCACGGCAAACCCCCCGGGCTGGATCCGGACAGTCGGACTGTTCCGCCTGTTCAGCAGGCTACCCGCGTTTGTTACCCAAAGGTAGTGACGGTTATCCGCAGTAGCCGTCGGCTCAGTCCTGGGCCAGGCCGCTGGGGTCCTCGTCGTCGTCGATGTCGTCCTCACCCCAGTTGCGGCGGGCGAACGGCAGGATCATCCAGAAGGTCAGGAACCACAGGCCGGTGACCGCGCTGAGCAGGAAGGCGATCGGTCGGGCGAGCACGAAGTCGGTGATCAGCAGCACCGAACTCACCATCGCGATCAGCATGAAGGCGAGACCGGCGCTGGCCATCCGGTGGGCGAAGCGCACCAGTTCCGGCTTGCGTCCCTGCCGGAACAGCGCCCGGTGGAAGGCCACCGGCGAGATGATCATCGCGGTGGCTCCGGCTGCCGCCAGCAACGCGACGATGTAGACGTCCCGTTGGAACGGGGTGGTCTCGCCGAAGCCGGCGCTGAACGGCAGGGTCAGCAGAAAGGCGAAGAGGATCTGCACGCCGGTCTGCGCGACCCGCAACTCCTGCAGCAGGTCGGCGAAGTTGCGCTGCCACCGCTGCCTCTCGGTTTCCTTCGACACCGCCGACCTCCGGGGACTCCCGCCGGCTCTCGCCGACGCGGCAACGCTGATGCCCCACCGGGCACGACCCGAAACCCGCTCAGGAGCCTCGGCGGATCCGGCCGGCGTACCGGGCCTCCAGGGCGTCGTTGTGCGCGTCGCCGCCCGCGATGTTGGCCGACAGGTAGACCGGTGGACGCTGGCCCGTGGCGAGCAGCCGGGCCACCACCTCCACCACGATCTGCTGGGCCAGCAGCGCGGCGGTGATGGAGGAGACCGCGCCGACGGCACCGCCATCGGGCAGCGGCAGCGTGGCGTCGCCGTACGGGGCACCGTTGTCCAGCACCACGTCGGCGAAGTCGGCGAGCTTGCGTCCGGAGGGATGCCGCGACTCCATCCGGGCCGAGTGCCGGGCGGAGGTGATCGCCACCAGCCCGTGACCGCGCCGCCGCACCAGAGCCGCGAACTCCACCATCGCGCCGTTCACCCCCGAGTTCGAGGCGAGCACGAAGACGTCGGACGCGCCGATCGGGGCCAGGTCGTACAGCCGGTGGGCCACGGCCGGATCACGTTCCAGCTTCGGCCCCAGCACGTCGGCCGGCTCACCGCCGTGCAGCACCAGGTCACGCAGGGCGATCCGGTTGGTGGGTACCAGCCCGCCGGCCCGCCCGGCGATCTCCATCGCCAGCGCCTCGGAATGACCGGTGCCGAAGGCGTGCACCACACCGTCGGACCGGATCGCCTCGGCGATCAGATCCGCCGCCCGGGCCACCTGTTCCCGTTGGCCGTGCGCCACCCGGTTCATCGTCTCGATGACCGTGGCCAGGTACTCCTCGGCACTGGGTGCCATGCTCCCCCTCCGCCCGCTCAAACCGCCGGCCGGACCCGGGCGAGGATCGCCTCCGCCAGCGGCGTCGGCGCCTCGTCCGGAATCCAGTGGCTGATCCCGGGCAACTCGACGAACCGGTAGTCGCCGGTGACGTGGGCGGCACACGCCTGCGCGGCGGTGCGTCCGATGGCGATGTCGCCGTCGCTCCAGACGAAGGTGGTGGGCACACCAACCGGGCCGGTCGCCGCCAGATCCGCACGGGACATCGCCCGGTACCAGTTGAGCGCCGCGGTCAACGCGCCGGGCTCGCGCATCGGATCGGCGTACGCGGCCACCCGGGCGGCGTCGCCGACACCGCGCAGCAGCCGCCGCAGCCCACCGGCGTTCAGGGCCAGCAGCGTCTTCTCGGCCACCACCGGCTGCCGGAACAGCAGCATGTACGCCGAGCGCGCCTTCTGCTGTGGATCCCTGGCCAACGCCTCGGCCATGGCGGCCGGATGTGGCACGGAGACCGCTGTCAGGGTCCGCACCCGGTCCGGATGGGTGGCGGCCAGCGCCCAGCCGACCACCGCACCCCAGTCGTGCCCGACCAGGTGCGCGGCGGGCGCGCCGAGGGCGTCCAGCACGGCCGCCGCGTCGGCGACCAGCTCACCCAGCCGGTACGCCTCGACGTGCGTGGGCCGGGCCTGCGGCGAGTAGCCCCGCTGGTTCAGCGCGTAGGTGCGCAGACCCGCCGCGTGCAGGGCCGGCAGCACGCCGTCCCACTCGCCCGAGTGCTGCGGGAACCCGTGCAGCAGCAGCACCGCTTCGCCCTGCTCCGGACCACCGACGGCGACGTCGAACCGCAGACCTCGGGCCTCGATGCGCATGCCGGCAGCCTAGCGCGGATGTCGACGCCCTCGACCTAGTCGTACGGGCGTTTGGGCACGGGCACCTGCCGCCAGGACTCGACCTCGACGTAGGGGATCTCGGCGTCGTTGACCGGATCCCGGCCGAGCCGGTCGCTGTAGCGGCCGGTCACCTCCACCCAGCTGTCGTCCGGGAGCCCGGCCGGTACGTCGCCGGTCAAGCCGAGCTTGACCGGACGGCCGTCGGCGGCGCAGCAGGACAGCACCATGCGGGCCAGGATCGGCTGACCGTCCGGTCCGTTGGCGATGAAGCCGGTGAGCTGCACCCGCCGATCCCCGATCGAGGCACCCCGGTCGAACAGCGCCCGGGAGGCGTAGTCCAGGACGCTGACCTGCACCGGGTCGCCGTCGGGCAGCGGCGGGTAGTCCGACTGCTGCTGGCTGCTCAACGCCGTGCCGGCCTGACCCGCCGCGTACGACCCGAGGGCCGGCGGGGCGACCAGCAGCAGGCCGAGCACGGGCAGGATGAGCAACCACCCGACCCGCGGCTCGTGGTGGGCGTGCCCGTGCCCGTCGTGCTCGTCGTGTCCGGCGCCGGACCCGCCGACCAGGACCCCGCCGTCGCCGCGCTCGGCCGCGCTGACGTCGCCGTGCCCGGGACCGTTGTCGTCGCCTCGTTCGGCGGCGTCGCCTGGTCCGCCGGCCGGTGCCAGCGCGCGGGGGGCGGCCGGGCGCAGTTCGTACCAGAGCGTCATGATCGCGGCGGCCACCAGCAGCAGACCGGCGGCGATCAGGAAGGGACGCAGCCCTTCCTTGACGTAGCGCAGGTAGAGGTCGGTGACGCTGGCCCGGATCACCGCGCCGCCGAGCAGTAGCAGGACCACCGCCTGCGCCTGCCGGTTCACAGCAGCACCGCCCCGGCACCGACCGCGACCAGCAGGGCCACCGCGAAGGTGGTCGGCGCGAACCGGAAGGCGAACCGGCGGCCGAACACGCCGGCCTGCATCGAGATCAGCTTGAGATCGACCATCGGCCCCACCACCAGGAAGACCAGTCGGGACGTGAGGGAGAACTGCGACAGCGAGGCTGCGACGAAGGCGTCGGCCTCGGAGCAGAGCGAGAGCAGCACGGCCAGCAGCGCCAGCGCCAGGATCGACAGCCACGCGTTGTCGGCGAGGGTCTGCAACCACCGCTCCGGCACCAGCACGTTGATGCTGGCGGCGGCCATCGCGCCGAGCACCAGGAAGCCCCCGGCGTGTGTGACGTCGTGGCGGACCGCCGCCCAGAAGGCCCGGCCTCGGGAGGCGTCGTCCAGTTCCGGCCGGCGCGGCATCCTGATCCACTCGGTACGGCCGAGCCGCAACCACAGCCAGCCCATGATCATGGCGACGATCAGGCTCGCGACGCCCCGGGCGACGACCATCTCGGGATTGTTGGGGAAGGCGACCGCGGTGGCGGTGAGCACGATCGGATTGACCGCCGGGGCGGCCAGCAGGAACGCCAGCGCGGCGGCGGGCGTGACGCCCCGCCGGATCAGTGACCCGGCGATCGGCACCGACCCGCACTCGCAGCCCGGCAGCACCACTCCGGCGGCGCTGGCCGCCGGCACCGCCAGCGCCGGATGCCGGGGCAACGCCTTTGCCCAGAACGAGCGGGGTACGAAGACCGCGATCACCGCGGAGAGCAGCACTCCGAATACCAGGAACGGCACCGCCTGCACCATGATCGAGACGAAGACGGTGGTCCAGGTCTGCAGGCGGGGATCGTCCAGGGCCGCGGCGAGCGGCTCCCGGAAGATGATCAAAAGAATCAGCAGCCCCGCCAGGACCTCCACGGAGCCGATCCGGTCGCCGAGCCAGCGCCGGGGCGGCTCGCCACCGGCGGGTTCGGGCGGGCGGCTCTCGGTGTCGACGCCTCCGCCCGAGGACGTGCCGCGCGGTTCGCCGGCCGGCACGGCCCGGTCAGTGTCTGTGGTCACCCGTCGTCCTTCGGCCCGTGGCGGATCGGCGGCCTGAGATTACCGTCCGGCGCAGGGTGACGTCGATGGATGTCACAGAATTGCCCGGACCGCGGACTCCCCCGCCACCACCGACCACCCGATACGAAGACCCGTCGTGACCTGCGAAGATCACATTGCCGGTGGATCTTCAGTGGTGTTAGCGTCGGCGGGACAGACAACACCTCCGACAGGGGAGCGCACAGCGCTGAGAGTGCGGGTCCGCCCGCAGACCCTCCGTACCTGATCTGGGTAATGCCAGCGCAGGGAGTTCGGTCCACCTCCAGCCCGCCGCCGTTCGGCGTCGCCGGACGGGGCGTGCGTCTTGCCTGGTTCGCAACTGGACTGGGAGCGATCATCATGAAGACCACCGACAGCAGCCGCTGGCGCACCATCGACATCGTGGTGGCCTCGGTCATCGCCGTCGCCTTCGGCGTCATCTTCTGGGCCTGGGGCGTGGTGTGGAGCGCCACCGACGGCGCCTTCAGCTTCTTCCCGCCGGCACAGACGCTCATCTACGGCGTCTGGCTGGTACCGGCCGTCCTCGGCGGCCTGGTCATCCGCAAGCCCGGCGCCGCGCTGTACTGCGAGCTGCTGGCGGCGATCATCTCGGCCCTGCTGGGCAGCCAGTGGGGCAGCATCGTTTTGCTCCAGGGCCTGATGCAGGGTGTCGGTGCCGAGCTGGCCTTCGCCGCCTTCCGCTACCGCTCGTACCGGCTGCCGATCGCCCTGCTGGCCGGTGCGCTGACCGGTCTGAGCGCCGCCGTCTTCGACTTCGTCTACTGGAACGCCGGACGCGACATCGCCACCTACCGCCTCCCCTACGCACTGCTCACCATCGTCAGCGCCACGGTGATCGCCGGCGCCGGCGCGTACGCCCTGACCCGCGCCCTGGCCCGCACCGGCGTCCTCGACCGCTTCCCCGCCGGCCGCGACCGCCCCCTCGTCTGACACCCCCGAATGATCGCGTTGATCATGAGGTTGACGGCGCTCTCGATCTCCAGAACAACCGTCAACCTCATGATCAACGAAGGGAAGGAGAGGCACGGATGGGGGTGAGGCTGCGGGGGTTCGGGTGGCGGCACGCCGGGCGGCGTGCGTGGGCGCTACGCGGGGTGGATCTGCGGGTGGAGCGCGGCGAGCGGGTGCTGCTGCTCGGGCCGTCCGGGGCCGGCAAGAGCACCCTGCTGGCGGCCCTGGCCGGGCTGCTGCCCGAGGACTCCGGCGAGCACGAGGGCAGGATCGAGATCGACGGCCGGTCGGCCGCCGAGTCACGGGACCGGGTCGGCATCGTCTTCCAGGACCCGCAGTCCCAGCTCGTCATGGCCCGCAGCGGTGACGACGTGGCGTTCGGGCTGGAGAACCGGGGGGTGGCGGCCGACCGGATCTGGCCGCGGGTGGACGAGGCGCTGCACCGGGTCGGCTTCCCGTACCACCGGGACCGGCCCACCGCGGCACTCTCCGGTGGCGAACAGCAGCGCCTCGCCCTGGCCGGTGTGCTGGCGCTGCGTCCCGGCCTGCTGCTGCTCGACGAGCCCACCGCCAACCTCGACCCGGTGGGCGCCGCGCTCATTCGGGCGGCGCTCGCCCGGGCGGTGGACGCCGACACCACGCTGATCCTGGTCGAGCACCGCGTGGCGGAGGCGCTGCCCCTGGTCGACCGGGTCGTGGTGCTCGAACCCGGCGGCGGCGTCCGCGCCGACGGCCCACCCGAGGCGGTCTTCGCCACCCACGGCGACGCACTCGCCGCCGAAGGGGTCTGGGTACCCGGTCGGGAGATCCCGCCACGCCGGGCCGCCGGCCCGGCCGGCGAGGTGCTGCTCACCGCCGAGCGGCTCGGCCACCCGCCCCGGCTGGCCGCCACCGACCTGACGGTACGCGCCGGCGAGGCGCTCGCCGTGCTCGGACCGAACGGCGCCGGGAAGTCCACCCTGGCGCTGCTGCTCGGTGGGCTGCTCAAGCCGGGCAGCGGGCGGCTGGCGGCGAGCCCGGAGCTGGCCGGCGACGACGCGCACACCGCGCCACACCGCTGGCGGGCACCCGCGCTTGCCGGCCGGATCGGCTCGGTGTTCCAGAACCCTGAGCACCAGTTCGTCACCGACACGGTCTTCGACGAACTGGCTCTGGGGCCGAGGCGGACCGGGACGTCCGAGTCCGCGGTACGCGACCGGGTGACGGAGCTGTTGAGCCGACTTCGGCTGAGCCGGCTCGCCGCCGCCAACCCGTACACCCTCTCCGGAGGCGAGGCCCGACGGCTGAGCGTGGCGACCGCCCTGGCCACCGCGCCCCGCCTGCTGATCTGTGACGAACCCACCTTCGGCCAGGACCGACGCACCTGGCACGAACTGGTGGACCTCCTCGCCGGGTTGCGCGACGCCGGCCATGGCCTGGTCACGGTCACCCACGACGCCGAGTTCGTGGCCGCGCTGGCCGACCGCACGCTGGCGCTCGACCCGCCGACCGCCGGACCGGAGCCGCGATGATCACCCTGGCACCGGTCGCCCGGCCGGACGCACCGCTGGCCCGGCGCAATCCGGTGGCCAAGCTGGCGGCGGCGATGCTGTTCGCGTTCCCGCTGATGGCCACGCTGGACCCGGTCGCGCCGGCCATCGCGATCGCGGTGGAACTGGCGGTGCTGCCGCTGTTCGGGGTGCACCCCCGACTACTGGTCCGCCGGGCCTGGCCGCTGCTGGCCGCCGCCGGCGGCATCCTGGTCACGCTGGTGCTCTTCGCGGCCGACCGGTCGGGACGCGTACTGCTCGACGCGGGGCCGGTCGTGGTGACCTCGGGCGTGCTGACCACCGCGCTCGGCCTGGTGCTGCGGCTGTTCGCGGTGGCCCTGCCCGGAGTCATCGTCTTCGCCACCACCGACCCGACCGACCTGGCCGACGCACTGGTCCAGAACGCGAAGGCACCCGCCCGCTTCGCCATCGGCGCGTTGGCGGCGTTCCGGCTGGTGCCCCTGCTCGGCCAGGAGTGGCAGATGATCACCATGGCCCGACGGGCCCGCGGGGTCGAGGCGGGGCGCAGCCCGGTGGCCCGCCTGCGGCTGTTCGTCTCGACGGCGTTCACCCTGCTGGTCGGGGCGATCCGGCGGGGCACCCGGCTCGCCGTGGCGATGGACGCCCGGGGCTTCGACAGCGAAGTGCCGCGCACCTTCGCGCGGCGGCAACACTTCCGCGTGGCCGACTGGCTGCTCGTGGTCGGCGCGACGGCGACGGCCGGGGCCGCGCTGGCCGTCAGCGTGGCGCTCGGCACCTTCCGCCCACTGATCGGCTGACGAGCCGCGCCCGCGCGGCGTGGCGGCGTGGCGCGGCAGCGCGGAGGTGTGGCGCGTCGGTGCCGGGCGATCGAGGGCCACACATGGTCGGAGGCGCATGTTCGCATGTTCGCCGTCAAGGTGACACGCGGCGTTCCCCCGACCCGACCAGATTGGCCTGCGACGACTCCTCGATCGAACCGGAGCAGCAGATGGGCCACGGCCACGCGCACCACCACGATCACGACA
Organism: Micromonospora aridisoli; assembly: GCF_056150025.1. Taxonomy (NCBI): domain Bacteria; kingdom Bacillati; phylum Actinomycetota; class Actinomycetes; order Micromonosporales; family Micromonosporaceae; genus Micromonospora; species Micromonospora aridisoli. Next base: position 73,993 of record NZ_JAXCFK010000016.1, on the reverse strand, counting down.
CCGCCACCGGCGCCGACGTACCCGCCGCACTCGATCTGTCCATCCCGGACGCCGAGCTGCCACCGGCCGATCTGAGCCGGCGCGGTTTCCTACGCAACGCCGGCCTGCTCGGTGCCGGTGCGGCCACCACCGTGCTGGCCACCGGCACACCGGCGGTGGCCGGCGGCCACGACCACGGTCAGGGACCCGGCGGCGACCACGGCAGAACCGGCGGGTTCCGCTGGCTCGCCGGCGACCACCACATCCACACCCAGTACAGCTCCGACGCCATGTACCGGGTCATCGACCAGGCCCGCCACGCCCGGGCGTACGGCCTGGACTGGATGGTCGTCACCGACCACGGCAGCGCGACGCACGCGAAGATCGGCGTGGAGAAGGTCAACCCGGACATCGTCGCCGCCCGTTCCCGGCTCAAGGACCTGCTGATCTACCAGGGCCTGGAGTGGAACATCCCGGCGGCCGAGCACGCCACGGTCTTCGTCCACCCGGGCCGCGACGAGGTGGCGGTGCTCAAGGAGTTCGAGAACTCGTTCGACGGCAGCGTCCGCAACGCCGGCGACAGCACCCCGGCCAACGAGGCGCTGGCCATCGCCGGCATCAAGTTCCTCGGCGAGGCGGTCCGCAAGCGCCGCGTGGAGGGCGCGCTCTTCCTGGCCAACCACCCGGCCCGTCGGGGGATCGACTCCCCGCACGAGATCCGGGCCTGGCGCGACGCCGACCCGAGCGTCGCCATCGGCATGGAGGGTGCCCCGGGTCACCAGGCCGCCGGTCTGCCGCGAGGCGGCGGCGGCCGGGCCCGCGGCTACTACGACAACAACCCGTCGGCCAACTCCTTCCCCGGCTACCCGCTGGAGAGCTACCGCACCTGGGGCGGGTACGACTGGATGACCGCGACGGTCGGCGGGCTCTGGGACAGCCTGCTCGCCGAGGGTCGGGCCTGGTGGATCAGCGCGAACTCCGACTCGCACGTCAACTACCTGGACACCTCGCAGCGGGGGCCGGGCAGCGACTTCAACCTCAACGGCAGGTACAACGACCCGGTCTACGGGCCGTTGATCACCGACGCCGGTGACTACTGGCCGGGGCAGTACAGCCGCACCCACGTCGGGGCGAGCAGCTTCAGCTACCGGGCGGTGATGGACGGCCTGCGCGCCGGCCGGGTCTGGGTCGACCACGGCGGCCTGATCAAGGGACTGGATGTGCGCGCCCGCGTCGCCGGTGATCGGCGGCCCGGTTCCGGCACGCCGCTCGGCGGGGTGCTGCGGGTCAGGCGCGGCACCTCCGTCGAGGTGACCATCGACGTCGACCTGGCCGACATCCCGAACTGGTCGCAGTTCGTGCCGGAACTCGCCCGGCTCGACGTGATCGCCGGCCGGGTGACCGGCCCGGTCGCCGACCAGGACACCTTCACCGCCCCCGACACCCGGGTGGTGAAGTCCTTCGAGGTCACCAGGAAGACCGGCCGGGTCTCGTTCAGCTACTCCTTCGGCCGGGTGGACCAGCCGTTCTACCTGCGGGTCCGGGGTACCGACGGCAAGCGCAGCCAACCCGGTCTGATGGGCGCGGCGGTCGACCCGTACGGCCCCGCGCTGGATGTCGCCGGGGCCGCCGACCCGTGGGAGGACCTGTGGTTCTACGCGAACCCGATCTGGGTGCTGCCGCAGTGATCGTCGGCCTCAGCCTGGGCCACCGCACCCTGCGCGAGGCCGATCACTGGCTCGACGACCAGGTGGCCACGCTCGGGCCGGACGTGGTCGCCTGCACCCATCTGGTCTCCGGGCCGTATCCGCACGTGGCGCTCAGTGTGGCCGGGTCCGCCCCGGAGCGGCTCGCGGAGCTGGCGGTCACCCCGCCGGAGCTGCGGTCCGCGGCGGCCCGGGCAGCCGGCGAGCACGCCGCCCGGCGGTCCGGCCGGGCGGTGCGCTATCCGGGTGCGGACCGGATGGTCGGCGTCCTCACCGTCGGCGAACTGCTCGCCGCCGGTGCCATCGAGCGGGTGGTGGCCTTGGGTGCAGCGCCGGTCAGCCCGGAGACGCCGGTGCACACCGGAGACTTCGTCCGGCCACAGTGGCAGGCCGGCGAGCTGGTCCTGGTCACCGTGCCGCACCACGCGGGTGGCCTCACCCCGTTCGAGGTGCCCGACCCGACGCCCTGCTGCGCCGATCACTGAACGCTGTTGATCCTCCGACCGTGGCGCCTGGCACCGGCGCGACGCGGGAGGGCGGGGGCCGGGTGCGGGTACCGACGCCGCACCCGGCCCCCGCGGACCGTCAGCTACGCCGGAAGGCGTAGCGGCGGACCTGGCCGGTCCGCTGACCGCGTCCGACGCCGCAGATGCCGGCGGCCGGCGGACCGGCCTTCGGTGCGGTCGGCCGGACGGCCGGCAGGCTGGGCGCCGGCATGATCGCGACGTCGTCCAGGTTCGCCGGTGTGACGGCGGCGAGTTCGGCCGAATTACGGTCGGGACGGGACTTCCGGGAGCTGCGCTTGGCGGGCATCTGTGCCTCCTCGCTCGGCCGGCGACCGGCGGACGGTCGGTCGACCGCGTCGTGAGGACCGCCTCCAGGGCGGTCGGGGACGGATGGGCTGCTGCCCCGGGACCGGCCACGGAGGACGCCACCGCCGACGGCGGGTGGACAGACGCGGACGCCCGGGAGCACTCGGGCCGCGGCACGACGGCGGCGGACCCGGCTCGGGAAAGGGGCGTCAGTAGCGCATGCCCGCACGTTACCTCCCCGGCCAACGTGGGCGCAGCCGAATTTCGCCACCGGTCCGCGCCGCCTCGACATGCGCTACGCGACCACCTGATGACCAGCGGTGGGGGGACGAGGCGCGACGATCCGGGACCGCGATACCGTCGCAGCACTACAGGTAGACGGCGGAAGGTGGCGACGAGGATGGCGGATCGGGCTACGGCGCAGATCGGTGTGACCGGGCTGGCGGTGATGGGGCGCAACCTGGCCCGGAACCTGGCTCGCAACGGGTTCACCGTGGCGTTGCACAACCGCTCGCCGGAGCGGACCCGGTCGCTGGTGGCGGAGCACGGCGACGAGGGCACCTTCGTCCCGACGGAGTCCCTGGCGGACTTCGTCGCCGCGCTCGAACGCCCCCGCGCGGTGATCATCATGGTCAAGGCGGGCGGGCCCACCGACGCCGTGATCGACGAGTTGGTGCCGCTGCTGGAAGAGGGCGACATCATCATCGACTGCGGCAACGCGCACTTCGCCGACACCCGTCGCCGAGAGGAGGCGCTGCGCGCACAGGGGCTGCACTTCGTCGGCACCGGTGTCTCCGGTGGCGAGGAGGGCGCGCTGTGGGGGCCGAGCATCATGCCGGGCGGCTCCGCCGAGTCGTACCGCAAGCTCGGGCCGATCTTCGAGAAGATCGCCGCGCAGGTCGAGGGCGTGCCCTGCTGCCAGCACGTCGGGCCGGACGGTGCCGGGCACTTCGTCAAGATGGTCCACAACGGCATCGAGTACGCGGACATGCAGCTCATCGCCGAGGCGTACGACCTGTTGCGGGCCGGGCTGGGCGCGGAGCCGGCGGAGATCGCGCAGATCTTCCGGGAGTGGAACTCTGGTGAGCTGGAGTCCTTCCTGATCGAGATCACCGCCGATGTGCTGGCGCACACCGACGCCAGCACCGGGCGGGCGTTCGTGGACGTGGTGCAGGACCGGGCCGAGCAGAAGGGCACCGGCCGGTGGACCGTCCAGATCGCTCTCGACCTCGGCATTCCGATCACCGGCATCGCCGAGGCCACCTTCGCCCGGTCGCTGTCCGGGCATGTCGGTCAGCGCGAGGCCGCACTGCGGGCCTTCCCGGAGGCCGGCGAGAAGTGGCAGGTCAGCGACCGCGAGGCCTTCATCGAGGACGTACGCCGGGCGTTGCTGGCCTCGAAGATCGTCGCGTATGCCCAGGGCTTCGACCAGATCCGCGCCGGCAGCGCCGAGTACGACTGGGGCATCGACCTGGGCGGCACGGCGACGATCTGGCGTGGCGGCTGCATCATCCGAGCCCGTTTCCTGGACCGCATCAAGCAGGCGTACGACGAGCAGCCGGAGCTGCCCACCCTGCTGGTGGCGCCGTGGTTCGCCGACACGGTACGCGACGGCGTGCCCAGCTGGCGGCGGGTGGTGGCCGAGGCGGCCCGGGCGGGCGTGCCGGCCCCGGCGTTCGCCTCGTCGCTGGCCTACTTCGACGCGCTGCGGGCGGAGCGGCTGCCGGCCGCACTGATCCAGGGCCTGCGCGACAACTTCGGTGCCCACACCTACCGCCGGGTCGACCGGGACGGTTCGTTCCACACGCTCTGGGCCACCCCCGACCGCGCCGAGGTCGAGGCCTGAGCCACCCGCCGAGGGTCAGGGTCGGCTTAGCACGAACTGCGGCATCTCGCGGTGTCCCAGCTGTCGGATACCGCGAGATGCCGCAGTTCAGGGGTCAGAAGAAGCGGCGGCGCTTGGCCTGCCGCGGGCGGATCAGGTCGGCGCCCTGGTTGAGCAGGCGGGTGACCCGGTTGGGGCCACGCCGGGACTCCAACGTGTGGCTCAGCTTCCGGGCTCCGGCGGCGGCGACCGGCACCGCGATGGCCATCACCGCCCACTGCCCGATGCGCTTGCGGATCATATGGGTTCACCTCCGTCAGTGGCTGCTGCCAGCGGTGATACCCAGCGTGGCCGCTCGTTAAGCGCTCAGGTGGTCGGTGCCACCGGGTTGGGCAGCGCGCCACCGAACCGGCGGTCGCGTTGGGCGTACAGCTCGCAGGCGTACCACAGGTGACGGCGGTCGAAGTCGGGCCAGAGCGTGTCCAGGAAGATCAGCTCGGCGTAGGCACTCTGCCAGAGCAGGAAGTTCGAGGTCCGCTGCTCGCCGGAGGGCCGCAGGAACAGATCCACCTCGGGCACCTCGGGGTGGTAGAGGTACTTCCCGACCGTCTTCTCGGTCACCTTGGCCGGGTCGAGCCGGCCGGCGGCCACGTCCCGGGCGATCGCGGCGGCGGCGTCGGCGATCTCCGCCTGCCCGCCGTAGTTCACGCAGAACTGGAGGGTCAGCGTCGAGTTGCCCCGGGACATCTCCTCGGCGGTCTGCAACTCGGTGATGACGCTCTTCCACAGCCGCCCGGCCCGACCCGACCAGACCACCCGCACCCCGAGGTCGACCAGCTGGTCCCGGCGGCGGCGGATGACGTCCCGGTTGAAGCCCATCAGGAACCGCACCTCATCCGGCGAACGCCGCCAGTTCTCCGTCGAGAAGGCGTACGCCGACAGGTAGGGGATGCCCATCTCGATAGCGCCCTCGACGGTGTCGAAGAGGGAGAACTCCCCCGCCTCGTGGCCCTTGGTGCGGGGCAGGCCGCGCTCCTTGGCCCACCGGCCGTTGCCGTCCATCACCACGGCGACGTGACGGGGAACCGCCCCTGGCGGCAGCGCCGGCGGTCGGGCTCCCGACGGGTGTGGTGTCGGCGGCACCGGCTGGCGCCGGTCGGCCCTGGACGATCGGATCACTCGGTTCTCTCCCTGCTCACATCCGGTGACGCCCGGTCGGGCGGCGGCGCTGCACCGGCCGCAGCCGCGGTGCCCGCGTCCCCGGCCGGCCGGATCGCGGCGGGCGCCGTCGGCGCGCCACCGCCGCGGTCGACCAGCGGCAGCGAGCGTAGCGCGCGTTCCAGATGCCACTGCAGGTGCGCCGCGACCAGGCCGCTGCATTCCCGGCGTACCCCGGTCTCGGTGGCGTCGGCGACCCGCCAGTCGCCGACGGTCAGCGCCGACATCAGGTCGATGGTGGCCGGGGCCGGGTGGGCGGCCCCGGGTGGCCGGCAGTCCGGGCAGACCGCGCCTCCGGCCGGTACGGAGAAGGCCCGGTGCCGGCCGGGGGTGCCGCAGACCGCGCAGGCGGTCAACGCCGGCGCCCAGCCCGCCAGGGCCATCCCACGCAGCAGGTACGCGTCGAGCACCAGCGTGGTGGCGTGCCCGCCCTCGGCGAGGGCGCGCAGCGCGCCCAGGGTGAGCTGGAACAGCCGCAGCGACGGCTCCCGCTCGACCGGGGTGAGCCGCTCGGCGGTCTCGGCGATCGCGCTCGCGGCCGTGTAGCGGGGATAGTCGCCGAGGAATCGCTTGCCGTAGAGGTCGATCCCCTCGACCTGGCTGACGGTGTGCAACGAACTGCCCTGCTCACCCTTGGGGTCACCGGCGAGTTGCAGGTCGACGTGGCCGAACGGCTCCAGCCGGGCACCGAACTTCGAGGTGGTCCGGCGGACCCCCCGGGCGACCGCGCGCAACCGACCGTGCCGCCGGGTGAGCAGGGTGATGATGCGATCCGATTCGCCGAGTTTCTGCACACGCAGCACCACCGCGTCGTCGCGGTAGAGCTGTCGGCGGTACCCGGCCATCGCGCCATTCTCCCCTCCGGCCGGACATCAGGTCCGACCCCGGGTCGGAATTCAGGGTCCGCTCGGGGTCGCCGTGCCGGCGAACCCGGATGCGCGCCCGGTGACGCCGGTCGTAGCGTGCTCGACATGGCTTCGCACCGGACCACCGCCGTCCCCCGGCCCACCGCCGCAGGCCCCCGGCCCACCGTCAGGCGACGGACCAGCGCGCCGCGAGGGACCACCGCCCGCCGGACCGGCACGGCGATCGCCGCGGCGGCCGCCCTCATCGTCCTGGTCGGGTGCGACAACCTGTCCTACCGGCGGCTGGACTTCGACACCACCGAGGCCGCCCGGATCACCGCGATCCGGGTGCTGCCGGGCTCCGGCGACGTGGTGGTCCGGGCCGACGGCGGCGTGGACGGGGTACGCGTCAAGCGCGTGGTGCGCTACCAGGACGGCCAGCCCGACGCGACGTACGAGATCAAGGAAACGGAACTGGTGCTGGACACCTCCTGCGGCCCCCGATGCAGCGTGTCCTACGAGGTGACCGCCGGCCCCGGGGTGAACGTCCGGGGCGAGACCGGCTCCGGGGACGTCGACCTCAGCCGCGTCGGCCAGGTGGACCTGAAGGTCGGCTCCGGCAACGTGCGGGTCGCCGCGGCGACCGGCGCGGTGCGGGTGGAAACCGGCTCGGGCGACATCGAGGTGTACGACGTCGCCAAACCCGTCGTGCTGCGGGCCTCCTCCGGAAACGTGACGGGAAGCCGGCTCGGCGGCGAGGTGGACGCGGAGACCAAGTCCGGCGACGTCACCCTCGATCTGGACAAGCCCGTCTCCGCGCGGGCACACGCGTCGAGCGGCAACGTCGAACTGACCGTGCCGAGCGGGGCGTACCAGGTCCGGCCGAGGGCCGACTCCGGCGAGATCGACCTGGGTGTGCCGGATGACCCGTCCGCCGCATCCGTGCTCGACCTGCGTACCGGCAGCGGCGACATCACCGTCACCTCGCGGTGACCCCGCCGCCCCGGCCACGCTGGCCCGGTACGGCGTCCTCCCGGCGTTCCACCGCCTCGCCGGCCGGCGCACCGGCGGAGCGACCGGCACCCACCGGGCCCTGACGTTTGCCGCCGTCCGGGGGTTCCGGTGCGCCGACCGGGGGCGGCCCGCCGTTCGGGTCGTGGTCGTCGCCGGCGCGGGACTCCGCGTGGCGGGCGGGTCGCGAGGCCGCCCGGCGGCCACCGGGGATCAGCTCGGGCGGACGCTGCGCCGCCACGTCCTCGACCCAGCCCACCATCGCGGTCACCAGGCCCACCAGCAGGAAGACCAGCACCACCCGGATCGCCAGGCCCAGCAGGTCCTGGTGTGACCAGCCGACCACGTCCACCAGCGGGGTGAGCGCGACCACGAACGCCATGTGCCACAGGTAGACCGTCAACGCCCGCCGGTTCAGCACGGTGACCGCCCGACCGAACAGCTCGTTGCGGTCCACCCAGGCCGCGGTCGACGGAGCCCGGCCGAGCGCGACCAGGATGAACGCCGCCGACCAGAGGGCGTTGCCGAGTGGGATGTCGTTGAGGTCGTAGCCCCGCGGACCCTGGTGGGTCAGGATCCACGCGCCGCCGAGCGTGGCGAGCACGAGCACGGTCGGCACCAGGACCCGGTTGGTCAGGCGGCGAAGCATCCCGGCCTGGTGGGCGAAGCCCAGCAGCCAGGCACCGAAGTAGAGGCCGAACTCGCGCAGGACCGCGGGCGGATTCGGATAGATGCCGACCTCGATGGCCAGCAGCAGGCAGTACGGGGCGAGCAGCGTGGGCAGCGGGAAACGCCGGAACAGCCAGAGCGCTATCGGTGAGGCGAGGACGAACCAGAGGTAGTCACGCAGATACCAGATCGGGCTCAGCGCCAACGCGCCCCAGTAGTTTGCCGGCGGGTCAGCCACCGGGAAGAGCCAGAGCAGCACCTTCGGGGTCAGCGGCAGCCCGGTGAGCAGCATCGCCGGCACGAAGATCGCGGCAACCACCCACAGCGACGGCAGCAACCGGCGCAGCCGTCGACCGACCGCCGTCGGCCCGGACCGCAGCAGGGACGCCGCCATCAGCGACCCGGCGAGCGCGAACATCACCGACATCGCCGGAAACAGCAGCGTCAGCGAAGCCCAGCCGGTGACGTGGTAGACGACGACCCGCACGATGGCCAGGAAGCGCAGCAGGTCCAGGTATCTGTTTCGCATCAGCCTGCATCTATGTCGGGGGGTATGGAGGCGCAGCGTCTCCTACCCTCCGGTGCGCGACACCGAAACGACCAGGAACCCACGACGATAGTGAAACTTCCCATATGCCTGACCGGTACCGATCAGCCAGCCGAGTGCCGATCGTCCCGGATCGCCGACCCGCCGACCGGTTCAGAAGCCGAGCTTGCGCAACTGCTTCGGATCGCGTTGCCAGTCCTTGGCCACCCGCACGTGCAGATCGAGGTAGACCTTCGTGCCCAGCAGCTCCTCGATCTGCCGCCGCGCGGTGGTACCGACCCCCTTGAGCCGAGCGCCCCGGTGCCCGATGACGATCGCCTTCTGACTGGGCCGCTCCACGTACACGTCGGCGTAGATCTTCGTCAGCCGCCCCTCGGGGATCATCTCCTCCACCACGACGGCGATGGAGTGCGGCAGCTCGTCCCGCACGCCCTCCAGCGCCGCCTCCCGGATCAGCTCCGCCACCAGCACCTGCTCCGGATCGTCGGTGAGCATGTCGTCCGGATAGAGCTGCGGCGACTCGGGGAGATAACGCGTCATCACCTCCACCAGGGTGTCCACCTGGTGCCCGGAGACCGCGCTGACCGGCACGACCTCCGCGAAGTCCCCCAGCTCGCTGACGGCGAGCAACTGCTCGGCCAGCCGCTTGCGATCGACCAGGTCGGTCTTGGTCACCACCGCCAACACGGTCGCCTTCAACTCGGCCAGTTCCCCGGTGATGAACCGGTCGCCCCGGCCGATCGGCTCGTCGGCCGGGATGCAGAGGCCGATCACGTCGACCTCGCTCCAGGTCTGCCGGACCAGGTCGTTGAGCCGCTCACCCAACAGGGTCCGGGGACGGTGCAGCCCGGGGGTGTCGACCAGCACCAGCTGCGACTCGGGCCGGTGCAGCACCGCCCGGATGACGTGCCGGGTCGTCTGCGGCTTGTTCGACGTGATCGCGATCTTCTGCCCGACGATGGCATTGGTCAGCGTGGACTTGCCGGCGTTGGGCCGCCCGACGAAACACGCGAATCCCGCCCGGTAGGCGCGCTCGGTCATTCGGTCACCGTGCCGATCACCGTGCCGTCCGGCGCGGCCACGTGCACCGGCGCGTCAGCGGCCAGGTCACGCACGGCCGCGTACCCGGCACCGTCCAACGTCGACGCCTCCGTCACCACCACCGCGGCCTCCAGCCGGGTGGCGCCCGCCGCGGCCGCCGAGGCAACCGCCAACTGGAGCGCGGTGACGGTCAGCGAGGGCAGCGAGACACTCGCCGCCGCGTAGGTCCGGCCGTCCTGGTCCCGGACCGCGGCTCCCTCCACGGCGCCCACCCGCCCTCGGGCACCCCGGGCGAGGATGACCAGCTTGCCGTCCTCGGCGCTCAGCTCGGAACCGGTGGACCCGGCGGCGGGTACGGCGGGTGACTCAGGCATCGGCGGACAGCCTCTCCTCGGATCGGTCGCTGTCGGTACGGGACGCCCTCGGCGTACCGCCCGGATCGTCCTTCGTGTCGGTGGGCTCCACCCGGCGCACCAGGACCGTGTCGATCCGGTTGCGACGACCGGTGGTGCCCTCGGCGACCAGCCGTAGACCGGCCACCTCGACCTGCGCGCCCGGGATCGGAACCCGCCCCAGGGACTGCGCGAGCAGACCACCCACGGTCTCCACCTCGTCGTGCGGCAGCTCGGTGTCGAACAGCTCACCGAGATCCTCCACCGGCAGCCGGGCGGTGACCCGCACCGCACCGTCCGGCAGCTGCTCGACCGGCGGGCGCTCGACGTCGTACTCGTCGGTGATCTCCCCGACGATCTCCTCGAGGATGTCCTCGATGGTGACCAGCCCGCCGGTACCGCCGTACTCATCCACCACGATCACCAGGTGGTTCCGGGCGGCCTGCATCTCCGAGAGCAGGTCGTCGACGGGCTTGGACTCCGGCACGAAGGTCGCCGGCCGCATCAGGTCGGCCACCGGCAGTCGGCGGTCCTCCGCGGCACCGCCCTGGGTACGCCGGACGAGGTCCTTGAGGTAGAGCACGCCGAGCACGTCGTCGACGCTCTCGCCGATCACGGGGATCCGGGAGAACCCGGAGCGCAGGAACAACGCGAGCGCCTGGGAGAGGTTCTTGCCCGACTCGATCCACACCATCTCGGTACGCGGCACCATGACCTCGCGGGCGATGGTGTCGCCCAGGGCGAAGACCGAATGGATCATCTGCCGCTCACCGTGTTCCACCACGCCCCGCTGCTCGGCGAGGTCGACCAGCTCACGCAGCTCGACCTGGGTGGCGAACGGACCTTCCCGGAAGCCCCGACCCGGGGTGACCGCGTTGCCGATCAGGATCAGCAGGGAGGCCAGCGGGTTGAGCACCCGACCCAGCCAGCGGACCAACGGGGCGGCCGACCGGCCGACCGCGTACGCGTGCTGCCGTCCGAGGGTACGCGGACCGACGCCGACCACGACGAAGCTGACCACGGTCATCGCCCCGGCGGTGACCAGCGCCGCCCGCCAACCGGCTCCGAAGGTGTCCACCGCGACCAGCGCCACCAGCGTGGTGGCGGTCAGCTCGGCGAGCAACCGGAGCAGCAGCAGGAGATTGAGGTGCCGGACCACGTCACCGGCGATCGCCTGGAGGGTGCGGGCTCCGCGGACCCCCTCGCGGGCCAGTTCGGCCGCCCGGGCCGGGGAGACCGCGGCCAGGGCGGCCTCGGTCATCGCGATCAGGCCGGCGAGCACCACCAACCCGGCGGCGACCACGAGCAGCTGCAGGTCGGGTAGGCCGGTGGAGGCCGCGGCCAGTGAGGAGTCCATCACCGGGAGCGGGCCGACCGCCAGCTCGCCAGCAGCCGGGCCTGGAGCCCGAACATCTCCCGCTCCTCCTCCGGCTCCGCGTGGTCGTACCCGAGCAGGTGCAGGACGCCGTGCACGGTGAGCAGGTGCAGCTCGTCAGCGGTGCTGTGCCCGGCGGTCGCAGCCTGCTTCGCCGCCACCTCGGGACAGAGCACGATGTCGCCGAGCAACGCCGGCTCACCGCCGGCGGCCGCGTTCTCACCCGGACCGTGGTCGACACTGCCCTCGTCCATCGGAAAGGCCAGCACGTCGGTCGGCCCGTCGCCGCCCATCCACCGGTGGTTCAGCTCGGTCATGTAGTCGACGTCCACCAGCAGCACGGAAAGCTCGGCGAGCGGGTTGACCCCCATCTCGTCGAGCGCGTGGCGGGCGACGGCGAGCACGGCGTCGGTGTCGACCTCGACACCGGACTCGTTGGCGATCTCGATGGACAACTGTCTTCCCTCGGTCTAGCGGCGCCGGCCGGCGCGGTTGCCCTGGGCACTGCGCCCGGACACCGCGTGCACGCCCTGCGCCTGCTGATTCTCCCGCTCGGCGTCATACCGCGCGTACGCGTCGACGATCTCCCCGACCAGCCGGTGACGCACCACGTCGGCGCTGGACAACTGCGCGAAGTGCACGTCCTCGACGCCGGCCAGGATGTCCCGGACGACCCGCAGGCCGCTGGTCGTCCCGCCGGGCAGGTCGACCTGGGTGACGTCGCCGGTAACCACGATCTTGGACCCGAAGCCGAGCCGGGTGAGGAACATCTTCATCTGCTCGGGCGTGGTGTTCTGCGCCTCGTCGAGAATGATGAACGCGTCGTTAAGCGTGCGACCCCTCATGTATGCCAGGGGGGCGACCTCGATCGTGCCGGCGGCCATCAGCTTCGGGATGGTCTCCGGGTCGAGCATGTCGTGCAGGGCGTCGTAGAGCGGACGCAGGTAGGGGTCGATCTTCTCGTTGAGCGTGCCGGGCAGGAAGCCCAGCCGCTCCCCCGCCTCGACCGCCGGCCGGGTCAGGATGATCCGGTTGATCTGCTTGGCCTGCAACGCCTGCACCGCCTTGGCCATGGCGAGGTAGGTCTTACCCGTACCGGCCGGGCCGATGCCGAAGACGATGGTGTGTCCGTCGATCGCGTCGACGTACCGTTTCTGCCCGAGCGTCTTGGGACGGATGGTGCGCCCGCGCCGGGAGAGGATGTTGAGCGTCAGGACCTCGGCGGGCCGCTCCGCGCCGCCCTGCTCGAGCATGCCGACGGTACGCCGGACGGCGTCTGTGGTCAGGGTCTCGCCTTTCTCGATGAGTTCGAGCAGCTCACTGAAGAGCCGCTCGGCGAGGGCGTTGTCGGCGGGAGCGCCGGTGATGGTGATCTCGTTGCCACGCACGTGCACGTCACTGTTCACCGAACGCTCGACCAGGCGCAGGATTTCGTCACCCGCGCCGAGCAGGTTGACCATGATCTTCGAGTCGGGGACCGTGATCCTGGTCTGCACCCGGGGCGGGCCGGGAGGTGGGGTGCCGGTCATAGGTCGGGCCGCGGGGCCCTGCGCCACCTGCTCTCGATCTCGGTGCCGGGCCCGGGGCGCGGCGTGCGGACGTTGCATCCATCGTATCGGGTCAACGGCGCGGAGACGCTGCCCATTTCCGCCGCCGTGACGCCTGGCACGATCCGGCGGAACCCGGCAATCCGCCCTGGTGGACGGCGCGGTCAGGCGCGGAAGTCGTAACGGTCGAAGGTCTCCTGACGGCGGGTGAACCGGTACGTCGCCCAGTGCATCCGGACCACCACGCCGGCGGAGTCCCGGGTCAGCCGGAGCAGTTCACCGGCCTCCCGGCCGGAGACGGTACGGAACACGTCCGGCTGGTCCGCCACCGGGGCGAACACCGCCGGCGGCTTCCCCTGCGGATCACCCGCCCCACGGGCGCGCAGGGCTCCCTCCTGCCACGAGAAGACGTACTCGAAGCCCTCACCCCACCAACGGCCGAGCAGCCCGCGCAGGTGCGGCGGCGCCGGTTCACCGGGACGCCACGGATCGATGTCGGCCGGGTCGTGCTCGACCGCGGCGTGGAGCAGCCGGTGCGGTAGCTCCAGGAGCTCGGCAGCGGTGCCCGAGGAGCCCAGCACGGCGGTGCCGAGCGCGGCCGGGGTGCCCTCGCCACCTCGACGGCCGTAGACGCCGGCGAGGAAGCCGGGCATCGCCCCGTCGTGCCCGACGTGCATCACCCGTTCACCCTGGGGCACCAGGATCAGGCCGAGGCCGAACCCGCCGGTCCACATCGCCTCGTCGGTCACCGTCACCGGCCAGCGCATCTCGTCGAGGGTGGCCGGGGCGAGCACCCGGGCCGCCGCGTCCAACGCGGCCGGGTCGGCCAGGAAGGCGGCCCACCGGGCCATGTCCGCCGCCGTGCTCCACAGTTGCGCGGCGGGGCCCACCGCGCCGAAGTCGGTGGGTGGCTCCGGATGCGCCTCGTCGGAGTACGCGTCGACCAGGAACCCGGTGGCGGCGCGCGGGCCCGGGGTGACGGTCGTGGCGGTCAGCCCCAGCGGGGTCAGCACCCGCTCGGTCAGCACCTCCGCCCAGGTGCCACCGCGTACCTGCCCGACGAGGTGGCCGAGCAGCGCCATGCCGAGGTTCGAGTAGTGGTAGCGGCGTCCGGGTGGCAGCACCCGCTCGGCCCGGGCCAGCTCGGTGATCAACTGGTCGGCGTCCGGCGCGTGCAGCGTGTCCCAGACGTCGCCGTACGGCTCCCGTTGCAGGCCGGCGGTGTGTGACAGCAGCCGGCGCACGGTCAGCTCGCCGTGTGCCGGCAGGTCGAGGTGCCGCCGCAGCGGATCGTCGAGGTCGAGCAGGCCGTCGTCGCGGCACTGCATGACCAGGACGGCGGTGAAGGTCTTGGTGACCGAACCGATCCGGAACCGGGTCTGCTCGTCCAGCGCCGTGTCGTTGCCGGTGCCGCCGACGGTGCACGTCCACAGCGGCCGGTCGGCGCGGTGCACCGCCGCGGAGACCGCCGGCACCCGGGCCTGCGCCTGCACCTGCCGCACCATCCGGTCCAGGTGGCCGGCGGCGGTGCGGCCGCCGGCCGAGGTCACCCGAGGCTCCGGGCCAGCATCGGGCCGAGCGGCGCACCGCCCAGTACGTGCGCGTGCACGTGGAAGACCTCCTGGCCGCCGTACGCCCCGGTATTGAACATCAACCGGAACCCGTCGCCGAGCAGGCCCTCGTCCTCGGCCACCGCGGCGGCCGTGGCCAGCACCTCGCCGGCCAGGGTCGGATCACCCTGACCGAGGGTAGCCACGTCCGCGTAGTGCTCCTTCGGAATGACCAGCACGTGGACCGGCGCCTTCGGGTCGATGTCGCGGAAGGCGAGCGTGGTGGGCGTCTCACGGACCACGGTGGCCGGAATCTCACCGGCGACGATGCGGCAGAACAGACAGTCGCTTCCCATCCGGGCAGTGTAAGGAAGGGCCCCTTCTTATCGTCTCCGGTATGGAAGGGGCCCCTTCTTAACAGTTACCTGAGCGGCGCGGCGGTCACCAGCGCGACAGGCGGGTGGCGAGGACCGCCAGGGCGGCCACGCCGGCGGTGGAGGTACGCAACACCGACGGGCCGAGCCGCACCGGGTGTGCACCGGCCTCCCGGAAGGCCGACAGCTCGGCCGGCGTGATGCCACCCTCCGGGCCCACCACCAGCACGATTTCGCCGTTGTCGGGCAGCTCGGCGGTGGTGAGCCGGTCGGCCGCCTCCTCGTGCAGGACGTACCCGGCCGCCGCCCCGGCGATCCGGCGGGCCACCGAGGCGGTGGCCTCGTCCGGCGCTCCCGCCACCACCGGCAGCCATGCCCGGCGGGCCTGCTTCGCGGCCTCCCGGGCGGTGTTGACCCACCTCTCCCGGGCCCGTACGCCCCGGTCGCCGCGCCACTGCACCACCGAACGGCCCGCCGCCCAGGGCACGATCTCGTCGACGCCGACCTCGGTCATCGCCTGCACGGCCAGCTCGCCCCGATCGCCCTTGGCGATGCCCTGGACCACCACCAGCCGGGGGTTCGCCGCGTCGACGTACCCCCGGTCGGTCAGGTCGAGGTCGAGGGTGCCCCGGCCGACGGCGGTGACCACGGCGGTGGCGGTGCCGCCGTGGCCGTCGGCGAGCAGCACCTGCTCACCCACCCGCAGCCGTTGCACGGTGGCGGCGTGGTGCCCCTCGGGGCCGTCCAGCACCA
Source organism: Micromonospora aridisoli (assembly GCF_056150025.1). Taxonomy (NCBI): domain Bacteria; kingdom Bacillati; phylum Actinomycetota; class Actinomycetes; order Micromonosporales; family Micromonosporaceae; genus Micromonospora; species Micromonospora aridisoli. The sequence continues at coordinate 58,349 of NZ_JAXCFK010000016.1, read as the reverse complement.
TCGAGGCCGTGGTCGGCAGCGACTCGACCAGGAACAGCGGGGCGGACACGTCAGGCGTGGCCGTTGAAGGCGTCGCGCATCCGGGAGAAGAAGCCGCCCTGCTTGGTCAGCTCGGCGACCTCCTCACCGCGGGTCTTGGCGAACTCGCGCAGCATCCGCTCCTGCTCGGCGTCGAGCTTGGTGGGGGTACGCACGTCCAGGTGGACGTAGAGGTCGCCCCGGCCGGTGCCACGCAGATGGGGTACGCCGCGGGCGCGTAGCCGCAGGGTGCTGCCCGGCTGGGTGCCCGGCTTGACGTCGACCGGCTCCTCGCTGTCCAGCGTCTTGATCGTCAGCCGGGTGCCGAGCGCGGCGGCGGTCATCGGCACGGTGACCCGACAGTGCAGGTCGTCGCCCTTGCGGGAGAAGACGTCGTGTGGCCGCTCGTGGATCTCGACGTAGAGGTCCCCGGCGGTGCCGCCGCCCGGGCCGACCTCACCCTGCTGGGCGAGGCGGATCCGCATGCCGTCCTCCACCCCGGCGGGGATCTTGACGGTCAGCGAGCGGCGGGTGCGCACCCGGCCGTCTCCGGCACAGGTCGGGCAGGGGTGCGGGATGGTGGTGCCGTAGCCCTGGCAGACCGTGCACGGCCGGGCGGAGACCACCTGGCCGAGGAAGGTGCGCTGCACCGACTGCACCTCGCCCCGGCCGCCGCACGCCTCGCAGGTGGCCAGGTGGGTGCCGGCGGCGGTGCCGGCGCCGGAGCAGGTGGTGCAGAGCACGGCGGTGTCGACGGTGATCGGCGCCTCGACGCCGAAGGCGGTCTCCTGGAGATCGAGTTCCAGCCGCAGGATGGCGTCGGCACCGGGGCGGGTACGCGGTCGCGGGCCCCGTCCGGCGCCAGTGGCGCCGCCGAAGAACGCGTCCATGATGTCCTGGAAGCCGACGAAGGGCCCGGCCCCGCCGGGGCCGCCCGGACCGCCGGGCCCGCCTCCGCCCGGTGCCAGCGGGTCCCCGCCCAGGTCGACGATCTGCCGTTTCCGATCGTCCGAGAGGACCTCGTACGCGGCGTTGATGTCCTTGAACTTCTCCTGCGCCTCCGGATCCGGATTCACGTCCGGGTGGAACTGGCGCGCCAGCTTGCGGTAGGCGCGCTTGATCTCGTCATCGGAGGCACCCTTGCTCACGCCGAGAATGCCGTAGTAGTCCCTGGCCACTGCGTTCCGTGTCCTCGTGTTCGTCTCGAGTTACGCCGTTCGGTGGCGGCAGCCTGCCGTCGGCCCTGACTGGTCAGTTCTGGGCCAGCAGCTCGCCCACGTAGCGTGCCACGGCCCTCACCGTGGCGATGGTTCCGGGGTAGTCCATCCGAGTCGGTCCCAACACACCCATCCCCCCGACGATGGTCGCGCCCGGGCCGTACCCGGTGCTGACCACGGATGCCGCCCGCAGGTTGTCGATCTCGTTCTCGTCGCCGATGCGCACCCGCAGGGTGCTCGGCTCGACCTCCCCGATGAGCTTGAGCAGCACGACCTCCTCCTCGAGCGCTTCGAGGATGGGACGCAGGGAACCCTGGAAGTCGAGCAGGCCGCCCCGGGTCAGGTTGGCGGTGCCGGCCAGGGCGAGCCGCTCCTCGTGCCGCTCGACCAGCGTCTCCAGCAGCACGGTGGACAGGGTCGTCATGGCCGGACGCAGGTGCGGCACGGACTCGTCGATGAGGGCCTGCACCAGCGGCGGGGTCTCCGACAGGCGGACGCCGACCAGCTTCTCGTTGACCAGCCGGCGCAGGTCGAGAACATCGTCGGCGAGGACCGGCGCGGGCAGCTCGACCAGCCGCTGCTCGACCCGGCCGGTGTCGGCGATCATCACCAGCATCAGCCGCGTGGTGGAGATCGGCACGAGTTCCAGGTGACGCACCCGGGAGCGGGCCAGGCTCGGGTACTGCACGACGGCGACCTGCCGGGTCAGCTGCGCCAGCAGCCGCACCGTGCGGTGCACGACATCGTCGAGGTCGACGGCGCCGGCCAGGAAGCGCTCGATCGCCCGGCGCTCGGCCGGGCTGAGCGGCTTGACCCGGCTCAGCCGGTCGACGAAGAGCCGGTAGCCACGGTCGGTGGGCACCCGCCCCGCGCTGGTGTGCGGCTGGCGGATGTAGCCCTCCTCCTCCAGCACGGCCATGTCGTTGCGGACCGTCGCCGGTGAGACACCGAGCTGGTGCCGTTCGACCAACGACTTGCTGCCGACCGGCTCCTGGGTGGCGACATAGTCCTCGACGATCGCCCGGAGCACGGCGAGCTTGCGGTCGTCCAGACCCATTCTCCCCACCTCCTGTCGCAGGTCAGCCCTCGGCGTCACGGCCTTCAGAGGAACACTCTGGCACTCGACTGTAGCGAGTGCCAGTCTACGTCGGGGCCCCCGTCAACGCGATGATCAAGTCAGCACGCCCCTCATCCAGCCGATCGGCGGGTTGACACTCGCCGGTGTCGCTCTGGTGCGCCGTTGCCGATGACACCTACGGTGACGTCCATGACTGAACCACCTCGTCCCCCAGACTCCGGCGACGAACCCACGACACCACTGTCCGGTTCTCCTGGCCAGGGCGGCTATCCCCCGCCCGGCGGCTATCCACCCCCCACCGGCGACCAGCCGCCGCCGGCCGGCTACCCCCCGCCCGGCGGCTATCCCCCGCCCGGTGGTTATCCGCCCCCGCCCGGCGCGGGCGGTGTCGGCTACCCGACCGGCGGTTACGGCGCCCCGGGTGGTGGCTACGCCAACAACGAGGACAAGACCTGGGTGCTGATCGCCCACTTCGGCGGCCCACTCGGGGTGGTCGTCGGTGGCGGCCTCTTCGGCTGGGTCGCACCGCTGATCGCGATGATGACCCGGGGGCAGCAGTCCCCCATCGTCCGGGCGCACTCCGTGGCCGCGCTGAACTTCCAGCTCACCTGGGCCATCGCCGGCGTGCTGAGCTGGGTGCTGGCCACGATCACCTGCGGCATCCTGTTCTTCGTGCCGATCCTGGTCCTGATCGTGCCGGTGATCTTCGGCATCATCGGCGGGGTCAAGGCCAACGACGGGGTGCTCTACCAGTACCCGATGAGCTACTCGTTCGTGAAGCGCTGACCCAGGCGGGGCAGCCCTGGTGACGGGGATCAGGGAAGCAGGTCGCGGACCACGGCGTCGGCGAGCAGCCGGCCGCGCAGGGTGAGTTCGGCGCGGCCGGCGACGTGCGCCGGCTCGGCGAGCAGGCCCTCGGCCACCGCCCGCGCCGCGCCCGCCCGTCCGGCGTCGGTCAGCACGTCCAGCGGCAGGCCGGAGGCCAGCCGCAACCGGAGCATGACCTCCTCCATGTGCGCCTCGTCGCCGGTGAGCACCTCCCGGGCCTGTCCGGGTGACTGGCCGGTGGCGAGGCGCCGGGCGTACGCGGCCGGATGCTTGACGTTCCACCAGCGCACCCCACCGACGTGGCTGTGCGCCCCCGGCCCGAGGCCCCACCAGTCGCCGCCGGTCCAGTAGAGCAGGTTGTGCCGGCAGCGGGCCTCCGGCGTGCGGGCCCAGTTGGAGACCTCGTACCAGGAGAAGCCGGCCGCGACGAGGGCGGCCTCGGCGGCCAGGTAACGGTCCGCCGCCACGTCCTCGTCCGGATACGGCAGCTCGCCGCGGCGCATCCGGGCGGCCAGCCGGGTGCCGTCCTCGACGATCAGGGCGTACGCGCTGACGTGGTCCACTCCGGCGGCCACCACCTGCGCCAACGAGGCGGCGAAGTCCTCGGCCCGCTCCCCCGGCGTCCCGTAGATCAGGTCGAGGTTGACGTGGTCGAAGCCGGCGTCGCGGGCCTCCAGGGCGGCGGCCGTGGCCCGCCCGGCGCTGTGTCGGCGGTCGAGCACGGCGAGCACCCCGGGAGCGGCCGACTGCATGCCCAGCGAGATCCGGGTGTACCCGGCCGCGCGCAGCTCCTTCAGGGAGGTGGGGGTCACCGATTCCGGGTTCGCCTCGGTGGTCACCTCCGCGTCGGCCGCCAGCCCCCAGGTCCGGTCGATCGCGTCGAGGATCCGGGCCAGGTCGTCGGTGGGCAGCAGGGTGGGGGTGCCGCCGCCGACGAAGACGGTGTCCACCCGGGGCGGCGGATCCTCACCCAGCACCCGGCCGGCGAGCGCCAGTTCCGCCAGTACGGTGTCGGCGTAGTCCTCCCGGCTGGCACCGCCACCCAGTTCAGCCGCGGTGTACGTGTTGAAGTCGCAGTAGCCGCAGCGGCTGGCGCAGAAGGGGACGTGCACGTACACCCCGAAACCCCGGGCACCGACGGACGCGCGGGCGGTGGCGGGCAGCGACCCGTCGGTGGGGACGGGCTCGCCTGCTGGAAGGACGCCGGGCATGGCCACTAGTGTGCCCTCCCATGACCTCTCCCGACGCGCTCGTGCGGGTCGCCACGGCCCACGGGGTGACCACGCTCACCCTGGACAGTCCGCACAACCGCAACGCGCTCTCCACGCCGCTGATGACCGAACTGCTGGCGGGCCTGGCCGCGGCGGTCGCCGACGACGCGGTCCGGGTGATCGTGCTCGACCACACCGGGCCGGTCTTCTGTTCCGGGGCCGACCTGAAGGAGACCGCGGCGGCGTACGCCAGCGGCACCGTGCCCGCCGGGATGCTGGGTGACGTCCTCGCGGCGGTCTGGGAGTGCCCCAAGCCGGTGCTGGCCAAGGTGGCCGGCCCGGCCCGGGCCGGTGGCCTGGGTCTGATCGCGGCGGCCGACCTGGCCGTCTGCGCGGTCGAGGCCACGTTCGCCTTCACCGAGGTACGGATCGGGGTGATCCCCGCGGTGATCTCCGCGACGGTGCTGCCCCGGCTGCATCCCCGGGCGGCGGCCGAGCTGTACCTGACCGGCGACACCTTCGACGGCCGGCGGGCGGCCGAGATCGGCCTGGTCACCGCCGCGGTGCCGGCCGAGGAGTTGGACGCCGCGGTACACCGGTACCGCGACTCGCTGGTGCGGGGCGCTCCGGCCGCGTTGGCCGGCGCCAAGGGGCTGCTGCGCCGCCCGGCGGCCACCGACCTGCGCGCCGAGCTGGCGGAGCTGGCCGAGCTGTCCACCGGTTACTTCCTGTCGGCGGACGGGATCGAAGGCGTCACCGCGTTCCGCGAGAAGCGGGCGCCGCGCTGGGTGGCCGAACTCGGCAGGTGAGGCGGGCCCGGGACGGGGAACCTCGTATGCGCGCGGTGGGCGCGCGGCGGGTGGAACCGGTCGGACGACCCGCACCGGCCGATGAGGGACGTACGCTTGGCGGACCTTGACACAGGAGGTGCGGGTGCGAACTCGGTCAGTCGCGACGGGCTTCGTGGTCCTCGTCCTGATCGCCGTGATCGGGATCGTCGTGGTGCTGCGCCAGGCCGGTGAGGGGTTGCGGCTGCCGCTGACCGGCCGAGCCTGCACGGTGCAGGCCGACGGTGAGGTGACACTCGACTCGCAGCAGATGGCGAACGCGGCGACGATCGCGGCCATCGGCGTGCAGCGCGAGATGCCCGAGCGGGCGGTGGTGGTGGCGTTGGCCACGGCGTACCAGGAATCCGGGCTGCGCAACCTGGCCGGTGGTGACCGCGACTCGGTGGGGCTGTTCCAGCAGCGGCCGAGTCAGGGCTGGGGCACGCCGGAGCAGATCCGTGACCCCCGGTACGCGGCGAGGAAGTTCTACGCGGCGCTGAAGAAGGTGCGTGGCTGGGAGGACATGCGGGTCACCGACGCCGCCCAGAAGGTGCAGCGTTCGGCGTTCCCGGAGGCGTACGAGAAGTGGGCCGACGAGTCGGAGGTGCTCACCCGGGCCCTGCTCGGTCACGCCACCACGGCGGTCACCTGCACGGTCGGCGGCGACCCGGTGCTGCGCGGGGCCGCCGCGCTCAGCGCGCTCGCCCGGGGACTGAGGCTGGACTGGGGCCTGACCGCCTACTCCGCCGTCGACGACGTGGCCGACGGGCCGGACTACTTCAGCACCGACGCCGATGCCGACGGCGCTCCGACCCACCTGACCGTGGGCATGCGCGCCCACCTTCGGGGCGAGAGCGGCGGCCGGAGCATGAGCGGTGCCGGTGAACGCGCCGGCTGGCGGTACGCGCACTGGCTGGTCTCCCATGCCAAGGAGCACGGGGTGAAACGGGTGCGCTTCGACGGGCGGGAGTGGACCGCCAAGCGCGGCACCTGGAAGCGCTTGCCGGAGAGCGAACGAACCGCCGAACAGGTCTACGCCGAGGTTCACGCCGACGTCTGAACGACCCCGATCTCCTTACCCGCAGTCACTGTGAAATCGGGCATTCGGTTTATGTCCCCTCGTTAGGCCACTCTGCGTAACTGCCAGTAGTTGCTTGGCCGCCTTCCGTCGTGATGCCCGCGGGATCCGTGCGGGCCGCCCCCCGAGCCGTGCGCCCGCGCGTTACGATCGGCGGCCTGTGCCCAGAAATGGTTTCACCTCTTGGGGAGGGGTACGACGTGGCATTCGACTACGGCGACCGGACCGGATATGAACCGATCAGCGACGTCGACCGCAAGGAGTTCCATGAGCAGGGCTTTCTCCTGCTGCGCAACGTCCTGACCGAGGATCACCGGGCCGCTCTCGAGGCCGCGGTCGACCGGGTGTACGAGGAGGAGAAGGCCAAGGGCAACACGACCAAGGACGGCACCCTGCACCTGCTGGGTTTCCTTGAGCGCGACGAGCTCTTCGGCGAGTTGCTGACCCACCCGATCGCGTTCCCCTACATGTGGGGTCTGGCGGGTTGGAACATCTACACCCACCACAACCACCTCGATGTCACGCCTCCGGCGCTGGAGCCCGAGAAGCCGTACTGGGGCTGGCACCAGGACGGGTACCGGCAGAACTCCGACCCGGAGACGATGGACCCGAACGTGCCGCGGCCGATGTTCTCGCTGAAGGTCGCCTACGTGCTCTCCGACCTGTCGGAGAAGGGTCGGGGTGCGACGAAGGTGATCCCCGGCAGCCACCTGTGGAACTCGCTGCCCCGCCCGGCGGACCTGAGCGTGCACAACCCGGACCCGGAGGGCACGGTCGAGATCACCGCCAACCCGGGTGACGCGTTCATCTTCGACCGGCGTCAGTGGCACTCCCGGTCGACGAACCTGTCCTCGATCACCCGCAAGATGCTGTTCGTCGGCTACACGTACCGGTGGATCCGCCCGCTGGACGAGCTGCACGTCGACAAGGACGGCGAGTGGTACCGCAACCGCACGCCGGTGCAGCGTCAGCTTCTCGGTGAGGGCACCCACACGGCCAACTACTGGGGCATCAACTGGGACGGCTACATCGACGACGAGATCCCGCTGCGTAAGGAACTCAAGCAGCGCGGTCTGCTCAACCGCAACATCCCCTGGCTCCGCTGACCAGGCCGTGACGAAGGGCCCCGGGCGCCGCCTCAGGTCGTGCCGCCCGGGGCCCTTCGCCGCATCGGGCCCGCCGGCCGGTCAGCCGGGCGGTTCCCCGAGACGACGACGTACCTTCTCCCGGATCGACTCGGGTAGTTCGTCGGCCGCCAGCAACCGGGGCAGCAGCTCCAGCTCCAGGCTGGTCGCCCGGAACACCTCGCCGACGGTCACCCCGTGCGCCGGCCGGTGCACGACCTCGACCGGGTCACCGGCGCCCACCGCGCCCTCGCGCATCACCCGCAGGTACGCCCCGGGGGTTGCCCGGGCGGTGAACCGCCTGATCAGGTCCGGTACCCCCCAGAAACCGGCGAAGGTGGTGCACGGCGTGCGCGGCATGCTCACCTGAAGCAGGGCCTCGCCGACCGCCCACTGCTCGCCGATCACCGCGCCGGTCACGTCGACCGCGTACGTGGTGAGGTTCTCGCCGAAGCCACCGGGACGGATGGTGCGCCCGAGCTCGGCCTCCCACCAGGCCGCGTCCTCCTCCGCGTACGCGTAGACCGCCTTGTCCGGACCACCGTGGTGGGCCCGTTCACCGATGAAGTCGCCGGCCACCCCGTCGGCGCGGAAGAGCACGGGGGCCTCGGACGGCCGCTTGTCGATGCCGCTGCGGCCGCTCGCGTCACCGGCCCACGCCGCCTCGGTCACGATGCCGACGTTGACCGATGCCACCCTGCCCGTCATGATCCGCATCCTACGGGAGCCGCTACGCCGCGCCGCGGCTCCGCACGGGTGTCGCCGACCAGGCCTGGCGCGACGAATCCCGAACCTTGCGTACGCACGCGAAAGGCGCCCGACCTGAATGGTCGGGCGCCTTTCGACACTCAGCGGTTACCGGTGGGTGATACCCCGGCGGTTGCGGCCCACACCGGCGACCAGCGCGACGGCGACGGCGGCCAGCAGCACCTGGAGCATCAGCTCCCGCCAGTCGATACCGGCGGTCTCGGCGAAGCCGGACGCGCGGGCGATCACCGTACCGAGCAGCGCGGCGCCGACACCGATGAGCATGTGCAGCCACATCGGCATGTTCTGACGGCCCGGCACCACCAGTCGGCCCAGCGCGCCGATGATCAGACCGACGATCAGCGCGGTGATGATGCCCCAGACGGTGAGCTCCATGGCGGATCTCCTTCACAAAGACGTTCCACAATGTGTGGCGTTCCTGTCGTGACCGCCTAATGCCCGACCCACGAAGATCCCAAACCGGCTTTTCCGTCCGAGACGTCACGACGACTCCGAAAAACTCGTCGATACGCCTGGTCAGGCCCGCCCCGGCCCCGCTCGCCGGTTCCCCGTCGCCGGCCCTCGCTCGTCGGCCGCGGGCAGGGCGGGCCCGCAACGCCGACGGGCGCCCGGCCGGGTGGCCGGGCGCCCGTCGAGGCGGAGGTGGTTACCGATGGGTGACGCCGCGACGGCGACTGCCCACGCCGGCCACCAGGGCGACCGCGATCGCGGCCAGGGCGACCTGGACGGCCAGCTCGGCCCAGTCGATACCGGCGGTCACCGTGGCGATGCCCATCGCACGGGCGAGCACAGTACCGAGCAGCGCCGCACCGACACCGATGATCATGTGCAGCCAGATGGGCATGTCCTGCCGACCCGGCACCACGAGGCGGCCCAGCGCGCCGATGATCAGACCGACGATCAGCGCGGTGATGATGCCCCAGACGGTGAGCTCCATGGCGGATCTCCTTACCCAGAAGATGTCATTCGGGGGGTTCCTGTCGTGTCGATCAGATTCCCTCGACGCCCGATACCCAAACCGCCCGAAGCGTCATGGACGGGCGACACGGTTCGTGTCGCCCGTCCATGAGACGGCCGCATTGCCCGTCCGGGCTGGACTTCCCGTGGAAGCGCGTTTTCACAAAGAAATGATTATTTCAGTGTGAGATGTGGACATCCGCCAACTGTCCTCCGGGCCGGCCGCCCGGCTGCCCGGGCGGTCACTTCTTGCCGGTCGCCTTGCCGTCGGAGTCGGAGGAGAGTGCGGCGATGAAGGCCTCCTGCGGGACCTCCACCCGGCCCACCATCTTCATCCGCTTCTTGCCCTCCTTCTGCTTCTCCAGCAGCTTGCGCTTACGGCTGATGTCACCGCCGTAGCACTTGGCGAGCACGTCCTTGCGGATCGCCCGGATGGTCTCCCGGGCGATGACCCGGCTGCCGATGGCGGCCTGGATCGGCACCTCGAACTGCTGGCGCGGAATCAGGTTGCGCAACTTAGCCGCGATCGTGGTGCCGTAGGCGTACGCCTTGTCCTTGTGCACGATCGCGCTGAACGCGTCCACCGGCTCACCGTGCAGCAGGATGTCGACCTTCACCAGGTCGGACGCCTGCTCGTCGGTGGGCTCGTAGTCCAGCGAGGCGTAGCCCTTGGTCCGGCTCTTGAGCTGGTCGAAGAAGTCAAAGATGATCTCGGCCAGGGGCAGCGTGTAGCGCAGCTCCACCCGGTCGGCGGAGAGGTACTCCATGCCGAGCAGGTTGCCCCGCCGGCCCTGACAGAGTTCCATCACCGCGCCGACGTAGTCGTTCGGGGTGAGCACGCTGGCCCGCACCGTCGGTTCGTACACCTCGGCGATCTTGCCGGTCGGGTACTCGCTCGGGTTGGTGACGACGATCTCCGCGCCGTCCTCCTGGATGGCCCGGTAGACCACGTTCGGGGCGGTGGAGATCAGGTCCAGGTTGAACTCCCGCTCCAGCCGCTCCCGGATGATCTCCAGGTGCAGCAGGCCGAGGAAGCCGCAGCGGAACCCGAAGCCCAGCGCGCCGGAGGTCTCCGGCTCGTAGGTCAGCGCGGCGTCGTTGAGCTTGAGTTTGTCCAGGGCGTCGCGCAGCGCCGGGTAGTCCGATCCGTCGATCGGGTACAGACCCGAGTAGACCATCGGCTTCGGGTCCTTGTAACCGCCGAGCGGCTCGGCCGCCGGGCGGTTGTTGATGGTGACGGTGTCGCCGACCCGGGACTGCCGCACGTCCTTCACGCCGGTGATCAGGTAGCCGACCTCGCCGACGCCGAGGGCGTCGGCCTTCACCATCTCCGGCGAGATGACGCCGATCTCCAGCAACTCGTGCACCGCGCCGGTGGACATCATCTTGATCCGGTCCCGGGCGCTGATCTGACCGTCGATCACCCGGACGTAGGTGACCACGCCCCGGTAGACGTCGTACACCGAGTCGAAGATCATCGCGCGGGCCGGTGCCTCGGCGTCGCCGACCGGCGGGACGAACTGTCGGACGATCTCGTCGAGCAGGTGCGGCACCCCCTCGCCGGTCTTGCCGGAGACCTTGATGCAGTCCGCCGGGTCACCGCCGATGAGGTGGGCCAGTTCCTCGGCGTACTTCTCCGGCTGCGCCGCCGGCAGATCGATCTTGTTGAGCACCGGAATGATGTGCAGGTCGTTCTCGAGCGCCAGATACAGGTTGGCCAGCGTCTGCGCCTCGATGCCCTGGGCCGCGTCCACGAGCAGGATCGCCCCCTCGCAGGCTGCCAGCGACCGGGACACCTCATAGGTGAAGTCGACGTGGCCGGGGGTGTCGATCATGTTGAGCACGGCCTGCTCACCGGCCCGCTCGCCCTCGACGATCGTCCACGGCATCCGGACCGCCTGGCTCTTGATGGTGATGCCACGCTCGCGCTCGATGTCCATCCGGTCGAGGTACTGCGCGCGCATCTGCCGCGGGTCGACCACGCCGGTGAGCTGCAACATCCGGTCGGCCAGGGTCGACTTTCCGTGGTCGATGTGAGCGATGATGCAGAAGTTCCTGATCCGCGCCGGGTCGGTGGCACCAGGAGCGTTCGCGCCGGGATCGAGCGTCGGTGGCACAGCGGTCCGTTCTGGTCGGCTGACGTGAGGGGCCGGCACACGCCAGCCCTCTCTATGCTCCCATGTCCCCGGCGGACATCGGCCGGGCGTCCGTCACTCCTGCGGCGGCTCGACGAAGAGAGCGGCAAGCCGGGGCAGTCGACGGCGGGCCTCCTCCTCGTCGTCGAAGTCCCAGAAGTCGTTCAGGTCCGGCTCCGGCGTTGCCGCGCGCTCCGCCGGCAGGTCGGTCGCGGTCGCCTTGCGGTACGCGTCCCACGGCACGGCGAGCATGTCCTCGCACTCGAACTCCTCGCCGCTGAGCGAGGCGGACCGGACCTGCGGCAGTTCGGCCAGCGAGTCCGGATCGGCCACCGCCCGAGCGAAGACCTCCCGGCCCTGGGTCATCAGCCAGCCGCGGAAGTACTCGAATCCGTCGTCGGAGGCACCACCGTTGATCAGGTACGCGGCGCCCCACAGATCCACCCGGTACGACGCGGCGAGGACCCTCTGCTGGTGGTGCGCGTACCCGACGATTTCCTCGGGATCGCGGGCGGCGAGCAGTGCGACGGCCCGGGCGGCGATGGCGTCCGGCTCTCCCCCACCGGTGCGGGCCCGGTCGATCAACTGCCAGAAGTCGTCGGTCCTCATGGCCTGGCAGTCTGGCAGACGCCGCACCTGGTGCCCGGATCCGCGCCGAGGATCGCCGGGCGGTGCGACATCGGGCAGCATGGACGGGTGCGCGCTCCCGGTCCGCCGCCCGTGGCCTATCACGCGACCGCCGAACGGCCCGCGTGGCGTGCGCTGCCGGCCGCGCTGCGCTCGGCGGTGTCGGCGCGGCTCGGCGCTGACGTGGTCGAGGCCCGCAGCGCCGGCGCCGGCTTCACCCGGGGGTTCGCCGCGGTGCTGCGCACCGCCGACGGGGGTAGCGCCTTCGTCAAGGCCGCGCCCCACGCCGAGCAACCGCATCTGGTCGACTGGTACGCCCGGGAAGCCGCGATCCTGGCCCGGCTGCCCGCCCCACTGCCGGCACCCCGGTTGCGCTGGGCGCTGTGGGAGGCCGGCTGGTACGCGCTCTGCCTGGACCCGGTCGACGGACACACACCCCGGCTGCCGTGGCAACCGGCCGAGATCGACGCCACCCTCGCCGGGTACGCCGACATCGCCGCCGCGCTCGCCTATCCGCCGGCCGAGTTGGTCGGACTCGGCCTGCCCCGGCTCGCCGACCTGGCCCGCGACGACATCCTCTGGTGGAGTGAGGTGTGCGCCGGGCGTGAACCCGCACCGCCGCTACCCGCCGTGGTCGCGGGACGACTGGACGACCTGGCCGCGCTGGAGTCCCGGCTACCCGGGTACGCCGCCGGAACCGGACTGATCCACGGCGACCTGCGGGTGGACAACGTACTGATCGACCCGACCGGGGCCGCCTGGTTCTGCGACTGGACCTGGCTGTGTCACGGGCCGGCCTGGTTCGACCTGGCCGGCCTGCTGATCACCGGGTACGCCAGCGGGCTGGACGTGGACGCTCGCTTCGCCGCCCACCCGGCCGCCGCCGACGCACCGTCGGACGCGCTGGACGTGACGCTGGCCGCACTGGCCGGCTACCACCTCACCGCGGCCGCGTCGGCACCACCGACCGCCTCGACCAACCTGCCCGCTCACCAGCGCTGGACCGGCGACCAGGCGCTGCACTGGCTGGCCCGCCGCCAAGGCTGGACCTGACCACCCACCCCCGCACCCGCCCCGGTTGACTGGAGGCTGTTTTGGCCCGTTCGAGCAGACCTGGTAACCTGGCTCTTCGCGCAGCGATGACGCATGCTCGTCGCGCGCACAAGCTGACCAACCCGAGCTATCAAGACGAGGCTGTCGCGTGGCGAACATCAAGTCCCAGATCAAGCGCAACCGGCAGAACGAGAAGCGCCGGCTGCGTAACAAGTCGGTCAAGTCGTCGCTGAAGACCGCCATCCGCAAGTTCCACGAGGCCGCTGAGGCCGGTGACGTCGAGAAGGCCACCGCCCTCATGCAGGACGCCTCGCGCAAGCTGGACAAGGCTGCCAGCAAGGGCGTCATCCACAGCAACCAGGCCGCGAACCGCAAGTCCGCGATCGCCAAGCGCGTCTCGTCGCTCGCCTCCTGAGCTAGCGCCCAGACCTGACGGAAGCCCCGGGGCACCGCCTCGGGGCTTCCGCACGTGCATCCACCGGCCGTCTCCTCCCGGACCGCGCGCGCCCCTCAGGACCCGGGCTCGGTGGTCTCCGGTCGAGGTCCGGTCGGCCCCCGGTCGGTCCCACCCTCGGCACCGCGCGGTGCCGGCCGGCCCGGAGGCCCGGGCTGATCGTCCGCCGGCTCGACCCGCACCACCTCACCGGGCACGCTGTGCCGCAGCCAGTCGACCCGGGCACGCCCGACGACGGGCTCCATCTGCCGGCGGAACCGGTCACGTTCCTGCTCGGGCACGGCGGCGGCGCCGCGCACCACGGCGGCGGCCACCAGGTCGTTGAGCTTGACCATCACGGCCACCGCGGTCGGCAGGACGAGCACCGCCCACCAATTCACCAGTTCGGCGAGGGCGAGCAGGGCCGCCAGTGCGATCGCGCCCTCGAAGAAGATGAAGCAGAGCACCCCGCCCGGGTTGACGAAACGGAGCCCGAGCGCCCGGGCGTAGAACGGCCGATACCGCTCCTCGTCCGGCGGGATCGTGGCCCATGAGCCACGGAGGGTTCCACTCACCTGGCGCCGCCCCGTCGGGCGGCCGCCACCGAGAAGACCGCCTTCTCCAGCGCGTACGCCCGGTCGTCGGAGCCGCCCTTGACCGCCGCGTTGCACTCCGCGGCCGCCCGCATGGCCAGGACCAGCCCGTCGGGAGTCCACCCACGGGCCTGCCGTTGGGCTCGCTCGACCTTCCATGGCGGCATGCCCAGACTGCTGGCGAGCTGGTACGGACTGCCCCGGCCGGCCGAGGCGACCCGGGCGACGGTCCGGATGCCGTCGGCGAGGGCGTCGGCGATCGGTACCGGGTCCACCCCGACGTGCAGCGCCCAGCGCAGCGCCTCCAGTGCGCCCGGCAGGTCACCCACCATCGTGGCGTCCGCAACGGTGAAGCCGCTCACCTCCACCCGACCCCGGTAGTAGCGGGCCACCGTGTCGGCGCCGATCCGACCGTCCGTGTCGGCGATCAACTGGGAGCAGGCCGCCGCGAGTTCGCGCAGGTCGTTGCCGACCGCCGCGATCAGTGCCTCGGCGGCGTCGTCCGTGCACCGCCCGCCCGCCCGGCGGATCTCGTCGCGGACGAAGGCCACCCGCTCGCGATGCCCCTTGAGCCGAGCGGCCGACACGACCTGGGCACCGGCCGACTTCAGGCCGTCGGCGAAGGCCTTGCCCTTCGCGGCACCGAGGTGCGTCACGACGAGCTGCACCTCCGGATCGGGGCTCTTCGCGTACGCCAGCAGGGCGGCGACCAGGTCCTTGCGGGCGTCCTGACCGGAGCGGAGCACCAGCACCCGACGCCCCCCGAAGAGCGACGGGCTGAGCATCTCGTCGATCTCGCCGACGGTGAGCTGGCCGGCCTGGTACTCGCGCACGTCGACGTCGGGGTCGGCGGCACGGGCGGCGGCGACGGTTTCGGTCACCGCGCGCGTGGCGAGCAGCTCCTCGTCGCCGAGGACGAGCACAATAGGAGCGGCACTGGCGGCGGTCACGCCGCCCATATTCGCACGCTGGGCCGGCTGGTCCAGTCTGCTCGTCGGTACTGTGCCGGCAGACCCCGCACTCAGCGCAAATCCGGACAATTTGCTTACATTTCCGCTTTTCCCGTAAATTGCCGTCGATTCATCGCGGTGAACGAACCCGGTCGACGCCGGCATTCACCACCGCTAGCCCCGACGACGACCGCACCACCGCCACGTCACCGTCGACGTCGGTACGCAGCACCCGGGCCCCGCCCCGGGCCAGCCGGGCGAGCACCGCCTCGTTGGGATGACCATAGGTGTTGCCCGCGCCGACCGGCACCAGGGCGACGGAGGGCCGGACCGCGTCCAGAAAGGCCGGGTCCTGGTAGGCGCTGCCGTGGTGGGCGACCTTGAGCACGTCGGCCCGCAGCCCGTCCGGCGGCAGCCGCTCCCGCAGCGCCTGCTGCTCCTCGACCTCCGCGTCACCGGTCAGCAGGATCCGCACCCCGTGCACCGTGGCGAGCAGCACCAGGGAGTTGTTGTTCGGATCCGAGCGGGTCCCCCGCATCGGGTGCGGCGGACCGAGCACGGTCAGGTCGACCGTGCCGGCCCGGTAACGCCACCCCGCCGGGGCCGCCGCCACCGGGCTGGCGTGTGCCGCGGCGGTGCCGTGCACCAGATCCCGGCCGGCCGCCGGTTCCGGCCACCGCGGCACCAGCACCGTGTCCACCCGTCTGCCCCGGAAGATCCCGGCCACACCGCCGGTGTGGTCCACGTGGAAGTGGCTGACCACCAGCAGCGACACCCGGCGTACGCCGAGTCGGCGCAGGCAGGCGTCGGCCGCCGCCGGATCCGGGCCGGCGTCGACCACGACCGCCCGACCGGGCGCGACCGGCAGCAGCACCGTGTCGCCCTGACCCACCGCGCAGGCCGTGACGACCCAACCGTCGGGCGGCCACCCCGGCGCGATCACCCGCACCGGCACGGCACCCAGCACCACCGCGACGGCACAGACCGCCACCAGACGGCGTACCAGCGGTCGCCGGGCGGCGACCAGCAACGTCACGGTCAGTGCGGCCAGCAGCAGCGCCCCGGAGACCCCACCCGGCCAGGGCAGGTTCCCCGCCGGCAGGCGGGCGCCGTACCGGGCGACCAGCACCAGCCACCACGCCGGCCAGTGCGCCAGCCAGGCGACGATCTCCGCGCCGACCGGCCAGATCGGCGACACGGTCGCTGCCACCACACCGAGCACCGTCGCCGGAGCGATCGCCGGCACCGCGAGAAGGTTCGCGGGCACCGCCACCAGGCTGACCGTGCCCGTCAGGCCGGCGATCACCGGCGCGCAGGCGAGTTGCGCCGCGGCAGGCACCGCCAGCGCCTCGGCCGCCCCCGTCGGCACGCCCCGCCGACGCAGGCCGTCCCGCCAACCCGGCGCGAGCAGCAGCAGGCCCCCAGTGGCCAGCACGGACAGCGCGAAACCCGCGTCGCCGGCCAGGTCGGGGTCGACCAGCACCAGCACCGCCACGGCGGCGGCCAGCGCGGGCACCGCCGCCCGAGGCCGACCGGCGGCCAGCGCGGCGAGCCCGATGGCCCCCATGGTGGCCGCGCGCACCACGCTCGGCGACGGCCGGACCAGGATGACGAAACCCACCAGGGCCAACCCGCAGAGGCCGGCGGCCAGCACCGGACCGGCTCGGGCCCAGCGGGCCAGCAGCAGCACCGCACCCACCACGATCGCGACATTCGATCCGGACACGGCGTTCAGATGGGTCATTCCGGTGGCCCGGAAGTCCTCCTCCACGGTGTCGGGCAGCCGGCTGGTGTCTCCGACGACCAGGCCGGGCAACAGGCCACCGGGGTCGTTCGGCAGGGGTGCACACGCCTGCTGGAGGCCCGCCCGGAGCCGTCCGGCCGCTCGTTGCAGCGCCGAGGACGTGCCGAGCCGCACGGGTGGGCCGACGGCCATCAGCACCGCACCGGTGAGGTCGCCTCCGCGCGGTTCGGCCAGCCGCCCCTCGGCCGTGAGCCGCTGACCCGGCAGCAGACCTCGCCACGCCGGATCGTTGGCGAGCACCAGCACCCGTACCGGTGCGGTGATCCGCTGGCCCTGCGGCCCGGTCAGGGCGACCAGCCGGGCCGGCACCAGCAGGGTCGGTGGGCGGCCCACGATGCCCCCGCGTACCGCGCGGGGATCGTCCCGGACGACCAACTCGGTGGTGACCCGGGCCCGCTCGTCCATCAACGTTCGAACGGAGTCCGCGTCCCGTACGGTCAACCGGGCCGAGGTGGCCGCTCCGCCGCAGACGACGCCGATCAGCATCGCCACCACGATCCAGCCGTGGCGGCGCGCGGCCGGGCCGGGCTGACCGAGGAACCCGAGCAGGCGCAGTGCCGCCAGCCCGGCGAGACCCGTCGCGCCGGCCGCCACCAGCAGCATCCGCTCGGTGTCGAGGTGCAGCCCCGCCAACGCGGTGAGCCAGGCCGTCACGGCCAGCCCGGCCAGTCGGAGGTCGGGTACGGTCGCGACCTCGACGATCCCGGCCGACGGCGGCACCGTCGCGGGCAGTTCGTTCGCTCCGCTGTCACCGGCACGGCGACCGGCGCCTGCCGCCCCGCCGGGCCTCATACCGTCACCAAGTCCTTGAGCTGCTCGTACCGTGCGTCGCCGATCCCGTTGACCTGACGCAGGTCGCCGACGGACCGGAAGCCCCCGTGCTGTTCGCGATGCTCGATGATCCGCCCGGCGAGCACCGGCCCCACCCCGGGCAACTGTTCGAGCTGCGCCGACGTGGCGGTGTTCAGGTTGACTCGCCCACCCGTGCCGGGGTCGCCACCCACGCCCGGGCCCGCACCCGGCGCAGGCCCCGCCGCCGCGGTTGGCGCCGGCACGCCGACCAGGATCAGTTCGCCGTCGCTGACCCGACGGGCCGGGTTCAGCATCGCCACATCCACTCCCGGCAGTGCGCCTCCGGCGGCCTCGACGGCGTCGGCCACCCGCGCCCCGGGCGGCAGGCGTACCAGCCCGGGCCGCCGGACCTTGCCGGCCACGGCGACCACCAGTTCACCGGTCGGCGCGGCGTCCGCCACCGCCGGCTCGTCGCCGGCCGTGCCGGACGGATCCGACGTCACGGCGGCACCGGTCACCGCGACGACCGGCTCCACCCGCGGTCGGGATCGCCACGCCCCGAGGCCCGCGGCCAGCACCACGAGGACGGCGATCACCGCGAGCGCACGGACACCGCGCCGCCCCGGGTCGAACGGCCCCGGACCAGGCAGGAGATTCCTCGGCGACGTCTCATCGACCGGCCGCACCGATTCGACCGCGATCGGTCCCTCGTCGACGGTGTGCGCCAGCCGATCGGTGCCGGCCGGACCAGCCATCCCCAGTGGGCCGGCAGCGCCATCGGGGCCGACCGGAATCGGCCGACCCGGCTCGGCGTGGGCCGGGCCGCGCACCGGCAGCAGCATTGTCGGCCAGTCCGTCGCCAGCGGCGGGGGCGCGACGGGCGACCGCACCTCGACGGGCGACCGCCTCCGGCCGGACGTCGGCGGTACGACGGCATCCGGCGACAGGTCCAGCGCGTCGGCCGGCGCACCGGGCATCAGTCGCCACAGGCGCTGCCGGACCGCCGTCTCCTCGTCTTCGTCCTTTGACACGGCGCGAGGCTAGGGCGGCGAGACCCGGTCCCGCGCGACGCGCGCACCGGATCTGTGGACAGGCGAGAGTCTGTGGACAACGCCCTGATCATGCACAGGATGCGCTAGATAGGGCCTGGCTCTCCGCCCGCGCTGGGCACCGAATTCAGTTCGTGCGGGACTCCGGGTCCAGACCGAGAGCGGCGCGGCCGCCGTCGACCGGCAGGGTCACCCCGTTGACGAAGCCCGCCGCCGGTGAGAGCAGGAACGCGACCGTCTCCGCCACGTCCTGCGGCTGGCCGATCCGGCCCACCGGGTGCAGCCGGACCAGGTCCGCCTCGATCCGCCGCGCCTCGTCCGGCGCCGCCCCGGCGAGGAACGCCTCGTGGCGTTCGGTCGCCACCGAACCGAGAGCGACCGCGTTGGCGCGGATGCCGAACCGGCCGTACTCGACGGCCAGCGACCGGGTGAGCCCTTCGACAGCCGCCTTCGCGGTGGCGTACGGCAGGCAGCCCGGCACCGGTCGGGTGGCCTGGTGGGACGAGACGTTCACCACGGCGCCAGCGGTGCCGGCGGCGAGGAAGCGCCGGACCGCGGTGGCGGCTCCGACCACGGCCGGGCGCAGGTTACGGGTGATCAGATCGACCACCTCGCCGACCGGAGCGTCGTGGACGGAGGCGTCCCGGAACACCGCGGCGTTGTTCACCCAGCCGGTGAGCGGCTCGGCCCGTTCCGCCAGGTCGGCGGCCCGGCCGGCGATGCCCTCGTCGGCGGCGTCACCGACGACCGCGGCGAGCCGGTCGGAGCGGGGGTGGCGCTCCACCCAGGACAACGCGTCGGCATCGCGTTCGATCACCACCACCGTCCGGCCGTCGGCGAGCAGCCGCTCCACGATCCCCCGCCCGACCCCGCGTCCACCACCGGTAACCACACAGGACATTCGTCCGCACCTCCCCAGCCCGGCCCCGTGACCAATCCTCACCCACCCCCGCCACCACCGCCGAACAGCCCAGCGGAATCGTGGGCAGCCTAGGGATCCGGCACCGACGAACTCGCGGCGGCGAGCGCGCGGGCCCGCCCGGCCGGCGGCGGTTGGGGAACGGTCCATGACGGCCAAGCAGGTCAGCCGGCGGCGTCCGGCCGGCGGTGGATCACCACGCAGGCGAGGCCCGGCCCGACGTGCACGGCGACGGCGGCACCGGCCTCGGAGACGTGCGTGTCGCGTAGCCGGTCGCCGAGCCGGGCGGTCAGCGTACCGACCAGGTCGGCAGCCCGCTGCGGCGCGTCGAGATGGTGCACGGCCAGGTCCACCGGCCCGTCACCGGCCGCCTCGACCGCGAGGTCGACCAGCCGCGCCATGCCCCGGCTGGCGGTACGCACCTTGTCCCGCAGCACGATGCGGCCGTCCGACATGTGCAGGATCGGCTTGACCGACAGGGCGGTGCCGAGCAACGCCTCCGCCGCGTTGATCCGCCCACCCCGGCGGAGGAACTCCAGCGTGTCGACGTAGAAGTGGATGCTGGTGCGGCCGATCGCGGAGTCTGCCGCGGCGCGTACGCCGGCCAGGTCGGCACCCCGCTCGGCGGCCTGCGCCGCGGCGATCGCCGGAAAACCGAGGCCCATGCCGCAGGAGCGACTGTCCACCACGCTGACCCGGCCGCCCAGTTCGGCGGCGGCCAGCTCGGCGGCCTCCACGGTGCCGGAGAGCCCGGCCGACAGGTGCACCGAGACGATGCCCTCGGCCCCGGCGTCGAGCAGTTCCCGGTAGGTCCGCCCGAACTGCTCCGGCGACGGCCGTGACGTGCTCACCGACACCCGCCGAGCGCGAAGCGCCCGGGTGGCATCCGCCGGAAGAGTCTCGACGCCCTCCAGGCCCTCCACGCCGGCCAGCACCACGGTCAGCGGTACCACGGTCAGTCGATGCTCCCGCACCAGCTCGGGCGGGAGATAGGCGGTGGAGTCGGTGACGACCGCGACTGGCATGCGGGCACCGTAGCGGATCAAGCTGGGCGGCTGCCCGGCCGCGTCGTCAGACCGACTCCGCGGAGACCGCGGTGCCGCCGGCCGGGACGGCGGGGACGTCGATCGGGCCGACGTTGTGGGCGCGCAGGTGCCAGCCACGCACAACGTCGTGGCGCAGCTCCGTCCAGTGACAGTTGCCCAGCGAGCCGACGGTCCGCAGCACGTCGGGTGCCCAGCCGAGCAGGTGGCCGCAGCCCTGGCGGGCGGCGGCGCCGTGGGTGGCGATCACAACGGTGCCGCCGGCCAGCTCGTCGGCGACCTCCTGCAACGCGGTGCCGATGCGTTTGCTCACCTCGTCCAACGGCTCGATATCAGCCCCCGGATCGGGATCGCCGGCCCGCCAGCGGGCGTACTCCTCGGGGAAACGCTCGACCACCTCGGTGAGCAGCAGCCCCTGCCAGCTGCCGAAGTGGCGTTCCCGCAACCGGGGGTCGGAGCGTACCGGCAGGCCGGTCAACGCGGACAGCGCGGCGGCGGTCTCCGCGGCGCGGCTCAGGTCGCTGGCGATCAGGGCGTCCGGGCGCAGCGCGGCGAGCAGCGGCGCGGCGGTCCGCGCCTGTTCCCGGCCGAGATCGTTCAGCGGTACGTCGGTCTGTCCCTGCACCCGGCTGGCGGCGTTCCAGTCGGTGTTGCCGTGCCGCCAGATGATCAGCCTGGTCACTCGCCCGATCCGGCGGCCGCCTCGGCGCGGGCGAGGTCCCGGTCGACGAACGGAATGGTCGGGCAGTCCTTCCAGAGCCGGTCGAGGGCGTAGAACTCGCGTTCCTCGGTGTGCTGGACGTGCACCACGATGTCGACGTAGTCGAGCAGCACCCACCGGCCGCCGCGCTCGCCCTCCCGCCGCACCGGCTTCGCCTTCTCCGGCAGCTCGAGCAGGGCTTCCTCGATGGCGTCGACGATGGCCAGCACCTGACGCTCGTTCGGGGCCGCGGCGAGCAGGAACGCGTCGGTGATGGCGAGCTGGTCACCCACGTCGATGATGACGATGTCCTGAGCCTTCTTGTCGGCTGCGGCCTGGGCGGCGACGATCGCCAGCTCGTGAGCGCGTTCGGAAACTGTCACCGTTCTCCTTCGATCAACCGTGCGATGCTTCCAGCCTCTCACACGACCCGGAAAAGCGACCCGCCAGTTTTGCCCGAAAAGTGGGATGAAACGGGCGAATCACTCCCGGTAGAGCCGCCTCTTCGCGATGTACTGCACCACACCGTCCGGGACGAGGTACCAGATCGGCTCGCCTCGGGCGACCCGCGCCCGGCAGTCGGTGGAGGAGATCGCCATCGCCGGCACCTGCACCAGGCTGACCGTGTCGGCGGGCAGGTGCGCGTCGGTCAGCTCGAAGCCCGGCCGGGTGACCCCGATGAAGTGCGCCAGTCCGAAGATCTCGTCGAGATCCTTCCAGCTGAGAATTCGTTCCAGGGCGTCCGCGCCGGTGATGAAGAACAGCTGGGCCTTCGGTCCGTAGCGGGCGCGCAGGTCGCGCAGGGTGTCGACGGTGTACGTGGGCCCACCCCGGTCGATGTCGACCCGGCTGACCTGGAACCGGGGATTGGAGGCCGTGGCGATCACGGTCATCAGGTAGCGGTCCTCGGCGGAGCTGACCGGGACGTCGGCCTTCTGCCACGGCTGCCCCGTCGGCACGAAGATCACTTCGTCGAGACCGAACCGGTCCGCCACCTCGCTCGCGGCCACCAGGTGCCCCTGATGGATCGGATCGAAGGTACCGCCCATGATCCCGATCCGCCGGATGTCTTCCTCCACCCCATGATCCTAATCCCGGCACGCCACGCGTCGGACCGACCCACCATCCTCGGTAGCGGACCGGCCACCCGCGTCAGGCGCTCGCGGCGGCCACCGCCGTGCGCGCCACCAGCGCCCGGCGCAGGTCGTCGTCGGCGTCGGTGACCACCCGACGCAGCCCCGGCGTGAGGTCGTCGCGGGCCAGCAGCGCCGCGGCCGCCTCCCGGGTCTGCTGGGACACGGCGTGGCGGGGGAAGGCCAGCTTGGCGACCTCGTCGGCCACCCAGGGCGTACGCAGCCGCGCGGCGGCCGGCATGTCGGCGAAGTAGCTGGCCACGTACTCGCTGGTCAGCTCCGCCTGTTCGGGCTGCCAGAAGCCCTCTGCCGTCGCCTCGATCAGCCGGTTCGACAACTCCGTGTTCGCCACGATGATCTCCCACGCGGCCTGCTTGTCAGCCGGCTCCGGCAGGGCGGCCCGGCACCGGGCGGCCCGCTCGGCACCGGTGGCGCTCGGGTCGGCGGCCAGTTCCGCCTCGATCTCGGCCGCTCCGGCCGCCCCGAGCACCACCAACCGGCCGAGCACCGCCCACCGCAGTTCGGCGTCCACGGCCAACCCGGCAGGTACGGCCCGACCGGCGAGCCACCCGGAGAGCAACTCGGCGTCGGTGCTCGCCGCGATCAGCCCGCGTGCGGCGGCCAGCTGCAACGACTCCCCCGGTACGGCGCCGTCGAGCAGCCGCCGGCAGGACTCGGCGACCCGGGCCAGGGCGGACCGCCGGGCCAACGGGTCGAGGTAACGGTCGATCAGCGCACGGCTCATCGACAGCACGTCCTCGACGATGATCACTTCCGACTCGGCGGGCAGCGCCGCGACGATCAGGTCGACCAGCCCGGTGACCGGTCGTTCCCCGTCGGTCGCCGCGTCCAACGCCTCACCCCATAGCAGGGCACGGGCCAGCGGGTCGGCAAGGCGGGGCAGCAGCAAGGGCACCGCGTCGGCCGAGGCGGCGTCGAGGCGGATCTTGGCAAAGGTCAGGTCGCCGTCGTTGGGCAGCAGGACCGCGGCCGCCGGCTCGCCGACCAGGGCGTCGAGCCGGGTACGACCGTTGTCGGTCTTCGGATCGAGGTCGACCTCGCAGCGCTCGGCGGTGCCGTCCACGGCGTACCGGCCCACGCCGATGCGGTGCGGACGCAGCACCGGGTACGTCGGCGGCGCGGTCTGAGCGATCACCACCTCGCCGTATCGACCGTCGGCGTCCACCGCCACCTCGGCCCGCAGCGTGTTGACCTGCGCGGTGCGCAGCCAGGATTCCGCCCAGTCGGTCAACTCCCGGCCGCTGCTGGCGGCCAGGCTGTCGAGGAGGTCGGCAAGGGTCGCGTTGCCGAAGCGGTGCCGGGCGAAGTGGTCGTTGAGACCGGCCAGGAACGCCTCGTCGCCGAGCCACGCCACCAACTGTCGCAGGACGCTGGCCCCCTTGGCGTACGAGATGCCGTCGAAGTTGAGCAGCCCCTCGGCGGCGTCGGCCACCCGCTCGGGCGCCACCGGATGGGTGGAGGGACGCTGGTCGGCGGCGTAGCCCCACGCCTTGCGGCGCAGCGCGAACGTCGTCCACGCCCGGTCGAACCGGGTCGCCTCGGCGGTGACCCGGGTGCCCAGGTACTCCGCGAACGACTCGTTCAGCCACAGGTCGTCCCACCAGCGCATGGTGACCAGGTCACCGAACCACATGTGGGCCATCTCGTGGGCGATGGTGGTGGCGCGCAGCTCGCGCTGGCTGTCCGTGACCGCCGACCGGAAGACGTAGTCGTCGCGGAGGGTCACCAGACCCGGATTCTCCATCGCGCCGGCGTTGAACTCGGGCACGAACGCCTGGTCGTACTTGCCGAACGGGTAGCGCTCGTCGAACAGCTGGTGGAATCGGTCGAGGCACTCCTTGGTGACCGTGAAGATCTCCGCCGCGTCGGTGTTCAGATGTTCGGCGAGTGAGCGCCGGCAGTACACCCCCAGCGGGATCCCGTCGTGGGTGTCCCGGAGCACGTGCCACGGGCCGGCGATCAGCGTGAAGAAGTACATCGCGATCGGCAGGGTGGGGGCGAACTCCCAGCGGCCCGGCCCCGGACTGCTCGCCAGCTCCGCGTTGGCCGCCACCGTCCAGTGCTCCGGCGCGGTCACCGACAGCGTCACCGGCGCCTTCAGGTCGGGCTGGTCGAAGGCGGCGAAGACCCGCTGCACGTCGTCCAGGAACGACATCACGTAGAGGTAGGTCTCGCCGTCGGCCGGGTCGACGAAGCGGTGCATCCCCTCGCCCGTGTTCGTGTACGCCATCTCGGCCTCGACGGTCAGCGTGTTCTGCGCCGCCAACCCGCTCAGCGGCAGCCGGTTGTCGTCCAGCGTGGCGGGGTCGAGATCGGTGTCGTTGAGGCGTACGGCGAGCAGTTTCGCCGGCTTGACCTCGGCGAAGGTCTCGGTGCCGGTGGCCCGGAACCGGATCGTGACGTGTGAGCGGAACCGCTCAGCGTCCCCGCTCAGGTCGAGGTCCACGTGGTAGGACTCGACGGTGATCGACGCGCCACGCGCGGTCGCCTCTGCACGGCTCAGGCTCGGCATCCGCTTATCCTGCCCGATGAGGGAACGAACCGGCTTCCCCATTTCCCCTGGTACTGGAGGACGGGACATGACAGCGCACCCCAAGGGTGACTTCGACCTCTCCCGGGCGGTCTGGCAGCGGGCCGAGGGCGACACCTCGGAGGCCGCGGTGGAGGTCGCCTTCGTCGACGATCTCATCGGCATGCGCAACTCCGCCGAACCGGACGGCCCGGTGCTGGTGTTCACCCAGGCCGAGTGGGACGCCTTCGTCGCGGGCGCCCAGGACGGTGAGTTCGACCTGGACTGAACGCGTCAGTGCGGCGTCCAGGAACGATCGCCGTCGCCCCAGCCGAGGCCACCGGGGCCGGGCGCGTGATGGAAACCGGCGTGGCCGGCGACATCGACACAGCGCTCGCCGTCCGGCCCGAGCGCTCCGCAGAACAGCCGCTCCGCACGCTGCCAGGCGTCCGCCGGTGACAGCGCGGAGGCACCGATCGCCAGCTCGGGTCGGAGCACGCTCAACGCCTCGGCGTACCCGACCGCCGCCTCACGGGCGGCGAGGAGATCGGCGGCGGTGAAGCCGAGATGCACGGTGAAGTGACGGTCTGGCCGGGACGGTCGGCGCGGCGGTGCCACCAGCGGCGGCCCCTCCCCGCCGGCCGCCCCGGTCGGCCACCGCCGCCAGTACCCCGCACGGTTGTCCCGCATGTTTCCTCCCCGTGGCACGCCGAGCCGCCTGACCGGCGGCGCGCCGAACGACCGGTCGGAAACGGGGTGGAGGACCTCCCCGACCGGGCGCCCGGCGACGTCGCCAGGTCCAGCCAACCAGGCTTGCCCGGTCCTGGGAGGGGCCAGCAACCGACAAACCCGACCGGCCGACCGTGGACGGGGGGTTCAGCGGCCGTGACCTGGGTAGACGCAGCGCGCGACGGACGAACGGCCGGTCGGCGACGGCCGTGCCTGGCAGCGGGGGGCCCGATGGCGACCATTCCGACGGACCGCAGTCCGGACAGCACCCTGGCCTTCCTGCGGGCCGGTTACCGGTTCATCGGGCAGCGGTGCGATCGGTACGGCACCGACATCTTCCAGACCCGGATGCTGCTGGAACCGACGATCTGCCTGCGCGGGCGCGCCGCCGCCGAGCTCTTCTACGACGTCGACCGGTTGGTACGTGCGGGTGCCATGCCGGCGCGCGGTCAGCGGACGTTGACCGGCCGGGGCGGCGTCCAGGGCCTCGACGGCGACGCCCACCACGTCCGCAAGGCCATGTTCATGTCGCTGATGACCCCGACCGCGGTTCGACGGCTCGGGCAGCTCTTCGCCGACGAGTGGCGGGCCCGGCTGCCGGCCTGGGAACTGGCCCCGACGGTGACCCTGCACACCGAGGTCGCATCGATGCTGACCCGGGCGGTCAGCGCCTGGGCGGGGGTGCCGGTGACCGAGGGCGAGTTGGACCGGCGCACCGCCGACCTACAGGCGATGATCGACAGCGCCGCGGCGGTCGGTCCCCGGCACTGGCGTGGCCGGCTGGGCCGTCGGCGCGCCGAGTACTGGGCCGGCGACCTCGTCGAGCGGGTACGCGACGGGTCGCTGCCCGCACCCGAGGGCACCGCGCTGCGCGTGATCGCCGAGCACCAGGACGGCGACGGTCACCGGCTTCCCCGCCGGGTGGCCGCGGTGGAGCTGCTCAACGTGCTCCGCCCGACCGTCGCGGTGGCCCGGTTCGTGGTCTTCGCCGCGCTGGCCCTGCACGACCATCCCGCCTGGCGGCAGCGGGTACGCGACGACGACGCCGGCACCGAGCAGTTCGTGCAGGAGGTACGGCGCTACTACCCGTTCTTCCCGGTGGCCGCCGCCCGGACCCGACGAGCCTTCGACTGGCAGGGCTACCGCTTCCCGCAGGGCCGCCGCGTCCTGCTGGATCTCTACGGCACCGACCATCACCCCGCGCTGTGGCCGGAGCCGGAGCGGTTCCGCCCCGAACGCTTCGCCGGCTGGCGGGGCGACCCGTTCGCACTGGTGCCGCAGGGCGGTGGGGGTCATCTCACCGGACACCGCTGCGCCGGAGAGTGGATCACGATCGAGCTGATGAAGCGGGCGGTCACCCTGCTGACCGAGGCCATCCGCTACGACGTACCGCCGCAGGATCTCGCCGTGGACCTGAGCCGGATGCCGGCACTGCCGGGCAGCGGCTTCGTGGTCACCGCCGTGCGGCGCACCGGCTGAGCCCACCGCCGGTGCGCCCGAGGCCGTCGCCGCCGGAGTCACCGGCGGCGACGGCGGGGGCTCAGGCCGGATGCAACACCGTACGCAGGCAGCCGTCCTGCTTCTTCTCGAACATCTCGTAGCCCCGCGCGCCCTGCTCCAGCGGCAGGGGGTGGGTGGCCAGGTAACCCGGGTCGATCTCCCCGGCGGCGAGCCGGTCGAGCAACATCGGGATGTAACGCTGCGCGTGCATCTGCCCCATCCGCAGCACCAGGGCCTTGTTCATCGCCGCGCCCAGCGGGAACTTGTCCACCAGCCCGGCGTAGACCCCGACGATGCTGACCGTGCCGCCCTTGCGCGCCGCCATGATGGCCTGCCGGACGGAGGTCGGCCGGTCGGTCTGCAACCGGGCGCCCTGCTTCGCCCTGTCGTAGGCGTAGGCCGGCCCGACGTCGTGCGCCTCCATGCCGACCGCGTCGATGCAGGCGTCCGGTCCGCGACCGGAGGTCATCTCGCGCAACGCCTCCAGCACGTCGGTCTCGGCGTAGTTGACCGTCTCGACGCCGAGCCGGTCGGCGGCGGTGGCCAGCCGCTCGGGCAGCCGGTCGACCATGATGACGCGCTCGGCACCGAGGAGTTGAGCGGCCCGGGCGGCCATCTGGCCGACTCCCCCGGCCCCCCACACCGCGACCACCTCACCGCCGGTGAGGTTGCAGAAGTCGGCCGCCATCCAACCGGTCGGCATGGCGTCCGAGGCGAAGACCACCGCGTCGTCGGACACCCCGTCCGGCACCTTGAACGCACCGATGTCGCCGAACGGCACCCGTACGTACTCGGCGTGGCTACCGGAGTAGCCCCCGGCGGCGTGCGAGTAGCCGAGGATGCCGGCCGGCGAGTGCCCCCACAGCTTCTCCGCGAAGACCGGCTGTGGGTTGGAGTTGTCGCACAGCGAGTACTGCTCGGTTCGGCAGTACCAGCAGCCGCCGCAGGCCACCACCGAGCCCACCACCACCCGGTCGCCGACGGCCAGTCGACGCACCCCGGGCCCGACCTCGACCACCTCGCCCATGAACTCGTGACCCAGGACGTCGCCCTCCCGCATCGCGGGGATGAAGCCGTTGATCAGATGCAGGTCCGAGCCGCAGACGCTGCTGGCCCGGACCCGGACGATGATGTCGCCGTCGGCGCGTACCCGCGGCTCCGGCACGTCGCGAACCTTCAGCTTGCCGACGCCCTCCCAGCACAGCGCCCTCACGCCCGTCCTCCCGTCGTCAGCCGCTCCCGGACCTCGTCCGTGGTCCGCTCCTGCAACCGGCTCCGCCCGGACGGGTCCCGCCGGGTCTCGATGACCTGACCGCACTCGATCAGGGACTTGACCCGGCGGAGCGTGTCGCGCAGCCGCAGGTCAGGCTCGTCACCGCCGGCCAGGCCCAAGGCGCGGCGTACCGGGCCGGAGCGGTACCGCAGCTCCGCTCGGATCTCCGTGCCCCGGCCCTGTGGTGCGGGCACCAGTTCCACCGTGCCCTGCTGCTCCGGGCCCTCGATCACCGACCACCGCAACCGACCCGGGCCGGTCACGGTGATCTCGGCCCGCCACTCGGTGCCCCCGCTGTCGGGATCACGCGACACGCACCGCCACCGATCGCCGTCGATCTGCTCCAGGGTCGCCCATTCGGCCAGGGCGCGGTCGGGTCGCTCCCGCTCGGTCCAGAAGCCGATCACCGCCTCGACCGGCCGGTCGACCGTCACTCCCCGCCGCACCACGTACCAGCCGTCCTCCTGGTGGGGCTGGTGCCGGCGCCGCCGCCGGCGCACCGCCCGGCCGACGCCGACCGCCGTCACGGTCACGGCGCCCAGCAGGGCCCATCTCGTTCCGTTGCTGCTCATCACGCCTCCTCCACCCGGGCGGCCGGTGCCCGGCCGCCCACAGGAAGCGCTACCCGGCGCGAGTGCCTCGAAACGGAGCAGAGGGCAAGGGCTCCTCCGGTCGGGTTGTCCCGAGGAGGAGCCCTTGCCGCGGTCACACCGGCGTCGTGCGACGACCTACCGCCGCGAGTGGCGGCCGGGTGTCAGGACCGCACCTGGTCCCGGGAGTGTCGCGCCTGCTCCTTCACGTCGTGGGCGGCGGACCGCGTGTCGTCGGTCACCGCCTGCGCGGCGTCCTGCGCCGTGGCCTTCACCGACTCGGCGGCCTGCTGCGCCGGTTCGCGCAGCTCCTCCTTCATCTCGCTCGCCACCTGGCCCAGCTTCTCGGTCACCACCGAGCCGTGCTCGGCGGCCTTCTCCCGTGTCTGGGTGGCCAACTGCTGCTCGCGCCGGGTCGCCGGAATGAGTGAGGAGACGAGCATGCCGACGCCGAACGCGATGAGGCCGGCGGCCAGCGGGTTCCCCTCGGACTTCTGCCGGATGACCTGCGGGGCGCGGTGGGCCGCGTCGCCGACGGTCGAGGCGGCCGAGTGCGCGGCGTCGCCGACCGCGGACGCCGCTGCCGCGGCGCGGTCACCGGCCGAGTGGGCACCCTGGCTGGTCTGGTGGCCGAGGTCGGATGCGGTTCCCATTACCGTGTCCCTCACATTCTGCAGCGCGGTGCGTACCCGCTGCTTACGGTCGTCGACGATGCGGCCCGGGCTGACCTTGTACGCCAAGGCGTCCACGTCGGAGCTCAGGTTGTTGCGGGTGGCTTCGATCTCCCGGCGGATCTGATCGGGATCGGTGCTCATCGGGTCACTCCATCCGGGTGTGGCTTGAGCGCGTCGGGGATGCGCTGCACGCTGTCGTTGGTCTGCTTCAATCCGCGGATGCGCTCCGCGTTCCTGCGGCCCATCGTGTAAAGGAGCGCCGCGATCGCCGCCCAGAGGACGGCCACGATCAGTCCGGCCCAGCCGGCGTCCATCACGTTGGACAGCCCGGCCCAGAGCGCCAGTGAGAGGAACAGGGCGACCATGTACGCGCCGAACCCGGCGCCACCGAAAAGCCCGGCGGCCTTGCCCGCCTTCTTCCCCTCCTGGCGGATCTCGGCCTTGGCCAGCTCCACCTCCTGCCGCATCAGCGTCGACAGATCGCTGGTGACCTGGCGCATCAGTTCGCCGATGGAGCTACCCCGGACCTCCTCCGCGGAGGGCGGGTGGTACCCGGCGTGCGTTCCGGAACTCTGCGTCGGCGTGGTCATGCCGTCGCCTCCCTTCGGATGGCTCGGGCCCTCACGGCCGGGTGGTCCCGGTCGACGGCACGCCGGGCAGCGGGTCGGTCTGGCTCACCGGAGGCAGCGGGGTGCCCGTGCCGGTGTAGCCCTCGTCGACGGACCGGAGGTCGGCGGGCCGCGTACGCGGGTCGAGGTCGCCGGCGGCTGCCGTTCCCGCCGATCCGACGGGCGTCACGGGCGGCGGCGCCTGCGTCGGCAGGGCCACCGTCCGCTCGGGGTCGCCGTACGGGTCACCGGTCGAGGCGTTGGCGGCGCGGTCGTCGCCGTTCGCGGAGAGGTTGCGGGTCAGCCGGCCGGCCACCACGCCGAGCAGGGCCGCTCCGACCAGGAACGTCCCGGGGTTGCGGCGGGCGTAGTCGCGTACCTCGGTGAGCAGGTCGCCAGGCTGGCGCTGCTCCAGCCAGCCGGCCACGCCGTGCACGCGGTCGGAGGCCTGGCGGGCGAGCTCACTGACCGGACCGGCCTGGCCACCGTTGTCGGCCATCGACCGCATCTCGTCGGCCAGCGACCGGAGGCCACCTGCGGCGCGCCGCTGCTGCTCACCGGCCTGGCCGGCCAGTTGTGTACGGGCCTCGCCGTACAGGTCGCGGGCCTGACGGGCGGCCTCCCGGCCAACCTCCCGGCCCTGCTCGCGGGCGGTCTCGGCCACCGCGCCTCCGGCGTGCGCGGCCTCGGAGCCCACCTGCCGGGCCTGTTCACGCACGCCGCTGCCATTGCTCGAATCGCTTCCGTAGGTCGCGGGGGTGGATGACAGATCGTAGGTCATGATGTCCCTTCCGCTGCGCGGATCGTCGGGGGTCTTCGGGGTGCGGCGATGTGCCGCCGCCGAATCCCTACCCTCCGTTTCCGCTCCCATGCGCGATTGCGGGTTTGTCTGCGGAGGGGTTCAAGCGGCAGGAGAATGAAGAACTGGCAGGTCGGGGCCACCTCACGCACCGTGGTGGCCTTGCGTCGAGGGCGTTATCCGCGCAGGGAGGTGGGATCGATGGCCCGTCGGTCAGTCGGCCGCCAGGTGGGACGCACCGCCGTCCAACTCGCCGCTCTGGTCGTGGCGGTGGTCTTCCTGGTGCTCGGGGTGCTCGGGTTCGTGCCCGGCATCACCACGGACTACGGCGACATGGCATTCGCCGGACACCACTCGGAGGCCCGGCTCCTCGGCGTGTTCCAGGTCTCTGTCCTGCACAACCTGCTGCATCTCGGCTTCGGCGTGGCCGGCCTGGCGCTGGCCCGAAGCGTCGGCGGGGCCCGTCTCTTCCTGGTCGGCGGGGGCGTGCTCTACCTCGGGTTGTGGATCTACGGTCTGGCCGTCAACGAACAGAGCGCGGCGAACTTCATCCCGCTCAACGACGCGGACAACTGGCTGCACCTGGGGCTCGGCTTCGGCATGATCCTGCTCGGGCTGCTCCTGTCGCGCCGGGCCGGTGGCAGCGGGGGCCGGCTCGACCAGCCCTTCGACCGCCCCTGATCCGCCTCAGGCCGGTACCGGCAGGCGTTTTGCGAGGCACGTCCGGTGCGGCCCGTCGGCCTGCCCACCATCACCCGGGATCGGCTCGTACCCGCAGGCCCGGAACAACGCCACCGCCACCGGCGGATACGGGCCGGTCTCCACCCGCACCACGGAATGCCCCCGCCGGTACGCCAGTTCCTCGAGCGCGGCGACGAGTTGGCGGGCGATGCCGCGCCGCCGGTAGGCGGGACGGACGTACAGCCGCTCCAGCTCGCCGGTGTCGCCGTCCCGCGCCCGGATCCCGCCGCAGGCCACCGCCCGACCGGCGAGCACCGCCGTCAACCAGCAGACGTCACTGTGCGTGCCGATGTCCCGCCCGGCGGCCCCGTCGACGATCTCACGCAGTTCGCGCTGCCCGGCCGTGACCAGTGCGGCAACCTCCGGATCCGCCAGGGGGCGGGACTCGATCAGCATCACCCAACGCTAGGGCGACGAAATTTCGCGAAGGTTTCCAGCAGGCGTCCCCATTTCGGAGCGCATCGAGCTATTCGGCGTCGTCCTCGTCGGCCGGGGCCGGCTCGACCTCGTCGGCGGGGCGCTGCCGGCGGGCCTTCCGGGCCGCCAGTCGTTCGGCCGCACTGGCCCGGGTCGACTGTTCCTCCAGGCGAACGTCACGGCCCCGGGCCCCCGGGACGAACTCGGCGCCGGCGTAGAGGGTCGGCTGCCAGTCGAATTCCCGCTCGCCGATGCGGACCAGGTCACCCGGCTGCGCGCCCGCCTTGGCCAGCTGATCCTCCACACCGAGGCGAGCCAGTCGGTCGGCGAGATAGCCCACCGCCTCGTCGTTGTCGAAGTTCGTCTGGCGTACCCAGCGCTCCGGGCGGACACCACGCACGGTGTACGAGCCGTCGTCCTCGGCCTCGATGGTGAATCCGGCGTCGTCGACCGCCTTCGGGCGGATCACGACGCGCGTCGGCTCGGCCGGCGGCGCCGCCCGTCGTGCCTGTTCCACCAGCTCGGCCATCGCGTAGGTGAGCTCCTTGAGCCCTTCCCGAGTGGCTGCGGAGACCTCGAAGACCCGCAGGCCACGCGCCTGGAGGTCGGGCCGGACGATGTCGGCGAGGTCCCGGCCGTCCGGCACGTCGACCTTGTTCAGCGCGACCAGTCGGGGCCGGTCGGCCAGCCCACCGTACGCCGACAGCTCCGCCTCGATGGTGTCGATGTCGGCCAACGGGTCCCGGCCCGGCTCCAGGGTCGCGGTGTCGATGACATGCACCAGCACGGCACAGCGCTCCACGTGCCGGAGGAACTCCAACCCCAGCCCCTTGCCCGTGGCCGCGCCCGGAATCAGCCCGGGTACGTCGGCGACGGTGAAGGTGTGGTTGTCGACCCGCACGACGCCGAGGTTCGGCACCAGCGTGGTGAACGGGTAGTCGGCGATCTTGGGCTTCGCGGCCGAGATCACCGAGATCAGCGACGACTTGCCGGCCGACGGAAAGCCCACCAGGCCCACGTCGGCGACGCTCTTCAGCTCCAGCACGACGTCGAGCTGCTCGCCCGGTTCCCCTAGCTCGGCGAAGCCGGGCGCCTTCCGGCGCGCGTTGGCCAGCGAGGCGTTGCCCCGGCCACCGCGCCCGCCACGGGCCACCTCGAAGGTGGTGCCGGCGCCGACCATGTCGGCCAGTACGGTGCCGTCCTGGGTCTGCACGACCGTCCCGTCGGGCACCTTGAGCACCAGATCGGCGCCGTTGGCGCCGTCCCGGTTCGACCCCGCGCCGCCGCGCCCGTTCTGCGCTTTGACGTGCGGCCGGAAGTGGAAGTCGAGCAGGGTGGTCACCTGCGGATCGACCACCAGGGAGACGCTGCCGCCGTGCCCGCCGTTGCCACCGTCGGGACCGCCGAACGGCTTGAACTTCTCCCGGTGGATCGAGACACAGCCGTGCCCACCATCGCCGGCCTGCAGATGCAGGACGACCCGGTCAACGAACGTCGCCACGGACGTCAATCCTTCCAGCGAGGTGGAGCCCTCGCACGAGAAAAGGCGAAGCGGGCCGGGACATCAGGTCCACGGCCCGCTTCGCCGATGAGAGCTACTGCTGCGGCACGATGCTGACGGTCTTGCGACCGCGCTTGGTGCCGAACTGGACCGAACCGGCGGCCAGCGCGAAGAGCGTGTCGTCGCCACCGCGGCCGACCAGGTCACCGGGGTGGAACTTGGTGCCACGCTGCCGGACGATGATCTCGCCGGCGCTGACGACCTGACCACCGAAGCGCTTCACGCCGAGCCGCTGGGCCGCGGAGTCACGACCGTTACGCGAGCTGGACGCACCCTTTTTGTGAGCCATCTTGAGACGACCTACTTCCCGCTGGAAATGCCGGTCACCTTGACCTGGGTCAGCGGCTGGCGGTGACCCTGGCGCTTGTGGTAGCCGGTCTTGTTCTTGAACTTGTGGATCCGGATCTTCGGGCCCTTGGTGTGCGCGGCGATCTCGCCGGACACCTCGACCTGCGCGAGCTTCGCCGCGTCGGTCACCAGGTCGTCACCGTCGACGAGGAGCACCGCGGCGAGCTTCACCGCGTCGCCGGGGGCACCGGCGAGCTTCTCGACCTCGATCACGTCGCCTTCGGCGACCTTGTACTGCTTGCCGCCGGTCTTGACGATCGCGTACATCGGAGGCGGACTCCCTGTCGTTGAGGCTGCTGACGGTCGTCCCCACGGCGGCTCGCCGGGTAGCAGAGGCACGGCGGCGCGGGCACGCGGGAACTCGGCACACCAAAGTGCGCCGCAGGCTAGCGTACGCCATGGTCGGGCCGAGACCCAAACCGGGCCGGCCGGGTCAGCGGGCGCAGAGCCGGTCGAGGCGCTGCTGCAGCCGGTCGAGTGAGGTTCCCTCGAGCGCCTCGATGTCGGTGCCGAGCCGACCAACCTCGGTCGACAACTCCGTCAACAGCTCCTTGAGTTGCCGGTCGTCGGCGCGTGCCGCCTGCTGGCGAAGCGCCCTCGCCCACTCGGACAGGGCCGCCTCGGCGCGCCTGCCGGCCGCCTCCGCCTTTGCGGTGTCACCCCCGCCGGCCGCCGTGGCCATGGCCGCGAGCTGCTCCACGTACCTCTTACCGGCATCGCCGCTGGCCTGCTGCGCGGCGGCACAGACCGCCGCGGCGTTACCGCCCGCCGCACCGGGGGCGGACGACGCCACCGGCTGCTCCGGGGTGGGCGTCGTCGTCGCGTCGGTGGTGGTCTCGACGCGCGTCGAGGTCGTCGCGGTCGGTTCGTCCACCCCCCGGCGCTCGGCCGAGCAGGCGACGCTGGCGAGCAGCGTCGCGACGGTCACCGCGACGGCGAACGATCGGCGCATCGTCTCCTCCTCCGGCGGCCGCCCATCGCGTGCCGGATCACACGGACACGAGCCCACGCCCCGTGCCGGGCGCGCGGCGACCGCGCATCGACGATACGGGAAGGTCCCGTCCGGCGGGTGTCACCACCGGACGGGACCCATGGAGCCTCGGTCGCCCGTCGTCGGGCGGAACAGCCAGCGGTCAGGGCCGGGTACGGCGGCGTGCGCCCCCGCGACGGGAGCGACGCCGGCCGGTGCCGCCCTCGCCACCGTCCTCCTCGTCGGCGTCACCGAACGCGTCCGGATCGTCCGGGGCGGCCAGGCGTGCCGACTCACCCTGCTGGCTGTCGGCGACGTCCGGCGCGGCCGGGGTGTCCGTCTCGTAACGCGACAGGTCGTAGCCCATGGTGTCGTGGTAGTCGGCGTCGACGGTGCTCGTGGTGTCGGTCTCGGTGACCTCCACCACCGTCCGCTCCGCCGGGGCGCTCTTGCGAGCACGGCGGCGGGACGAACCGTTCGACTGATCGGTCGTCGGGGCACCCGCCGAGGCGACCGCCTTGACCTTCTCCCCGCCGCCGGAGCGTGGCTTCTCCGGCACCGGCTCGGTGTGGATGATCAGGCCCCGGCCCTTGCAGCACTCGCAGGTCTCGCTGAACGCCTCCAGCAGTCCGGCGCCGATCCGCTTCCGGGTCATCTGCACCAGGCCCAGCGAGGTGATCTCGGTGACCTGGTGCTTGGTACGGTCCCGACCCAGGCACTCGGTCAGTCGGCGCAGCACCAGTTCCCGATTCGACTCCAGCACCATGTCGATGAAGTCGATCACCACGATGCCGCCGATGTCGCGCAGCCGCAGCTGCCGGACGATCTCCTCGGCCGCCTCCAGGTTGTTGCGGGTGACCGTCTCCTCCAGGTTGCCCCCGGCACCGGTGTACTTGCCGGTGTTGACGTCGACCACGGTCATCGCCTCGGTCCGGTCGATCACCAGGTGGCCGCCGGAGGGCAGGAAGACCTTGCGGTCGAGCCCCTTGAGGATCTGCTCGTCGATGCGGTACTCGGCGAAGACGTCCGTGGTGCCGACGTGCCGGCGCAACCGCGCGACCAGATCCGGCGACACGTGCGACAGGTACGACTCGACCATGCCGTACGCCTCGTCGCCCTCCATCACCAGCTCGCGGAAGTCCTCGTTGAACAGGTCCCGGACCACCCGGATCACCAGGTCGGGCTCCTGGTAGAGGAGCACCGGCGCACCACCCTCGGCGGCCTTGGCCTGGATGTCCTCCCACTGCGCCTGGAGCCGCTTGACGTCCCGGGCCAGTTCGTCCTCACTGGCACCCTCGGCGGCGGTCCGGACGATCACTCCGGCGCCATCGGGCACGAGCTTCTTCAACACGTCACGCAGTCGCTTGCGCTCGGTGTCCGGAAGCTTGCGGCTGATCCCGGAGGCGTTGCCGCCGGGTACGTAGACCAGATGCCGGCCGGAGAGCGCGATGTGGCTGGTCAACCGGGCACCCTTGTGCCCGATCGGGTCCTTGGTGACCTGGACCAGCACCGAATCACCGGACCTGAGGGCCTGCTCGATCGAGCGGGCCCGCCCCTCCAGGCCGGTGGTGTCCCAGTTGACCTCGCCGGCGTACAGGACGGCGTTGCGGCCCCGGCCGATGTCGACGAACGCCGCCTCCATGCTCGGCAGCACGTTCTGCACCTTGCCGAGGTAGACGTTGCCGGCCATGGTGCCGGCCGAACTCCGGGTGACGTAGTGCTCGACCAGGACGCCGTCCTCCAGCACGGCGATCTGGGTACGGTCGCCGCGCTGGCGTACCGCCATCACCCGGTCGACCGCCTCCCGGCGGGCCAGGAACTCCGACTCGCTGAGGATCGGCGGACGGGTCCGGCGCTGCTCACGGCCGTCCCGACGGCGCTGCCGCTTGGCTTCCAACCGGGTCGAGCCGGAGACACCCTGCACCTCGTCGACCGTCCGGCGCGGCTCCCGGATCTTCACCACGGTGGGCACGCCGTCGTCGGCGGCACCCTCGGTGTCTCCGGCACCTCGGCGACGCCGACGGCGACGCCGACGGGTCATCCCGTCGCCGCCCTCGGCCTCGTCACCCTCCTCGGACTCGGCCTCGTCCGCCTCGGCCTGAACGGCCTCCTCGGCCTCGTTCTCCTCGGACTCCTCGACGTCGTCGGCACCGCCCTTGCCCCGGCCCCGTCCCCGGCGGCCACGACGGCGGCGGCGCCGGCCGCCCGCGGTCTCCTCGTCGTCGTCCTCCTCCTCGGCGGCCTCCTCCGCGACCTCCTCGGCGGGCTCCTCCTCGGCCTCGGCCGCCACCACCGGCTCGCTCTCCCGGCGGCCCCGACGGCGCCGCCGGGGCGGCTCGGCCGGTTCCTCGGCGGTCTCCTCCTCGGCGGCCTGAGCGTCCGCGGCGGCGCGGGCCGCGATCACCTCCTCCGGAGCCATGAAGAGCACCGTCGGTGCGGTGAGCGCGGCCTTACGACGACGGGACCGGCTCTCCGGCGCCGCCGCCTCCGGGCCCGCCGACGCGGCAACTTCCGGCTCGACAGCTTCCTCCGGGGCGGCAGCTTCCTCCGGGTCGGCCCCGCCCTCGGTGGGCAGCGCGGCGGAGCCGAAGTCGGTGCCGGCCGACGGCGGCGCGACCCCACCGTCCACCTCGCTGACGGCGGACTGCTCCGGCTCGACGCTGGTCAGCGGCTCCGCGGCGTCCACGGACGGCTCCGCGGCTGCGGACGGCTCCGCGGCTGCGGGCGTCGACTTCTTGCGACGGGTACGGGTCACCTTGACCGGCGGTACGACGTCGCCTTCGGCGGCCTCCGCCCCGGCCACCGTCAGCGACTCCTCGACGGCCTTCGGCGCGGCGGTGGCCTTGCGACGGCGTCGTGGAGTCTTCGCCGCGGCGTCGAGGTCACCGGAGACCGGGGCGAAGACCTCGGCCTGGGGTGCTTCCCCGCTACCGGTCGTCGCCGCGCCGGACGCCTCCACCGGGGCCTCCGACTGTTCGGGCCGGCTGACCGAGGTGGCCCGGCGGCGGGTCGCCCGTCGCCGGGGAGCCGGCTCGGCGGTGGACGCAGCACCCAGGTCGGCGGTGCCCTCCAGGTCCGCGGTGCCCTCCAGGCCGGCGGCATCCTCCAGATCGGCGACGCCGCTCACGGCGCCGGTGGCCGCCTCAGGTGGCGCAGCGGACGTGCCGCCTTCGGCCGCACCGCGTGGCGGCGGGGATCCCGTCGCCTCGCCGGTCGCGTCGGCGGTGCGGTTCTCGGCGGCCTCGTCGGCCGGGTTGACACCGGTCCGTTCGCCGCCCTCGGGCCCGTTCTCGAGCATGGACGTTCTCCAGTTCTGGCTTCCCCGGGCGCGGGTGAGCGCTGCCACGCAGGGTTGCCGCAAAAGGTGTTTCCCCGGGCGCACGGGGTGCGCGACCGGCGAAGTCTGCCTGCCTGGACGCCGACCGTCGGTCAGCGCCCGCCGATGGTTGCCCCGTCGCGGTCCGCGTCCAGCGGATCCACGATCGCACCCTGCGCGGTCAGCGTGCCCTGAGCCAGCCGGATCACCTTTGGGGCCACCGGCGGCTCCAGGCCGGCCACCACGCGGAGGCCGGAAAGGACGTCATCGGGCCGTACGGACGGGGTGACCTGCCGCACGACCAGTTCGAGTATCGCACACGGTACGGCCGGGTCCCCGGAAGGCGTCACCGGTGCGGCGATCACATCGATGTCGATGACCGCGCCACGCGCGTCGAACGTCCGCCGCCCCTGCTTGGTCATCCGCTCGACCAGCACCTCGCCGGCGGCGGTGAAGGCGGCCACGGCCTTGACCAGTACCTCGGGATCCACCTGCGGCAGCTCGATCCGCCAGCGGGACGCCTCGATCCGGTCGGGCAGGCTCGCGCCGCCGGCCACCACGGCGTCGAGCACGTCGAGGCCGGGCGAGAGCGCCGCGTCCAGCGCCAACCGCAGCTGCTCCGGATCGACCGGCTCGCGCAGGCCGATCTCCAGGTACTCCGCCTCGCTCGCCACTCCCGTCGGCGCCGCGCTGGCGTACGAGATCTTCGGGTGCGGGGTGAAGCCCTGTGAGAAGGCCACCGGTACGCCGGCCCGGCGCAGCGCCCGCTCGAAGGCCCGAGCGAAGTCCCGGTGCGAGGTGAACCGCAGCGGTCCGCGCTTGGCGTACCGGATCCGGACGCGCTGGACGACCGGTGCCTGGCCGCCCTCGGGCTGAGGTTTCCTACTGATTGTCGTGCTCCTCGGTGTCGGGCCCCACCCGTGCCGCCGGGGTCACTGCTGGGCGCCGGTGGGCAGCTTCAAGCCGTTGACCGGGGTCAACGGGAGAAGCTTCCGGCCGGTCGGGCCGATCTGGATCTCGGTGTCCATCGCCGGGCAGACGCCGCAGTCGAAGCAGGGCGTCCACCGGCAGTCGTCCTGCTCGTACTCGCTGAGCGCGTCCTGCCAGTCCTGCCAGAGCCAGTCCTTGTCCAGGCCCGAGTCCAGGTGGTCCCAGGGCAGGACCTCCAGCTCGTCGCGCTCGCGGGTGGTGTACCAGTCGAGGTCCACCCCGAAGGCGGGCAGCACCTCGGCGGCGGCGTCCACCCAGCGCTGGTAGGAGAAGTGTTCGCTCCAGCCGTCGAACCGGCCGCCGTTCTCCCAGACCCGGCGGATCACCGCGCCGACCCGGCGGTCACCCCGGGACAGCAGGCCCTCGATCAGCGACGGCTCGCCGTCGTGGTAGCGGTAACCGATCGCCCGGCCCAGCGAGCGGTCGGCGTTGATGGCCTGCTTGAGCAGTCGGAGCCGGTGGTCGATGACCTCCGGCCGCTGCATCGCCGCCCACTGGAACGGGGTGTGCGGCTTCGGCACGAAACCGCCGATCGACACGGTGCACCGGATGTCCTTGGAGCCGGTGGCGGCACGGCCGGCCCGGATGACCTCGTGCGCCATGTCCGCGATCTCCAGGACGTCGGCGTCGGTCTCAGTGGGCAGGCCGCACATGAAGTAGAGCTTCACCTGCCGCCAGCCGTTGGTGTACGCGGTGACGACGGTACGGATGAGGTCGTCCTTCGACACCATCTTGTTGATCACCTTGCGGATCCGTTCCGACCCGCCCTCGGGGGCGAAGGTCAAACCGGTCCGTCGGCCGTTGCGGGACAACTCCTGCGCCAGCTCGATGTTGAACGCGTCCACCCGGGTCGACGGCAGTGACAGCGACACGTTGGTGCCCTGGTACTGCTCGGCCAGGCCGGAGCACATGTCACCGATCTCGGAATGGTCGGCCGACGACAGCGACAACAGGCCCACCTCGTGGAAGCCGGAGAACTCCAGCCCCTGCTGCACCATCTGCCCCACGGTGGTGATGGAACGCTCGCGAACCGGGCGAGTGATCATGCCCGCCTGACAGAACCGGCAACCCCGGGTGCAACCCCGGAAGATCTCGACCGCGTACCGCTCGTGCACCGTCTCGGCGAGCGGTACGAGGGGCTTCTTCGGGTACGGCCAGGCGTCCAGATCCATCGTCGTGCGCTTGTGCACCCGGAACGGCACGTCCGCACGGTTCGGCACGACCCGCTGGATCCGGCCGTCGGGGAGGTAGTCCACGTCGTAGAAGCGCGGCACGTAGACGCTCTCGGTACGCGCCAGCCGCAGCAGCAGTTCGTCCCGGCCGCCGGGGCTGCCCTCCGCCTTCCACTCCCGGACGATCCCGGTGATCTCCAGGACCGCCTCCTCGCCGTCGCCCAGCACTGCGGCGTCGACGAAGTCGGCGATGGGCTCGGGGTTGAACGCGGCGTGCCCGCCGGCCACGATCACCGGATCGGTGTCCGTGCGGTCGGCCGCGAGCAGCGGAATCCCGGCCAGGTCGATCGCGGTGAGCAGGTTGGTGTAGCCCAGCTCGGTGGCGAACGACACGCCGAACAGGTCGAAGTCGCGCACCGGGCGGTGGGCGTCGACGGTGAACTGCGGCACGCCGTGGGCGCGCATCAGCTTCTCCAGGTCCGGCCAGACCGCGTAGGTCCGTTCCGCGAGGGTGTCCGGCAGCTCGTTGAGCACCTCGTAGAGGATCTGCACACCCTGGTTGGGCAGGCCCACCTCGTACGCGTCCGGGTACATCAGCGCCCACCGTACGGTCGCCGCGTCCCACTCCTTGACCACCGCACCCAGCTCGCCACCGACGTACTGGATGGGCTTGGTGACCTGGGGCAGCAACGGCTCCAGCCGGGGCCACACGGAGTTGGCCGCGACGGGACGCGAAGTGGTGGACGGAACACTCATGATGCCCAAGGGTACGCGGTGCTCCACCGACACCCACGCCGACGGGGCGAGCGCGACCGGTCGGGCCGGCCTTCACCGGCGCGTCCGCCGACGCCGCAGGCCTTCGCTGGTCATCGCATGGAAAACGATCATGACACCGATGCCCACCAACCCGAGGATCGGGTTGACGAACCAGCCCAGCGCCGCAGTGGTGAGATAGAGCGCCATGCCGACCACCGGGCGGACCCGCTGAGCGGCCACGAAGGCCCGGTCGAACCCCTCCCCGAGCAGCCTCGGGTGCCGTCGCAGGTAGGCGAAGAAGGCGAGCCAGGGCGCGGACATCGCGGCCGCGGCAAGGGCGTAGAGCACCACGGCGACCCGCCGGTCGCCGTCGGTGCCCGCGTGGGCGAAGGCGTCGGCGAGCACCGTGGTGGGGAACGGGATGATCACGACGCCGAGCAGCAGCCACAGGTTGATCCAGTTGAGGCCGACCGTGGTGCCACGGATGAGCCGAAGCAGGGTGTGGTGGTTGAGCCAGAGCACGCCGACGTACCCGAACGAGAGCAGGAAGGCGAGGTAGACCGACGCCTGTTCGAGCAGCGCGTGGAGCAGCTCACCCGGCCGGTGTTCAGGCACCTGGAGCTCGACCACCAACAGGGTGATCACGATGGCGAAGACCCCGTCACTGAAGCCCGTCATCCGGCCGATATCGCTCACCGGCGGCGTACCGGGCACGGTTTCCGGCTCGGACATACGCCGAGACTAAGCGTGTGCACACGACCACCACCGGTGAATGACCCGCGCTGACGGACCGAGGGATACCGACCTCCCCGTCATCCCGGGTCGGTCCCGGTGGCACACCGGTACTAACCTCGGACCGGCGCGAGAGGAGATTGCCGCGATGCCGGAGCCGCAGCCGGGAGCCGACCGGCCGGTCGACGGGAGCCGTCCGGATCAACACCGGGACGGGGAGCCGGCGGTCACCCACGAACTGTCCACCGACTCGGCCGAGGCGGGCGACCAACCGGCCGGGCCGGAGCAGGTTGCGACGGCCCGGACCGCACCGAATCAGGCCGCCCCAGACCAGACCGCGCCGGCCGGGGCCGCGCCCACCGGTGTCGGACCGGTCGGCACCGGGAACACCGAGGCCCTCCCCGACGACGGGCAGCCCTCCGCCCCGACGGAGCCGCCGGTCGGTCCGCAGGGCACCCGCGTGCTGCCCGAGTCCGCGCCGGAGGAAGCCGCCCCGCGCTGGAGCGGCTCGGCCCCGGTGCCGCCGGCACCCCCGCGCCGACGCGGTTGGGGCGAGTCCAGCGAACCCACGCCACCACCGGTGGCGCCGGCACCACAGCCGGAGCACCAGACCCCGGTCGACCCGTGGGCCGGCGTCGACACCAGCGGCTGGGAGCTGCCCTCGGCCGACTTTCCCGCCCTACCACCGACGCTGTCCTACCCGAGCCCACCGCCGACCCGGCCGTACTCCGGGCCGCCCGCGCCTCCGGTGTCGCCCGCGCCCCCGGTCTCGCCGGTTCCGTCGCCGCCTCCGGTGGCGCCGCCCCAGCAGCAACCACCGGGACCCTATCCCCCGGCCCCGGCCGGCCCCCCGGTGATGCCTGCGCCGAGCGGTCGACGGGGCGGGAAGAAGGCCCCGCCGGTCGCGCCACCACCGGGTTGGCAGCCACCCCCGGGGTACGTCCCGGTCCCGGTCCGGAAACGGCGCCGCTGGCCCTGGTTGCTGCTGCTGACACTGGCCTGCTGCTGCGGCTGCCCCGCCTACTACGGCATGCCGATGACCAGCCAGTACCCGGCCAACGCCGCCCTGCCGTCCCAGGTGGCCGACCTGCGACTACGCGAGGATCCCCGCAGTGCCCGCGACGCGCGCCAGTTGGAGACCCAGATGCGCGAGGCGCACTGGCTCGCCGAGGACACCTTCGCCGGCATCTACCACACCAGCAACGGCAAGCGGGTGACCGTCTTCGGCGGGACCGGCTTCCGGTTCACCCCGTCCGCGGACGCCGACGCCGAGATCGAGCGCCTGACCGACCAGTACGCCCTCGGCGAGGCGCAGGTCATGGAGACCGGCGTACGGGGCCGCCACGAGCGCTGCGCCGTGGGCCGTACCGACGGAGTCGGCGCGGTGGTGTGCACCTCGGTCGACCACGGCAGCATCACCACCGGCGTCTTCACCGGGCTCTCCGTGGACGACAGCTCCCGCCTGCTGGGCACCCTGCGGGAACAGATCGTCACCACGAGCGGCTGATCGAGCCCGAGATCGAGCCCGAGCAGTCGTCGGGCAGCAGGCCCGCTGCCGGCGGGCCGACTCAGCCCGTGCGCCGAGTCAGCCGTGAGCAGGCTCAGCCGGCTTCGGCCTCCCCAGCGACCGGCGGGTGGGCACGCGGCGGGGCGTAGCGGGAGACGTACTCCTGGCCGGTGAGCTTCTGAATCTCGCTCATCATCTCGTCGGTCATCTGCCGCAGCGACAGCCGGTCGTCCGGCCGGCCGGTGAAGTCGAGCGGCTTGCCGAACCTGACGGTGATCTTGCCGGTGAACGGTCGCGGCACCCGCGCTCCGATCGGCTGCACCTTCTCCGTGCCGATCATGCCCACCGGGATGATCGGCACACCGGCCGCGATGGCCAGCCGGACCGCACCGGTACGCCCCCGGTACAACCGGCCGTCCGGCGAGCGGGTGCCCTCCGGGTAGACGACCACCAGATCGCCGCCCTTGAGCGCCGGGATGGCCGCGTCGAACGCGGCCAACGCGGCCCGACCACCGGCCCGCTCCACCGGGATCGCACCGAGACCGGTGAGCACGAACTTGGAGAACCGCCCCTTGATGCCGGTGCCCTTGAAGTACTCGGACTTCGCCCAGAACGCCAGGTGCCGGGGCACCACCGTGCCGAGGAACAGCTCGTCGGCCACCGACAGGTGGTTGCCGGCGAAGATCGCGCCACCGCTGTCCGGGATGTGCTCCAGCCCCTCCACCTTCGGACGGAACGCCAGCCGCATCGCCGGCCCCACGGTGAGCTTGCCGATGGTGTAGAGCAGCGGCACTGGTCCTCCGGGCGGATCGAGTGAGGTAAGAGGCGGTGTCACCGTAGCGGACCGCCCCACCCCAGCATGCGCGAGGTCGGGCGGGTCCGCTGGCTGAGTACGGGGGGGTCGGGGAGGGGCCCTCCGACCGGAACGGGCCCCTCCCGACGACTCAGACGCGACGGACGACGACCGTCACGGACTCACCCTCGCCGACCTCACCGGCGAAGCCGTCGATGCCCTCGGCGAAGTCGACGCTGTCGGCCAGCACCTCGCGGGCCACGAAGTCGTGGTACCCGGCCACCGCCGCCCGGACCTCGTCGGAGGCCGAGGCCGTCACCACGATCCGGTCGGACACGTCGAGGTCGGCGTCCCGGCGAGCCTGCTGCACCACCCGGACGAAGTCCCGGGCCAACCCCTCCGCCG
The DNA here is from genome assembly GCF_056150025.1 of Micromonospora aridisoli. Classification (NCBI taxonomy): domain Bacteria; kingdom Bacillati; phylum Actinomycetota; class Actinomycetes; order Micromonosporales; family Micromonosporaceae; genus Micromonospora; species Micromonospora aridisoli. The sequence goes on along the minus strand of NZ_JAXCFK010000016.1, from coordinate 13,601 downwards.
CCAGCTCGGCGGTCACCGTGGTGTCCAGCACCACCACGCCCTCAGCGCCGGGCAGCGGCGCCGAGTGCTCGGCGTCGGCGGCGACCAGGCGCAGTTCGTACTCACCGTCGGCGAGGGTTACCCCCGCGGCGACCGGGGCGCCGTCGACCAGCTCCCACTCCCCCGCCTTGACGGCCTTGATAACCTGCTGCACCTGCTTGCCCACCCGGGGCCCGAGCGCCCGGGGCACCACCGTGAGCACCTGCTGGCAGTACGCCGACACCTCGTCGGTGAAGACGACCTCCTTGACGTTGACCTCGTCGGCGACCAGATCGGCGAAGGGCCGCAGTCGCCCGGCCACCGGGCTGGCCACGGTCAGCCTCGACAGTGGCAGCCGTACCCGCAGCCCCTTGGCCTTGCGCAGCGACAACGCCGCCGAGGCCACCGACCGCACGTCGTCCATGGCGGCCACCAGGTCGTGGTCGGCCGGGAACTCCTCGGCCTTCGGCCAGTCGGTCAGGTGCACCGACCGCTCGCCGGTCAGCCCGCGCCAGATCTCCTCCGCGGTCAGCGGCGCCAGCGGCGCCACCACCCGGCAGAGCGTCTCCAGCACCGTCCAGAGCGTGTCGAACGCGTCGGTGTCCCCCGTCCAGAACCGGTCCCGGGAACGACGCACGTACCAATTGGTCAGCGCGTCCAGGTAGGACCGGACGGTGGCGCAGGCACCGGAGATGTCGTACGCGTCCATCTGCGCGCCGACCGTCGACACCAGCTCGTTCGTCTTGGCCAGCACGTACCGGTCGAGCAGGTTGCCGGCCGCGTCGCCACCACCGCCCGACGTGGTCTCCGTCCTCCGCTTCGCCAGGTAGCCGTCAGCGTTGGCGTAGAGCGAGAAGAAGTACCAGACGTTCCACAACGGCAGCAGCACCTGCCGCACCGCGTCGCGGACGCCCGCCTCGGTGACCGCCATGTCCGCACCGCGCATCACCGGCGAGGACATCAGCGTCCAACGCATCGCGTCGGAGCCGTAGGAGTCGAAGACGTGGTAGACGTCCGGGTAGTTGCGCAGGCTCTTGGACATCTTGCGCCCGTCGGAGCCGAGCAGGATGCCGTGGCTCAGGCAGTTGCGGAACGCCGGCCGGTCGAACAGCGCGGTGGCCAGCACGTGCATGGTGTAGAACCAGCCGCGGGTCTGCCCGATGTACTCGACGATGAAGTCGCCCGGGTAGTGGTGCTCGAACCAGTCACGGTTCTCGAACGGGTAGTGCACCTGGGCGAACGGCATCGAGCCGGACTCGAACCAGCAGTCCAGCACCTCCGGCACCCGGCGCATCATCGACCTGCCGGTCGGGTCGTCCGGGTTGGGGCGGACCAGCTCGTCCACCGCCGGCCGGTGCAGGTCGCTCAGGCGTACGCCGAAGTCCCGCTCCAGCTCCTCCAACGACCCGTACACGTCGACGCGGGGGTGGTTGGGATCGTCGGACTTCCACACCGGGATCGGCGAGCCCCAGAACCGGTTGCGGCTGATCGACCAGTCGCGGGCGTTGGCCAGCCACTTGCCGAACGAGCCGTCCTTGATGTGCCCGGGCGTCCAGTTGATCTGCTGGTTCAGCTCGACCATCCGGTCCTTGAACTGCGTCACCGCCACGAACCACGACGACACCGCCTTGTAGACCAGCGGCGTGTCACAGCGCCAACAGTGCGGGTACGCGTGGGTGTAGGTGTCCTGCTTGAGCACCACCCCCCGGTCCTTGAGCTGACGGATCACCGGCTTGTTGACGTCGAAGACCTGCTCACCCTCGAAGGGCGGAACCAGCGCGGTGAAGCGGGTGTGGTCGTCCACGGTGACGATGGTGGGGATGCCCGCCGCGTTGCAGACGTTCTGGTCGTCCTCGCCGAAGGCGGGTGCCAGGTGCACGATCCCGGTGCCGTCCTCGGTGGTCACGAAGTCCGCACCGAGCACCTGGTACGCGTTGTCACCGGCGTGCTCGACCAGGAAGTCGAAGAGCGGGGTGTACCGGCGGCCGACCAGGTCGGCGCCGCGAACCACCCCCACCTGCTCGTACCCCTCCAACTCCTTGGCGTACGCGCCCAACCGTGCCGCGCCCACCAGGTAGCGGACGTTGTCGCGCTCCAGCACCGCGTACTCGATGTCCGGACCGACGGCCAGGGCCAGGTTCGACGGCAGGGTCCACGGCGTGGTGGTCCAGACACCCAACCGCACCGGTCCTCGGAGCAGTTCCGGCGCGGACTCGTCGCCGGTCAGCTCGAACCACACCGTCAACGTCGGGTCGTGACGGTCGCGGTAGACGTCGTCCATCCGGGTCTCGGTGTTCGACAGCGGCGTCTCACAACGCCAGCAGTACGCCAGCACCCGGAAGCCCTCGTAGACCAGACCCTTGTCGTGCAGGGTCTTGAAGGCCCACATGACGCTCTCCATGTAGTCCAGGTCGAGGGTCTTGTAGTCGTTGGCGAAGTCGACCCAGCGGGCCTGCCGGGTGACGTACCGCTCCCAGTCCTGGGTGAACTCCAGCACCGAGGCGCGGCACGCCTCGTTGAACCGGGCCACGCCCAGGTCGAGGATTTCCGCCTTGCTGGTGATGCCGAGCTGCTTCTCCGCGACCACCTCGGCGGGCAGGCCGTGGCAGTCCCAGCCGAACCGCCGCTCCACCCGCCGGCCGCGCATGGTCTGGTAGCGCGGCACCACGTCCTTGACGTAGCCGGTGAACAGGTGGCCGTAGTGCGGCAGGCCGTTGGCGAACGGCGGTCCGTCGTAGAAGACGTACTCGTTGTCGGCGGCGCGTGCGTCGTCGCCGTCCACGCCGCCCTGGCCGTCCGGTCGCCGGCTGGAGGCCGGCCTCGCCTCGACGGAGGCCTCGAAGGTCTTGTCGGCCGTCCAGTGCTCCAGGACCCGGCGCTCGACCGCGGGCAGGTCCGGGCTCGCCGGTACGCCGCCGGCGGTCGGGTCGTGCAACGGATAGGCCATCGGGGGTCGCTCTCCTCGCTGACGCTCACTGTCGTGTGGGTCTGCGAGGACGAGCCTCTCCGGTACGCCGTGACCGGCGCCCCGGGTCGGGCCCGCGGTACCACCCCGCTTGGCGGTCAGGATCGACCGCCCGCTCGTTAGGTCGGCTGTGACGGGCCGTCCCGTCCGGTTCTACTGAGCCGGTCACCCGGCCGTTCTTCCGGAAGCTCCCCGGTGATAGCCGGATCATCGCCTACCCCCGATCATACCCACCCCACCCCCACCCCCTCCCCCCAATAACCCCCCACCCCACCCCACCTCGATCTGCCGTTGATCATGAGGTTGTTGTCGGCCGCTCCGGCGTGGCGCAGACAACAACCTCATGATCAACGAGTGTCAGGGCCGGCATGACCGGCGTCACAGGGGTGGGGTGTCACGCGGCGGGGCAGCCGGTTCGTCGTGGGGGTGTCAACACCGATCTAGCGGGAGGTTGTCATGCAGCGGATGAACGTGGCCGAGGTGGCACCGGGGGCCTTCGACGCCGTGCTGGGACTGGAGAAGTACGTCCGGGCCAACGTGGACCACACCGTGCTGGAGCTGGTCAAGCTGCGCGCGTCGATGCTCAACGGCTGCGCCTACTGCGTCGACATGCACAGTCGCGACGCGCTCGGCGCCGGCGAGTCGAGCCGGCGGCTGTTCGCGGTGGCCGCCTGGCGGGAGGCGCCCTTCTTCGACGAGCGGGAACGCGCCGCGCTGGCGTTGACCGACGCGGTCACCCGCTTGGGCGAGCACGGGGTGCCCGACGACGTATGGAATGCGGCGGCGAAGGTCTGGCCGGAGAAGGCCCTCGCCGACCTGGTTCTGGCGATTGCCACAATCAACGTGTGGAACCGGATCGCGGTGACCTTCCGCAACGAGCTGCCGACGGACGTGTGAGCCGGGTCGACGCGGCGGAGGCGGCCGGTGCGCTCGACGCGCACCGGCCGATGCTGCTCGGGCTGGCCTACCGGCTGCTGGGCAGCCGCCACGACGCCGAGGACGTCCTCCAGGAGACCTACCTGCGCTGGCTGCGGGTCGACCGCGCCGAGGTGAGCGAGCCGCGTCGCTACCTGTCCCGGGTGGTGACCCACCTGTCGATGGACCGGCTGCGGGCCCGCCAGGCCGCCCGTGAGACGTACGTCGGGCCATGGTTGCCGGAGCCGGTGCCGACCGCGCCGTCGCCGTTCGGTCCGCTGGAGCGCGCCGAGCTGCGCGATTCGCTCTCCACCGCGCTGCTGCACCTGCTGGAGCGGCTGACTCCGCCGGAGCGCGCCGTCTACGTGCTGCACACCGCCTTCGAACTGCCCTACGCCGAGATCGCCGAACTGCTGGACCGCTCCGCCGAGGACTGTCGGCAGCTGCACCACCGGGCGAGCGTCCGGATCGGGCGGGATCAGCGCCGCTTCACCGCCGACCGGGCCGAGCAGGAGCGACTGCTGGAAGCGTTCATCGCCGCCGCCACCGAGGGCGATCTGGCCGCGCTGACCGACCTGGTCGCCGCGGACGCGACCGCGTGGAGCGACGGCGGCGGCCGGGTGAAGGCGGCCCGCAACCCGATCACCGGCGTCGACCGGGTCGTCCGGTTCCTGCTGGGCATCCGCGACAAGGGCTGGCCGCTCACCGTGCGACGCACGGAACTCAACGGCCAGCCGGCCGCCGTGGTGACCACGGCGGCCGGCGACGCGTACGCGGTCACCCTCGGCACGGCCGCCGGACGGATCACCGACATCTTCATGGTGGCCAACCCGGACAAGCTGCCCTGGGCGGCCTGACGGTCTCAGTCTCAGCTCAGCTCGGGGAACCAGAGCGCCAGTTCGCGCTTGGCGCTGTCGGCCGAGTCGGAGGCGTGCACCAGGTTCTCCCGGTTGGACAGGGAGAGGTCGCCGCGGATCGTGCCGGCGGCGGCCTTCCGCCCGTCGGTGGCACCGATCAGGCCGCGCACCACCTCGACGACCTGGTCGCCGGAGAGCACGAGCGCGATCAGCGGACCCCCGGTCATGAACGCCTTCAACGGGGGGTAGAACGGCTTCTCGACGTGCTCCGCGTAGTGCTCGTCGGCAAGCGCGGCATCCATCGTCCGGGACACCATCGCGTCGATCCGCAGCCCCTTGCGCTCGAACCGGGAGACGATCTCGCCCACCAGCCCTCGGCGGACCGCGTCGGGCTTGATCAGGACGAGGGTACGCTCGTCCGGGCTGCTGCTGGACACGCTGGGTTCCTCCTCAGAGCGGAAGCCGGTCGGGCTGGGTACGGTCAGCCTAGCGACCCGGTCCCGGCGCCGGCGCGGTGGCCGGCCTTCCCCCGGCCTCCGATCCGGCCTAGCCTGGCCCTGACCCCCGGGAGGTCCACTGTGGCGAATGGTGGCGGGAACCGACCCATCGCACCGGTACGCAAGTTGATCGCCGCGGTGCTGGGCACCGTGGCCACCTTCGTGATCCTCTTCGGCCTGGGCATGACCAGCTGGGCCATCGTCGCGCTCGGCGCCGCCCTGTTGGCCCTGGCGATCGCGCTGGCCACCGTCCGGGGCGGCGGCCGCACCTGGGTGGTCGGCGCCGGCCACGTGCACAGCGCCTCCGAGCCGCCGACCCAGTACGCCTTCGGCCGCTGCGAGCTGCAACTGGTGATCGACGCGCCTGGGCTGCCGCCCCGCTCGAAGAAGATCATCGAGCCGCGCGTTCCGGTGTCGAAGTGGCCGTCGCTGGGGCAGACCCTGCCGATCCGGGTGGCGCTCGACGACCCGCGACATGTCCGGGTGCTCTGGGACGAGGTACCCACCCACACAGAGGCCGGCATCCCCGCCGACCTGCCGCCCGAGTTCGCCACGGTCCCACCCGACGAGGTGCTGATCGGGCAGGAGGCACCGCCGTGGGCCGGCCGGGCGCCGGAGGACGACTTCCATGACCCGCTGGGCGACCCGCCGGACGGCACACACGGCGGCCCGCTGGGCGCCTCGCACGAGAGCGCGGCCGAGCCCGTCGAGCAGCACGAGACGGTACGGGTACGCCAGCGCCCGGGTGGACCGGTCGTGCTGGAGGGAACCGTGGTGGAACGCTCCGACGAGCAACGGCTCCCCCGCCGAGCCACGCCCTCGCCCAGGATGCCGGCGGAGGAACGGTTCACCGAGCCTCGACCGACCTCGGCGGCGACGTCCGTCGGGAACGAAGCCGACGACCTCTTCGCCGACCCGGCCCCCGTGGGGCGGCCCGTGGAGCCGACGTCCACCCCGACGGCCCTCACCGATCCGATGGATCCGCTCGACCCGCTCGACCTGCCGCTCGACGATCCGGCACCGAACCCGACCGCCACCCCCGACCGCACCACGACCGACGGCCAGCCAGCGACCACCGGCAGCACGAGGGCCGACGACCGCCCACAATCGGCCGACGACCGCACGGAGACCGTCGGCGCGCGGGAGCTGGACGAGGCGATCTTCGGTTTCGACCCGGACGTCGCCGACCCGGCGGCCCCGATCAGCGGGGTGGGCATCACCCTGCTGGTGACCGAGTTGCCCCGTTCCCTGGAGTTCTACCGGGACCGGCTCGGCTTCACCGAGGTCGACCGGGGTAACGGCAACGCGGTGCTCTCCTCGGGCACGACCCGCCTGGTGCTACGCGAGGTGACCGGAGCCCAGCCGATCAGCCGCCGACTGGTCCACGTCAACCTCGACGTTGACGACATCCAGTCGGCGTACGAACGGCTGCGCGAGTCCGGGGTCCGGTTCACCTACGCGCCCCGCGTGGTCAACCGGGGCAGCAAGCTCGAGGTGTGGGCGGCGGCGTTCCGCGATCCCGACGGTCACGGCATCGCGCTCACCCAGTGGCGGGAGCTCGCCGAGGCGTGACCCCGGCGACGTGGGCCCGGGTGCCGCGCGCAGCGGCCGGAGCCGGGTGCCGCCCGGCCGCCAGCGCGACGGCCGGTCAGCCCAGGATCAAGCACGACGGCCGGTCAGCCCAGGATCACCCGGCGCACGTGCAGCGCGTACGCCCACACCAGCGCGAACATCACGCCGAGCACGAACAGCGACCAGTGCAGCAGGCCGGACAGCAGCAGCAGTCCCTGCAGCACGGTGCCGGCGTGCCAGGCCCACGGCCGACGCATCATGCCGGCGAGCACGGCGGCGACCACGGCCAGCGTCACGACCGCGGCGATCGCCGCACCACCGAGGTCGCCGCCGACCACCCGGATCGGCTGGATCGCCAGCAGCAGCACCAGGGCCTCCAGGCCGAGGGCACCCGCACCGAGCCCGCGTACCGCCCGTAGCGGATCACGCAGGCCCGACCGTCGCGGCCGGCCGTCGCCGTCCCCGGTCATCGCTTCAGGAGCCGGCGCGCGTCGGCCACGGTCACCACGGAGCCGGTGATGAGCACCCCGACGCCGGCCAGTTCGCCCGGTACGTCCTCCTCGGCCAGCGCCACCGCGGCCTCGATCGCGTCCGGCATCTCCTCGGCCACCTCGACCCGGTCCGGGCCGAACACCTCCGCCGCCAGCGCGGCCAACTCCTTGACCGGCAGCGCCCGGGGTGAGCTGTTCCGCGTCACCACCAGCTGGTCGACCACCGGTTCCAGCAGCTCCAGCATGCTGGCGGCGTCCTTGTCGGCAAGGGTCCCCACGACGGCGACGAGCTTGCTGAACGCGAACTCCTCCTGAAGTGCGGTGACGGTGGCCGCCATGCCCTGCGGATTGTGCGCACCGTCGAGCAGGATCGTCGGGGCGCTGCGCACCCGCTCCAACCGGCCGGGGGAACTGGCGGCGGCGAAACCCTCCCGTACCGCCTCCACGTCGAGCTGACGGCGGGCACCCGCACCGAGAAACGCCTCGACGGCCGCGAGCGCCACCGCCGCGTTCTGTGCCTGGTGGGCACCGTGCAGCGGAACGAAGACCTCCTCGTACACCCCGCCCAGGCCCTGCAGGGTGAGCACCTGGCCGCCGACGGCGACGGCCCGACGCAGTACGCCGAACTCCGAGCCCTCCCGGGCGACGGTCGCGCCCACCTCGGCGCAGCGTTGCAGGATCGGCCGGGCGGCCTCCTCCTCCTGGGCGGCGCAGATGACCGTCGCGCCGGAGTGGATGATGCCGGCCTTGGCGACCGCGATGTCCTGGAGCGTGTCGCCGAGCCATTCGGTGTGATCGAGCCCGATCGGGGTCATGACACACACCCCCGCCTGGATGACGTTGGTGGCGTCCTCGGCTCCACCCAGACCGACCTCGACCACGGCCACGTCGACCGGGGCGTCCGCGAACGCGGCGAAGGCGAGCGCCGTGGTCATGTCGAAGTAGGTCAGCGGCTCGGCCGAACGGTCGTCGACCAGCTCGGCCAGCGGCTTCACCTCCTGGTAGACGGCGGTGAACCGGGCCTCGTCAACCGGTTCACCGTCCAGGCTGATCCGCTCCCGCACGGTCTCCAGATGCGGGCTCGTGTAGCGCCCGGTGTGCAACCCGAAGGCCCGTAGCAGCGAGTCGATCATCCGAGCGGTGGAGGTCTTGCCGTTGGTGCCGGTGAGGTGGATCGACGGGTACGCCCGCTGCGGGCTGCCCAGCAGGTCCAGCAGGGACGAGATGCGGTCCAGCTCGAAGACCATCCGAGTGAAGCCGCGCGCCGCCAGTTCGGCCTCGACCTCCGCGAAGGCGGCACGCTCGGCCCGGTTCACCCGTTCGCCGCGCTCCGCGCCGGTACGGGCACGGTTGGTCCGCTCGCTGGGCTCTGCGCCGGCCCGCTCCTCGGGGAGGCCGCCGGTGTGGTCGGTACGGTCGGTCACGAGGGAAGCGCCTCCAGTGCGGCGTCGATGCGGGCCAGGTCGGCCTCGGCCACCGCCAGCCGTTCACGGATCTTGGCAACGACGTGCTCGGGGGCCTTGCCGACGAACGCCGGATTGTCCAGCTTCGCCCGTGCCTGCCCGGCCTCCTTCTCCGCTGCCGCGCGGTCCTTGGTCAGCCGGGCGCGTTCGGCGGCCACGTCGATCGAGCCCCTGGTGTCCAACGCGACGCTGACCTCGCCCGGCATGGCCAGGGTCGCGCTGGCCTGGAAGTCGTCGCCGGCCGGGTCGAGCCGGGCCAGGGACCGGATCAGCGGCTCGTGCGCCGCCACCCCGGCACCGGACAAACCGTCGAGCCGGGCCGCGACCCGTTGGGTCGGGCGCAGCCCCTGGTCGGAGCGGAACCGACGGACCTCGGTCACGACCCGCTGCAGGGTGGCCACCTCGGTCTCGGCGGCGGCGTCGATCAGCGCGCGGTCGGCGGTGGGCCAGGCCGCGGTCAGCACGGTCTCCCCGCCGGTGAGCGCGGTCCACAGCTCCTCGGTGACGAACGGGATCACCGGGTGCAGCAGCCGCAGCAGTTGGTCGAGCACGTGACCGAGGACCCGCCGGGTGACCGCGGCCGGCTCACCGCCGCCGGCCAGCACCGGCTTGCTCAGTTCCACGTACCAGTCGCAGACGTCGTCCCAGGCGAAGTGGTACAGCAGGTCACAGACCTTGGCGAACTCGTACGCCTCGAACTGCTCGTCGACCTCGGCGGTCACGTGGGCCAGCCGGGACAGGATCCACCGGTCGACGGTCGACAGCCGCCCGGCCTCCGGCATCGGGCCGTCGGTGTGCGCGCCGTTGATCAGCGCGAACCTGGTGGCGTTCCAGAGCTTGTTGCAGAAGTTGCGGGACCCCTGGCACCACTCCTCGCTGACCGGCACGTCGCCACCGGGGTTGGCGCCCCGGGCGAGGGTGAAGCGGGTCGCGTCGGCACCGTAGCGGTCGATCCAGTCCAGCGGATCGACCACGTTGCCGAACGACTTGGACATCTTCTTGCCGTGCTCGTCGCGGACCATGCCGTGCAGGGCGATCACGTCGAACGGCTGCCGGCCGTCCATCGCGTACAGGCCGAACATCATCATCCGGGCCACCCAGAAGAACAGGATGTCGTACCCGGTGACCAGCACGCTGGTCGGGTAGAACTTCGCGAGTTCCGGGGTCTGCTCCGGCCAGCCGAGCGTGGAGAACGGCCAGAGGCCGCTGGAGAACCAGGTGTCCAGCACGTCCTCGTCCTGGCTCCAGCCCTCGCCGGTCGGCGGTTGCTCGTCCGGACCGACACAGACCACCTCGCCGGCCGGGCCGTACCAGACCGGGATCCGGTGGCCCCACCAGAGCTGCCGGGAGATGCACCAGTCGTGCATGTTGTCGACCCAGGCGAAGTAGCGCTTGGCCAGCTCCGCCGGCTCGATGCGCACCCGGCCGTCGCGCACCGCGTCGCCGGCCGCCTTGGCCAGCGGCGAGGTGTTGACGAACCACTGCAGCGACAGCCGGGGCTCGACGGTGGTACCGCAGCGGGAGCAGTGGCCGACGGCGTGCACGTACGGCCGCTTCTCGGCGACGATGCGTCCCTCCGCCCGCAGCGCGGCCACGATCGCCGGGCGCGCCTCGAAACGGTCCAGGCCCTCGAAGGGTCCGGGCGCGGTGATGACTCCCCGCTCGTCCATGATCGTCAGGGTGGGCAGGTCGTGCCGCTGCCCGATCTCGAAGTCGTTCGGGTCGTGGGCCGGGGTCACCTTCACCATGCCGGTGCCGAAGGTCGGGTCGACGTGCGCGTCACCGACGATCGGGATCCGCCGGCCGGTCAGCGGCAGCTCGACCTCGGTGCCGATCAGGTGGCGGTACCGCTCATCGTCGGGGTGCACCGCGACCGCGGTGTCGCCGAGCATCGTCTCCGCCCGGGTGGTGGCCACCACCACGTCGTCGCTGTAGCGGATGGAGACCAGCTCACCGTCGTCGTCGGTGTGCTCCACCTCGATGTCCGACAGGGCGGTGAGACAGCGCGGGCACCAGTTGATGATCCGGTTCGCCCGGTAGATCAGACCGTCGTCGTACAGCTTCTTGAACATGGTCTGGACGGCGCGCGACAGGCCCTCGTCCATGGTGAAGCGTTCACGGTCCCAGTCGACCGAATCGCCGAGCCGGCGCATCTGGCCGAGGATCGCACCGCCGGAGGAGGCCTTCCACTCCCACACCCGCTCGACGAACTTCTCCCGGCCCAGATCGTGCCGGGACAGCCCCTGCGCGGCGAGCTGCCGCTCGACCACGTTCTGGGTGGCGATGCCGGCGTGGTCCATGCCCGGCAGCCACAGCGCCTCGTAGCCCTGCATCCGCTTGCGCCGCACCAGGGCGTCCTGGACCGTGTGGTCGAGCGCGTGGCCCATGTGCAGCGAGCCGGTGACGTTCGGCGGCGGGATGACGATGGTGAAGGGCTCCCGCTCGCTGTCCGCGGCGGCCCGGAACCGACCGTCGGCTACCCACTGCTCGTACCGTCGCTGCTCTACCTCGCCGGGCTGGTACTGGCCGGCGAGGGTCGGGGCGTCGGGGCGTCGGGCATCCAGTCTCTCGGTCACCCTGAAAGTCTACGGAGCGCTTCGACGGACCCGACGTGCGCCACCGGTGGTTCGCGTACGGTGTCGGCTATGTCCGACGCACATCTCAGCGCCCGCCAGCTCGACGAGGACGCTCCGCCGGTCGAGCTGACCGGCGAGCCGATCGAGCTGGGCGACCGCGAACCGACGGAGGGCACCGACCGTACGACGGTCCGGTCCCGCCGGCGGCGCCTGGCCGTCGCGCTGCTGGCGATCATCGCGCTGGTGGGGGTCGGCGCGCTCGGCAGCTGGGGCTGGCGGATCTTCCAGCAGAAGGACGCCCGGATCGCCACGCCCGACCAGGTCGCCGGCCTTCGCCTGGACAACAGCGACCGGGCGGTCAGCACGGCCGACTACCTGCGCAGCGGTCTCGCCGCCGACATCCAGTTGGACAGCAGCTTCGGTGCCGTCTACCAGGATCCGGCCGACGCCCGGCGATCGGTGCTGATCTTCGGTGGGACGACCCTGCTGTGGCAGCCGGAGCGGGACCTGGAGAGCCTGTTCGAGCTGATGGCCGATGAGACCGCCGCCGTGACCGACCTCCGTGACGTGTCGCCGGGCCGGCTGGGCGGTGTGATGAAATGCGGCAGCACCAGCGGCGAGGGTGGCGAGTTCGCGGTCTGTGGCTGGGCCGACCACGGCAGCGTGGTGCTCGCCATGTTCCCCGCCCGATCGGTCGAGGACTCCGCCGGCCTGCTGCGGCAGATCCGGGAGAGCGTGCAGACCCGCGGTTGACGGCTCGGCCGCCATACCGCACGGCCGAGGGTCCAGTCAGCCGGGACGGACGTGCCGCACCGGCGTGGCCAGCCCCACGAGAGCCACCACGACGCACCCACCGCCGGCGAGGACACACACCAGCGGTACGCCGTACGCCTCGGCGCCCCAGGTGATGACGGCGGCACCGAGCGGGCCCAGCGCGTAGTGGGTTGCCCAGAACACCGAGGTGACCCGTCCGAGAAGCCGGTTCGGGGTCACCTCCTGGCGCAGCGACAGCGAGCAGATCGCCCCGACGGCCACCGCACCGAGGTAACCCGCTGCCAGCGCCGCCACCACGGGCACGGTACGCGCGGAGCCCAGCACCGCCACGGCCACGCCGGCCAGCGCCATGCTGCCCGACCAGGTCGCTCCGAAGCCGAGCCGGCGCCGCAGCGGGGCCACCACGAGCGAGCCGAGGAGCGTACCGGCAGCCGCCACCCCCAGCACCAGGCCGACCGTGCCGTCGGTGCCCTCCAGGTTCTGCCGCACGTGGTAGATCAACACGTCGTCGAGCCCGTAGGTGAGGAAGATGAACGCCGACAGCAGCAGGGTGAGGCCGCGTAGGACCGGATGCTGCCAGAGGAAACGAGCCCCCTCCAGCAACTCGTCGCGCAGGCCGGCGAGGGATGTCACGGTCCGCGTGGGCCCTTCCTCCCGCAGCCGTACGAGGCACAGCGCGGTGGCCGCCACGGCGAAGCTTGCCGCGTTCACCGCGATCGCGGTCGAGTGACCGAACCCGGCGACCACCAGCCCGGCCAGCAGCGGGCCGCCGATGCCGGCGACCGCGTAGCTGGCCGACAGCTTGCCGTTGGCCTCGGTGATCCGCCCGACGTCGACGAGCCCCGGCACTGCCGCGACGTACGCCACCCGGAACACCATGCCGACCGCAGCGCTGGCCGGGAGCACCAGGTAGAGCAGCCACAGCTGCGGGCCCCACAACCAGGCCACCGGAATGGCGGTGAACAGTCCGGCACGGATGAGATCGGTGCCGATCAGCAGGCGTCTCCGGTCCACCCGGTCGACGAGCACGCCTGCGAAGACGGCGGTGGCCACCGAGGCCACCCCGGCAACCGCGGTGAGCAGACCCATCAGTGCCACCGAGCCGGTCAGCTGAAGTACGACCAGCGGTATCGCCAGCGCAGCGAAGCCGTCGCCGACCACGGAGAGGGTCTGCGCCGACCAGAACACGACGAAGTCCCGGTTCCGCCACAGCGGATCGACGGTCGTTCGGTCCGCGATGCGTGCCGTCACCAGCGGGATGGTATTCGCCGGTCAGCTCGGACCGCGCCCGGTTTATCACCGACACCGGCGCTGGACGGTAAGCCGGAAAATGCCCGGCGGTCGGACGTGCGGTGACTGCTGCGGCGCACGGTAAACGCGATTCAGGGCCACCCCCTTGGTGGGGTGGCCCTGAATCGGAAGAATGTCCGGCGGTGTCCTACTCTCCCACACCCTCCCGGGTGCAGTACCATC
>NZ_JAXCFK010000015.1:0-132590 GCF_056150025.1 Micromonospora aridisoli | reverse complement strand
ACCCGCTACGACAAACTCGCCGTCCGCTACGAAGCCACCATCACCATCGCCGCCATCAACAGCTGGCTCCGCACCCACTTATGAAACACGCCCTAACACCGTCCGACGGCATCGCCGAGCCAGCCGGTACACGTGTTAATAGGGGGCCCCTGCTCTACCGGAGGCGTTAACAAGGGGCCCTTCCTTGCACATCAGCCGTCGCGGCGGGTGGTCCAGCGGAAGGTGGTCAGGCAGAGCACCAGACCGATCACGCACCAGGCGCCCAGCACCAGGGCGACCCGGGTCAGCTCGAACGAGCCGCCGGGCTCGTCCGCGCCGAAGCTCTCCGGCAGGAAGACCGCACGCAGCCCCTGGCACATCCACTTCAGCGGGAACAGGGCCGCCACCTGCTGCATCCAGGCCGGCAGGTTGGTGAAGACGAAGAAGACCCCGGAGATGAACTGGAGCACCAGCGCAACCGGGGTGACCACCGCCGAGCCGCTGCGGGCGGTCCGGGCCAGCGACGAGATGGCGATGCCGCACAGGGTGCAGGCGGTCACCCCCAACGCGCTGACCCAGCCGAAGGTCAACCAGGCCGTGGTGGTGGTCGGCAGGTTCAGGTCGAACAGCGTCACCGAGACCGCGAGCAGCAGCGCGGTCATCGCCACGCCGGTCACCAGCACCATGATCACTTTGCCGGTGAACCAGACCCACTTCGGCATCGGCGTGCCCCGGTAGCGCTTGAGCACGCCCCGGTCCCGCTCGATCGGGATCCAGATGCCGAGGTTCTGGAAACTGACCGTCATCAGGCCGGTCGCGATCATGCCGGTGATGAAGTACTGCGTGTAGCTCACCCCGGGCGCGATCTCCTCGTCGAAGATCGACGCGAAGATCAGCACCATGATGAGCGGGAAGCCCAGCGTGAACACGACGGACTCCCGACTGCGCAGGAACTGCCGGATCTCCAGCCGCCCCTGACGCAGGGCGAGGCCGGCCGGGCCGGTCCGACGGGACCGGGCTGCGGCGGTGACCGGCTCCGCCGGTCTCGTCGTGGTGGTCATCGGTGTCCGATCATCGTCAGGTAGATGTCCTCGAGGGTGGGCCGGGTGACGGTCAGGCCGGGCACCTCGCCGCCGAAGCGCGCGGCGAGTTCCACCACCAGCGCCGTCGGCGTCGCGCTCTGCGCGCTGTCGAGCGTGCCGTCGGGCGTACGCCAGGAGACGGTGGCCAGCGACTCCTGCCGGTTGCCGAGGCGGTCCGGGGTGGCGACCTCGACCAGTCGGCCGCCGGCGATCACGCCCACCCGGTCGGCGAGCGCCTCGGCCTCGTCCAGGTAGTGCGTGGTGAGCACGATGGTGGTGCCGGCCGCGGAGAGATCCCTGATCAGCTCCCAGAACTCCCGCCTGGCCTCCGGGTCGAAGCCGGTGGTCGGCTCGTCCAGGAAGAGCAGTTCCGGGCGGCCGATGATGCCGAGCGCCACGTCGAGGCGGCGCTTCTGGCCGCCGGAGAGGGTGTGCGTACGGGCGCGGGCCTTGGCGGTCAACCCGACCCGCTCGATCACCTTGTCCGGGTCGTCAGGGTCGGCGTAGAAGCCGGCGAAGTGACGCACGACCTCGGCGACGGACAGCTCGTCGAACTCCCCGGTGCCCTGGAACACGATGCCGACCCGCTCCCGCCAGTCACGGGTCGGGTGGGCTGGGTCGACGTCGAGGACGCGCACCTCACCGGCGTCCCGCTGGCGGTAGCCCTCCAGGATCTCCACGGTGGTGGTCTTCCCGGCACCGTTCGGCCCGAGCAGGGCGAACACCTCACCTCGGTGGACGTCCAGGTCCAGTCCGGCGACCGCGACGCTGTCGCCGTACGTCTTGCGCAGCCCTCGGACGCGGATCGCGACGTCGTCACTCATGGCGTCAAGTGTGCGGCCCGCCGTCCCTTCGCGTCCGCACCGGGGGTGGTGGTCCCCACCACCGAGGGAGGGTTGTACCCGGGCGTCCGCCATATCGGGCTGTGTGGTTTTGCACAGCCCGTTCTACTGGACGGTAACTTAAACTCCGGCCATGGACGAGAAGGCACTCCCGGGCCGGCTGCCGGAGCGCGACCGCCCCTGGGTGATGCGCACGTACGCGGGGCACTCCTCGGCCGCCGCGACCAACGCGCTCTTCCGCCGCAACCTGGCCAAGGGGCAGACGGGCCTGTCGGTCGCCTTCGACCTGCCGACCCAGACCGGGTACGACCCCGACCACGAACTCGCCACCGGCGAGGTCGGCCGGGTCGGCGTACCCGTGTCGCACCTGGGGGACATGCGGGCGCTCTTCGACGGCATCCCGCTGGCCGACATGAACACCTCGATGACGATCAACGCGCCGGCGATGTGGCTGCTCGGCCTCTACGGCACGGTCGCCACCGAGCAGGGTGCCGATCTCGCCCGCTGCGCGGGCACCACCCAGAACGACATCATCAAGGAGTACCTCTCCCGGGGGACCTACATCTTCCCACCGGCCGCCTCGTTGCGGCTGACCGCCGACGTGATCGCGTACACGCTGCGCGAGATGCCGCGGTGGAACCCGGTCAACATCTGCTCGTACCACCTCCAGGAGGCCGGGGCCACCCCGGTGCAGGAGGTGGCGTTCGCGCTGGCCACGGCGGTTTCGGTGCTCGACGCGGTGCGCGACTGCGGCCAGGTGCCGGCGCAGCGGATGGGCGACGTGGTGCAGCGGATCTCGTTCTTCGTCAACGCCGGGGTGCGGTTCGTCGAGGAGATCGCCAAGATGCGCGCCTTCGGCGTGCTGTGGGACGAGATCACCCGAGACCGGTACGGCGTCGAGGACCCGAGACAGCGCCGCTTCCGGTACGGCGTGCAGGTCAACTCCCTCGGCCTCACCGAGGCCCAGCCGGAGAACAACGTGCAGCGCATCGTGCTGGAGATGCTCGGGGTGACCTTCTCCCGGCAGGCGCGGGCACGGGCGGTGCAGCTGCCGGCCTGGAACGAGGCGCTCGGCCTGCCCCGCCCCTGGGACCAGCAGTGGTCGCTCCGCATGCAGCAGGTGCTCGCGTACGAGTCGGACCTGCTGGAGTACCCCGACCTGTTCGACGGTTCGCACGTGATGACCGCGCTGGTCGACGAGATCGTCACCGGTGCCCGGGCCGAGCTGTCGACGGTGCTGGAGATGGGCGGCGTGGTCGCCGCGGTGGAAACCGGCTACCTCAAGAGCGCGCTGGTCGCCTCGCTGGCCCGACGACGCCGACGGATCGAGGCCGGCAGCGACGTCGTGGTCGGCGTCAACCGGTTCACCGAGACCGAGCCGTCGCCGCTGACCGCCGCCGGGGCAGAGGCGGTGGAGCAGGTCGATCCGGCGGTGGAGGTCGCCGCCGCGACGGCCGTACGCGCCTGGCGGGCCAGCCGGGACCCGGAGGCCGTGGAGGCGGCCCTGGCGAGGCTGCGCGCGGACGCCGCGACCACGACGAACCTGATGACGGCCACCCTGGAGTGCGTCGGCGTCGGGGTCACCACCGGCGAGTGGGCGGCCGCCCTGCGCCAGGTCTTCGGTGAGTACCGGGCGCCGACCGGGTTGGCGGGCGGATCCGCCAGCGGTGGCGAGGAGGGCCTGGCCGAGGTCCGTGCCCGGGTCGCCGCCACCGCCCGCGAGCTGGGCAGCGGACGGCTGCGCCTGCTGGTCGGCAAGCCCGGTCTGGACGGGCACTCCAACGGCGCGGAGCAGATCGCGGTGCGTGCCCGTGACGCCGGCTTCGAGGTGGTCTACCAGGGCATCCGGCTCACCGCCGGGCAGATCGTGGCCGCCTCGGTGGAGGAGGACGTGGATCTGGTGGGGCTCTCCGTGCTCTCCGGCTCGCACCTGGCGGCGGTGCCCGCGGTGCTCGACGGGCTGCGGGCCGCCGGCCGGCCGGATCTGCCGGTGGTGGTCGGCGGCATCATCCCCACCGGCGACGCCGAGCAGTTGCGCGCGGCCGGCGTGGCGCGCGTGTTCACGCCGAAGGACTTCGCGCTGACCACCATCATCGACGAGCTGGTCACCGTCATCCGCCAGGCGAACGGCCTGCGCGGGTAAGGAAGGGCACCCTGTTAACGCCTCGCGTATAGCAGGGGCCCCCTGTTGACATTCGAGCCCGCTGCGTCAGCGGTGGCTGTAGGTCATGCAGTCGGCCATGTCGGCGTCGGGCCCGACCCGGATCGCGGGTGCCTGGCACTCAAGCTGCTCGTTGTGCCGGCAGTCGGCGCGCTGGCACGCCCCGACCTGGGCGATCTGCCCGTCGAGGCCGGCGCGGACGGCGGGCATCTCGATGAAGGTGTGGCAGTGGGCGTGGTCCATGCTGCCGATGGTGATGGCGAAGGCATGGCAGTCGCCGGTGTGGTTGTACGCGCAGGCGGCCACCACACATTCCTGGACGCGAGGCATCTCGATCGCTGCGGTCATGACCCCGGACCCCCTCCGTAGATTTGCCCCAATTTTAGGCTTGAGGGCTGGTTGGGGCGGCTTTTCCGGTGGCGCCGACGATCTGTGGTCAGACGCGGAAGCCGGCCTCGCGGGCGGCCTGTCGCTCCCGACGCCGGTCCGCGCGGCGGCGCAGCAACCACGGCACGAAGAGCACGAACCCGACGAGGAAGGCCAGCACCAGCACCGGCAGGATGATCGCGACGAGCGACATGACCACGCTGGTGGCGTCCTCGGCGGTGCTGGCCACCGGTGCGCCCAGTCCCGCCGTGGTGGCGTTGATGACCGGCCGCGCGGTCGACTTGAGCAGGTGCACGCCGAGCGCGATGAGCACCCCGACCAGTACCGGCAGCCACTGACCACCACTGGCGAAGAAGCTGTCCGGGTCGCTCACGGTCACCGTCTCCGAGGCCGAGCCGGCCCCGAACGCCAGGCCACCGGCGGTCGGCCGGACGACCGTCTGGACCACGTCGTTGACGTGGTCCACCACGGGCACCTTGTCCGCCACGACCTCGACCGCGAGCAGCACCGCGAGAATGCCCAGCACCCATTCGTTGCCCAGCCACTGCCAGCCGCCGGGCAGGTCGATGACGCTGGTGTAGCGGGCCAGCAGACCCGTCACCAGCAGTGGAATGTAGGCGTTCAGCCCCGCCGAGGCGGCGAGGCCGGTACCGGTGAGCACTTCGAGCACCATCACAGCATCGCACCGGCGCGCCAGCGGCGCTCGACGGCGACCTCCCGGTGACTCCGCTACCCTTCTCGGGTGCGGTTGGTGATTGCGAAGTGCTCGGTGGACTACGTCGGACGGCTCTCGGCCCACCTGCCGCCGGCGACCCGACTGTTGATGGTGAAGGCGGACGGGTCGGTCTCGATCCACGCCGACGACCGGGCGTACAAGCCGTTGAACTGGATGAGCCCGCCGTGTCGGCTGGAGGAGGCCCCCGGCGTCTGGCGGGTGGTCAACAAGGCCGGCGAGGAGCTGCGGATCACCCTGGAAGAGATCTTCCAGGACACCTCGTACGAGCTGGGTGTCGATCCCGGGCTGCGCAAGGACGGCGTGGAGGCCCACCTGCAGGAGCTGCTGGCGGCCAACCCGACGGTGCTGGGCGACGGGTACACCCTGGTCCGCCGCGAGTACATGACCGCCATCGGTCCGGTCGACCTGCTCTGCCGGGACGCCGATCAGGGCACGGTCGCAGTCGAGGTGAAGCGCCGGGGTGAGATCGACGGCGTTGAGCAGCTCACCCGCTACCTGGAGCTGCTCAACCGGGATCCGCTGCTGGCGCCGGTCGCCGGGGTCTTCGCCGCCCAGGAGATCAAGCCGCAGGCCCGGGTGCTCGCCACCGACCGCGGGATCCGCTGCGTGGTGGTGGACTACGACCGGCTGCGTGGCATCGAACGCGACGAGCTGACGCTCTTCTAGCTCACCGGTCGTAGAGCAGCTTGACCGCCTTCACCAGCCGAGCCACGTCGGCCGGGGTGCGCTCGAACGTGGTCGAGGGCAGCAGGGAACGCGCCCGGCGACGGGTGACGGCCTTGGCGCGGGCGAACTCGCGCAGCCCGTCCTCGCCGTGGATCCGGCCGAATCCCGACTCGCCGACCCCGCCGAACGGCAGAGTGGACATGCCGGCGAAGGTGAGCGTCGAGTTGACCGAGGCCATGCCGGACCGCAGGCGCCGGGCGATCGCCACCGCGCGCCGCTGACCGAAGACCGAACCACCCAGCCCGTACGGCAGGGCGTTGGCCCGGGCGAGCGCCTCGTCGACGGTGCGGACCCGGTTGACGGTCAGGGTGGGACCGAAGGTCTCCTCGCGTACGGCGGCGGCGTCCTCCGGCACCTCGACCAGCACGGTCGGGTGCGCGTACGGCGGCCGTACCGCGTCCGGCCCGCCGAGCACCGCACGACCGCCGCGGGCCACCGCGTCCTCGATGTGCCGCCGGATGATGTCGAGTTGGCTCGGCATGGTGATCGGACCGATGTCGGCGTCCCCGGGGCCGACGGTGAGTCGGGCGGCACGCTCGACGACCTTGTCCACGAACGCGTCGAAGACCGGCTCGACGGCGTAGGCCCGTTCGATGCCGATGCAGGTCTGCCCGGCGTTGGTCATCGCTCCCCAGACACAGGCCTCGGCGGCGGCGTCCAGGTCGGCGTCGGCGTCCACGATCATGGCGTCCTTGCCGCCGGCCTCCAGCAGCACCGGAGTGAGCGTCTCGGCGCAGGCGGCCATCACCTTCTTCGCGGTGGCCGTCGAACCGGTGAAGGCGAGCTTGTCGACACCGGCGCGACACAGGGCCGCACCGACGTCGCCGAGCCCGTGCACCGCGGTGAACACCGGATGCTCGGGTACCACCTCGGCGAAGCTGTCGACGAGCCACTGGCCGACCACCGGGGTGTACTCGCTCGGCTTGAAGACCACTGCGTTGCCGGCCGCCAGCGCGTACGCGACGGAGCCGATCGGGGTGAAGACGGGGTAGTTCCACGGCCCGATCACGCCGACCACGCCGTGCGGCTGGTACTCCAGGTGAGCCGAGAACTCGGCCAGGACGAGCCGCGAACGGACCCGACGGGGTCCGAGCACCCGCCGGGCGTTGCGGGCCGCCCAGTCGACGTGCTCCACGGCGGTGACGATCTCGACGAGTGCGTCGGCGACCGGCTTGCCGCCCTCGTCGTGCACCAGGCCGGCCAGCTGTTCCATCCGCTGGGCGAGCAACCGCCGCCAGCGCAGCAGCCGTTCCCGCCGTCCGGTGAACCCCAGTGACGCCCACCACTGGCCGGCGGCGCGGGCCCGCTCGACCGCGCGTTCGACGTCCACAGCGGCCGCGACCGGAACGCGTCCCGCCTCGTCGCCAGTCGCCGGACTCGTGGAGATGAGGTGATCGCCGTCGATCGCCGGGGTGCCGGGGGGCCGCACAGCCGTCATGGCGGAAGTCTAGACCCGAGAGCTACTCGCCGGTAGGGGTGGGGAAATGGGCGAATCCTCCCGGCCGTTCGGGTGGTTGAATCGGACGAACCTCCCGTTTCTGCTCGGCGGTTCCGCCGCCGGTCGTCGTGGAAGGTGTGAACGCAAAGTGCCCGGACGGTTACCACCGGGCGTCCGGCTGGAGGGTGAGGTGCTCGTCCGGTGGTGACAGGCTGGCCCGGGGGTGGCCGTACGGGGTGGAGGGGCTGACTGTCCATGGAGGAACATCCGCAACTGATGCCGTTGCTGACGGTGGCGGCCGGGCCGATGCGCGGGCGCGGCTTCCGGCTGTTGCACCGGCCTCAGGTGATCGGCCGCGATCCGGCGGTCGACATCGTCGTACCCGATCCGCACCTGAGCCGTCGGCACGCCGAGATCTGGCTGGCCGGTGAGGGGGTGGCCCTGGTGGATCTCGGATCCACGAACGGCACCTGGGTGAACGAGGTCCGGGCCACGGAGGTGGTCCGTCTCACCGACGGCGACGTGATCCGGATCGGTCGTACCGAGCTGCGGTTCTTCGATCCGGGCCTGGCCCGGACCGACCCGGTGTGTCTGAGTTTCGAACTGCCCCGTCAGGAGCGACGGCCGGCCCGCCCGCTAACCGTCACTGCCGCGACGCCGGTGGTACCGGGACAGGCCGGCGCACCGGACACGGCGACCGTGGCCGCCGTCCGCAGCTGACGACGTCCTGTCACCCGCACCGGGCCCGATGTGTGGCTGCCGGCCACATGGACCCGCGGGGTCGATCGTGGCAACATGCCGCGGATGGAGACCGAGCAGCGGACAGTCACCGCGAACGGGATCAGCCAGGCCGTCCGGGTGGCCGGCCCGGCTGATGGGTCGCCGGTGCTGCTCGTCCATGGCAACTGCTCCTCGGCCGCCTTCTGGGAGCCGCTGGTGCGTCGCCTGCCGGGGACACTGCGGGTGGTCGCCCCGGATCTGCGCGGCTACGGGGCGACGCAGACCGCCCCGGTCGACGCCGGTCGTGGCCTGTCCGACTTCGCCGACGACGTGGCGGCGCTGCTCGACGCGCCGTCCCTCTTCGCCGAGGGGGCCCGGCCGGTGGTGGTCGGCCACTCGCTCGGTGGAGGAGTGGCGATGCGCCTGCTGGCGGACCACCCCGACCGGGTCGCCGGGTTGCTGCTCGCGGCACCGGTGTCGCCGTACGGTTTCGGTGCCACCCGCGACCTGGCCGGCACCCCGACCACAGCCGACCTCGCCGGTGCCGGTGCGGGTACGGCCAGCGGCGACTTCGTCGCCCGGCTGGCCGCCGGTGACCGTAGCGCGGAGGCCCGGACCAGCCCGCGCAGCGTGCTGCGTGCCGCGTACGTGGCGGACCCGTCCTGCCTCGGCGACGACGAGGAACTGCTGCTCGACAGCGTGCTCTCCACCGCGACCGGCACCGACAACTACCCAGGCGACGCGGTGGACTCACCGAACTGGCCGGGCAGCGCCCCGGGCGGTCGGGGAGTCCTCAACGCCCTGGCGCGCTTCCGGGTCGCCGAGGACTTGGTTGCCGTGGCGCCCAAACCACCGGTGACCTGGATCCGCGGCGACGCCGACATCATCGTCTCGGACACCTCGCTGTTCGACCTGGCGCAGCTCGGTGCGCTGGGCCTGGTCCCCGGCTGGCCGGGGTCGCAGGAGTGCCCGCCGCAGCCGATGATCGGTCAGACCCGCGCGATGCTCGACCGGTACGCCGCGACCGGCGGGAGCTACCGGGAGGTGGTGCTGCCCGGCTGCGGGCACAGCCCGCACCTGGAGCGCCCCGCGGAGTTCGTCGCGGAACTGCTCGCCCTCGCCGGGGTCGACCCGGCCTGACCACCGTTCACCCCGTCGACCGGGGCGGGAGGAGGAATCGGGCGCCGGGTGACATGTGCCACGGCGTCTCGACAACGCTGCGTCACGTGGCAGACTCGCGCGCATAACCTTAGCGGCCGTTCATGTCGGGCCGTACGGATGTGGACAGGGGAGGCCGGGTCGTGGCGCGCGAGTTCACCAGCGTGGGTGTGGTGGGTCTGGGCACCATGGGTGCCGGCATCGTCGAGGTTTTCGCCCGCAACGGCATCGACGTGGTGGCCGTGGAGATCTCCGACGCCGCGCTCGAACGCGGCCGGGCGAACCTGACCGGCTCGACCGACCGGGCGGTGGCCAAGGGCAAGCTCGCCGAGGCCGACCGGGACGCCCTGCTGGCCCGGGTCGACTTCGCCGTCGGGCTGGACGCGTTGCACTCGGTGGACCTGGTGATCGAGGCGGTACCCGAGCACCTCGACCTCAAGCAGCGGATCTTCGCCGAGCTGGATCGCGTCTGCAAGCCCGAGGCGATCCTCGCCACCAACACGTCGTCGCTGAGCGTCACCGAGATCTCCGTGGCCACCGCGCGCCCGAACCAGGTCGTCGGCATCCACTTCTTCAACCCGGCACCGGTGATGAAGCTGGTCGAGGTCGTCCGCACGGTGGTCACCTCCGCCGAGGTGGTGGCCGACGTGGAGGCGCTCTGCGAGCGGCTCGGCAAGGTCGACGTGACCATCAGCGACCGGGCCGGGTTCATCGCCAACGCGCTGCTCTTCGGTTATCTCAACCACGCCGTCGACATGTTCGAGTCCCGGTACGCCACCCGGGAGGACATCGACGCCGCCATGAAGCTCGGCTGCGGGCTGCCCATGGGGCCGCTCGCACTGATGGACCTGATCGGCCTGGACACGGCGTACGAGATCCTGGACACCATGTACCGGCGCGGTGGCCGGGACCGCCGGCACGCCCCGGTGCCGCTGCTCAAGCAGATGGTCACCGCGGGGCTGCTCGGTCGGAAGTCCGGCCGGGGCTTCTACACCTACGAACGGCCCGGCTCGCCGAAGGTCGTACCGGACGAGCAGACGCCGACCGCCACGGAACCGGCGCCGACCGACGCGGCCGTGGCAAAGGTCGGTGTAGTCGGTTCCGGGACGATGGCCACCGGGATCATCGAGGTCTTCGCCAGGGCCGGCTACGAGGTCGTCTCGGTGACCCGGGGCGCGGAGCAGTCGGCCAGGGTCTTCGAGGCGGTGCAGACCTCGCTCAACAAGGGCGTGGTCCGGAGCCGGTTCAGCGAGGCGGACCGGGACGCCGCGCTCGGCCGGATCAACTGGTCGGCGACGCTGGATCATCTCGCCGACGTCGATCTGGTGGTCGAGGCGGTGGTCGAGGAGTTGAGCGTCAAGAAGGCCCTCTTCGCCAGCCTGGACGAGATCTGCAAGCCGGGTGTCGTGCTGGCCACGACCACCTCCTCGCTGCCGGTGATCGAGGTGGCGATGGCCACCCAACGCCCGGCCGACGTGGTGGGTCTGCACTTCTTCAACCCGGCTCCGGTCATGCCGCTGGTGGAGATCGTCCGGACGATCCGTACCTCCGCCGAGACCGTCGCCACCGCCCGGGCGGTCACCGCCGCGCTGGGCAAGACCGGGGTGGTCTGTGGCGACCGGTCCGGTTTCATCGTCAACGCGCTGCTGTTCCCGTACCTCAACGACGCCGTGCGGATGCTGGAGGCCAGCTACTCCACCACGGACGACATCGACCACGCGATGAAGCTGGGCTGCGGCTACCCGATGGGCCCGTTCGAGCTGCTCGACGTGGTCGGCCTGGACGTGGCGCTGGCCATCCAGCGGGAGCTGTACCTCGAACTGCGGGAGCCCGGTTTCGCGCCGGCTCCGCTGCTGGAGCACCTGGTCACCGCCGGCTACCTGGGCCGCAAGACCGGCCGTGGCTTCCGCGACCACACCCGCCGCTGACCGGGTCACGGCACCTCGCCCGTACGCTGGATGATGTGAGTCCCCGTCGTAACCGTCCCCGTCGTGACGACGCGGTGCGCCTGGACACCGAGCGCGCCCGGCACGGCGTCGCCGCGGTGCAGCAGTGGCGGGACGGCGACTGGCAGGTACGCGGCATCAGCGGCGGCGCGGCCACCAAGACGTACCGCTGCCCGGGATGCGACCAGGAGATCCGGCCCGGCGTGGCGCACGTCGTGGCCTGGCCGGCGGACGGCCGTGGTGATCTCAGCGACCGGCGGCACTGGCACAGCGGCTGCTGGCAGGCCCGGGACCGGCGAGCCCCGGTGATCCAACGCGGGCGGCGGAACGGGAGACTGGAGGCATGAGTACCTCGATCCGTGCCTCGTCCATCCTGCCCGGGCACCGGGAGGACATCGAGCTGCACACCGCGGACGACCTGCGGCTGGTCGGCGAGCTGGCCCGCCCGGTCGACCGGGAGCCGGCGGCGACCCTGGTCTGCCTGCACCCGCTGCCCACCCACGGCGGGATGATGGACAGCCACGTGTTCCGCAAGGCGGCCTGGCGGTTGCCCGCCCTGGCCGACCTGGCCGTGCTCCGGTTCAACACCCGGGGCACCAGCAGCGTGCGCGGCACCAGCGAGGGCAGCTTCGACTCCGCAGTCGGCGAGCGCTTCGACGTCGCCGCCGCCATCGAGTACGCCGAGTTCCACGAGCTGCCGAACGTCTGGTTGCTCGGTTGGTCGTTCGGCACCGACCTGGTGCTGCGGTACGGCTGCGACCCGGCGGTGACCGGCGCGATCCTGCTCTCCCCGCCGCTGCGTTTCGCCGGCGACGCCGACCTGGCCCAGTGGGCCGATTCCGGCAAGCCGCTGACCGCGCTGGTGCCGGAGTTCGACGACTACCTGCGCCCGGAGCAGGCCCGCGAACGGTTCGCGACGGTGCCACAGGCCGAGGTCGTCGGCGTACCGGGCGCGAAGCACCTCTGGGTCGGCGATGCCGAGACGGTGCTGGACGAGGTCGTCCGGCGGGTCAACCCGGCCGTGCCGGTGCCGCTGCCGACCACCTGGGACGGCCCGATGGAGACCGGCGACGCCAGCGCGTACGCCGACCGGACGGTCGCCGCGTTCGCCGACACGCCCGTGTCGGGTCCACCGCAGCGCCGCGCCGACTGAGGTTTCCGCGTCGCCGCTGCCCGGCCGGTCAGCGGGCGTTCTGCCGGGGGAGGACCACCTCGCGCAGGATGAGCTGGACGGCGGCCACCGTCGGGATGGCGATCAGCGCGCCGATCACCCCCACCAGCGACACCCCGAGCAGCGCGGCCACCAGCGCGGCGACCTCGTTGACCTGCACCGACCGCCGCATGATCTTGGGGTAGATGAGATAGTTCTCGATCTGCTGGTAGATCACGAAGAAGATCAGGCAGGCGACGCCGACCGAGAGGTCGGTGGCGAAGCCGACCAGGCTGACGACCACCGCGCCGAGGGTCGCGCCGATCTGCGGGATGAGGTCCGTCACCGCGACGACCACCGCCAGCGCGAACGGGTACGGCAGGCCGACGATCAGCGCGAACACGAAGGTGCTCGCCCCGGCCAGCACCGCGATGGCGAGCGCGCCGACCATGTACGCCCCGACCTTGGTCAGGATCTCGTCGCCGATGAGCTGCACCCGCTCTCGACGGGAGCGCGGCACCAGCGCGTAGGTGAGGTCGCGGAGCCGGTCGAAGTAGACCAGGAAGTAGATGGTGAGCACCAGCACGGTCAGTACCCGGAAGACGGTGCCGAAGACCAGCTGGGCACCGCCGAGCACGCCGCCCAGGGCCCGGCCGACCACGTCCGCGCTGGCCGCCTCCTGGGCGCGCCGCATCAGGTCGAACTGCTCGACCAGGTCGTTGACCGCCTCGTTGCGGCGCAGCGACTCCAGATAGCTCGGCAACTGCTCGATGAACTGCCCGGACTGGGTCACGATCGGCGGCACCAGCGCCCACACCCCGGCACAGAGCAGCGCCACCACGGTCAGCACGACGGTCGCCACGGCCAGCCCGCGCGGAAAGCCCCAGGACCGCAGCCGGACGACCACCGGGTGCAGGCCCACCGCGAGGAAGAGCGCGATCACCACCAGCACCAGGATTCCGGCGGCGTTGCGCACGCCCAGATAGACCGCGTACGCCAGCAGCACGCCGAGCGCTCCGGTGAAGCCCACCAGGAAACTGTTGCGCCTCAGTGGACGCCCCGGGGTGCCGAACCGGCCGCTCTCCGTCCCCTCCGGACGCTGCGCCGCGCCGAGTGCGGAGGTCTCCTCGGCGACCTGTGACGTGAGCTGCGTACCCTCGTCGCCGGAGCCTGCCGCCCGCGTGCCCGGCGGTGTCGCGTCGCGCCGTCCCGGTTCTGGTACACCTGCCGCGGCCTGTTCCGGCTCGGTAGGTCTCGGCTCGGCCTCGTCGGGCTCGTGCTGCGCCATCCGGTCTCCCCGTCGGGTGTTCCGGCGATGCCGCCGGGTCGTGCTGGTCCGTCCGGCCCTGTCCGGCAGGGTAGTACCGGACGCGCGGGCTGGGCGAGCCGCATTGTCCCGGGCCGTGGTGGTGTGGGCACGCTGTCGAGCTGAGGGCGTAGGTGGTTCAGCGCGAGCAGGTGCGGCGGATCATGCCATCAACCCCGCTTGAGGGTGGCGACGAAGGACCGCCAGGTCGACGGGGTGAACGCGAGCACCGGGCCCTGCCGGTCCTTGCTGTCCCGGACGGCCACCACGCCGGGCAGGTTGTCGGCCACCTCCACGCAGTCGGTGTTTCCGCTGCGGGTCGAGGTGCGCCAGGTCGCGCCGGTCAGGGCCATGACTTCACCATCTCGTTGAGGAGTTCGACGGACTGCTGGCGGGACAGCGCCTCGTTGCGCACCGTCTCCCAGCGCGCCAACAGCGTAGCCAGGTTGGCCTCGTTGTCGGTCGGCGCGGCGGTCAGTTGGGTCTCCTGGCTCGCCACCCAGCCGCCGTCCGCGTCCCGGGCCAACGAGAACGACCCGGACAGGCCGATGTGCAGCCCGACGCTGAGCGGGACGATGTGGACGCTGACGTTCGGCCGCTCGGCGCACGCGATCAGATGCTCGATCTGGTGTGCCATGACGGCCCGGAGGCGCTCCTCCCGCCGGTGCAGGACCGCCTCGTCGACGACCGCGATGAGCTGCGGCGGGTCGGGCCGGGCGAGGATGGCCTGCCGGTCCAGCCGGGCGGCGACCCGCTGCTCCACCTCCTCTTCGCTGAGCAGGTCGTCGCAGCGGATCACCGCGCGGGCGTAGCCCTCGGTCTGGAGCAGCGCCGGGACCAGCGTGGGTTGGAAGACCCGGAGCTGCCGGGCCAGACGTTCGGCGTCCAGCCAGGGCAGGAACCAGGACGGCTGCCCCTCCCGCTCGGCGATGCGTAGCAGCGATACCAACAGCCCGCCGGAGTCCAGCACCGTGTCGGCGCGGGCGAGGAGTTGACGATCGTACGGCCGGGCCCCGGTCTCGACGGCGGACACCATGGACGCCGAATAGTGCACCAGTCGCCCGAACTCCTCCTGGCTGTGCCCGGCGGCGACGCGCAACCGGCGTAACTGCGACCGGATCAGGTCCGCTGTCGTCTCCTCCACACTGCCTCCACAGTCACCGGCCGAGAATCGCTCGACATCGCATCGCGGCGGCCCGGTTGCGCACCAGGACCACCACCAGGCTCGATGCCTTCCGACAGTAGCGGTCCCGTCACCAAACTGTCAGCCATGCCGGATTCGTTCGTTGCCCGGAGGGCGCGGACGAGTTCAGGCGGGGGCCGCCCGCAATCCCCCTGCGGGCGGCCCTACCCAGCCCGCTCCGGGTGCGTCTGTTGCTGCTCTGGCGACAACAGATGCACCCAGAGCCTCCTCGCCGGAGCCTGATGTGTTCAATGAACGCCCGACCGGACCAGGGCGGCCGCCGCACACCCCGTTGCGGCCGACCTGGTGTTGCCGTACCGATGGACAGCCCTGGCCCTGCGGGAAGGCGCGGCTGATGCTGCGCGCGGAGTACGACCACAACCCGATCGGTCTGTCGATCTACCTGGCCGGCCTGATGTACGAGGCGATGCGCGACCTGTACCACCTCAACCCGCACGACGCCCCCGACCCCCCGGCCCTCTTCGCCCGCTTCCTCGCCTGGACCAGGCCCCACCGCCGGCCCCCAGCGCGTCGATCTAGCAGTTGTGGTCGGTGATTCGTCCGCTGATGCGCGATTTGTCGCCACCAAAAGTGCAAGATCGACGCTGGGTGCTGGGTGCTGGGTGCTGGGTGCTGGGTGCTGGGTGCTGGGTGCTGGGTGCTGGGTGCTGGGTGCTGGGTGGGTCAGTCGGAGGTGATTTTGCTGGGTTTGGCGCTGCGCTCGTCGGTGGTGGGCTTGGTGGGGCGCTTGCCGTTCTCGCCGGTGCTGGTGATCTTCGTCGGGGTGGCGCCCCGGCCGCCCTCGCCCGGCACCGCCGCGACCGTCGGCTCTCCGTCCAGCCCGGCGCTCGCGGTGCCACCGTCGACGCTGGTCGGCTCGGTCACCGGCCGGCTCGTGGCTGCAGTCTCGACCGTGGTGACCGGTTCCGCCACCGGCTTCGTCGCCGGCCGCGAGTCGTCCTCGGCCGGGTCACCGGCACCGCCGCCGGTCGAGCCCGCGCCGGAGGTGCCGTCACCGGCCCGGCCCGCGCCGGAGGTGCCGTCACCGGCCCGGCCCGCGCCGGTGAGGTCGCCGGTCGGGCCGCCGTCGCCGACGCGGGTGGCCGCGTCGCCGACCGCGCTGGCCGTCAGCTTGTCGTCGGTCGAGGCGGCCACCAGCTTGTCGCTGGTCGGGGCGACCGTCAGTTTGTCCTCGGTTGGCTGAGCGCCGTTCAGCGAAGCGCCGGTGGGGCGTGCGCCGTTGCTGGACACGCCGGCCACCGCCGGTGCGGGCGAGGTCGGCCCGTCGGTTGCGGACGCGGCCTGTAGCCGGAGGTTGAGCAGCTTGCGCTCCAGCTCGTCGGACTCCTGCCGGGACTTCCAGGTCTCCTGGCGCAGGTCGGCGAGCTGCTGCTGGGCCTTGGCGATCTCCAGCATGACCTGGGCGAGCTGCTGCCGGCTGGCCGCCGCCTCCTGCTGGGTGGCGGCGAGGTGCTGCTGCGTCGTGGCCAGGTGCTGCTGCGTGGTGGCCGCGTACTCCTCGAACTGGCGGCGGGACGAGGCGACGTACTCGTCCGCCTCGCGTCGCACGGCGGTGACGTGCTCGTCGGCCTCGCGGCGGGTGGTGGTGGCGTACTCGTCGGCCTCGCCGTGGGTGCTGGCCGCGTACTCGTCGGCCTCGCGTCGGACGGCGGTGACATAGTCATCGGCCTCGCGCCGCTTTGCTGCCGATTCGGCCTCCGCCTGGCGCAGCAGCTCAGCGGCCTGCTTCTCGGCCCGCTCCCGCACGGTGGCCGCCTCCTGCTCGGCGGCCTGCCGGATCTGGTCGGCACCCTGCTCGATCTCGTTCTTCCGAGCGGTGTACTCCGACTCCAGCTCGGACCGGCGGGTCTCGAATCCGGACTCCAGCTCGGCGGTGCGGGTACGGATCCGCTCGTCCAGTTCGGCGTTGCGGGTCTTGTACTGCTTCTCCAGCTGGTCACGACGGGCGGTGAACTCGCGTTCGGCGGTCGCCTTGCGCTCGGCCAGTTCCCGGTCGGCGGCCTCGCGTCGGCTGTTGACCTCCTTCTCCACCCCCGCCCGCCAGGCACCCAGCTCCTGCTGTGCCTGCGCCCGGGCGTGCTGCACGTACGCCTCGGTCTCGCTGCGCATGCGCTGCGCGTACGCCTCGGTCTCGGCGCGGGTGCGCTTCGCCGCCTCCGTCGCCTGGGCGCTCAGCCGCTCGGCCTCCTGGCGGGCCTTGTTGCGGGCGGCCCGGCCGGCCTCGGCAGCATCGTCGATGATCTGCTTGGCCTCCTGCTGGGCCTTGGCATGGGTGGCGCGGCCGGCCTCGGTGGCCTGGTCGACCAGGCGCCGCGCCTCCTGCTGGGCGGTGGCGTGCACCTCCTTGGCGGCGTCGCGCAGCTGGGTGGCCTCCTGCTGAGCGGTGGCGAGCGCCTCCCGGGCCGCGTCGCGCAGCTTGGTCGCCTCCTGCTGGGCCCGAGTGTGGATCTCCTTGGCGGCGTCGCGCAGCTGGGTGGCCTCCTGCTCGGCCCGAGCCAGCGCCTCCTGGGCGGTCTTGCGAAGCCGGGCGGCCTCCTCCTTGGCCGCCTTGCTGGCGGCCTCGGACTCCGCCCGACGCGCCGCGGCCTGCCGCTCCTCCTCGGCCCGGCGGGCGGCGAGGGCGATCTCGAAGTCCTTGAGCGCGGTGGCGGCCTCGGCGCGGGCCTCCTCGATGATGTGCTCGGCGGCCGCCCGACGGGCCTCGATCTCCTCGTTCGCGGCGGCGAGGATGTCCTCGGCCTGCTCCTCGGCGAGCGCGAGGATCTGCTCCACCCGGGGACCGAGGTGGCGGAAGGCCGCCCGATCGACGACTGCCACCTGCTTACGCACCTGGGCCAGGTCGCGTTGCAGCACCTCGACCTGACCGGCGAGCTTGTGGATCTGGGTGTACGCCTGCTCCCGTTCGGCCGCGAGCGCGGCGATCTCGTGCTCCGCACGCGCGACGTAGCGGTCAACCTGCCGTTTCTCGTATCCCCGCAGGGCGGATTCGAAGCTGGGCTCCGTGGTGACGTCTCCGCCGAGCGCGAACAGTTCCTCGCCGTGCGACATGCCCCCATCCTCACACGCATCGGGCACTCCTGGGGCGATACGGACGCCCCGGATTGGAGGTACTTCACACGGATCGGAACGGGCCTGAGACGCATGACGGCGTGAGGTGCCACCGGTAACCCGGTGTCACCTCACGCCGTAAATCATGCCCCGGTACGGGAGGCGGCTCAGCTGGCCGACTCGGCGGCGACGCGCTCCTCGGAGCCCTCCGCCTTGGCGTCCTCCGCCTTCGTGGCTTCGACCTTGGCGACCACCGCGTCGGCCACACCCGGCACCAGACCGGCGAGGCCGGCGAGGCTGGAGCGGATCTGGACGAGCTGGGCGGTGACGGCGTCCTTCTGCCGGGTGAGGTCCTCGACCTCGCGGCTGGCCGCCTGGGTGGTCAGCTCGGCCTCGGTGCGGGCCTCGTTGAGCAGGCGCTGCGACTCGGCACGGGCCTCGTTGAGCGTCCGCTCGGCCAGGGCCTTGGCCTTCTCCACCGTGTCGGCGGCGGTGCGCTCCGACTCGACCCGCCGGGCCTCGGCGCGCTGCTCGATCTCCTTGGCCCGCTCCTGGGCGGCCCGGGCCCGCTGCTCGGCCTCGTTGACCAGCTTCTGGGTCTGCGCGACCTGAGCGGCGTGCCGCTCCGACTCCTCGCGCTCGGCCTTCTCCCGCCGCTCCGCGAGCTGGAGTTCGAGCGCCTGAAGGTCCTTGTCGCGCTTGTCGCGGGCGTCGGTGAGCAGCTTCGTCGCCTCGGCGCGCTTCTCCTCGGCCTCGCGGGCGGCCTTGGCCCGCTGCTGGGTGATCTCCCGCTCGGCGGTGGCGCGCAGGGTGGCCACCTCACGCTCCACGGTGGACTTCAGCTCCGCGACCTCGTGGGCGGTCACCGTACGCAGCTGCTTGGTCTCCCGATCCGCGTCGGCGCGCAACGTGTCGGCCTCGCGCCGGGCCTGGACGCGCACCTCGGCGGCCTCGCGCTCGGCGGCGGTGCGGACGTTGCCCGCCTCCCGCTCGGCGGTGGCCTTCATGGCCGCCGCCTCGGCGCGGGCCTTGTCGGTGATCTCCCGCGCCTCGAGGCGGGCGGCGGAGAGGATCCCCTCCGACTCGCGCTTGGCCTCGTTGCGGTGGTCGTTGGCCTGCTCCTCGGCGAGCCGGAGGATCTGCTCGACCCGGGTGCCGAGGCCGGACAGCGTGGGCCGGCTGTTCTCCTCCAGCTGCTTGCTGGTGTCGGTGAGCTTCTGCTCAAGGGCAGTGAGCCGCTGCTCGGACTGCCGGAGCCGGCGCTGCGCGTCGTTGAGCGCCTGCTCCGCGTCGGCGCGGTCCTTGTTGGCCTGGCTCAGCGCGGCGTTGAGGCGGCCGATGAAGTCGTCGACCTGGCCGGTGTTGTATCCGCGCAGGCCAACCGTGAAATCTGGCTGCGAGTTCGCGTTATCGAAGAACGCGAGAGGGGAGGACTGCTGCTGGGGCATTGGGACATACTGGCAGACCCCCCGGGGTGCTTCGCAAGAGCGTGCCGCCCTTTGCCGTCCGCATTACATGGTCAACTCCCGGCCGTGGCCGACCACCGGGGCGACATGCGATCTTGCCAGCTCCGGGGCGACCCGGATGGCACGGAGCGTCACGTGGAAAAGGGCCGCGGCGAGTGCCCCACGGCCCCTTTGTTTCCCGCGTCGCCCGACGACACGAATGGGTGTCGGGTCACCCGTGTGGAAAGCCAATCGGCGGTCACCGAATGGCCATCGGCGCCTCGGCCGACAGGTCAGTGCCCGCGGAACCGGTTGATGGCGTCGACGTGACGGGCCCGCAACTCGGGGTCGCGTACGCCGAGTCCGTCCGCAGGGGCCAGACAGCGGACGCCGACCTTGCCCTGGTGCGCGTTGCGGTGCACCTCGTACGCGGCCTGGCCGGTCTGTTCCAGGGCGTACGTCTTCGACACCGTGGGGTGGATCCGGCCCAACGCCACCAGCCGGTTGGCCTCCCACGCCTCCCGGTAGTTGGCGAAGTGACTGCCCACGATGCGCTTGAGGTGCATCCAGAGGTAACGGTTGTCGTACTGGTGCAGGAATCCACTGGTGGAGGCGCAGGTGACGATGGTGCCGCCGCGCTTGGCGACGTAGACGCTGGCCCCGAAGGTCTCCCGGCCCGGGTGCTCGAAGACGATGTCCGGGTCCTCGCCACCGGTGAGTTCCCTGATCCGCTCGCCGAAGCGACGCCACTCGTCCGGCGCCTGGGTCTGCTCGTCCGACCAGAACCGGAAGCCCTCGGCGGAGCGGTCGATGACCAGCTCGGCACCCATCTTCCGGCACAGTTCCGCCTTCTCCGGCGAGGAGACGACACAGACCGGGATGGCACCACCGTTGAGGGCCATCTGGGTGGCGTAGCTGCCGAGGCCGCCCGAGGCACCCCAGATCAGCACCACGTCGCCCTGCTTCATGTTCGCCCCGTGGTGCGACACCAACTGCCGGTACGCGGTCGAGTTGACCAGCCCGGGGCTGGCCGCCTCCTCCCAGCTCAGGTGCGCCGGCTTGGGCATCAGCTGGTTGGCCTTGACCACGGCCAGTTCGGCCAGGCCGCCGAAGTTGGTCTCGAAGCCCCAGATCCGCTGCTGCGGGTCGAGCATCGTGTCGTCGTGACCGGCCGCGTCCTCCAGTTCGACCGACAGGCAGTGGGCCACCACCTCGTCGCCCGGGCGCCAGCGGCTCACCCCGGCACCCACCCGGAGCACCACGCCCGCCGCGTCCGAACCGACCACGTGGTACGGCAGGTCGTGCCGGCGGGCCAGTTCGGAGGTGCGGCCGTAACGCTGGAGGAACCTGAAGGTGGAGACCGGCTCGAAGATGCTGGTCCAGACGGTGTTGTAGTTGATCGCGCTGGCCATCACCGCGACGAGTGCCTCGCCCGGACCG
Organism: Micromonospora aridisoli; assembly: GCF_056150025.1. NCBI lineage: Bacteria > Bacillati > Actinomycetota > Actinomycetes > Micromonosporales > Micromonosporaceae > Micromonospora > Micromonospora aridisoli. Next base: position 111,822 of record NZ_JAXCFK010000015.1, on the reverse strand, counting down.
AGTTCGGGGGTCGGCACCTCCTGCAGGTGCAGCGCCTTGCGGGGATCCTTGTCCCGGGTGGCCAGACCGTCGAACATGCGGGCCTCGTCGGCCCGGACGACCACACCCCGGTAGCTCTCCGGTACCGGCAGTCCGGCGACGCCGGCCAACTCGCGCGCCGGGTCGGCCGACCCGTCCGCCGCCATGATGGCTTCGAGGATGTCCTGCACGGTGACCTCCGGTTCTCGCCGCGTCAGCGGCGGGCCTGGTGCTGCCATCGTCGACGCCGGAGAGCGGCCGTCACCATGTCGGCCGCCGACACATCCCGGCGCCGTCGGGCTACCTGTGAGGCCGGAGGTTACTGAACGGTAGCTAGGGTCGGAAGCCTCCTGTGAAAAAGTGCATCGGCCGCTGCGCGCGGGTGCGTGCTTGTTCCGGCAAGCGCGCACCCGCGTGCTCGCGGTCCGGTCAGTGGGCCGCGGCCGGTTCGACCAGTTCGATCAGCACGCCGCCGGCGTCCTTGGGGTGCACGAAGTTGATCCGCGAATCGGCGGTGCCGCGCTTCGGGGTCTCGTAGAGCAGTCGCAGACCCCGTTCGCGCAGCGCCGCGCAGGCCGCGTCGATGTCCACCACCGTGTACGCCACCTGCTGGACGCCCGGGCCGTTGCGGTCCAGGAACTTCGCGATGGTCGACTCCGGGGTCAGTGGCGCGAGCAGTTGCACGCAGCCGCCATCGGCGCTCGGCCCGACCGCCAGCATCGCCTCGCGGACGCCCTGCTCGGTGTTGGTCTCCGTGTGCACGCAGCGCATCCCGAACGTCCGCTGGTAGAAGTCGATGGCGGCGTCGAGGTCGGCCACCGCGATCCCGACATGGTCGATGCGGCGCAGGCCGATGTCTGTGACATAGTCGGCAGCAGGCTCGGCGGGGGAGTTCTCAGGCATGACGTTAGTCTGGCCGAACAATCGTTAAGGCGTACAGGTCGGCACCCCTCGGAGGCAGGTATGGCTTCGGTGATCGTCAGCGGCGCGCGGACCCCGATGGGGCGCCTGCTGGGCAACCTCAAGGACCTACCGGCGACGAAACTCGGCGGCATCGCGATCGCCGCCGCGCTCGAACGGGCGGGGGTCGCACCCGATCAGGTGCAGTACGTGATCATGGGGCAGGTGCTCCAGGCCGGCACCGGGCAGATTCCCGCCCGGCAGGCGGCCGTCGAGGCGGGCGTCCCGATGTCCGTACCGGCCCTGACGATCAACAAGGTCTGTCTCTCCGGGCTCGACGCGATCGCCCTGGCCGACCAGCTGATCCGGGCCGGTGAGTTCGACATCGTGGTGGCCGGCGGCATGGAGTCGATGACCAACGCCCCGCACCTGCTGCTCGGCCAGCGTGGCGGCTACAAGTACGGCGACGTCGTCGTCAAGGACCACATGGCGCTCGACGGGTTGACCGACGCCTGGGACTGCTGCTCGATGGGGGAGTCCACCGAGCGGCACGGCGGCCCACGTGGCATCACCCGCCGGGAGCAGGACGAGTTCGCGGCCGCCAGCCACCAGCGCGCCGCCGCGGCGCAGAAGAACGGCCACTTCGCCGAGGAGATCACCCCGGTGGTCATCCCGCAGCGCAAGGGCGAGCCGCTGGTGATCAGCGAGGACGAGGGCATCCGGCCGGACACCACCGCCGATTCTCTGGCCAAGCTCCGCCCGGCGTTCACCGCCGACGGCACCATCACCGCCGGCAGTTCGTCGCCGATCTCCGACGGGGCCGCGGCGGTGGTGGTCATGAGCAAGGCCAAGGCCAAGGAGCTGGGCCTGGCCTGGCTGGCCGAGGTGGGGGCGCACGGCAACGTGGCGGGCCCGGACAACTCCCTGCACTCCCAGCCGTCCAACGCCATCCAGCACGCCCTGCGCAAGGGCGGACTGAGCGTCGCCGATCTCGACCTGATCGAGATCAACGAGGCGTTCGCCCAGGTCGGGATCCAGTCGATCCGTGATCTCGGGGTCAGCCCCGACAAGGTCAACGTCAACGGCGGCGCGATCGCGCTGGGCCACCCGATCGGCATGTCCGGCGCCCGGCTGGTGCTCACCCTGGCGCTGGAACTCAAGCGGCGTGGCGGCGGCACCGGCGCGGCGGCGCTCTGCGGTGGCGGCGGCCAGGGCGACGCACTGATCATCCACGTCCCCGACCCGAGCGAAACCGATCTGTGAGCGAGTCGAACACCCGCGTCCCGGCGGCGGCCAGCGGCTCGGTGCGCCGCAGCCGGGACGTACCGATGCTGGTCGAACGGGCCCGCGACGGTGACCCCCGGGCGGTCGCCCGCCTGATCACCCTGGTCGAGTCGGGCGACGAGACGGTGCCGGCCATCGCCGCGGCGCTCGCCCCGTACACCGGTCGGGCCCAGGTGGTCGGCCTGACCGGCTCACCGGGGGTGGGCAAGTCCACCACCACCAACGAACTGGTCCGTGCGCTGCGCGCCCGTGGTCACCGGGTCGGCGTGCTGGCCATCGACCCGTCCAGCCCGTTCACCGGCGGTGCGATCCTCGGTGACCGGGTGCGGATGCAGGACCACGCCACCGACCCGGGCGTCTACATCCGCTCCATGTCCAGTCGGGGACACCTCGGCGGGCTGTCGGCGGCCACCCCCCAGGCGGTGCGGGTGCTGGAGGGCGCCGGCTGCGACGTGGTGCTGGTGGAGACCGTCGGCGTCGGGCAGGCCGAGGTCGAGGTCGCCTCGCTGGCGGACACCACGTTGGTCCTGCTCGCACCGGGCATGGGCGACGCGATCCAGGCGGTGAAGGCCGGCATCCTGGAGATCGCCGACGTCTTCGTGGTCAACAAGGCCGACCGCGACGGCGCGGACGCCACCGTCCGGGACATCCAGGGCATGATCGCCCTCGGCGAGCGGGCGCCGGGCCAGTGGCGACCGCAGGTGGTGCGGGCGATCGCCGCGCGGGGTGAGGGGATCGACGACGTCGCCGCCGCGATCGACAAGCACCGGGCCTGGCTGGTCGAGCACGACGAGCTGCGACGCCGGCGCGAGGCGCGGGCCGCCGCCGAGGTCGAGGCGATCGCGCTCGGCGTGCTCCGCGCCCGGATCGGCTCGCTGCGCGACGGTACGCAGCTGCCGGCGCTAGCCGCCGAGGTGGCGGCCGGTGCGACCGATCCGTACGCCGCTGCCGAGGCGCTGCTGGCCCAGCTCTCCGCGTGACCGCGTCCACTGCGGAGCGTCGGGGACGGTTAGGCTCGCACCGCCCGGCGGATGCGCGGGCGCTGCGACGGCCGCTGGGGGACGCATGGATCACGAGATGACGCAGGAGTTGGCGATGACGCCGGACGCGGTGGCGGGCGGGCGTACGCACATCTCCGACGAGGTGGTGGAGAAGATCGCGGTGGCCGCGGCGAAGTCCGTGCCGGGCGTGGTCGAGCTGGGTGGCGACCTCGCCCGGTTCTTCAACGCGGTGCTCGACCGGGTCGGGTTGGACCAGGTCGGCGACGCGCGCCGGGGCTGTTCCGCGCACGTCACCAACGGTGGCGCTGTGATCAACCTGGTCATCGTCACCGACGCCGGGCATCCGGTACCCGAGGTGACCACCGCCGTGCGGGTCGAGGTGACCCGGGCGGTCGAGGCGTACGGACTGCGGGTCGACGAGATCAACATCCGGGTGGACGACGTGGCCATCGGCGGTCCGGCCGTCTGAGTTCGGGCAGCTCAGGTTACCGGTCGGTACGAGCTGCCTTATCGATCGTTCAGGTAAGGGCTCTACACTCGACGTGCAGTCGAGGACTCGAGGAGGAGCCCGGGGATGAACGCCGACGACATCGCGGCCGGGCGGGCCCGCTGGCAGGCCCGCTACGACGCCGCGCGCAAGCGGGACGCCGACTTCACCACGCTCTCCGGGATGCCCGTCGAGCCGGTCTACGGTCCGCCGGACGGTGCCGCGTACCCGGGCTTCGAGCGGATCGGCTGGCCCGGGGAGTTCCCGTACACCCGGGGTCTCTACCCGACCGGCTACCGGGGGCGGACCTGGACCATCCGCCAGTTCGCCGGGTTCGGCAACGCGAGGCAGACCAACGAGCGCTACAAGATGATCCTGGGCGCCGGTGGCGGCGGGCTCTCGGTCGCCTTCGACATGCCCACGCTGATGGGCCGCGACTCCGACGACCCGCAGTCGCTCGGCGAGGTGGGCCACTGCGGAGTGGCCGTGGACAGCGCCGCCGACATGGAGGTGCTCTTCGACGGCATCGACCTGGCCGGGGTCACCACGAGCATGACCATCTCCGGTCCGGCGGTGCCGGTGTTCTGCATGTACCTGGTCGCCGCCGAGCGACAGGGCGCCGACCTGTCGGCCCTCGACGGGACGTTGCAGACCGACATCTTCAAGGAGTACATCGCGCAGAAGGAGTGGCTCTTCGACCCGGAGCCGCACCTGCGCCTGATCGGCGACCTGATGGAGTACTGCGCCCGCGAGATTCCGCGCTACAAGCCGCTGTCGGTGTCCGGGTACCACATCCGCGAGGCCGGTTCGACGGCCGCGCAGGAATTGGCGTACACCCTGGCCGACGGCTTCGGCTACGTGGAGCTGGGGTTGTCGCGCGGCCTCGACGTCAACGTCTTCGCCCCCGGGCTCAGCTTCTTCTTCGACTCGCACGTCGACTTCTTCGAGGAGATCGCCAAGTTCCGCGCCGCCCGTCGGATCTGGGCCCGCTGGCTGCGTGACGTCTACGGTGCCACCAGTGAGAAGGCGCTCTGGCTGCGCTTCCACACGCAGACCGCGGGCGTGTCGTTGACCGCGCAGCAGCCGGTCAACAACGTGGTACGCACCGCCGTCGAGGCGCTCGCCGCGGTGCTCGGTGGCACCAACTCGCTGCACACCAACGCCCTGGACGAGACCCTCGCCCTACCGACGGACGAGTCCGCCGAGATCGCCCTGCGTACCCAGCAGGTGTTGATGGAGGAGATCGGCGTGACCAACGTGGCCGACCCGCTGGGCGGCTCGTGGTACGTCGAGGCGCTCACCGACCGGATCGAGGCCGAGGCGGAGAAGATCTTCGCCCGGATCCGGGCGCTCGGCGGTGAGGGCCCGCACGCCATCGGTCCGATGACCTCCGGCATCCTGCGTGGCATCGAGGACGGTTGGTTCACCGGCCAGATCGCCGAGGCCGCCTTCGCCTACCAGCAGGCGCTGGAGAAGGGTGAGAAGAAGATCGTCGGCGTCAACTGCCACACCGGCACGGTCGCCAAGGAACTGGAGATCCTGCGCATCTCGCACGAGGTGGAGTTGGAGCAGCGCCGGGTGCTCGCCGAACGCAAGCGTGGTCGGGACGAGGCCCGGGTACGGGCCGCGGTCGAGGCGATGGTGACGGTGAGCCGTACCGGGGAGAACATGATCCCGGCGATGCTGGACGCGGTCCGGGCGGAGGCGACTCTCGGCGAGATCTGCGACGCGCTGCGCGCCGAATGGGGCGTTTACCGCGAGCCCGCACGGTTCTGACCTTCGCCTCATCAGGCGGCTGGGCAGGGGTGACAGTGGCAACTGTGCGGGCCGAGGCTGATCCGAGTTCGGCGAATTGCGTGCGAGACTAGATAACCATGAGCGACCCACGGATCACCTCGTCGATCTTTACCCGCGGCGCGGTCGACCTCAGCGCGCTGCGCCCCCCTGCCCCCAGTCCCGCACCGGCCCCGGCCCAGGCCGGTCCCCCCGCCGGGGCACCCGGCGGGGCCGTCGGCGGTGTCACCGTCGTCGACGTGACCGAGGCGACCTTCCAGTCGGAGGTCCTGGAGCGCTCGCTGAGCACACCCGTCGTGGTCGACTTCTGGGCCGAGTGGTGCCAGCCCTGCAAGCAGCTCTCCCCGGTGCTGGAGCGGCTGGCGGTGGAGGGTGGCGGCGCGTGGGTGCTCGCCAAGGTCGACGTGGACGCCAACCCGCGGCTCGCGCAGATGTTCCGGGTGCAGGGCATTCCGATGGTGTACGCGGTGGTCGGCGGGCAGCCCGTCGACGCGTTCTCCGGGGTGGTGCCCGAGGCGCAACTGCGCCAGTGGATCCAGGCCGTGCTGAAGGCCGGCGGGGTGACCGTGGCCGAGCCCGAGGACCCACGGCTCGACGAGGCGGACGACGCCCTGATGAGCGGCGACCTGGACGCCGCCGAGCGGGCGTACCGGAAGATTCTCGCCGAGACCCCGGCGGACGCGGCGGCCGAGGCCGGGCTGGCCCAGGTGGGGCTCGCCCGCCGGGTGGCCGGCGCCGACCCGCAGGCCGCACTCGCCGCCGCGGCGGCCGACCCCGACGACGTGGACGCCCAACTGCTCGCCGCCGACATCGAGGTGCTCAGCGGTCTCGCCGACCAGGCGTACCAGCGCCTGGTCGGGCTGGTCCGCCGCACCGGCGGCGACGACCGGGAGAAGGTGCGTCAGCACCTGGTCGGCCTGTTCACCATCGCCGGGCCGGAGGATCCCGCGGTCGCCGCGGCCCGCCGGGCCCTGGCCAGCGCCCTGTTCTGAGCACCTGAGACGCCAGCGCGGGCCGGCGTGCCGCCGGCCCGCCCCTACCGGAGGACGGGAGCCCATGATGCGCCGGATCGCCGTCCTCGACGCGCCGAGCAACCTCGGTCTGCGCCCGCCGACGCCCACCTCCGTCCCCGGCTGCGGGAAGGCACCCGGCGCGCTGCGGGACCAGGGGCTGCTGCCCCGGTTGCGCGCCCGCGACGCCGGCTGCCTGACCCCGCCCCGCTACGACGCCGGTGACTGGCGACCGGGCGACGGCGTCTGCCACGCACGGGAGATCGCCGACTACTCCGCAGCGCTGGCCGACCGGATCGGCGCGATCATCGACCGGGGAGAGTTCCCCCTGGTCCTGGGTGGTGACTGCTCGATCCTGCTTGGCTCGGCGCTGGCCATGCACCGCTTGGGCGAGGCGGTCGGCGGCCGGATCGGCCTGGTATTCGTCGACGGACACTCCGACTTCCGGCACCCCGGCAACGCCTCGTACGTGGGTGCGGCGGCGGGTGAGGATCTCGCCCTGGTGACCGGCCGGGGACAGGCGGACCTGGCCGCCATCGAGGGACGCCGCCCCTACTTCCGCGACATCGACGTGGTGGTGCTCGGCATCCGGGCCCAGGACGAGTACCGGCTCGACCTGCAGGCCGCCGGGATCATCACCAGACCGGTGCCGGCGTTGCGCGCCGAGGGTGCGGCGCGGACCGCGCAGTGGGCGCATGAGCAGCTCGCCGACTGCGCCGGGTACTGGGTGCACATCGACGTGGACGTGCTCGACCCGGCCGTGATGCCGGCGGTCGACGCGCCCGATCCGGGTGGCATCGCCTTCGCCGAACTGGAGATCCTGCTCTCCGGGCTGGTCGACACGCCGCACTGTCTAGGTGTGGAACTGACCGTGTTCGACCCCGACTACGACCCGGATGGCGCGTACGCAGCGGAGATCGTCAACACGGTGGTCTCCGGTCTGCGCCCGGTCACCGCACCGGGCTCGGTACCTCCCCGGCTCCGGCCCGAGCGACCCGAGCAGCCCGACCCGCAGTCGTCGCCGTCGCGGCCGGAGCCATCGGACGGGGCTGCGCCCCTGCCCCGGCAACCGACCGGCGGACCGGCCATCGACGCCGGCGGGCCGGAACCGCGTGCGGCCGTGTTCTCCGTCGGGTCGGATCCGCGTGAGACCGTCTTCTCGGCCGGGCCGGGTTCGCTGCGCCGGACGCCCCCGGTGGAGCTGGATGAGCGGCCGACCGACGCAGACCTGGACGCCGCCGAGGCGGCCGAACCAATCGATCCCCGCTCAGCTTGACCAACACCGGCCCGCCGGTCGCCCACGGCGGGATCTCCGCAGGCAGGCGGTCAGCCGGCCAGGGCGCGCAGGAAGCGTTCCGCGATCGGAACCGCGGTGCCGCTGCCGGAGCCACCCTTCTCGACGAAGACCGCGACGGCGATGTCGCCCTGCCAGCCGACGAACCAGGCGTGGGTGTTCTTCGGGTTGTCGTCGTACTCGGCGGTGCCGGTCTTGCCGTGCACCGGCTCGCCCGGCACGTCCCGCAACGCGGTGCCGGTGCCGCTGGTGACCACCTCGCGCATCATCTCCCGAACGGCCGTGATCGCCTCGGGCTTCAGCTGCGGCCCCGGCTCGGCCGCCGGTTCCGGCGCCGGGTCCGACAGCAACTTCGGCGGGACGAACTGACCCTTGGCCACCGCGGCCGTCGCCGCGGCCATGGCCAGCGGGCTGACCAGCGTCGTACCCTGGCCGATCGCCGCGGCGGCCTGTTCGGTGGCTCCGCCGCCCGCCGAGACCTTCCCGGTGAACGCGTCGAGGCCCAGCTCACCCCACTCACCCTCCAGGCCCAGGGCGCGTCCGGCGGCGGCGAGCCCGTCGGCGCCCAACTGGGGGGCGAGTGCGGCGAAGGCGGTGTTGCAGGACTTCGCGAAGTCGGTACGGAACGGCACCTCGCCGAGGGAGAAGTCGTTGGCGTTCTTGAAGGAGCGTCCGTCCACGGTGAACGTCTTCGGGCAGGCGACGGTGGTGTCGGGGGTCACCGCGCCCCGCTCGATCAGCCCGTACGCGCTGACCATCTTGAACGTGGAGCCCGGCGGCACCTGGGCGGTGAAGGCCAGGTTCTCCCCGGCGGCGCCGGGGCCGTTGGCGGCGGCGAGCACGGCGCCGTCGCTGACCCGTACGGCCACCAGGGCGGCCCGCCGACGTTCCCCGCGCAGCGCCCGGTCGGCGGCGTTCTGGGTGTCCACGTCAAGTGTGGTGCGCACCGGCTGGCCGGGCTGGGGCTCACGCCGGAACACCTCGGTGCCGGTCGGCTCCACCGTGCCGTCCGACCCGGGCCGCTTGATGATCACGGTCAGTCCCGGTACGCCACGCAGCCGCTCGTCCCAGCGGCCCTGCAAGCCACCGTGGCCGACGAGGTCGCCGGGCGAGTAGCGGTCGGGATGGTTGGCCAGGTCCTCGGCGTACGCGGGATCGACGGTGCCGAGCACCGCCCGGGCGAACTCACGGGTGGGTGCGAGGTCCAGCGTGTCGGTTGGGAACTTCGTCCCCGACAGGCCGTGGATGCGTGGCTTGATCTGCCGGTACGCCTCGTCGCGGAGGGTGACCACCTCGACGAACGCGTCCGGTTTCGCCTCCGCCAGCCGCTTGGGGAGGTCCGACAGATCGACCGGCGGGTTGATCGCCGGCCGGATGGCGCGGAAGGCGGCGTCCAGTTCTCGGATCATGGCCTGGACGTCGGTCACCTCGTTGGGCTGCAACCCGACCCGAACCACGTCGCGGGGCGCCACGATCGGCTCGCCGGCACCGTCGAGCACGGTGGCCCGGGGCGCCCTGTCGCGCCGCAGTCCCAGCCGGTCGCCCCGGGTGAGCTGTTCATGGACGATCTGCGGCTCCCAGATCACCTGCCACTGGTCGTCGCGGCCCTGCGTGAGCCGCACCGGCCGGTCGTAGGTCCAGGGCGTCCCGCCCGGCAGCGTCCACTCCGCGCGGACGCTGGCGGTGGCGGTGTTCTGCACCACCTCGGGATCGCCTTGGCGGGTCAGCGTGAGCGGAGCGTCGACAAGCTCGCCGGAAAGCTCCCGGATCTCCTGGACGACGTTGGCGGCGGGAATCTTCGCCCCGGTCGGGTCGACGAAGCCGATCGCGTTCAGGTCGCCCTTGCGCCAGCCGTCCAGGAAGGCGTCGACGGTGCGCTGCGGGCCGTCCTCGCCGGAGCAGGCGACGAGGCTGGCCGCCGCGACCAGGCAGGCGGCGGCGACGGCCAGTGGGGACCGGCGGTGACGGTCTCGGCGCGCAACGTACATCTGGTGGCTTCCTCCTGGTCGGCTGTTCCGCACGCTAGTACGCCGACGCGTCGACCACTGCCCCGCCAGGCCCCGAGGGAGCGGAAAGACGGGCGTGCAGGTGTGATGAACAACATCATGCGGGGTACTCCCAACCCGGCCGAACCTCGTACCGCAAGGGGTGAAAGGACGACGTCGGAGATCCGGACGTCCGGCCGGTGGTCCGCCGACGGAAGAACTGGTCGGTCGGCCTAGGCTGGGCGGCAGAGTGACCCACAGCGTTGTGGGTCGAGGGGAGTGGCACCGATGGACCGGCGTCCGGCGATCAAACCGGAACCCGACATCCGGCAGGCTGACACCGGCCGGGACGACAGTTTCGACACGGCGACCGACGGGGACGGTTTCGGCCGGCTAGACACAGGCGCGACCGGGGTGACCGGTTCGAGCATCGACACCCTCTACGACCTGGGACTGCCGCCGGAGGCGCTGGCCGACGACGCGGAGGACGCCGAGTTCGACGAGCCGGTGCCGAACGCCGAGCGGCTGGTGGCCCAGGCGGTCTCGCTGGCCGGTGACGACCACGATGCGGCGACCCTGGTGAGCAGGTTCTGGCGGTTCGCGCCGGACGAGGAACTGATCGGGTTCACCGCCGAGGAGATGCTCGACGCCGCCCGCGCGCACCGGGAACTGGCCCGGCAGCGAGTGCCGGGTGAGTTGAAGCTGCGGATCCACTCGCCCGACGCGGAGCAGCACCACAGCGTGGTGGAGATCGTCACCGACGACATGCCGTTCCTGGTGGACTCGGTCACCGCCCTGCTCAACACCCACCACCTGGACGTGCATCTGCTGGTGCACCCGCTGGTCGTGGTACGCCGGGAGCCGTTGGGCCGGCTGGTCGAGGTGGCCGCGGACGTGGAGCCGGACGACGCGATCTCCGGAGACCTGGTCGAGAGCTGGATGCGGATCGAGATCGACCCGGTACGCGACCCGGCGGAGCGGGACAAGCTGCGCCGGGAGCTGCAACGGGTGCTGACCGACGTGCGGGAGGCCGTCGAGGACTGGCCGAAGATGCGTCAGCGTGCGCTGGCGCTGGCCGACGAGCTGGCCGCGGCGCGCACCAGCGACAACCGGCCACCGGTGCCGGAAAAGGACATCACCGACTCGGTGGAGCTGCTGCGCTGGCTGGCCCACGACCATTTCACCTTCCTCGGGTACCGGGAGTACCGGCTGCTGCCGGACGCGGCGCAGGGCGGTCCCGCCCTGGAGGCGGTGCTCGGCACCGGGCTGGGCATCCTGCGGCAGGACGCGCCGGAGGCGCGGGCCCTGTCGTCGATGACGCCGGAGGCGCACGAGAAGGTCACCGAGAAGCGCCTGCTGATCATCACCAAGGCGAACTCGCGGGCCACCGTGCACCGCTCGGCGTACCTCGACTACATCGGTTTCAAGATTTTCGATGAGAACGGCGAGGTGGTGGGCGAGCGGCGGTTCCTGGGCCTGTTCTCCACCGCCGCCTACCGGACCAGCGTCCAGGAACTGCCGGTGGTCCGGCGCAAGGTCGCCGAGGTGCTGGACCGTTCGGGTCTGAGCCTGCGCAGCCACTCGGGCAAGGATCTGATGCAGATCCTGGAGACGTACCCGCGCGACGAGCTGTTCCAGATCAAGACCGACGACCTGTACCACGCGGTCATCGGGGTGCTGCGGATGGCGGGTCGCCGGCAGCTGCGGGTCTTCCTGCGCCGGGACGCGTACGGCCGGTTCATCTCCTGCCTGATCTACCTGCCCCGGGACCGGTTCACCACCCAGAACCGGCTGCGCATGCAGGACATCCTGCTGCGCGAGCTGAACGGCGTCGGGGTGGACTACACCACCCGGGTGACCGAGTCGATGCTGGCCCGGGTGCACTTCATCGTGCGTACCGACCCGACGAGCCCGCCCGGTGACATCGACGCCGACCTGCTCGCCGAGGAGCTGGCCGACGCCACCCGGCTCTGGGACGACGACTACCGGCTGGTGCTGGAGCGCAAGCTCGGCGACGAGCAGGCCAAGCACCTGTTCGGCCGGTACGCCGACGCGTTCCCGGAGGGCTACAAGGACGGGCACACGCCGTACGAGGCGATGAAGGACCTGGCCAAGCTGGAGCTGCTGGAGGAGCCCGGCCAGCTGGAGATGCACCTGTTCCGCAAGCAGTTGGCGCCCCGGGTCGGTGGCCGGGGGACCGACGTCGACGAGTCGATGGACGTGCGGTTCAAGGTGTACCGCTACGGCGAGCCGATGATGCTCTCCGCGGTGCTGCCGGTGCTGCACTCGCTCGGCGTGAAGGTCGTGGACGAGCACCCGTACGAGGTGGAACGGGTCGACGGGCGGATCTGGCTGTACGACTTCGGACTGCGGCTGCCGGAGGGGCACCAGGAGCTGGCCGAGGTACGCCCCCATGTGGAGAACGCCTTCGCGGCGGCGTGGCGGGGCGAGGCCGAGGTGGACCGCTTCAACGAGCTGGTGCTGCGCGCCGGGCTGACCTGGCGTCAGGTGGTGGTGCTGCGGGCCTACGCGAAGTACCTGCGGCAGACCGGGACGGTGTTCTCCCAGGACTACATGGAGTCCACGTTCATCGCGTACCCGCAGCTGGCCACCCTGCTGGTGCAGCTGTTCGAGGCGCGGTTCGAGCCGGGCCCGGTGGATGCCGAGCAGCGCCAGCGACGCGGCACCCAGCTGGTGGACGAGATCCGCGCCGCGCTCGACGACGTGGCCAGCCTCGATCAGGACCGGATCCTGCGGTCGTATCTGTCGCTGATCCAGGCCACGCTGCGGACCAGCTTCTACCAGAAGCCGGTGGGCGGGCGGCCCAAGCCGTACGTCGCCTTCAAGCTCGACCCGCAGGCGATCCCCGAGCTGCCCGCGCCCCGGCCCAAGTTCGAGATCTTCGTGTACTCGCCCCGGTTCGAGGGGGTGCACCTGCGGTTCGGGCCGGTGGCCCGGGGCGGTCTGCGCTGGTCGGACCGGCGGGAGGACTTCCGCACCGAGGTGCTCGGCCTGGTCAAGGCGCAGATGGTGAAGAACGCCGTGATCGTGCCGGTGGGCGCCAAGGGCGGCTTCGTGCTCAAGCAGAAGCCGGGTGACCGCGACGAGGCCGTGACCTGTTACAAGGAGTTCGTCTCGGCTCTGCTGGACGTCACCGACAACATCGTGGCCGGCGAGATCGTGCCGCCCGAGGACGTGGTCCGGCACGACGGCGACGACCCGTACATGGTGGTGGCGGCGGACAAGGGCACGGCGACCTTCTCCGACATCGCCAACGAGATCTCGACCGCACACAACTTCTGGCTGGGCGACGCCTTCGCCTCCGGTGGTTCGGCCGGCTACGACCACAAGAAGATGGGCATCACCGCTCGGGGTGCGTGGGAGTCGGTCAAGCGGCACTTCCGCGAGATGGGCCACGACACCCAGAGCCAGGACTTCACCGTGGTCGGGGTCGGCGACATGTCCGGTGACGTGTTCGGTAACGGCATGCTGCTCTCCGAGCACATCCGGCTGGTGGCCGCCTTCGACCACCGGCACATCTTCCTGGACCCGGACCCGGACGCGGCCACCTCGTACGCCGAACGGAAGCGGCTGTTCGAGCTTCCCCGGTCCACCTGGGAGGACTACAACGCCGACCTGATCTCCGCAGGCGGCGGGGTCTACCCGCGTACGGCGAAGTCGGTGCCGGTCTCGCCGCAGGTCCGCACCGTGCTCGGGCTCGAGGACGACGTCGAGCAGTTGAGCCCGCAGGAGCTGATGAAGGCCATCCTCACCGCACCGGTGGACCTGTTCTGGAACGGCGGCATCGGCACCTACGTCAAGGCGTCCAGCCAGACCAACGCCGAGGTGGGCGACAAGTCCAACGACGCGATCCGGGTGGACGGGCGCAGTCTGCGCTGCCGGGTGGTCGGTGAGGGCGGCAACCTGGGCTTCACCCAGCACGGCCGGATCGAGTACGCCCTGGCGGGCGGCCGGATGTACACCGACTTCATCGACAACGCGGCCGGGGTGGACTGCTCCGACCACGAGGTGAACATCAAGATCCTGCTGAACACCGCGGTCGCCGACGGCGAGCTGACCCTGCCCGAGCGGGACGAACTGCTCGCCCGGATGACCGACGAGGTCGCGGAGCTGGTGCTGCGGGACAACTACGACCAGGCCCGGGCGATCAACAACTCCCAGGCGCAGGCGACGTCGCTGCTCCCGGTGCACCGCCGGATGATCACGGAGCTGGAGCGCTCGGGCGTGCTGGACCGCTCGCTGGAGGCGCTGCCGCCGGACGAGGAGCTGGCGGTACGCACCGAGTCCGGGCTGACCGCGCCGGAGTTCGCCGTGCTGCTGGCGTATGTGAAGATCGCCTTGGAGAAGGAGATCCTCACCGACGGGCTGCCCGACGAGCAGTGGACCGGCGAGGTGCTGGTCAACTACTTCCCGACGCCGATGCGGGACCGGTTCGCCGACCGGATGAACCGGCACCGGCTGAACCGCGACATCGTGACCACGGTGCTGGTCAACGAGGCGATCAACCGAGGCGGCATCTCCTTCGTCTTCCGGGTGGTGGAGGAGACGGCCGCGACGGCGGCGGACGTCATCCGGGCGTACGTGGTGGTCCGCGAGGTCTTCGGGCTGCGCCAGCTGTGGGACGCGGTCGAGGCGCTGGACAACCGGATCGACCCGGAGTTGCAGACCAGCGTGTACCTCGACACCCGGCGACTGCTCGACCGGGCGGTGCGTTGGTTGGTGACCAACCGCCGTTCGCCGATCGACGTGCCGGCGGAGATCGTTCGGCTGCGGGACGGGATCGCCCGGCTGCTGCCCCGGATGGAGACGCTCTTCTACGGCAGCGAGCGCGAGTCCATCGCCGCGCACATCGATTCGATGACCGAGCGTGGTGTACCGCGTGAGCTGGCTGAGCGCAGCACCCGGCTGATGTACAGCTTCGGCCTGCTGGACGTGGTGGAGACCGCCGCCGGCACCGGGCGGGACGTGGGCGAGGTGGCCTCGGTCTACTTCGTGCTCTCCGACCGGTTCCGGGTGGACTCGTTGCTCTCGAAGATCTCCCTGCTGCCGAGGGAGGACCGGTGGCAGACGCTCGCCCGGATGGCGCTGCGTTACGACCTGTACGCCGCGCTCGCCGCGCTCACCGCGGAGGTGCTCGACTCCACGCCGGGTGGCCTTGCTCCGCAGGAGCGGGTGCAGCAGTGGGAACAGTCGAACGCCACCTCCATCCACCGCGCCGAACGGGCGATGGGGGAGTTCGACGAGTCACGGGCCGACCTCGCCGCCCTGTCGGTGCTGCTGCGCCAGATCCGCACCCTGGTCCGCACCTCCGCCGCCACCTGACCTCCAGGCAGCACCACAACTGAATGATCGACAACGCGCGACCCGGTGTCGGGTCGCGCGTTGTCGTGGTGGTCAGGCAACGAGGGACGCGAAGACGATCACGTTGTCGGGATAGTCGCCGGTGGTCTCGTCGAACGTGCCGCCACAGGTGATCACCCGCAGTCCGGGCCGGTCGTTGGGGCCGTACACCTGGTCGGTGGGGAAGGCGTCCTTGGGGTACGAGGCCACCGAGTCCACCCGGAAGTTCGCCGCCCGGCCGTCGTCCCGGGCGACGCTGACGGTGTCGCCGGGTTGCAGGGCACCGAGGGAGAAGAAGACGGCGGGACCGATCGCGGCCGAGTCGACGTGTCCGACGACGACGGCGTTGCCCCGCTCGCCCGGGCTCGGCCCCGGTTCGTACCAGCCGGCGAGCAGCGCCTGGTCCAGCGGGGGAACCTGGACGGTCCCGTCCGGGTTGGTCCCGAGCGCGATGATCTCGGCGTTGACCCCGATGCGAGGGATGTTGATCCTGGTGGGAGCGGCGCGGGGCAGTCCGGCCGGCGCGCCGTTGAGGTCGGCCTCCGCGATCGGGCCGGCCGGGGTCGGATCGGCCGTTCCGGTTCCGGCCCGGGCCACTGGCTGCGGTGGGCGCGGGGGGTCGGTGGTCTTGAGCGAGGCGCCGATGAGTCCGGAGCCCGCCATGGCGAGCAGGACGACGACGGCGGCGCCGACGGCACGCCACGGTCCACCGTGACGGCCGTCGGCCCGTCTCGCCGACGCGTCAGGCCGCGAACTCATCGACCCGGCGACGGCGCATCAGCACGAGGCCACCGAGGGCGGCCGCGCCGACCAGGCTCGCCCCGGCGGTGGCCAGGCCCCGGTCGGCACCGGTGCCGATGCCACCGTCGCCGCCGTCGACCCCGCCGTGCGGCAGGACGACCAGCTCGCCCGTGCCGCAGGAGCCCTCCAGCTTGTACGTGCCGGGCTTGGCGTCCCGGGCGACGCGGGCCTCGCCGTAGTAGACGAAGTCCTTCTTGTGCTCCCAGCTGTCGCGCTTGCCGTGCTCGGCGGCCTCTTCGCCGGCCCAGTCGCGCTCGCTCGACCAGCCGCGCTCGCCGGAGTCCGAGCCGTACTCGTCCCGACCCGACCAGCCGCCCGTGGACTCCTCGTCGGCCCAGTCGCGCTTCTCGTCCTTCCAGTCCTTCTTGTCGTGGCCCTTGCCGTCGCGGCCACCCTCGGCGTCCTGGCCGTGCTCCTCGCCCTTCCAGTCGTCGTGGGCGTCGGCGGCGGCGCCACCCCCGTAACCGTGGCCGGACTCGGCTTCGGTCTCGGCGGGCTGCGGCCGGTCGTCGCCCTTCCAGTCCTTGCCGTGTCCGTCCTTGCTGTCCTTCCGGTCCTTACCGTGCCCGTAGGAGTCCTCGTCCTCGCCCCAGCTCCCGCGGTCCCCGCGCCGGTCACCGTCGCGGTGGGCCGGCTTGAGCTTCACCTTTCCGGTGACCTTGGACCAGACGAAGGGGTGCTCCTGCGGCTCCGCGCAAATCTGGACGAGCTTGACCTCTTCGCCGGCCTTCACGGCGTGCGGCTTGGCGAAGACCTTGCCCTCGTCCGGTTGCGGTTGGCCGTCGGCGTACGCGATCCCGGGCGCGAACACCAGCAGGGAGGCGCTGCCGAGGGCAGCACCCGCAACGACCTTCCCCAGCATCTTCTTAGCCATGACCTGTGTCACTCCATCCCTGTTGTCCTGCGGCCGGCAACAACCGAGCCAGAACCGACGTTAGACCGTTTCATGACCTATGAAGGGAAAGATTCGTGTTCTGGCATTTGTTCGTTCCGGGGGTTATGCCGGCTCGCTTGTCCCGCCGAGTGCCGGCCTGTCCTCCGTGGCAGGTGCGGGGATGAGGCATTTGTCCGGTAGCGTTTCGAAAATATCGAACCATTGCCATGGAAGCGCTCCCATGCAAGAATCGCTGCACGCGGTGAGCTGAGCCACACCGCGCAGGCAGGTGTCGAGGGCAGCCGGTTCGCCGGACGACCACCTGGCCGCCGACCGGGTGATGCCGGTCGATGCACCACCACCAACGCCCGTCCGGGTCGGGCGCTCACCGAAGAATCCCGTTGGCACCGGCGGTCGTCCGCGCAGGGCGCCCCTCGGGCCACGTGCCGGGCCGTTCGCGGATCCGGTCTCGCCCAAGGAGATCAGTGGCATGAATGTGTGGAGAAGGCTGTCCGGCCGACGCCGGGCCGTCGCGCTGGCCGGCGCGAGCGCGCTGGTCGCGGGCGGTTTGGTGACGCTTCCGGTCACCGCGGCACACGCGGCGACCCAGTGCGACGTCGCGTACACGACCAACGACTGGCAGGGCGGCTTCACCGCCAACATCACCATCAAGAACGTCGGCGACCCGCTGACCAGCTGGACGCTCGGCTTCACCTTCCCCGACGCCAACCAGCGGGTGCAGCAGGGCTGGTCCGCCCGGTGGAGCCAGTCGGGGCGCAACGTGACCGCGCAGAACGAGTCCTACAACGGCAACCTGGCCCGGGGTGCCTCCACGACCATCGGCTTCAACGGCGCGTGGAGCGGCAGCAACCCCCGGCCGACCTCGTTCACCATCAACGGCGTGACCTGCAACGGCGGCACCACGCCGACGACGCCGCCGCCGTCTTCGCCGCCGCCGTCCTCGCCGCCCCCGTCTTCGCCGCCGCCGTCCTCGCCGCCCCCGTCCTCGCCGCCGCCGACCTCGCCTCCGCCGCCCGGAACCAAGGTGGACAACCCGTACGTCAACGCCCGGGGCTACGTGAACCCGGAGTGGAAGGCCAAGGCCGAGTCGGTCAGCGGTGGCAACCGGGTCTCGAACATCTCGACCGCCGTCTGGATCGACCGCATCGCGGCGATCAACGGCACCCCGGACAGCCAGTCCAACGGCCCGATGGGTATCCGGGATCACCTGGAAGAGGCGCTGCGGCAGAACGCGCAGTACATCCAGTTCGTCATCTACAACCTCCCGGGCCGCGACTGCGCGGCGCTCGCCTCCAACGGTGAGCTGAAGGCCGACGAGCTGCCCAAGTACAAGGCGCAGTACATCGACCCAATCGCGGCGATCCAGGGTGACGCGAAGTACCGCAACCTGCGGATCATCAACGTCATCGAGGTCGACTCGCTGCCGAACCTGGTGACCAACACCTCCAACAACGCCGGTGGCACCGTGATGTGCGACACGGTGAAGGCCAACGGGGCCTACGTGCAGGGTGTCGGTTACGCCCTGGCCAAGCTGGGCTCGATCCCGAACGTCTACAACTACGTCGACGCCGGGCACCACGGCTGGCTGGGCTGGGACAGCAACTTCACCCCGACCGCCCAGGTCCTGAAGGAGGCGGCGACCGCCTCCGGCAGCACCGTGAACCACGTGCACGGTTTCATCACCAACACCGCGAACTACTCCGCCCTGATCGAGCCGTACGCGAAGGTCACCGACACGGTGAACGGGCAGACGGTGCGTCAGGCGAAGTGGATCGACTGGAACCAGTACAACGACGAGCAGAGCTTCGCTCAGGCGTTCCGGCAGGAGCTGGTCCGGCAGGGCTTCCCGAGCGGCATCGGCATGCTGATCGACACCTCCCGCAACGGCTGGGGCGGCCCGAACCGGCCCACCGCCGCGGGCCCGACGACCAGCGTGGACGCCTACGTGGACGGTGGCCGGGTCGACCGTCGTATCCACAAGGGCAACTGGTGCAACCAGGCCGGTGCGGGCATGGGTGAGCGGCCGAAGGCCGCGCCGGCGTCGGGCATCGACGCGTACGTCTGGATCAAGCCCCCGGGTGAGTCGGACGGCTCCAGCCGCGAGATCCCCAACAACGACGGCAAGGGCTTCGACCGGATGTGCGACCCGACCTACACCGGCAACGACCGCAACGGCAACAGCCGCAGCGGTGCCCTGGCGGACGCCCCGATCTCCGGCGCCTGGTTCCCGGCGCAGTTCGCCGAGCTGATGCGCAACGCCTACCCGCCGCTGTCCTGACGGACGCAGGCATACCCGCCGCCGACAGTAGGTGAGGCGCTGCGGCGGCAGGTCACCCGGGCCCCTGGTCCGACCGCACCGGTCGGACCAGGGGCCCCTCGCGCCGCCCAGCCACGGTCGTCGTCACCCGCCCGACGCCGAGGCGCGCCACACCGGGTGGCTGCCCTCTGGCAGACAGCCGCCGGGGCGCCGGCGGGTCAGGGCACGGTTCTCTCGATCGCGGCGCGTCCGATCTCGTCCAGATCGCGCCGCGCCCGCTCGATGTTCTCCGCGGTGAGGTCCTGTCCCCGGGCCATCACCAGGTCCTCCGGCTCCCACGGCTGCTCCGCGCCGGTGCGGATGTCGTCCCCAGCGGCACCGGTGCCGGTCCCCGTCGCGCCGGTGCCCGCGGCGTACGGGTCGCCGATGATGTCGTCGGTGCGATCACCGGGCTCGGTGAAGGCAGGGGTCTCCCGGTCTGCTCCGCCCCCGGTCATCAGCTGGGGAACGGTGCTGTCGTCGTCGACCGCCGCGGCCGCCTCGGGGCGCTCCTCCAGCGGTCGTTCCCGATCACGATCCGTCATCCCTGCTGCCCTCCTGTCCGCAGCGCTTCTCCGGCCTCCTTCGGCGTACCCGCCTAACCGGTCGCCATGCCTGACGGCGGCACGCCGAAGGCGGGTGCCCGGATCGGGCACCCGCCTTCGGGGGTGTCGGGTGCCGGTGCCGGCCGGTCAGCGGCCGAGCACCCGGTCGAGGAAGTCGCGGTACTCGCGTACGGCCACCCGCAGCTGCTCGGTGTCCGACGAGCCCGCCTCCTGCCAGCCGCCGAGCTTGTTCCGGTGTTCGGCCAGCGCGGCGGAGAGCGCCTCCATGGCCTCCTCCACCAGGGACTGAGCCTCGCCGGCCGCCGCGCGTGGGTCGTCCACGAAGCGCAGCTGCACGTCGCGCCAGCGGTCCCGGAAGCCCTGCGCCGTCGCGTCGTCGAACAGCGTCGCCGCTCCCGACGGCACCGCCGTTCCGGTACCCGACGCGCTGTCGCCCGGGGTCCGCGTGTCCGGGTCGACCATCGCGGGGGTGGCGCTGCCGTAGCCGGCACCGCCCGCCGCCACCGCGTCCCCGGTGGTCGTCGCCCCGGTCGACCGGATGTCGTCGCCGGCCACCGCCGGGTCGTCGTCGACGTCGTCGGTCAGCCGGTCGCCCGTGGTCGCGCCGGTGGCGGTCGCCGCCTCGCGATCGTCGACAACGCCGTCGCCGTCGGCGTCGTCGGCGAGTTCGTCGACCTCGTCGTCGGTGCGGTCGAACTCGGCCGTCGGGTCCGCCCGCCGTCCCTCCCGCTCGCCGTCGACCGCGCCGTCGCCGGGCCGGGCGGTGTCCTCCTCGCGCGGGTCGCGCTCGTCCTCGGGGCGCGGGCTGGCCAGCGCGGACGCGGCAACCGCGCCACCCACGGTGGTCGCGCCGAAGGTGGTCGGCACGGGACCCGGCTCGTGGAACTCGGCCCGGTCACCGTCGGAGCCCGGACGGCCGTCCCAGGGGCGGCCCCGGTCAGCCCCGGCTTCCGAACGGTCGCGGTCGGTCGGCCCGTCGACGGTGTCCACGTCGTCGGTGATCTCCCGATCGTCCTCAGTGGCCGGCACCGCCACCGGGGCGGAGCGGACCGTCTCCGGGTGGTCGTTGTTGAGCTGCTGCTCGTCCTGCCGCATGGTGGTCTCCTCAGCGGTTGGTGGCGTCGTGGGCGGCGTCGGGGTGGCGCTGTTCCGGCGTCCCGGCAGCGACCGGCGGCTCCTCGCCGAGCAGGTCGCTGAAGAGGGCGCGGTAGTGGACGACGGCCTGGCGCAGATCCTCGGTGCTGGCCTCGCCCCGGGAGTTGCGCAGGTGGATCTCGTGCGCGTCGCGGTAGTGGCCCAGCGTGCGCGCGTGCTCGACGGAGAGGTGGGCGATCTGGTCGTCGAACTCACCGGTGGGGTATCCCCGCTCGGCGATGAGCCGGCTGACCAGTTCGTCGGCCTGGCCGACGGTCTCGGCGGGAGAGTCGACGAAACGCACCTGAAGCTCCTCCCATGCCTCGGCGTACCGGGCACGGGATTCGGGGGTCAGCGGGACCAGTTCGAGTTCGGCGTGCCGGCGTTCCCGGTCCCGCAGTTCGCGCTCGGCGGCGCTGCGGCTGTCCTGCTCGGCGACGACGTGGTCGTACTCGGGGCCGAAGCGCTGCCGGAGCGCCCGGCGGCGGCCGGCCACGACGATGGCGGCGGCGATGGCGGCGACCACCAGGATGACGAGGACGGTGACGACTATCTGCGTGGGCGACATGGCTCCTCCTTCGCCTGCAGGTATTCCCGCAACGCACTGATCGCCAATCCCGTTCCGGAGCACTTTCCTCGGACGGACCGCCAGCGGCCGACGGTACGAAACCGGACAGGCCGTCGGCGGGCGGGACGTTCGGCAACGTACCGGTAGTCTCGACGGACGGTAGTGCTACAGGCGCGGATTACGTATCCTGCCCAAGGCGCCCGAGCCGGCGTCCCGGCGGGACAACCCGGGACGTGCCCCGGCGACGGTGCTGCCCGGCTGCGCCGGAGCCCTTCCAGCCACCCTTCCGGGCGAGGTCCGATTGAACACCCGCGACTGGCCGATCCGCTCGAAGCTGACCGCGTTGGTCGTCGTGCCGGTGACCGCTCTGCTGGCACTGTGGATCTTCGCGACCACGCTCACCTTCGGGCCGGCGCTCGACCTGCTCGCCGCCCGTACCCTCCTCTATGACCTGGGCAGGCCCGGTGAGACGGTGGTGGCCGAGCTGCAACGGGAGCGCCGCCTCTCCGTGGTGCACC
The DNA here is from genome assembly GCF_056150025.1 of Micromonospora aridisoli. Classification (NCBI taxonomy): domain Bacteria; kingdom Bacillati; phylum Actinomycetota; class Actinomycetes; order Micromonosporales; family Micromonosporaceae; genus Micromonospora; species Micromonospora aridisoli. The sequence goes on along the minus strand of NZ_JAXCFK010000015.1, from coordinate 89,910 downwards.
TCGCCTCGCCCCGCACGGAGTGTGGACAGCCGCCGGCCAACTGCGTGCTGCCGGCTCTGGTGGAGCAACGGACCCGCACCGACGCGGCAGTGGCCGAACTGCGCCGCCGGGTCGCCGGCGACCAGTTACGGGACGCGGCAGGGGAGCTGCTCGAAGCCCGGCTGGAGCGGCTCCTCGGCGAGCTGGAGGCGTTGCCGGCCGGTCGCGGCTTCATTGACCGTCGGGACCTCGATCGCGCTGGCGCCGTCGGCCTCTACAGCGGAATGATCTCCTCGGCGTTCCACACCTTCACCGCTCTGGCCAACCTTCCGGACCACGACCTCAACCGCGAGGCGTTGGCGCTTACCAACCTGGGCCGCTCGCGGGAACTGCTGGGGCAGACCGACGCGCTGCTGGCCGGGGTGCTGACCGCGGGCGGGTTCGCCGAGGGGGAGCACACCCTGCTCGTACAGGGCATTGGCAATCAGCGGTTCCTGGCCGAGGCCGCCGTGGCCGACCTGCCCGAGGCGGACCGGGCCGCGTACCAGCGGCTGACCGAGCAGGAGGCGTTCGGCCGGCTGCGGGCGATGCAGGACGACCTCGTCGCCGCCGGTCCCTCGGCCCGGCTCCGGCTCGACCCGCAGGAGTGGCAGACGAGCTACGACGCGGTGCAGCGGTCGTTGCGGGACTTCGAGCTGAGCCAGGCGGACGGACTGGCCGACCGGTCGGTGCCGATGGCGGTGGGTGCCCTGGTGCGGCTGGCCGCGGCCGGACTGCTCGGACTGATCGCCGTCGTGCTCTCGCTGGTGGTGGCGGTCCGGGTCGGACGTTCCCTCGCGCAGCGGTTGACTCTGGTACGCGGCACGCTCGCCGACGCCGAACAGCGGCTCCCGGAGGTGGTGGACCGGCTGCGCAAGGGTGAGCAGGTGGACCTGACCCGGGAGGCGGTGGTGGCCGACCGGGGCGCCGACGAGATCGGTCAGGTCGCGCAGGCGTTCACCGAGGTGCACCGGGCCGCGATCCGGTCGGCGATGGTCGAGGTGAGCCTGCGCCGCGGCCTCAACGACGTCTTCCTGAACATCGCCCGTCGCAGCCAGGGGCTCGTGCACCGGCAGCTCGCACTGCTCGACCGGTTGGAACGCGACGCGGAGGACCCGGACCACCTGGCCGAGCTGTTCCGCGTCGACCATCTCGCCACCCGGTTGCGTCGGCACGCGGAGGACCTGGTCATCCTCGCCGGTGCGGCACCAGGCCGGGGCTGGCGTAACCCGGTGGCCATGGTGGACCTCATCCGGGGCGCGATCTCCGAGGTCGAGTCGTACGACCGGGTCGACATCACCACCGTGCAGCCCGCCGGCACGGTCGGGCGGGTGGTGGGCGACATCATTCACCTGCTCGCTGAGTTGATCGAGAACGCCACGGCGTTCTCACCGCCCGGTTCGCGGGTCGAGATCTCCGGCGAGCACGTGGCCCACGGCTACGCTCTCTCCGTCTCCGATGAGGGTCTCGGCATGAGCGAAGCCGCCATCGAGGAGGCAAACCGCAAGCTGGCCCGGTCGCCCGAGTTCGACCCGACCGAGACGGCCCGGCTCGGGCTGTTCGTGGTGGCGCGACTGGCCGCCCGGCACCAGGTGCGGGTCCGGCTGCGCCGGTCGGAGGGGACCGGCCTCACCGCTGTGGTCCTCATCCCGACCGGGCTGATCACAGAGGAACCGTCGCCGTTGCCCGGACCGGAGGTGGCGGCGGACGACGACCGGGGCGCCACGCCGGAGCAGCGGCGGCTGGCCCGGGCGACGCGGCTGACCACGGTGCCTCGGCCCCGGACCCGCACCCTGCCACGGGGTACGTCCGGATCGCCCCCTGGCTCGCGCGGGGTCACCTCGGGAGGTCCCGCCTCCGACGCGTCGGTCGACGCCACGGGTGGCGGCTCGACTGTCGGCCCGGCCGAGGCCGACGGCCTGCCCCGACGGATCCGCCGGCGCGGTCCCGCCGCGCCGGCCACGGCCGATCCGTCCGCCGCGTCGGGTACCGGGACTCCGCCCGTCGCCGTCAACGGGGCGGCACCGACGCCCGCCTCCGCGGCACCGGCCGACGGAACCGGTGGGCGCACCGCAGGTTCGCCGGGTGCGGCAGCGCCGGACGCCGGAGCACCAGTCGATACCTCCGCGCTCCAGGCCGCGCCCGGTGACGGCAGCATGCTGGAGGCGCCCACGATGCAGCTGCCGACGGTGACCCCACCATCGGCACGGACGGCGGCGCTCGACGGACCCACCCTGCGGCAACCGGCGGTGGCGTCCCGGGCGCTGAACCGGCCACACCGCGACCCGGCGCCGCGGAGCCCGGAGGAGGCGCGCCGGGTGATGTCGGCCCTGCAGGCGGGTACCGCGCGGGGTCGGCGCGCCGCCACCGGCACCCCGAACCCGGACCCGGCCGCGTCGTCGTCCGACGACCCGACGGGCGATGGTGGGCCCTCCGTGGCGGAGGCGGCCCGCCAGGCCGGCACACCTGCCGTGCGTACGAGCGCCGAGTCCGGCTCCCCGCCGGGCACCGGACCGGCGTCTGTGGAATCCCCGACCGCTACTGAGAGGGACGCCTGATGCAATCGACGAGGCAGAACGCAGATCTCGACTGGTTGCTCGACGATCTGCTGGAGCGGGTGCCGACCGCGCGGCAGGCGGTGGTGCTGTCGGCCGACGGACTCCTGCTGGGCTCCTCCACCGGCATGGACACCGCCGACGCCGAGCACCTCTGCGCGCTGGCCTCCGGCCTGTCCAGCCTGGCTCGGGGCGCGAGCCGGCAGCTCACCGGTGGACCGGTCCGGCAGACCGTGGTGGAGATGGAGTCCGCGTACCTCTTCGTCACCGCGGCGGGGCAGGGTGCGTGCCTGGCGGTCGCCAGCGACGCCGACGCGGACATCGGCCTGGTGGCCTACGAGATGGCGATGCTGGTCACCCGGGTGGGTGAGAACCTGGGAGCGCCGGCTCGGGCGTCGGTGGGTGCCGCCGATGCGAACTGACTTACCCGGGCACCGACAGGAGTGGCTCGACGATGACGCCGGGCCGGTGGTGCGGCCCTACACCCTCACCGGGGGGCGCGTCCGTCCGAGCGCGGACGGGTTCGACCTGGTCGCGTACGTGTTGGCGAAGCCGGACCCGGACCTCGCGGCCTACCCCGAGCTGCATCCGGAACACCGGCTGCTGGTGGAACTGGCCGGCCGCGGTACCCCGGTCGTCGAACTCGCCGCTGACCTGGACCTGGCGGTCGGTGTGGTCCGGGTGCTGCTTGGTGACCTGCTGTCCCGGGGACTGGTAGCGGTGCATCAGCCGCCGCGCGCCACGTACCTACCCGACAACGACATCCTCAAGGCGGTGGTCGATGGACTCCGTGCGTTATGACGGCGAGCGGCGGGGTCACCGGATCCCCATCGCACTGAAGATCCTCATCGCTGGCGGCTTCGGCGCCGGCAAGACGACGCTGGTCAGCGCGTTGAGTGAGGTCCGGCCGTTGCAGACCGAGGAGATCCTGACGGGCGCCGGCGTCGACACCGACGACATCTCGGGGGTGGAGACCAAGTCGACGACCACGGTGGCGATGGACTTCGGCCGGATCACCATCAACGACGACCTCCAGCTCTACCTGTTCGGTACGCCCGGACAGGACCGGTTCTGGTTCCTCTGGGACGAACTGGCCTTCGGGGCGCTCGGCGCGGTGGTGCTCGCCGACACCAGGCGGCTGGCCGACTGCTTCCCCTCCATCGACTACTTCGAGCAGCGGGGCATTCCGTTCGTGGTCGGGGTGAACTGCTTCGACGATGCCCGGCGGTTCAGCCTGGAGGCCGTGCGCCGGGCCCTGGACCTGGATCCGGACGTGCCGATGGTGCTCTGCGACGCCCGTGACCGACAGTCCGGCAAGACGGTGCTGATCTCCCTGGTCGAGCACGTCGCCCGGCAGCGGGGCGAGCCGGTGCCGACGGCCTGAGCCGGCCGGCGTGGTCGCGCGTACCGGTTCGGCGGGCAGGGCTTAACTCGGCGGTGTCGGGGGAAGGCATCTGATGGGATTCGGCCAGGGAACGAGCGGAGGGCGGTAACCGGTGACAGGTCGAGGCGAGATCGTTCACATCGGCGGGTACACCGAGCCCAACGGAGGGCGCGGCACCGGGATCGTGGCGGCACGGCGGGATCCGCGCACCGGCGAACTGACGTCGCTGGGCACGGTCGCCGTCACCGATTCGCCCTCCTTCCTCGCCCGCCACCCGACGCGGCCCGTCCTGTACGCCGTGAACGAACTGCCCGACGGCCGGATCAGCGCCTGGCGGGTGGAGACCGACGGTGAGCTGTCGTCCATCGGCTCGTGGTCCACCGGTGCCGCCGAACCGTGCCACCTGGCGGTCGCGCCGGCGGGTGGGCACCTGTTCGTGGCCAACTACGGCGGCGGCAGCGTGACGGTCTTCCCGCTCGACGCCGAGGGCGTGCCCGGTGAACGCACCGACCTGGTGCAGCACCAGGGGCACGGGGCCGACCCCGAACGCCAGGAGCAGGCGCACGCTCACATGGTCTCGCCCGGCACGGGTTCCTCGCCGTTGCTGGCGGTCGATCTGGGCACCGACTCCATCTACCGGTACGACCTCGACCGGGCCACCGGTCGTCTGGTGCCACGAGCGCCCCGGGTGCGTACCGCGGCCGGGGTGGGCCCCCGGCACCTGGCCCGGCACCCCGACGGGCGGCGCTGCTACGTCTCAGGCGAGCTGGACGGTTCGGTGCTGGCCTACGAGTTGACCGACGGCGGGGCGCTGCACCAGCAGGGCCGGGTCGATGCCAGCGACCGGGGCGGGCACGTCCAGCCGTCCGAGATAGGAATCGGTCCGGACGGCCGCTTCCTCTACGTCGCCAACCGGGGCGTCGGCACGGTGACGGTCTTCGCTCTCGGTGCGGGCCTGCCCGAGCTGGTGGCGGAGGTGGAGACCGGCGGAGAGTGGCCGCGTCACTTCGCGCTCCTCGGGGAGCACCTCTACGTCGCCGACGAACGGGCGGACATGGTGCGTACGTTCCGGGTGGACCCGGACACGGGCGTGCCGGTGGCGGTCGGCGAGCCGTTGCCGGTTGCGAGCCCTACTTGCGTTCTGCCCTGATCGTGGGCGTGGGACATAGATACATCCACATTGCGCCGTTGACTCATCACTCAAAGTTACTGAATCACGGTAAACTGTTTCTCCTCTGTAACTTTCGTCCGAACGGCCATGGCAGTCCAACGGTCGGATACGCAAGATGGTCTGCGTGTCAGCAGGCCGCCATCGCATGCGTTCAAGTATTCACGGTGCCGCCGCCGCAGCAGCGGTCGGCGTACTCGTCGTCACCGCTGGTGGGTGGGTGGGTTACCGCCAACTCGCCGGTCAGGACTGCTCGGGCAAGATCGAGCTGTCCGTCGCGGTGGCGAGCGAGCTCGCCCCGGCGGTCGACGAGGCGGCCTCCGAATGGGAGGCCAAGGGCGCCGCGGTCGACGGGACGTGCATCGATGTGACCGTCGCCGCCTCCGACCCGGTCGAGGTGGCCGCGGTGGTGGCGGCCAAGCACGGCGCCATCCTGGCCGGCGTGGGACAGGCCAGCGGCACCGCGGTCAGCCCGGACGTCTGGATCCCGGATTCCTCCATGTGGTTGCTGCGGCTCAAGACCGGCGGTGCGGCGGCCTTCGAGCCCGGTAACGGTGCCTCCATCGCGAGCAGTCCGGTGGTGGTCGCCATGCCGGAGCCGATCGCGACCCGGTTGGGCTGGCCGCAGAAGGAACTCGGCTGGACCGACCTGCTGACGCGACTCAACAGCGACCGGCCGTTGAAGACCGGCATCGTCGAGCCGACCCGCGACGCCGCCGGCCTGTCCGGCCTGCTGTCGATGATGACCGCCGCCGCGTCGTCCGGTGGCGACACCGCAGAGCAGGAGCGCATCGGCGCGCTCCGGGCGCTGGCCGCAGGTGCCTCGGCGCTGCGCCAGGACCTGCTCGCCAAGTTCCCCACGGCCACCGACGGCACCACCCTGGCCAGTGCCCTCGGTGCGGCCGCGCTGTCCGAGGAAGACGTCATGCAGTACAACGCCCGGAAGCCTCCGGTGCCGTTGGCGGCGCTCTACCTCAAGCCGGCGCCGTTGCCGCTGGACTACCCGTACGCGGTGCTGCCCGGCATCGAGCCGGCCAAGGCTTCCGCCGCCGGGGTGCTGTTCGAGGCGCTCACCACGGGATCGTTCAAGGACAAGCTGGCCGCACAGTCGCTGCGCGGACCGGACGGCAACTGGGGCGCCGGCTTCAACGCGCCGCAGGGTGCGCCGAGCCCGGCCGGCGGTGACGCCTCCGCCACGCCTCCGGCCCAGGGCGGGGTCGCCGCCGGTGGGCTGGCACCGGACGCGGTGGAGCGGGCCGTCTCCAGCTGGTCCATCGCCACGCTGTCCGGCCGGATGCTCTGCATCATCGACGTCTCCGGCTCGATGAAGAAGCCCGTGCCGACCGCCAACGGAGCCACCCGGCAGCAGGTCACCGCGGAGGCGGCCCGGCGCGGGCTGAACCTCTTCGACGACTCCTGGTCGATCGGCCTGTGGGTCTTCTCGACCAACCTGGTCGGCTCCCGGGACTACCAGGAGATCGTGCCGGTCGCGCCGCTGTCGCGTCAGCGCAGTGAGCTGGAGCGGGGCCTGGACCGGGTCACCTCGTCGAGCGGCGACACCGGTCTGTACGACACGCTGCTGGCCGCGTACAAGGACGTCCAGCAGAACTGGGAACCGGGCAAGGTCAACTCGATCGTGCTCTTCACCGACGGTAAGAACGAGGACCCCGACGGCATCTCGCAGAAGGACCTCATCGCCGAGCTGAAGCGGATCAAGGACCCGGACCAGCCGATTCAGGTGATCATCATCGGTATCGGCCCTGAGGTCAGCAAGTCGGAGCTGGACACCATCGCGCAGAGCGCCGGTGGCGGTGCCTTCGTCGCCACCGACCCCACCAAGATCGGTGACATCTTCCTTCGGGCGATCGCGCTGCGGAAGGCGCCCGCCTGACCTGAGACACCCCGAAGGGGCCTGTGATGCCGGTTCTGTCCGGTACCACAGGCCCCTTTCGCGTTGTCCTACACCTTGGAAACTGACGGCAATACGTCGGAAGCAATTGGTAGCCATGGTTGTCAGGGCAGGATGTCGACGTGCATCGGTAGTTCCGGTCCTGGCCCGACCGGGCCCGTGCCGTCGGCGAGCGAAGTGGGAGGGCTGGTGACCTCGGCGACGCTGTTGACCCCGGTCAGATCGTCATCGCGACCGCACGACGCCCCGCCACCGACGCGACCGGTGCGCGCCGACCAGCGGGCGTACGTCCGGACCCTGGTCGTGCTGGACGCCGCGGTCCTGGCGGTGGCGGTGCTCGTCGGCTATGCCGTCCGGTTCGGTGACGCCGCCCCCCGAGGTCCGGTGCCGTACGTCCTGGTGGCACCGGCGCTGGTCCTGGCGTGGCTGGTCTCGCTGAAGGCGCTGCGCTGCTACGACGACCGGGTGGTCGGCTACGGCGCGGACGAGTACCGACGGGTGAGCATGGCCAGCCTGCGGCTGGCCGGCGCGACCGCCATCGCGGGCTACGTCGCCGATGTCGGTGTCTCCCGGGGTTTTCTGGCCATCTCCTTCTCGGTGGGCACGATCGGTCTCGAGGTGGCCCGCTTCGCCGCCCGCAAGCGCCTGCACCGTGCCCGGTCGCAGGGGTCGGGCTGGTCGCGGCGGGTGCTGGTGGTCGGGGACACCGCGCACGTGCTGGAACTGGTGCACACCCTGCGCCGCGAGCCGTACGCCGGCTACCAGGTGGTGGGCGCCTGCATCCCGGACGCCCTGCTCGCACCGGTCGCCCAGCGGCTCGGTGACGTGCCCGTGGTGGGCTCGTTCCGGGCCATCCCGGAGGCCGCCGCCGCGATCGGCGCGGACACGGTCGCTGTGACCGCCTGCGGTGAGTTGACCGCCACCCGGCTGCGTCGGCTCGGCTGGCAGCTGGAGGGCACCGGCATCGACCTGGTGCTGGCTCCGGCGCTGACCGACGTCGCGGGCCCGCGCATCCACACCCGCCCCGTCGCCGGCCTGCCGCTGATCCACGTGGAGGCGCCCGAGTTCCGCGGGGTCCGCAAACTGGTCAAGGGGTTCGTCGACCGATCGATGTCGCTGGTGGCACTGACCATGCTGTTGCCCCTGGTGGCGGTCATCGCGCTGGCCGTCAAGCTGGACAGCCGGGGACCGGTGCTGTTCCGGCAGACCCGGGTCGGGCAGGGCGGCCAGGAGTTCGGGGTCTTCAAGTTCCGCACCATGGTGGTCAACGCGGACGTCCTGCTGGCCGAGCTGGCCGCCCGCAACGAGACCGACGGCCTGTTGTTCAAGATGCGGGACGACCCCCGGGTGACCCGGGTGGGTCGGCTGCTGCGCAAGTGGTCGCTGGACGAGCTGCCGCAGTTGGTCAACGTCCTGCTCGGGCAGATGAGCCTGGTCGGCCCTCGGCCGCCGCTGCCCTCCGAGGTCGCCCGCTACGACGGCGACGTCGCCCGCCGGTTGCTGGTCAAACCGGGCATGACCGGGCTCTGGCAGGTCAGCGGACGGTCCGACCTGAGCTGGGAGGACGGCATCCGGCTCGATCTCTACTACGTGGAGAACTGGTCACTCGCCGCCGACCTGACGATCCTCTGGAAGACCGTCGGAGCGGTGATCAACAGTCGCGGTGCGTACTGACCCGGGCGAGGCGTCTCACGGCTGGGGGCCGAACCAGTCCAGGCAGACCACCACGGCGTCGTCGGTGAGGTCGCCGGCGACGAACGCGCGCAGGTCACCGAGCAGGGACCGGACCGCGTCCAGCGACGTCATCGGCGTGGTCCGGCGCAACATCCGGTCGAGCGCCGTCTGTCCGTAGCGCTCGGCGCCCCCCGTCGCCTCGATCACCCCGTCGCTGATCATGAACAGCCGGTCGCCGCGCTGGAGTTGCACGTACTGCTCGCGGTAGTTGGTCCCCTCGAACATGCCGAGGGGGAACTGCTCCTCCAGTGGCTGCACGCTGACCTCGCCGTCGCGTAGCAGGACGAGTCGGGGCGAGCCGGCGTCGACGGCGGTGAGCAGCCCGGTGCGCAGGTCCAGTTCGAGCAGCAGGGTCGCCAGGTACTGCCGACCCTGGTGCAGGTCGTAGATCGCCTGGTCGGCCAGGGCCGCCTGATCGGCCAGCGGGATGTCGGCTCGGCGGGCGTTACGCAACGCGCAGGTGGCGAGGGTGGTGAGCATCGACGCGGCGACCCCCTCACCCATCCCGTTGATCGTGGCGAGCCAGACCCGCTCACCGTCGTCGGACCAGTCGAAGCTGTCCCCGCGCACCGCGTACGCCGGTTCCAGTTGACCGGCGAGGCTGAAGGACGGGCGGAGACGGCTGCGCCCGGGCAGCAGCTCCCACTGCACCTCCGCGGCGAGCGTGAGCCGGCGGCTGCGTCGAGCCTTGCGGTACACGTCCGTGCCGGCGTCGACGGCGGCCAGCTCGTGGGCGAGCGCGGTCGCGACCTTCGCCAGGTCGCTCAGCCGCGCGTCGGCGACCGGCGCCACCCGGAGCACACCCCACCGTTCCCCACGCATGGTCACCGGCAGATACCCGGTGCCGTCGACGTGGGTCGGGCTCTGGTGGTCGAAGCAGCGCCACGCCGGATGCCCAGGCTCCGTCACCGCCGCCCCGTGCCCGAGCGGCAGCAGGGCCGCCAGCCGGTAGTCGATCTGGAACAGCTCGGTGTCGGTGATGCCGTACTCGCGATCGAGCAGCGCCCCGACGCGGGCCACGAGAAGATCCACGGGGGCGGCGATGATGGCGGCACGGGCCCGGTCGACCGGCTCGCTCATGGTCTCTCCTTGATCACAAGCCCATTCACCGACAGAATCGGAGTACGCTCAGGCCCACCATGGCGGAACTGCATGGTCCACCGGGACCCGAGATGAGTATGGCTGCCGAGCTGGACGCCGCGGCAGGTGCCCTGCTGACGGTCTGGGACGGCGCGAGGGAGCGGACGGCCAACCGGATCTCCACCGCCCAGCTTCGCGCCGTGATGCTCGTCGAGCGCCACGACGGGATCAACCTCCGCCGCCTCGCCACCGGTCTGGACATGCTGCTCTCCTCGGCCAGCCGACTCTGCGACCGACTGGTGGCCGCCGGGATGCTGGAGCGGGAGCCGGGCCGGGCCGACCGGCGGGAGATCTCGCTGCACCTGACCGCCGAGGCCCGTCGGTTGCTGGCCGAGCTGCGTGACGACCGCCGGCAGCAGCTGGCGGCGATCCTGGCCGCCATGACGCCGGAAGCCCGGCAGGCGCTGCTGCGGGGGTTGCGCGCCTTCGACGAGGCCGCTCGCGCGCGGGTCGTGCGGCCGGTGTCGCCGCTGGTGCCGCAGGGCGAGGAACCACTCGCGGAGCAACTGCCGGAGGCCCGTGGCTCCGCCGAGGGGGCGGCGCGTGGCTGGCCGGCCGGAGACGCCTCCGTCTTCCGGACCGCCTGACCGACCCCCCGCCCCCGGGGGTGTCGCCGAGCCGGGTGACAGCCCGGTCAGTCGGCGGTCGGGCCGATCGCCAGCATCGCGACGTCGTCGTGGCGGTGCCCGGCACACCATTCGTCGAGCTGCCGGAGCAACCGGTCGACCAGCTCCGCCGGGGACAACCCGGCACCGGCGGACAGCGCCCTACGCAGTCGCGGTTCGCCGAACTGGTCCGTCCCGCGCGAGCCACCCGGGGCGTCGGTGACGCCGTCGGTGTGGGTGAACAGCAGCTCACCGGGGGCCAACCGAAGGTCCGCGGCGGCGAACCGGGCATCGGGCAGCGCACCGACCGGCATCCCGCCCACCCGTACCCGGGTCACCGTCCCGTCGGCGCGGACCACGAGGGGCGCCGGGTGCCCGCCACCGGCGATCCGGACCCGCAACCCGCCCTGCGGCTCGGGACGCAGGGTGCCCAGCAGCATGGTGGTGAACTGGCCGCGCCGGGTGGCGTCCGGCATCCCGAGCAGTGCCCGGTCGAGCAGTCGGAGCAGCTTCGACGGTTGCTGCTCGACCAGCCGCAGGGTCTGCAGCGACTGGCGTACCCGACCGGTCAGCACCGCCGCGCCGACCCCCTTGCCACAGACGTCGCCGATGGCGAACAGGGCACCGCCGTCGGTCGGCAGGACGTCGTAGAAGTCGCCTCCGATCCGCAGGGTGTCGCCGGCGGCGCGGTAGCCGCCGGCCAGGGTCGCCCCGGCCACCGTGGGCAGCTTCGGTGGCAGCAGGCTGTGCTGGAGTACCCGGGCGAGATGGCTCTGCTCGTCGTGGAGTTGTGCGGTGGTCAGGGCGGCACCGGCCCGCGCGGCGAACTCCCGGGCCAGCTCGACGTCACGCCGGTCGAAGCCGGTGGCTCGGCGGAGCAGCACCAGCGCCCCCGCCGTCCGACCGGCCCCCGGCATCGGGCTGACCAGCAGTGTCGACGCCGGGTCCACGTCCGCCGGGAGCAGGGGGTCGAGGTCCTTACCGGTGGCCGGCCACGGCCGCGGATCGGCGGGCTCGCCGTCGAGGGCCTCGACGAGACCCGGTACGGCGGTGACGACGTCCCAGCCGACGACCCCGGCGGCCGGTGCCGCGTCGGCTTCGGTGTGCCGGACCCAGTGCGGCTGATGCTCGGTCGGAGTGGGGGGCAGGTGCACCACCAGGGCCAGATCGGCCAGGTACGGCACGGGCAGGGTGGCGACGGCGCGGAGGGTCTCCGCACGCTCCAGCGTCAGGCCGAGCTGACGGCCGGCGTGCGCCAGGAACCGGGTACGCCGGCGCTCGGCCAGCAGCTCCTCGGCGTGAGCGTGCTCGTCGGTGACGTCCCGCACGCACCAGGCGGACCGGCCGCCGCCCAGCGCACGGCGGACACCCCGTAACCGTCGTCCCTGGTGTTCACCCTCGAAGTCGTCCGCTCCGTCGGCGGCCGCGGCCGCCAGCGCCGGCAACTGGCATCCGGCCAGGTCGGTGCCGACGACCACGTCGGGCAGCAACTCCACGGCCATTGCGTTGACCAGCACGATCAGCCCGGCCTCGTCGGTGGTGAGCACCGCCTCCGCGAGCCCGTCGAGCAGCTCGTGGGCGAGGTCGGCGTCCACCGGCGTGACGTGGGGCGGGTCGGGGTCGGGGCGGCGGGGCCGTCCGTCGTCGGCCCGCTCGCCGGTCGCGAAGGCGCCCTGTCGGGTGCTGGTCACCGGCGGTCGCCGGGCGCCGGGCGCTGTCGACCAGTACGCATGCCGGTGGTGCACTCCTCGGGGTCGCGGTTGGTTGCCTGCGGGCAAGGGTACCGAGACGTTCGTCGAAACCGCCTGTCGAGTAGCGGAGACCGGCAGTCAGAGCCGGGCCAGCCAGCCGGCGGGGCGGGCGATGATCCGGCGGACCACCGAACCGGCGGCTCCCACCGCGGCGGCCGTGGCACCGAGGGCGGCCGGCCGGACGGTCACCGGTGACCAGGCCGCGGTGAGCACGCGACGCTCGATCTCGGCGAGCACGGGCGGCCGGAGCCAGCCGGTGAGCGGGGCGTAGCCACCGCCCAGCACCACCGTGTCGAGGTCCAACAGATTCACCACGCTGGCCACGGTGACCCCGATCGCCGTACCGGCCTCGGCCAGGGCCCGTAGCACGACGGGGTGTCCGGCCTCGGCGAGTTGGGTCAGCCGGGTCGACGCCGTGTCGGCCGGCAGGTCGGCTCCGGCCAGGCCGGCGGCGGAGAGGATCGCCTCCTGGCCCGCGTAGAGCTCCAGGCAGCCACGGCCGCCGCAACGGCAGGGCGGCCCGTCCGGACGTACCGGGATGTGGCCGATCTCGCCGCTCCAGCCACGGGCGCCCCGGAACAACGCGCCGTCGAGGACGATGCCGGCACCGATACCGACCTCGCCGGAGATGTGCAGGAAACTGCCCGGCCCGGCACCGGCGTGCAATTCGGCCAACGCGGCGAGGTTGGCCTCGTTGTCCACCACCAGGGGCGGCACCCCGTCGACGAACTCGGTCAGCGGGGGGTGGTCGGCCAACAGCGCCGGCACCGGTACGTCCCGCCAGCCCAGGTTCGGTGCGAGGCGTACCCGTCCGGCGTCGTCCACCAGGCCGGGTACCCCCAGGGCGGCACCGGCCAGGGTCAGGCCCTGGGCGTCGGCGTCGGCGCGGGCCTGGGCGGCGAGTCCGGCTAGCCGGCCCAGCGCGTCGGCCGGGGAGACCGGTCGCAGGTCGACCCGGCACACCGTGTGGTGCCGCACCTGGCCGGCGAGGTCGACGACGCACGCGGCCAGGTAGTCGACGTTGATCTCCAGCCCCAGGCCGGCCGGACCGTCGTCGGCGAGCAGCAGCCCACGGGCGGGGCGGCCGGCGCCGGCACGGGGCGTCGGGTCCGCCTCGGTGACCAGCCGACCGGCGACGAGATCCTCCACCACGGCCGAGACGGTGGCCCGGGTCAGGCCGGTGTCGGCGGCCAGCGCGGCCCGCGACGGCGGGTGGCGGGCGGCGGCGATGCGGCCGAGCACGAGGGCGAGGTTCAGCTCACGCAGGCTGGCCTGCCGCACCGCGCCGGGCGGGGCTGCGGGTGACTTCACCCCTTGACACTGCCACATCGTGGTCATTTAATTCAACCACTGAACAAATAGCGGATGACACCACCGGAGGTCTGCCATGGCACCCCGTCCCACCCCTGCCGACAAGTTCTCCTTCGGGCTCTGGACGGTCGGCTGGCAGGGCCGAGACCCGTTCGGCCACGCCACCCGCGCCGCGCTGGACCCGGTGGAGTCGGTGCACCGGCTCGCCGAGCTGGGTGCGTACGGCGTCACCTTCCACGACGACGACCTGGTGCCGTTCGGCTCGGACGCCGCCACCCGGGACGCCCAGATCGCCCGGTTCCGCAAGGCGCTCGACGAGACCGGCCTGGTGGTGCCGATGGTCACCACGGACCTCTTCCAGCAGCCGGTCTTCAAGGACGGTGGCTTCACCAGCAACGACCGCGACGTGCGGCGGTACGCGCTGCGGAAGGTGCTGCGCAACATCGACCTCGCCGCCGAGCTGGGCGCGAAGACCTTCGTCATGTGGGGTGGCCGGGAGGGCGGCGAGTACGACCTGGCCAAGGACGTCCAGGCCGCGTTGGAGCGGTACCGCGAGGCGGTCGACCTGCTCTGCCAGTACGTCATCGACCGCGGCTACGACCTGCGCTTCGCGCTGGAGCCGAAGCCCAACGAGCCGCGCGGCGACATCCTGCTGCCCACCGTCGGGCACGCGCTGGCGTTCATCTCCACCCTGGCCCACCCGGAGCGGGTCGGGGTCAACCCGGAGGTCGGTCACGAGCAGATGGCCGGGCTCAACTTCGTCCACGGCATCGCCCAGGCGCTCTGGCAGGGCAAGCTGTTCCACATCGACCTCAACGGCCAGCGCGGCATCAAGTACGACCAGGACCTGGTCTTCGGCCACGGCGACCTGCTCAACGCGTTCGCCCTGGTCGACCTGCTGGAGCACGGCGCGCCGGGTGGCGGTCCGGCGTACGAGGGGCCGCGGCACTTCGACTACAAGCCCTCCCGCACCGAGGACGTCGACGGGGTCTGGGCCTCTGCGGCGGCGAACATGAGCACCTACCTGCTGCTCAAGGAGCGGGCCGCGGCGTTCCGGGCCGACCCGGAGGTGGCCGAGGCGCTGGCCGCGAGCAAGGTCGACGAGCTGGCCGTGCCGACCCTCGGCGACGGCGAGGGCTACGCCGAGCTGCTCGCCGACACCAGCGCGTTCGAGGAGTTCGACATCGAGGCGACCGCGGCCCGCGGCTTCGGCTTCGTCCGGTTGAACCAGCTCGCCGTCGAGCACCTGCTCGGCGCGCGCTGAGGCGGCTGGCATGCCGCTCGTCGCCGGGGTGGACTCCTCCACCCAGTCGTGCAAGGTGGTCGTCCGGGACGCGGAGACCGGTGCCCTGGTCCGGCAGGGTCGGGCACCGCACCCGGACGGCACCGAGGTCGACCCCTCGGCCTGGTGGTCGGCGCTCCGGACGGCGATCGACGCCGCGGGCGGGCTGGCCGACGTGGCTGCGGTCTCCGTGGCGGGCCAGCAGCACGGCATGGTCTGCCTCGACGAGGCCGGCCAGGTGATCCGGCCGGCGCTGCTCTGGAACGACACCCGGTCGGCCGGGGCGGCCGCCGAGCTGATCCAGGAGGCGGGCGAGGGGCAGGCCGGCCGCCGGTTCTGGGCCGACGCGGTGGGCAGCGTGCCGGTGGCCAGCTTCACCGTCACCAAACTGCGCTGGCTGGCCCGCCACGAGCCGGCGAACGCCGAGCGGGTGGCCGCGGTCTGCCTGCCGCACGACTGGCTGACCTGGCGGCTGGCCGGCGCACCCGGGCTGGACGCGCTGCGGACGGACCGCAGCGACGCCAGCGGCACCGGCTACTGGTCGCCAGCCACCGGGAAGTACCGGCCGGACCTGCTCGAGCAGGCGCTCGGGCGGGTGGTGCGGGTGCCGACGGTACTCGGTCCGGCCGAGACCGCCGGGCACCTTGCCCCGGCGGCACTGTCGGGCTCCGGTGCCGCGCCGGGCTCCGGCGCGGCACTGCTCGGCCCCGGCGCGGGTGACAACGCCGCCGCCGGCTTCGGCGTCGGTGCCGGTCCCGGCGACGTCGTGGTCTCGATCGGTACCTCCGGCACGGTCTTCAGCGTCGCGGACACCCCGGCGGCCGACCCGAGCGGCATCGTCGCCGGCTTCGCCGACGTCACCGGCAGGTTCCTGCCGCTGGTCTGCACGCTGAACGCGGCCCGGGTGCTGGACGCCGCCGCGGCCATGCTGCGGGTGAGCTTGGACGAGCTGGCCGACCTGGCGCTGTCCGCACCGCCCGGCGCGGACGGACTGGTCATGGTGCCGTACCTGGAGGGCGAGCGGACGCCGAATCGGCCGGACGCCACCGGTGCGGTGCACGGACTGACCCTGCGCACCTCGACCCCCGCGCACCTGGCCCGGGCGGCGGTGGAGGGCATGCTCTGCGCGCTCGCCGACGGGCTCGACGCCCTCGCGGCCCAGGGAGCGACCGTACGCCGGGTGATCCTGGTCGGTGGCGGCGCCCGCTCGGCGGCGGTACGCCGGATCGCGGCGCAGGTGTTCGGCTGCCCGGTGGTCGTCCCACCGCCCGGCGAGTACGTCGCCGACGGTGCCGCCCGTCAGGCCGCCTGGCTCGCCCTGGGTGGCACGGCGGCACCGTCCTGGACACCGTCCGGCACCGAGGAGTACGCCGCCGAGCCGGTCTCCGCCATCCGGGAGCGCTACGCGCAGGCCCGGGAACGCCACCTGGACCGGTTGGCCCAGGGCTGACCACACTCGATCCCGGGCCGGGTGGCGTCGCCGCACGCGGACGCCACCCGACCCGGCATCGCGCCCGATCCTCGTTCGCGATGACGGCGCCGGCAGCGGGGTGACCCGGTGACCGGCCCGTTATCCAGCCCTGGTTGGCTGCCCGCATGACCTTGACCACGGGCCGGTCGACGCCGGTGTGGGGCGGCGGCGCGGCGCACCGGTTGTACAGCGTCGTGGTCTTCGTGCTGCTCGCCTCGCTGGACAACGTGGCGATCGGCCTGGTGCCGCCGCTGTACGGCGCGATCGCCGAGTCCTTCGAGGTGCCGCAGCGGCTGCTCGGCCTGGTCACCGCGATCAGCTTCCTGGTCAGTGCGGTGGCGGCGGTGGGCTGGGCGTACTTCGGCGACCGCACCAACCGCAAACCGTTGCTGATGATCGGCACACTGCTCTGGGCGGCCGGCACCGGTGGCAGCGGACTGGCCGGGAACTATCCGACCTTCCTGGCCGCCCAACTGCTCGCCGCGGTGGGGCTCGGCGCGGTCGGTTCGGTCGGTTTCTCGGTCGTCACCGACCTGATCTCGCCTCGCCGCCGGGGCCTGGTGATGAGCTTCTGGGGACTGTCCCAGGGGGCCGGCACACTGGCCGGCACCCTGGTCGGAGGACTGCTCGGCGCGACCGACTGGCGTCGGCCGTTCCTCGTGCTCACCGTCGTCGGGCTGGCCGCCACGGCGGCCTACCTGTTCACGTACGACATCCGGCGCGGCCAGAGCGAACCGGAACTGGCCGGCGCGCTCGCCACCGGCGCCGGCTACGACTACCGGATCAGCCGGGCCGACCTGCCCGTCATCCTGGGGCGGCGGACCAACCGCTGGCTGATCCTCCAGGGCCTCACCGCGCAGGCCGCCTTCGGCTCGCTGGTCTGGCTGCCGGTGCTCTTCCGAGAGCGGGCCGAGGACCAGGGCTACTCGACGGCGACCGCGATCATCGTGGGCAGCGTCTTCGCCACGCTGTTCCAGCTCGGTGGGGTCTTCTCCATCGTCGGCGGCCTGATCGGCGATGCGCTGCAACGGCGTACGCCCTCCGGTCGGGCCCTGGTCGCCGCGGTGGGCATCCTCGCCGCCGTGCCGTTCTACCTGGTGTTGTTCTTCGTACCGATCCGCGTCGACGTGCCCGACGGCGCGGGCACCGGCGCGGTCGTGCGGGCGGTGCTGGGCAGCGTGGTCAGCGAGCCGACGGTGGGGCTGAGTCTGCTGGCCGCGCTGCTGGCCCTGGCGTTGACCTCGGCGAACTCGCCGAACTGGTTCGCGCTGATCGCCGACGTCAACCCGCCGGAGCACCGGGGCACGGTCTACAGCCTCGGCAACCTGGTCAACGGGGTGGGGCGGGCCGCCGGCAACGGGCTGGTCGGAGTGGCGTTCCACGGGCTGCGGGTGGCCTTCCCGCCGCCCCTGAACTACGCCGTCGGCCTGGCCGCCTTCCAGCTCTTCTTCATCCCCACCGGCGTCATGTACTGGCTCGCCGCACGTACCTCACCGAAGGACATCACCGACGTGAAGCAACTGCTGCACACCCGCGCCGAGAAGCTGTAGCGAAAGGAAGGGCCCCCTCTTAACGCCTCGTGTATAGCAAGGGCCCCCTATTAACACCGCGCCGGCTCGACCCCGGCCGAAGTGTTAATAGGGGGCCCCTCCTCTACCGGAGGCGTTAATAGGGGGCCCTTCCTTACACCCTCACCCAGACGGTCGCGTCGGTGGGGACCGAACCGTCCTCGTTCAGCGGAGCGCTGTGGTGCAGCAACTCGCCGGCGGGCGGCGGGACGGGTGCGGTGCCGAAGTTGGTCAGTACCACCACGTCGCCGTTGCGGAAGGTCAGCACCTCGTCGCCGGAGGAGAGCCATTCCAGGGTGCCCTGGCCGAGCCGGTGCGTGCGGCGCAGCCGCAGCGCCTCCCGGTACAGCTCGTACGTCGAGCCGGGCACCCCGCGCTGGCGGTCCAGCGCGTACTCGGCCCAGACCGGAGGCTGCGGCAACCAGCTGGCGTCGGTCGGCCCAAAGCCGTATGAGGGGGCGTCGGCCTCCCACGGGATCGGCACCCGGCACCCGTCGCGACCGCGCTGGGTGCCGCCACTGCGTACCCAGGTCGGGTCCTGCCGAGCCTCGTCGGGCATGGTGGTGTGCTCCGGCAACCCGAGTTCCTCGCCCTGGTAGAGGTAGGCCGAGCCGGGCAGGGCGAGCATCAGCAGGGTGGCCGCTCGCGCCCGTCGCAGCCCGGTGGTGGCGTCCGGCTGCTCGTCGCCGACACCGATGCCGTTGGGGCGGGGGGTACCGACCGGCAGGCCGAGCCGGGAGGCGTGGCGCACCACGTCATGGTTGGAGAGCACCCAGGTCGTGGGTGCGCCGACCGCGTCGGTGGCCTCCAGCGACCGGGTGATCACCGCGTACTGTGCGGGAGCCGTCCAGGAGGCGAGCAGGTATTCGAAGTTGAACGCCTGGTGCATCTCGTCGGGGCGTACGTAGCGGGCCAGCCGCTCCGCCGGCTCCACCCACGCCTCGGCGACCAGGACCCGCTCGCCGGGGTAGCCGTCGAGCAGGCGTCGCCACTCGCGGTAGACCTCGTGCACACCGTCCTGGTCCCACATCGGCGGGCGGGGCTTGTCCGCCTCCTGCCCGGAGAGGATCTCCTGCGGTTCCTGCCAGTCGGCCAGGTCGGCCTGCTTGATCAGACCGTGCGCCACGTCCACCCGGAAGCCGTCCACCCCACGGTCCAGCCAGAACCGCAGCACGTCCAGGAACTCGGCGCGGACCTCGGGATTGTCCCAGTTCAGGTCGGGCTGGGCGGTGTCGAACAGGTGCAGGTACCACTGACCGTCGGGGACCCGGGTCCAGGCTGGACCGCCGAAGACGCTCTGCCAGTCGTTGGGTGGCTCGGCACCGTCCGGTCCGCGGCCCTCGCGGAAGATGTAGCGCTCCCGCTCGACGCTGCCCGGGCCGGCGGCGAGGGCGGCCTGGAACCAGGCGTGCGCCGAGGAGGTGTGGTTCGGCACCAGGTCGACGATCACCCGCAGGCCGTGGGCGTGGGCCTTCGCGATCAGGCCGTCGGCGTCGGCGAGCGTGCCGAACAGCGGCTCGACGTCCCGGTAGTCCGCCACGTCGTAGCCGGCGTCGGCCTGCGGGGACGGGTAGAAGGGGGAGAGCCAGACCGCGTCGACGCCCAACTCCGCCAGGTGGTCGAGGCGGGCGGTGATTCCGGGCAGGTCGCCGATGCCGTCGCCGTTGGAGTCGGCGAACGAGCGGGGGTAGATCTGGTAGATCACCGCCTCCGTCCACCAGCCGGTCGGTGGGGTCTGGTGCGTCGCGTCGTGGTTCAGGGCGTACTCCCATGGTCGAGCCGTTCCGGCCGGGGCCCGGACGGCATGCTGGTGTCGTTCAGTGTGCCCGGGCGGGCGCGGTCGAATCACGCACGACCAGCCGAGTGTTCAGGATCACCGAGGAATCCGGTTTGCTCGTCTCGGGATCGGTGGCCCGCCCGCACAGTGGGTCGAGCAGCAACTGCGCGGCCAGCCGCCCCTGCTCCGCCGCAGGCTGGGCGATGGTGCTCAGCCCGAGCACACCGGAGAGGGCGTGGTCGTCGATGCCGATCACGCTGACGTCCTGCGGGACCCGCAGGCCGGCGTCGCGCAGCGCGGTCAGCGCGCCCATCGCCATCTCGTCGCAGGCGGCGAAGATGGCCGTCGGCGGGTCGCCCCGGCGCAGCAGTTCCTCGGTGGCCCGGGTGCCACCGGCGATGTCGAAGCTGGACTCCACGTCGAGGCTCGGGTCGGGGTGCAGCCCCGCTGCCCGCAGCGCCTCCTGATGTCCTCGGCGCCGGTCGAGGTGGGCGCTGAAGGCGAGTTCGTCGTCGGGGTCGCCGGAGATGTGCGCGATCCGCCGGTGACCGAGATCCAGCAGGTGCCGGGTTGCGGTCCGCGCCGCGGCCACGTCGTCGATGCGTACGCAGGGCCAGCCGGGCACGGTCGTGCCGGAGCTGATGGTGACCCCGGGCAGGTCCAGCGCGGCCAGCGTGGTCACTTCGGCGGACTGCAGCGGGGTGGCGACCAGCATGATCGCGTCGACGCGCTTGTCGAGGTTGGCGGTGCGCAGCAGGCGCTGGCGATTGCGTTCCCGCCCGCCGAGGTTGTGCAGCAGCAGGTCGTAGCCGGCCTGGTGGAAGAAGTCCTCGGCCGCCTCGACGACCACCCCGAAGAACCAGCGGGTGATCCGGGGGACCACCACCGCCACCGTGCCGGTCCGACCGCCAGCCAGCCGCGACGCGCTGGGCGAGACGGCGTACTGCAACTGCTCGGCGGCGGCCAGCACCCGACGCCGGGTCGCGGCCGACACCGTCGGCAGTCCGCGCAGCGCCCGGGAGACGGTGGCCGTGGAGACGCCGGCCAGCCGGGCGACATCGTCGATCTTCGTCACGTGAAACCCCGCTCACGTCCCGCGTGGTGCCGCCGCCGAACGCGGCGGCACCACGACGGATCAGCCCTTGACGCTGCCGGCGAGCAGCCCACGAACGAAGTAGCGCTGCAACGACAGGAACACGATCAGCGGTACGACGATCGAGACGAACGCTCCCGCGGTCAACCGTTGCCACTCGTTGCCCCGGGTACCGGCCAGTTCGGCCAGCCGGACCGTGAGCGGCGCGGTGACGTCGCTACCGCCGGCGAAGATGAGCCCGACCAGCAGGTCGTTCCAGACCCAGAGGAACTGGAAGATGCCGAACGCGGCCAGGGCCGGGGCCACCAGGGGCAGGACGATGGTGCGGAAGATCTTCGGGTGGGTGGCCCCGTCGACCCGGGCCGCCTCCATCAGATCCTTGGGTAGCTGAGAGATGAAGTTGTGCAGCAGGTACACGGCGAACGGCAGCGCGAAGCAGGTGTGCGCGAACCACACCTGGGCGAAGTTCTGCGCGCCGTCGAGGTTCCAGGCCGGCATCAGGGTGACGCCGCCCAGGGTGACGCCACGCGAGAAGAAGCTCAGCAGCGGCACCAGCGCCATCTGCAGCGGCACGATCTGGAGCGCGAAGATGCCGATGTAGACCCAGTCCCGGCCCCGGAAGTTGATCCACGCCAGTGCGTACGCGGCCAGGGCCGCGAACGCGAGCGGGAAGAGCACCGACGGCAGGGTGATCACCAGAGAGTTGATGAAGTAGCTGGCGAGCTGCCCGGACGAGGCGGACTGCCCGAACAGCACGTCCTGGTAGTTCTGGAGGGTGAACTCCGGGTCCCGGAAGAAGTTCCACCAGCCGGTGGTCTTGATCTGGTTCTCCGGCCGGAACGAGGAGACGAACAGGCCGAAGGTGGGGATCGTCCAGACCACGGCGATGACGATGGCGACCATGGTCGCGGTGTGGGTGTTCAGCCGCTTGCGTACCCGCGCCGCGGTTGTCGTCCGCCCGCCGGTGTCCTGGGTGCCGGTGGCGACCGGGGGAGTGGTGGTGGTCATCTCAGCCCTCCCGTCGCTGTTGACGCAGGTTGCGGATCTGGAAGATCACGATTGGTACCACCAGGACGAAGAGGAAGACCGCCAGCGCGGAGCCCTGCCCGTTCTGGCCGTACCGGAACGCCTGGTTGTACATCTCGTTGGCGATCACGCTGGTGTCGTAGTTGCCGTTGGTCGAGGTGCGGACGATGTCGAAGACCTTCAGCGTGGCGATCGAGATGGTGACCACCACCACGATCAGCGCCGGCCGGATGCTGGGCAGGGTGATCTGCCAGAACATCTGCCACGGGCTGACCCCGTCGAGGCGGGCGGCCTCGACGATGTCGGCCGGGATGGCCTTGATCGCCGCGGAGAGCACCACCATGGCGAAGCCGGCCTGGATCCACACCATGATCACGATGAGCAGCAGGGTGTTCAGCGGTGAGTCGAGCAGCCACTGTCGGGGCTCGCCGCCGAGGCTGACCACGATCTGGTTGAGCAGACCGATCTGTTCCTGGTCCTCGCCCCGGTACGCGTACACGAACTTCCAGATGATGCTGGCACCGACGAACGAGATCGCCATCGGCATGAAGATCAGTGACTTCGCCACCGCCTCCAGTCGGGCCTTGTCCACGAGCACGGCGTAGATCAGGCCGATGGAGGTGGCCACGAGCGGGACCAGGGTCACCCAGATCAGGGTGTTGAGCAGCACCCGCACGATCGAGTCGTCGGCGAACATCCAGCGGTAGTTGTCCAGGCCCACCCAGTTCTGGCTGCCGCCGTCCATGAAGGACAGCAGCGTGGTCCGGATCGCCGGGACGACGAGGCCGATCAGCAGCAGCAACACCGTCGGCAACAGAAAGAACGTGGCGAACAGGCCCTCGCGGGGCTTCGTCCGCCCGGGCAGTGGGGCCCCGCTGGCGGACGCGGCGACGAATTGCGCCTCACGCCGCCGCGCGAAGTAGGACGGCACCGCGTCGAGCAGCACGAGCAGACCGCCCACCACCACCGCGAAGGCGACCAGCCCCCACAGCAGCATCATGAGTTTGGGCGTCTGGCTGGTGAAGTCGAAGTTCATCAACCCTCCCCGGGTTCTCGGCAGAGCCGGTGGGCCGGCCCGCGAACGCGGACCGGCCCACCACTGGAGCTACTTCCAGCTGCTCTCGATGCCCTGGAGGACGGTGGCGGTGTCCCGCCCGTTGATCCAGTCGACCATGCCCTTCCAGAAGGTCCCGGCGCCGACGGCGGCGGGCATCAGGTCGGAACCGTCGAACCGGAAGACCGTGCTGTCGTCCTGGAGGATCTCCACCGACAGCTTGTCGATCGGGTTGGCGACGTTGGCCAGGTCGACCTTGTTGTTCGCGGACACCCAGTCGCCGATCTTGGCGCGGCTGTTGGCGTACTCACCCGAGGCGAGGTACGTCTGCACCGCCTGCACCTCGGGACGGTCCGCGAAGGCCGTCACGAACTCGCCGCCACCCAGCACCGGCTTGCCCTTGGCGGGGTCGATGGCCGGGAAGTAGAACGCGAACACGTCGCCGTCCTCGGCCACCCGGGTGCCCTGCGGCCACTGGTTGGCGTAGAACGAGGCCTGCCGGTGCAGCGCGCACTTGCCCTGCGTGATCGGCACGCCGGCCTCCTGGAACGAGGTGGTGGCGATGCTGCGCACCCCGCCGAAGCCGCCGTTGACGTACTTGTCGTTCTTCAGGATGGTGCCGGCGCGGTCCAGCGCCTCCGCGACCCGCGGGTCGTTGAACGGGATCTCGTGCGTGGTCCACTGGTCGTAGACCTCGGGGGTCTGCGTACGCAGCATGAGGTCTTCGATCCAGTCGGTGGCCGGCCAGCCGGTGGCGTCACCGGACTCGATGCCCGCGCACCACGGCTTGACGCCGCTGTCGGCGATCGTGTCGCTGAGCTGGATCAGCTGGTCCCAGGTGGTCGGGACGGTCCAGCCCTTCTCCTGGAACATCTTTGGCGAGTACCAGACGAACGACTTCACGTTCGACCCGAGCGGCGCGCCGTAGAAGGTGCCGTTGACGGTGCTGTACTTCAGCCAGTCGGGCGAGTAGTTCTGCTCGGCCATCGCCTTGGTCTCGGCGCTGGCCGGCTTCAGCTGGTTGCGCTCGGCGAACCGGGCGAGCAGGCCGGGCTGGGGGATGAAGGCCAGGTCGGGGGCGTTGCCACCGTCGACCCGGACGGGGAGCTGGGCCTCGAACTCGCCGCTTCCCTCGTGATTGATCTTGATGCCGGTGCAGTCCTCGAACTGCTTCCAGGACTCCGCCAGGCGGTCGGCCTCGATGTCCCGGATCGACGAGTAGATGTTCACCGTCTTGCCGTCGTGACCCTGGTACTGCTCGTACGGGGCACACTCCGCGGAACCGGCGTTGCTGTTGCCGTTGTTGCTGCCGCTTCCAGTGCCGCAAGCGGTGGCGCTGAGCGCCAGTCCGATCGCGCCAACGATCGCGAGGGCCTGGCGTGGCCTGGCAGAGACCGCCATGCCGTCCTCCTTCCTGTCCGGCGCTGGCCGGGGTCGCATCCGGTTGACCTGGCGCCGGTCCGATGGGCGTTTTCACATGTAAGCGCTTGCATCCCATCGGGGTCCACCCTTGGACGGACACGACCGAGTAACAATCCGGAAACCTGGCCCAGGCTGCTGGATGCGCTCTCACCGGCGCGAACGACCCCTGTCGATCAGTGGAGATTTCCGTCAACCGGGTAGGGCCACAGGAAGAATCTGGACACCGAAGGTCCTGGGCGGGCCCGGGTCCGGCCCGGTGCGGGTCAGCTGTTCAGCTGCCAGATCGAGTAGTTGAGGGCGGCGGCGAAGGTGACCCAGGCCCAGTAGGGCAGCAGCAGCGCCGTCGCCAGGCGGCTCTCCCGGGCGAACAACAGCACGGTCACGCCGATCGCCAGCCACAGCAGGATGATCTCGACGAACGCCAGCCCGTACCGGTCGCCCGCGAAGAAGAGCGGCGTCCAGGCGGCGTTGAGCACGAGCTGGACCGCCCACGCGCCGAGGGCCGGACCGAATCCGGTCCGGCGCCAGACCAGCCAACCGGCGACCGCGATCATCACGTACAGAACGGTCCAGACCGGGCCGAAGAGCCAGGACGGCGGGGCCCACGCCGGCCGGTCAAGGTTGGCGTACTGGTCGGCGGCCCCCGATGCGGCCAGGTTGCCGATGACGGCGGCGGCCAGGACGGCCAGCGCGAATCCGGCCAACGCCCACCACTGGCCGGCACCGTTCCGTCGGGTCTGTTCCGCAGTCGTCCGCATGGACGGTGGTTCTCCGTTCGTCGGGGGCGGCAAACCTCCCGGGGGAGGCCCGATCAGGCGCGGACGGCCCGCGACAGCACGCCGGGGTCGCCGCGTCCGGTGACTCCTGTCGGGAGGACGGAGTACCGGTCACGACGACCCCGGCGGGTCCGGTGTGCGACGCCTTGCGCCGCCACGTCAATTGAAGATGCTGACACCACCCGGGCCGACGAGCAGCCCGACAACGATGAGGACGATGCCCCAGAGGATCTGCCGGCGGAACAGCGCGAGGATGCCGGCGACCACCAGTACGACTGCGAGAATCCAGAGAATCAGCTCCATGGTTGCTGAATACCCCCGGCACCGACTCCGGAAACCTCACCCTGATCAAGGTGGTCCCCCAGGTGGAAGACGCTGTACGCCTGCTTGATCACCGGGTGGGCCACGTTGCGGACCCGCACCCCGCCCGGAGTGGTCCCCCGTTCGGTGCCGTGATGGGCGTGCCCGTGCAGGGCGAGCGCGGTCGGCGCGGAGTCGACGGCCTGACCCAGCTGGTAGCAGCCGAGGAACGGGTAGATCTCCAACGGTTCACCGGCCAGGGTGTCCGGCACCGGCGCGTAGTGGGTGAGCGCCACCAGTACGTCGCAGTCCAGCGAGCGCAGCGCCTCGCCCAGCCGGTCGGCGCTCTCGGTCGTGGTGCGTACGAAGGCCTTCATCTCCGGCTCCCCGAAGTCGCTGGCGCACCGGCCGGCGAAGCCGCCACCGAAGCCCTTCACCCCGGCGATCCCCAGTCGGCCACCCGGGCAGTCCAGCACCACGCCGTCGCCCTCCAGCACCGTGATGCCCGCCTCCTGCAGCGCCCCGACGACCTGTGGCACCTGGTCGCACTGGTGATCGTGGTTGCCCAGCACGGCGATCACCGGCACCCCCAGGCCGCCGAACTCGCGGGCCACGCAGCGGGCCTCGGCCTCGGTGCCGTGCCGGGTCAGGTCACCGGCGAGCAGCAGCGCGTCGACGCTGCCGGGCAGTTCCTCCAGGGCCGGCCGGAACCGGCCGACCACGTCCTCGTCCAGATGCACGTCGCCCACTGCGGCGATCCGGATAACCATCGAACCTCCCTCAGGGCAGTTGCTCGATCTCCGTGGGCGCCTGCGCGCGGATCACCCCGATGTCACTGGTGATCGGCACGTCCGGAAAGCGCTCGGCCACCCGGCGCAGGATCTCGTCCCGCCGGTGGGCGCTCTCGACCTCGCCGTGCAGCACGAGGGCGCGTTCGGTGCGGACCACGGTGATTCCCTGTTCGGCGACGGCCGGATCCTCGGTGAGCAGCCGGTGGATCTCCGCCTCGACATACTCGTCGGGCGGCCCGGCGCCGGAGTCGCGGTGCGCGGTCACGGTCTCCCCCTCCCGTCGGTCGTGCCGGTGTGGGGCACGACTTCCAGCCTGTCCAGCAGCACCAGGAACGACTCCGCGTACGGTGAGTGCTGCGTCTCCTTGCGTACCCGTTCCCAGTCGATCTGCTCGCGTAGTGAGCGGGCCAGCGGCAGCCCGCGCGCGAAGTCGCAGTAGTGCTGGGAGAAGCTCAGCAGCTTGTGCACCATCAGCTGGGTGGCCGAGAGCACCGGCATGTGGATCGCGTCAACCGGCCGCACGACCGTGTCGGCGAAGGTCTCCTCGGTCACCGGCGTCTCGATCGGACGATGGATCAGGTCCACCATCCGGCCACCGTCGTAGACCTTGACCAGCCAGTCCTCCGGTGGCCGTTCGGCGGTGAAGCCGGCCTGCACCAGCGCCTCCAGCGCGGTTTCGACGTCGGACTCCCGGATGAGGAAGTCCACGTCGTGCTCGCTGGAGTGCCCGCCGTGCGCGTACACCGCGAAGCTGCCACCGAGGGCGAACGGAATCTCCGACTGCTTGAGCACGGCGGCGACCTTCTTGAGGGTGTGCAGGAGAGTCTCGTCGTCGCGCTCGGCCATCTCGCTCTCCCGTCGCCTTGTCGGGTGCCACCGGTGGGATCTCCGATCGGTACCCGGCAATCCGGTCGTCCACACCTGCGCCGCTCGCGTAAGGGGATGAACAGTGTTGGAACGGGATTTTTCGCGCGTCACCCCGTGCGGTGGTCGGATAACCTTTCGAGGGTGGCCAGATCGACGGGAATGCCCGGATCGACGGGAGCCCGATGTGGCAGGGGCCGGCTTCGCACCGTGGCCCTGATCGGCATCGACGGCTCAGGCAAGACCACCCAGGCGTACCGGCTCGCCGAGGCGCTCACCGCGGCCGGGTACCCCGCCACCTATCACCGCAACGCCGGTGGTCGGCGCTGGCTCGGCCGGGTGGCGCAGCTACTCGGCCGGCCGGACGCACAGGGGCTCCTCGGGCGGGACGGAATGCTGCTGGTGGAGTCCCTGCTGCGCTGGCTGGCCATCGCGCTGACGCTGCTCGGCGGGCTGCTCACCGGACGGGTGGCCGTGATGGACCGCTACGCCGCGTGCCAGTACGCCAGCCTCCGCGCGCACGGGGGCCAACGCTGGGAGCGCCTGGTCCGGGCCGCGTACCGGCTCTTCCCCCGACCGCAGGTGACGTTCCTGCTGAACGTCGAGCCCGGCGAGGCGTACCGGCGGATCGAGGGCCGGGGCACCGACCACGAGAGCCTCGGCTATCTGACCGCCGCCGATCTTGCCTACCGCGCCCTGCCGGAGTACCCGTCGTTCGTGCCGGTCGACGCTGACCGGCGGGCCGATGAGGTCGCCCGGGAGATCCGCGAGCACCTGCACGCCTGGCTGGCGGCCGGGGAGGGGCCGGCCCGGCGCACACGTGCGGGGGCGACCCCGGCCGGGGACACCGCACCGGTGTCGAGCCTGGTCCCGGCTCAGGCCCGGCCGTAGACCGGAATGGCCGCGCCGCTGGTCGGCGCCGACTCGTCCGAGGCGAGGAACCGGATCACCGAGGCGATCTCGGCCGGGTGGACCCAGCGGGTGTGGTCGGCGTCGGGCATCGCCGCCCGGTTGGTCGGGGTGTCGATGACGCTCGGCAGCACCGTGTTGCAGCGGATGCCGGAGGCCTTGTACTCCACCGCCACCGCGGCGGCGAAGCCGAGCACGGCCGCCTTCGCGGTCACGTAGCCGGCGACCCCCGGAAACGGCGTGAGCGCCGCGCGGGCGGCGACGCAGACCACCGCGCCGCCACCCGCGGCGACCAGGTGCGGGAGTGCGGCACGGGTGACCAGATGGGTGGGGCGGAGGTTGAGGGTGAGCATCCGCTCGAAGTCCTCGACCGAGGTCTCGTGCACCAGCCCGCCGCTGGCGTAGCCGCCGACGAGGTTGACCACCGCGCGCAGCGGCGCCTCGGGGTCGCCCGCCGCGACCTCGGCAACCCGGGCCGCGTCCTGCGGGTCGGTCAGGTCCGCCACGACCCGGACCGGGGCATCACCCTCGGGTCGGGTGACCGCGGCCGGCTGCCGGCGCTGCGGCGCGATCACGCGCCATCCCGCCTCCGCGAACACGGCGGTGACCGCCGTGCCGAGACCGCCCGTGGCTCCGGTGAGCAACACACTGCGATTCGCCATGACCCGAGGCTAGTGCGGCAGTTCCCGGATGCTCCCGGTGCCCTGCCCGGTCGGCGGGTGCCGGCCCCCACCCGACCGGGAGGACCCGGCCCGGCGGGGGAGGCGGACCGGGCGGAACGGATGGCAGGCTGCCGGGCAGCGGCACGGCCGCGGCGGTCATGGTTGACGATCCGAAGCTCATGAAAGTAAGTTTCAGTTGTGGCGAAGAGCCGGAAGGTTTCCGCAGCCCCCGAGCCGGGTGGGCTGATCGTCCACATCAGCGGTCTGCTTCCGGCACTGTCGCCGGCCGAGCAGCGGGTCGCCCGGCTGGTGGTCGTCGACCCCGCCGAAGCGGCCCGACGGACCATCACGGACCTCGCCACCGCCGCCGAAACCTCCGAGGCGACCGTCATCCGGTTCTGCCGTTCGGTCGGCATAGAGGGCTACCCGCAGTTGCGGATCCGGTTGGCCGCGGAGGCCGCCCGACGTGTCGAGCCGCCGGACGCGCGGGTGGCCGGCGGAGACATCCCGCCCGGCGCAGACCTCGCCCAGATCATCGCGACCATCGCCTTCAACGACGCGCGGGCGGTGGAGGAGACCGCCGAGCAGCTCGACGCGACGGTCTGTGAGCGGGTGGTGGACGCCATTGTCGGTGCCGGCCGGATCGACATCTACGGTGCCGGGGCGAGCGGCCTCGTCGCCTCGGACTTCCAGCACAAATTGCACCGGATCGGTCGCACCGCCTGCTGTTTCCCGGACGTGCACACCGCCCTGGCCTCCACGGCCCTGCTCGGTCGGGGCGACGTCGCCGTCGGCATCTCGCACACCGGCACCACCTCGGACGTGGTCGAGGTGCTGGAACAGGCACGGTTCCGGGGCGCCACGACAGTGGTGCTGACGAACTTCCCGCGCTCCCCGGTCACCGAGGTCGCCGACCACGTGCTCACCACCGCCGTGCGGGAGACCACCTACCGGTCCGGTGCGATGGCCAGCAGGCTGGCGCAGCTCACCGTCGTGGACTGCCTCTTCGTCGGAGTGGCCGCCCGCAACCGGTCCCGGACCCGCAAGGCGATGGAGGCGACCGCCGAGGCGGTTCGCTCCCGCCGGGTGGTTGCCGGCCGGCGGCGGGCATAGGACCGCGGCCCGGATTGTTCATCAGGGCGTGGGGTATTACCACCGGCGTGGATGAACCGAGCGGTCCACGTACGCGTATCAGGCAGTGACCAGGATCGCAACACGGTGGTGACCCGGGTCGCTGCACCTACCGGTCGGGCAGTGCTGCCATGGACCGGGACGGACGGCGATCCGTCGATCCGTCGACCTACGGGGTGCCTGCTGGCAGCAGTCAGGCAGGGTGCTGACAGCAAACGTGGACCGTGCTCTCAGCGGATTATCAGGCATTCGTGACACTTTCGACCCACGACATGGAATCCCCGACACGTCTCATCTGTTGTGTAGATGTCAGCACCGATGGGCACAGCGGAGGTTACGGGGGAGGGCTGATGGGCGTGGGGATGGCAAGGAACCGGGCAACCGGCGCGAGCGAGGGGACCGTGGGCAACGTGGACAAGAACATCGGAATGCGAACTGACGAGGTCGCCGAGGAGCGCGACCTGGTCGGAGTCTACCTGCACGAGATCTCCCGGACGCCGCTGCTGGACGCCGCCAAGGAGGTCGATCTCTCCAAGGCCATCGAGGCCGGCCTGTACGCCGAGCACCTGCTCGGCGAGGACCGCGTCCCCGACGGAGCCACCCGGGAGGAACTGGAGCGGCTGGTCGCCGACGGTGAGCGGGCCAAGGACCTGTTCATCCGGGCCAACCTGCGACTGGTCGTGTCGATCGCCCGACGTTACGTCCGCTCCGGGATGCCCATGCTGGACCTGATCCAGGAGGGCAACACCGGACTGGTCCGGGCGGTCGAGAAGTTCGACTACGAGCGTGGATACAAGTTCTCGACCTACGCGACGTGGTGGATCCGCCAGGCGATCAGCCGGGCGATCGCCCAGCAGGAGCGCACCGTGCGACTGCCGGTGCACCTGGTGGAGGACGTCAACCGGATGCGCAACGTGGCCCGTCAGCTGACCCGCGAACTGGGTGGCGACCCGGAGCCGGAGCAGATCGCGGCGGCGCTGGGCGTGACCGTTGAACGGGTCAACGAACTGGTCCGTTGGTCGCAGGACACCGTGTCGCTGGACACGCCCGTCGGTGACGACGGCGACACCAATCTCGGTGACCTGGTCGCCGACAGCGACGCGCCGTCGCCGGAGGAGATCGTCCTCACCGGGTTGGAGCGGCAGCGGATTGAGGGTCTGCTCAATCACCTGGACGACCGTTCGGCCGGCATCATGCGGGCCCGTTACGGGCTGGAGGACGGCCGGGAGCACTCGCTGACCGAGGTGGCTTCGCGGTTCTCCCTGTCCCGGGAGCGGATCCGGCAGTTGGAGATCCAGGCGCTCGGCCGGCTCCGCGAGCTGGCCCGTGCGGAGGGTCTGCAGGCGGCCTGAGCAGGCGACATAACGGCGAACGGCCGGCGTCCGATAGGGGGACGCCGGCCGTTCGCCGTTCTGGATGCCGGCGACGCTGGCTGGTGACGGCGCGAGCGGATGGCGCTCAGCGCACCCGACCGTAGCCGTAGGGTGACATGAGGTCGATCGAGCGCTTCTCCACGTTGCGTCCGAAGGTCGGCGCGTGGATGACCTGCCCGTTGCCCACGTAGATGGCCATGTGACCCAGGCCGCTGTAGAAGACGAGGTCCCCGGGACGCAGGTCGCCCCGGCTGATGTGGGTCACCACACCCCACTGCATCCGCGTGTTGTGCGGTAGCGACTTGCCCGCTGCCCGCCACGCGGCCGAGGTGAGCCCGGAGCAGTCGTAGCTGTCCGGCCCGGACTTCCCCCACCCGTACGGCTTGCCCAGCGCGCCGTAGGCGTACCGGACCGCTACGCCGGCCTGGCCGGAGACGGCGGGGGCGTCGTTGGCGCTGCTGGCCCGGTTGGTCGGCCGTTCGGTCGCCCGCCCATACGCCTGCCGACGCAGCTCGTAGAGCTTGGCGAGATCGCGTTCGATCCGCTGCTTCGCCGAGGTCAGCTCCCGCGACTGCGCCGCCTGCCGGCTGAGCGTGACGTCCAGCCGGGTCTTCTCGTCGAGCAGCCGCCGCTGGTCGGCGGTGTAACTGGCGATGGTGGCCTGCCGCTGCCGGGTCAGGTGGTCCAGGGTGCCGAGCCGGTCGAGCACGGAGGCCGAGTCGCCGGCGTGCAGCAGCGCGTCGACGGCCCCCAGGTTGCCGGTCTTGTACGCGGTCACCGCCAACTCGCCGACGTCTGCCCGGCTCTGCTCGGCCTGCTGTTCCAGCGGGCCGATCCGGTCCTGCAGCCGTGCCACGGCGGCGCGGTTCTCCTTGATCTTCTCCCGTAGCTCGTTGTGGGCCTCCACCACGCGTTCCAGCTCGACGGAGGCCTTCTCGATCCGCCGGGTCAGTTCGGCGGGGGAAGGTTCGGCCCGGGCCACCGTTGCCGGCACGACCAGCGCCAGCGAGAAGGCGGCGACCGTCAGGGCACGCAGCGTGTGCGTCAGGGACGACAAGAGCTCGAATGCTCCTCTCCCGGAGCCGGCGCGGGCGGCTGAGGCTCCGCGACGGCGACGACCCGGTGCCGTCCGGACGGACGGCGGCCGGCCGGGCCGACCTGCCCAACGTAGTACGGGACGGGAGTCATCCGCAGAGAAAGCCGGGACCAATGGGAGTGCTGTGGCGGAGCACGCAGCGCTGAGGGCGATAGAAGCTGTTATCGGCGACATGTCGTATTGGTCGCTCTCGGCATATGCCGTCGGCTGGCGGGACGCTTTGACCGACAAGCCGGACTTGGTGCGCTCTTTCCGGCGGGCCAAGCCCTCACGCAGGCCCCTGACCATCGGAAACATCGCAGCCGGAGTGGCGCGAGCGGCCCACAATGAATCGCGCGGCCGGGATTCCCGTCGACCGGAGTCGATGGACGAGGCCGGCCGGACCGACCCGGTGCCACCGCCGTGGGAGGAGGTTTCGTGAACCCAGAAGGCGCGACAACGCGACCGCCGCGGTCAGCTCGCGACG
The DNA here is from genome assembly GCF_056150025.1 of Micromonospora aridisoli. Classification (NCBI taxonomy): domain Bacteria; kingdom Bacillati; phylum Actinomycetota; class Actinomycetes; order Micromonosporales; family Micromonosporaceae; genus Micromonospora; species Micromonospora aridisoli. The sequence continues at coordinate 57,274 of NZ_JAXCFK010000015.1, read as the reverse complement.
CCGGTGCCGAGCCGACGTTGCTCTACGCCCGTCCCGGGATCATCGTCACGGTCGACCGGTTCACGGTGGGCCGCAACAGTTGGCGCGTCGCCGAGCTGACCCACCTGCACAGCACCCGCGGACCACACGACCGGGTCGCCACCCGGGCGGTCCTGGTCTCTACGGTGGTGATCGGCGGAGTGGGCCTGCTGCTCGGGTTCACCGGAGGGCTGCAACGGCTCACCGCCGGGGCGTACCTCCTCCTCGGCGCGGTCTTCCTGGTGCCGGTACTGCTCGCGGCGGCGGGTGACCGGTGGCGGCCGCCGGCGTACGAGCTGTGGGGCCGTCGGGCGGGGACGGACGAGCTGCTGTTCAGCAGCGACGACGAGCACCAGTTCGGCCAGGTGAGCCGGGCGCTGCGTCGGGCGCGGGAGATGAACAGCTACGGCGGCTGGGAAGACCCGCTGGCCGGCACGGACCCGTGGCGACCCCGCAGATGAGACGACCCTAGCCGGCGACCGGCTCGGGGGCCTGCTCCCGCTGCCGCTGCTCGGCCGTGACCAGGGCGCTCACCCGACGCTCGGCCCAGAACGAGACGAACGGCACCGTGCCGGCCAGCATCACCAGGATCATCCGCTTGAGCGGCCAGTCGGCCCGCCGGGACAGGTCGAACGCGGCGGCCAGGTACACCATGTAGAGGAAGCCGTGCGCCTGGCCCACGGTCTCCACCACGATCGGGTTGTCGAAGCCGTACTTGAGCGGCATGCCGATCACGACCAGCAGGATCAGCACCACGCCGACGACCCAGGCGATCACGCGGTAGCGGGTGAGGGCAGCGCGCACTTCTCGTCCGTCCTTCCGGACCCGGCTCAGCCGGGATAATCGCCGGGCTTCGCGCCCGGATTGGCGTTCAACCATGACAGGTAGCGGTTGTAGGCGGCCAGGTCCGCGTCGTCGTCACCGGCACCGGCGGGGACCCGGACGACGCGTACCGGACGGCGGATCCCCGACCGCGGTCGGTCGTGAGGAACGGCGTCGACCGGGGCGGGCCCGGTGGTACCGGCCGATCCGGTCGGGTCACCGGCAGATGCCGGCGCGGCCGCCGACCCGTTCGACGGAGGCGCCGGCCGTAGCGCGTGGCGTACCTCGCGCCACCACACGAAGACCACGAAGCCGGCGAAGATCGGCCACTCCACGGCGTAACCCCAGCTGATGGCGTTGCCCGCGGCGGCCCGGCTGACCTGCCACCAGCCGAGCCCGAGGAAGGTGGTCACCAGCACGACCATGGCCACGTGGCGGGCGATCCACGCCGGGGTCCAGAGCCGCTTCATGCCACGAGGGTACCGAAACCGGCCGGGCTCTCCGACGCGGCGTCGTAGTGCGGCGGTGGTTTGGCCACACCCGGGGTGGGCAACCGTACAGACGCCAGCCCAGGACGGACGAGGGGGCGACATGACGGCTTCGGAACGACAGGACGGATTTCCGGCCGGTGGTACGGAGGTGAGCCCCGAGCAGCGGATCCCCGAATGGGGCGACGACCGGGCGGCGCTCGACGCCGACCTGCTCGGCGTCGATCCGGCCGAACTGGCCGAGGAGGATCTGATCCGCGAGATGCAGAGTCTGCACCGCACCCGGCTGGACACGTTGCGCCACGCGACCGATTCGGCGCTCGCCAACCATCTGCGGCGCACCGCCGAGCTGGAGACCGAGTACCTCGCCCGACACCCCGGCCGCGAGGTCGACCCGAGCCGGCTCCGGGACGCCTGATGGGGTACGCGGAGCGGGGAGTGTCCGCACCCCCGGAGGTCGTCTTCAACACGGCCACCGATCCCGACCGTATCTCCGCGTGGCTGCCCGAGCCGCTGTTGTCGAGTGACCCGTCCCGGGAGGGCGACGCCGGGCGGATGCAGGCCCGGTGGACGGCGCGCGGCTCCGACTGGTCGGCCGAGCTGCGGGTGGAGCCGGTCGACGCCGGTGGCTCGCGGCTCCGGCTCGAACTGGGCGGCGGCGGCGAAGACGTCGACCGGCTCGCCGACGAGGCGCTGGACAGCCTCGCCCGCGAGGTCGCCGACAACCTGCAGGCCGGTTGATCCGTCGAGCCGCTGCCGTGGGGCGGCGAATTCCAGCGTGACCTGAGGAGGAGGCTGGGTGAGCGAGCTGAAGCAGAAGGTGGCGCGGTTGCGCCAGGCGTACGCGCCGCACGAGCACCGCCCGCTCGGTGGCTATCTGGTGGCGATGGGCACCTACGCCGGGGTGGCCGGTGCGATCGCCGGCCTGGTGAAGGTGACCGGGCGGACCGTGCCGGAACGGCCCGCCACGTCGGACGTGGTGCTGCTTGCCGTCGCCACGCACAAACTCAGCCGGCTGTTGTCCAAGGACGCCGTGACCAGCCCGCTGCGCGCCCCCTTCACCCGGTACGACCGGCCGATCGGCAGCGGCGAGGTGATGGAGCAGGTACGCGATTCGGGAAGCTCCACCCGCCATGCCATCGGTGAGCTGCTCAGCTGCCCGTTCTGCCTGGCGGTGTGGGTGGCCACCGGGCTCACCGGCGGACTGGTGCTCGCGCCGCGACTGACCCGACTCGTCGCCACGGCCCTGACTGCGGTGGCGGCCTCCGACTTCCTCCAGATGGGCTACGCCGTGGCTCAGCAGGCGGCTGAGGGCGATGACAAAGCCGCCGAGGGCGGCGACCGGAAGGACTGAGGCGACGGACCCGGCGAGGCCGGCCCGTGATGTCACGGGCCGGCCTCGTTTCAGTGCTCTGATCGGGTTCAGCGCTGCATGCCGGACCAGCCGCGGGGCGACTCCGGCTCCCGCTCGTCCTCGTCGGCACCGGTGATGATGTCCCGGTCCACGGCGGTGCGGTCGTGCTCATTGGCGAAGTCAGGCTCGGGCAGGGTGTCCGTGCCCTCCGGTGGCTGGCCGAGCGCGGGCGGGTGGGGGTGTCGGTCTTCCTCGCGCTGCGTCATCGCGTTCCTCTCCTCGTCGCCGGCCGGCGGATCAGCCCGCCGAGCCGCCCAGCAGGTCGGTCACCTCGTCGACCGCGTACTCGCCCTGCGGCAGGGCGTTGAGCCGGGACAGCAACTGGGCCGGCAGCTCCGCGGCGACCGCGCGGCGGTAGATGTCCACCTGACTGATCCGCTCCTGACCGTGGTAGAGGTCGTCGAGCAGCTCGTCGAGCGGACGGGTGTCCACCTCCTCGGTCTCCACCTCGTCACCCACGGCGGCCACCGTTCCGGGCAGCTCGGTGGTGGGTGGATCGATGGCGGCGGTGTCCACCACGGGCACGTCGGCCAGGACGGCTTCGGGCAGCCGCGCCTGCGTCGTGGGTGCCTCGGTCACGGGTACGTCATCGGTCACCCACGACACCTACCCGCCCCCCACCCGGCAAAACACCGGCCCACCCCACCCACTCCCCGTCGATCATGAAGTTGTTGTGTCAGAAGTCGCCTTCCTGAACAACAACTCCATGATCAACGGGGCGGAGGGCGGGGGATCAGGCGGGGGTGGGCAGGGTGCGGGTGGCGCGGCGGGTGCGGACAGCGGCGGCGAGTTCGGCCAGCACCTCGTCGGTGGTGTCCCAGCCGATGCAGGCGTCCGTGACCGACTGGCCGTAGGTGAGTTCGCGGGTGGGGTCGAGGTCCTGTCGCCCCGGTACCAGGAAGCTCTCCAGCATGATCCCCACGATGCCGCGCTGGCCGCCGGCGATCTGCCCGGCCACGTCGGCGGCCACCACGGGCTGGTTGCGGTGGTCCTTGCCGCTGTTGGCGTGGCTGGCATCCACCACCAGCCGTTCCGGCAGCCCGGCGGCCCGCAACTGGTCCAGCGCACCGGCCACCGAGGCGGCGTCGTAGTTCGGCCGGCCGCCGCCACCCCGCAGCACCAGGTGCCCGTCCGCGTTGCCCCGGGTGTGCATGATCGCCGGCGTGCCGGAGACGTCGATGCCGGGGAAGACGTGCGGCACGCCGGCGGCGCGGATGGCGTCGACCGCCGTGGCGATGCTGCCGTCCGGCCGGTTCTTCATCCCGATCGGCATGGACAGCCCGGAGGCGAGCTGGCGGTGCACCTGGCTCTCCACGGTGCGCGCCCCGATCGCGCCCCAGGCGACGGTGTCGGCGATGTACTGCGGGGTGATGGGGTCGAGGAACTCACAACCCACCGGCAGGCCGAGCCGCAGCACGTCGAGCAGCAGCGCCCGGGCCCGACGCAGGCCCGTGTTGACGTCACCGGAGCCGTCCAGCCCCGGGTCGTTGATCAGACCCTTCCAACCCACCGTGGAGCGTGGTTTCTCGAAGTAGACCCGCATCACGACGAGCAGGTCCTCGGCGACCCGTTCGGCCGCCGCGCGGAGCCGGTGTGCGTAGTCGAGGGCGGCGGCGGGGTCGTGCACGGAGCACGGCCCGACCACCACCAGCAGCCGGTCGTCGGCCCGGTCGAGCACCTGGCCGACCGCCCGGCGACCGGCCAGTACGGCCGCCGTGAGGGTGTCGTCCAGGGGCAGCTCATGGAGCAGCAGGGCCGGGGTGGTCAGCGGTACGACACGGTCGATCCGCTGGTCGATGACCCGGTGGTTCTCCGGGTTCGTCACGGTGGGCATCCTTCCGCCGACCGCACCCGGGGCCGGTGCCCGGGTCGAGCCGGCTGCTCGTACGCGAAAGGGCAGGAACGAAAGCTCCTGCCCGGCCGGCTCGACACTGGTGACGTCAGATCATGGTGAGGTCACCGGCCTGCGAGCCGGCTGCCTAAACCATCGATACGAACGCGTCACGGCGGTAAGCGTACCTGACCGTGTCCGAGCGCTCATCCCCTTGTCGGCAAAGCCTCGTCTCACGTTCACCCTAGTCGATGGAGCCCTCGGTAGTTTCAGCGCCACCGAACGCTGCTCAACCGGAGGTCCCGATGGATCGTCGTACCGTCCTGCGTGCCACCGTCGCCGGTGGCGCCGCCGCCTTCTCCGGCAGCCTGTGGGCGGGCGCCGCCATGGCCGCACCCGCCCAGCCCGGAGCCAGCCCGTACGGCTCGCTCCGGACCGCCGACACCAACGGCATCCAACTGCCCACCGGATTCACCAGCCGGGTGATCGCCCGGTCCCGCCAGGCCGTCCCGGGAACGTCGTACACCTGGCACGACGCGCCCGACGGCGGCGCCTGCTTCGTCGCCGGCACCGGCTGGATCTACGTCTCGAACTCCGAGATCACCCCGGGCGGCGGTGCCTCGGCGGTGCGCTTCAACTCCGACGGCAGCGTCGCCTCGGCGTACCGGATCCTCTCCAACACCAACCAGAACTGCGCCGGCGGCGCCACCCCGTGGGGGACCTGGCTCTCCTGCGAGGAGGTCAGCCGCGGGTTCGTCTACGAGACGTACCCGCAGGGCGGCACCACGGCGGTGCAACGGCCGGCGATGGGGCGGTTCAAGCACGAGGCCGCCGCCTGCGACCCGGACCGCCGCGTGATCTACCTGACCGAGGACGAGTCCAACGGCTGCTTCTACCGCTTCCGGCCGAACAGCTGGGGCAACCTCTCCGCCGGCACCCTGGAGGTACTGGTCGGCGGGACCGCCACCAGCGGCTCGGTGACCTGGGCGCGGGTGACCGACCCGTCGGCGGCGAGCACGCTGACCCGCAACCAGGTCTCCGGTGCCAAGCGCTTCAACGGCGGCGAAGGCTGCTGGTACGCCGACGGCACCTGCTGGTTCACCACCAAGGGCGACAACCGGGTCTGGGCGTACGACGCGGTCAACCAGCGCATCGACCTGGCGTACGACGACTCGCTGGTCTCCGGCACCGCGCCGTTGACCGGGGTGGACAACATCACCGGCACCCGCTCGGGCGACCTCTACGTGGCCGAGGACGGCGGCAACATGGAGATCAACATCATCACGCCCGCCGGCGTGGTCGCGCCCTTCCTGCGGATCACCGGCCAGTCCTCGTCGGAGATCTGTGGACCGGCCTTCTCGCCGGACGGCACCCGGCTCTACTTCTCGTCGCAGCGGGGCACCTCCGGCTCCTCCTCCGGCGGGATCACCTACGAGGTGCGCGGCCCGTTCCGCTGACGCGGGTCCGTCCCACCGGCGAGCCCGAGTCATCGGCAGGGCACCTTGCTCGGCGCCACCGCGTCGACAAGGTGCCCTGCCTGACCTGAGTGCCGGGCATACGGGTGGGGTATGAGGAGCGGCATGAGTGATGAGCGAAGCGACCAGGAACGGGTGGAGTCCCGCGCCCACCTGCTGCCGGAGGAGGCGGCCGTCGGCAGCGACGACGCGCAGGCACAGGCCGACGCGATCCTCGCCGAGTCCGACACCCGGGAGGCCGACCAGAACGCCGCCCCGGACACGGTGCTGGAACGGCGCACCTCGGATCAGACCGTGAACCCCGTCGAGCCGCCGGACTGAACGCTGGCGCCGCGCCCTCGACGTGATCCCCGGTAGGTGTGCCGCCGCAGCCAGCCCAGCGGTCCGCCCAACCGCAGTTCCTCCGGGAGGTTGCCCAGCGGATCGAAGGCCAGCCTGGCGTCGTTCCGGGCGCTGAGCTGATCGCCGATGCTCACCCGTCCGAACGGCCGCCACGAGCCGGCGGCGGACGCGACGGCGAGGACCAGGCCGGGTCGGTCCGCGGCAACCGCGTCGGGGAGGCCGGCCAGGTCGTGGCCCAGGTCGGGTGATTCGGGGTCGGCCAGGGCGGCGAGCCAGAGCCGCCGCCGACCGGTCCGGTAGGACATGATCGAGCTGTACGTGCCGGTGAACCGACGCCGGGGCAGCGGCAGGTGACGCAGTACCGGCGCGGCGGTGCTGGAGCTGACCAGCAGATCGAACGGCCGACCGGTCGGTCGGTGTATCCGCACGGCGAGCCCGAGCACGTCCGGCCAGCCGCCCGGGGTCGGCGTCCCCTTGGAGATGCGGATGGTGGCCGGATAGCGGCCGGGCCGGTCGAGCAGGCGGACGCCGGTCGGCGGGCCGGAGGTCCCCCAGACGAGCACCTCGCCGGCGAAGGAGCGGCCGGCCGGGTGCAGCATGCGGCCCCGGCGCAGCCGGGCCAGCGCCCGGGCCGCTCGTTCGGCGATGGCGGCGGGCTGCGGCCAACGGTTCATCGGCATGTCTTCCGCATACCCAGGGCCGTTCCGTCGATGCCGGCTGCCGGCAGGTGCCGGCCCGCGTCGGGGTGCCGGCTCGTCCGATCGTGGCGCGCCGTACCGGCTCGGCTCGCCGGTGGGGGCGTCCCGGGGCCTGCCGGGCCGGGAGATCGGATAGCGTCGGTGCCATGCCCGACAGCGGTTACCCCTGGCCCATCTCGACGACCCGACTGGACAACGGCCTGCGGGTGGTGGTCAGCGAGGACCGCACCGCGCCGGCGGTCGCGGTCAACCTGTGGTACGACGTGGGTTCCCGGCACGAGCCGACCGGACAGACCGGCTTCGCCCATCTCTTCGAGCACCTGATGTTCGAGGGCTCGACGCACGTCGCGAAGACCGAGCACATGAAGCTGGTCCAGGGTGCCGGCGGCTCGCTGAACGCCACCACCAACCCGGACCGCACCAACTACTTCGAGACGGTTCCGGCGGAGCACCTTGAGCTGGCGCTCTGGCTGGAGGCCGACCGGATGGGCGGGCTGGTGCCGGCGCTGACCCAGGAGACACTGGACAACCAGCGGGACGTGGTCAAGAACGAGCGGCGGCAGCGCTACGAGAACGTGCCCTACGGCGACGCCTGGCTGCGGCTGCTGCCGCTGCTCTATCCGCCGGGCCACCCCTACCACCACGCCACCATTGGCTCGATGGCCGACCTGAACGCCGCCGACCTGGCCACCTTCCAGGCGTTCCACCAGACCTACTACGCGCCGAACAACGCGGTGCTCACCGTGGTCGGCGATACCACGGTGGACGAGGTCGTCACCCTGGCCGAGAAGTACTTCGGTGCGATTCCGCCCCGGCCGGAGATCCCTCCGGCCCCCGACGGTCGCGTCGTGCCGTCCGCCGGAGTGCCCGTCGAGGAGACGGTGGTCACCGACGTGCCGGCACCCCGCGTGTACGTCGCGCACCGCACCCATCCCTTCGGCAGCCCGGGCTACGACGTGGTGACCGTGCTGGCCACCGTGCTCGGCAGCGGCCGGGGCAGCCGTCTCTACCAGCGGCTCGCCGACGGCGAGCGGATCGCCCAACCCGATCTGGTCGGGGCGTACGGGGTGGACCTGGCGCACGCACCGGCACCGCTGATCGCCACCGCCACCGCCCGCCCGGGGGTCAGCGGCGAGCGGTTGGCCGCCGGGCTCGCCGAGGTGGTCGACGAACTGGCGACGGTGCCGGTCACCGCCGCCGAACTGGACCGCGCGAAAGCGTTGCTGACCACCGCCTGGTGGCGGCAGATGTCCACGGTGGACGGCCGGGCGGACGCGCTCGGCCGGTACGCGACCCAGTTCGGCGACCCGGCCACGGTGGCGGAGCGGCTGCCGGCCTGGCTGGCGGTGACCGCCGAGCAGATCGCCGAGGTGGCGGCGGAGGCGCTCGCCGCCGACGACCGCGCCACCCTGACCTACCTTCCGGCGGAGAAGCCGTGACGGCGAGGCGTGAGCGGCGCGGCCGGGCGAAGCGCCGTGACCTGGCACCCGCGAGCCCTGCAGTCACGAACGAAAGGACCAACCGGTGACCCTGATCGCTGATCGTCCCGGCCCGGGTGCGGCCCGCCCGTACCGTTTCCCTCAGGTGGTCCGCCGTTCCGTCGCCGGTGGCCAGGTAGTCGCCGCGCACCTGCCCGGGCAGAACCTCGCCGTGGCGATGCTGCTGCTCGACGCGGGTGCCGGGCGTGAGCCGGTGGGCCGGGAAGGGCTCGGCGGGGTGCTGGCCAAGGCGCTGGAGGAGGGCACCACGCAGCGCGACGCGACCGCGTACGCGCTGGCCATCGAGGCGCTCGGCACCGAGCTGGTGACCGGGCTGGACTGGGACACCTTCCAGGCCAGCGTGCAGGTGCCGGTGGGCCGGCTGGGCGCGGCGGTGGAGCTGCTCGCCGAGGCGGTGCGTACCCCGAAGCTGGAGCCGGAGGACGTCCGCCGGGTCCGCGACGACGAGGCGACCGCGTTGCGGATGGACTGGGCCAACCCGGGACCGCGGGCCGACGCGGCGTTGCGCGCCGACCTGTTCGGCGCCGACAGCCGGTGGGGCCGCCCGATGTACGGCGACCCCGAGTCGGTGGCCGGCCTCGACGTCGAGGACGTCACCGTCTTCCACTCGGAGTGGTTCATCCGTCCGGGCACGCTCGTCGTCGCCGGTGACCTGGACCGGCTCGACCTTGACGCGCTCGCCGCCACGGCGTTCGCCGGCACCGGCGGCGGACCGGTGGACCGGGGCGCGCCGATCGAGGTGCCGCCGCGTGCCGAGCGCCGGATCATCCTCGTCGACCGGCCCGGGTCGGTGCAGTCCACGCTGCGGCTCGGTCATCCCGCGCCGCACCGGGCCCACCCGGACCACGTGCCGATCGCCCTCGCCGGCACGGTGCTCGGCGGCGCGTTCACGTCCCGGCTCAACCACCTCATCCGGGAGGTCCGTGGCTACACGTACGGCATCCGGGGCGACTTCGCCTCGTCCCGCCGGTTCGGCCGGTTCGCGGTCAGCTCGGGGGTGCAGACCGCCGTCACCGCACCGGCGCTGGTCGAGGCGGTCGGGGAGATCGCCCGTACGCAGGCCGGTGGGGTGACTGAGGACGAGCTGGCGGTGGCCCGGTCCTGGCGGGCGGGCCAGCTCTCGGTCGAACTGCAGAGCCCACGGGCGATCGCCGGGGCCCTGAGCACGCTGGTGGTGCACGACCTGCCGGACGACTACCACGCCCGGCTGCGCGAGGAACTGCTCGCCGCCGAGGTGGCACAGGTCTCCGCGGCCGCCGCCACCCACCTGCGCCCGGAGTCGCTGACCCTGGTCGTCGAGGGTGACGCCGCAATGATCAGGGACGAACTGGTCGCCACCGGTCTCGGCGAGCTGATCGACCACCCGTCGGCGGGCTGACCACAGCCGCTCCGGCCCGTCCGCTGCCGCCGCTCCGGCCGGCACCGTCGGGCCGGAGCGGTGCCGATCCGGCCACCCGTCGGGGCCAGCGGGAGCCGACGGCGGTCAGACAGACCAGCACCGACAGCGTGGCGAGAGCTGCGCCGGTTCCGGGCGCCGGCATGACCGCCGGAACCCACTGATCGAAGAAGAGGCTGCTCTCGTCGTATCGCACGGCGAGGGCGGCGGCTGAGCCGGCGGCGGCGAGCCCGGCCGCCGCGCTGCCCGCGATCGGCAGGCGTCGCCGCGCCGCCGGTGACAGCAGCACACAGACCGCCGTGACGTAGAGCGCCGCGACGGCGGTGACATGCCACCACCAGCCCGGGAATCGGTCCAGTCGGATCGTGATGGAGCCGTAGTGGGCCCACGGCAGCAGCAGGATCGCCAGCAGGTTCCCGGCCGCGCCCGCGGCCACACCGCCGACGGCGAGGAACATCCGGGCATGAGGTCCCATGGGGTGATCTCCCGCATTAGGTCGGGTCCGGTCGGCGGGGCGAGCTTCGCCGCCGGTGTCCACTGCCAGGAAAGCCTATGAACACCGGCCGCCCGACCGCCACGCCGATCCGACGGAAGGCGGGACCCGGGTCGGTCCGGAGGCGCGGTACCGGCGAAACAGAGTCGATCACGGCCACCGTGCCCCACCTGCCGCGACGAACGGGCCAGCGGCCGGAAGTGTGACGTCGGTCGCGGCGGCGCGGCCAGGGGCAGAGATGTTGCGGCGGAGGAGGGGCACGCGGCGCGCTTCTTCCGCCGGATGCGGCAGATCGGGAGCGGCTGTCCGGATACGGACGGCCCGCCCGGCCCGCCGGTGGCCGAGAGCGGTGGGAAAGCGCTCCCGGTCCAGGTGCCGAGCTGGGTAGCCTCGCGGGCATGAGGATCGGCATTGTGGGTGCCACCGGCCAGGTCGGTGGCGTGATGCGGCAGGTGCTGGCGGAGCGGAACTTCCCGGCGGAACAGGTGAGGCTGTTCGCCTCGGCGCGCTCGGCCGGGCGTACGCTCCCGTGGCGCGGCGAGGAGATCACGGTCGAGGACGCGGCCACCGCGGACTACTCGGGGCTGGACATCGTGCTCTTCTCCGCCGGTAAGGGTTCCGCCAAGGAGTTGGCGCCGCGGGTCGCCGCCGCGGGTGCGGTGGTCATCGACAACTCCTCGGCGTTCCGGATGGACCCGCAGGTGCCGTTGGTCGTCGCCGAGGTCAACCCGCATGCCGCCGGCACCCGACCCAAGGGCATCATCGCCAACCCGAACTGCACCACCATGGCCGCGATGCCGGTACTGCGTCCGTTGCACGCCGAGGCCGAGCTGCTCGCCCTGGTCGTCGCGACCTACCAGGCGGTCTCCGGTGCCGGGCTGGCCGGCGTCGCCGAGCTGGACGAGCAGGTCCGTAAGGTCGCCGAGACCGCCACCGGGCTCACCTTCGACGGCGGTGCGGTCGACTTCCCCGCTCCCCGCTCGTTCGCCCGACCGATCGCCTTCAACGTGCTTCCGCTGGCCGGCTCGATCGTCGACGACGGGTCGGCGGAGACCGACGAGGAGCAGAAGCTCCGCAACGAGAGCCGGAAGATCCTGGAAATTCCCGAGCTGAAGGTCTCCGGCACCTGCGTACGGGTTCCGGTCTTCACCGGTCACTCGCTTCAGATCCACGCCCGGTTCGCCCGGCCGATCAGCCCGCAGCGGGCGTACGAGCTGCTCGCCGGCGCGCCCGGTGTCGCGCTCTCCGACGTGCCGACCCCGTTGCAGGCGGCCGGGCAGGATCCGACGTTCGTCGGCCGGATCCGCGCCGACGAGACCGTCGAGCACGGCCTGGCGCTCTTCTGCTCCGGCGACAACCTGCGTAAGGGCGCGGCGCTCAACGCCGTGCAAATCGCCGAACTGGTGGCCGCCGAGGGCTGACCGCCCGACCGATCGGAGGATGCCGTGACCGACGAGCGAACCCGCAACGCCCTCAGTGACCTCATCGCGGGCAGGTCACTGGGGGTGCTGGCGACCATCAGACGCGACGGGCGACCCCAACTGTCCAACGTGGTCTACGCCTACGACCGCGCGGCCGGGCTGATCCGGGTGTCGGTCACCGACGGCCGGGCGAAGACCGCCAACCTGCGCCGTGACCCTCGTGCCAGCTTCCACGTCGCCAGCGACGACGGCTGGGCGTACGCGGTGGCGGAGGTGCGGGCCGAGCTGACCCCGGTCGCGGCGGAGCCCGCCGACGACACGGTCGCCGAACTGGTCGATCTGTACCGGACTGTGCAGGGGGAACATCCGGACTGGGACGACTTCCGCCGGGCCATGGTGGCCGAGCGACGGCTGGCGCTGCGGCTGCACGTGGAGCGGCTGTACGGCGTCCCGCCGCGCGGCTGACCGGTCACGTTACTGGTCGTGGCGGTCGGGTAGACCCGTGGTTGCCCCAGACCGAGAGGGAGGCACCATGACAACGGTCGGAGAGTTCATGACGACCCGGTTGGTGACCATGGACGGCAACGACACGCTCGTCGCGGCGGCCCAGGAGATGCGTGACTCCGCGATCGGCGACGTGGTGGTGACCGACGGCGACAGCGTGGTCGGCATCGTCACGGACCGGGACATCACGGTCCGAGGCGTGGCGGAGAGCATGGATCCGAACACCACCCGGCTCAACCAGATCACCACCAAGGACGTGGTGACGGTGAGTCAGTACGACGACGCCGTCGCCGCCGCCGACCTGATGCGGACGTACGCCGTTCGGCGGTTGCCCGTGGTGGAGGAGGGCCGGTTGATCGGCCTGGTGTCCATGGGCGATCTGGCGGTCGAGCGGGAGCCCCAGTCGGTGCTGGCCGACATCAGCGCCGACGATCCCAACAACTGACCCTCCCGCGATCGAAGCCGGCTCCCGAGCCCCTGGGAGCCGGCTTCGCGCTGCTCGGCACGCCCGCACCTGACGTTCCACGGTCGGTGGCGGCGGCCACGCCTCAACCTCACCCCAAGCGGGTGAGGTTGAGCCACCGGGCGGCGGGGACCCCTCCTGCGGGACACGAGCGACCGGGAGGAGGGCCCGATGGCGGACGCGACCACGCGGTTTTTCGAGGACCTCGACCAGCAGGGGTACGAACCTCTGCTGGCGAAGACCTCCGGAGCCCTGCGCTTCGACCTGCACGAGGGGCCGCAGACCACGCACTGGCTGGTGCGGATCGACCGGGGAAACATCCAGGTCAGCCGCGAGGACATGGAGGCGGACACGGTGGTGGGCGCGAGCCCCGCGCTCTTCGAGGAACTGGTCACCGGCCGCGAGAACGGATTGGCGGCGCTGCTGCGGGGGGACATGACGATCACCGGTAACGCACGCCTGGTGGTCCAGTTGGAACGGATCTTCCCCGGACCGCCGCACGCGATGGGGCCGCAGCGCTACCGGAAGGGGGTGCAGTGATGGCGCCCAGCCACACCGTACGGATCCTCGACGGCAACAACTTCGTCGTCAGCGAGGCGACCGGGGACATCGAGGCCACCCCGACCGAGCCGACCGGCCTGTTCTCCATCGACACCCGCTTTCTCTCCAAGTGGGTGCTGACCGTCAACGGCGAGCGACTGAACGCCCTCTCCTACGACGACCTCCAGTACTACGAGTCGCGCTTCTTCCTGGTGCCCGGACTGGCCACGCACTACGTGGACGCGAAGCTGTCGATCATCCGGGAGCGGGCCGTCGGTGGCAGCTTCCGGGAGCACATCACCATCCTGAACCACGACGAGAAGGCGGTCGACCTGGAGATCCGGATGGACGCCGCCTGCGACTTCGCCGACCTGTTCGAGGTCAAGGACGAGATCCTGAACAAGAAGGGCGAGATCTACTCCGAGGTGGAGACGGACCGGCTGCGGCTGGGCTACCGGCGTGGCAACTTCCGGCGCGAGACGATCATCTCCTCCTCCCAGCCGGCCCGGTACGACCGCAACGGCTTCGCGTACTCGATCCATCTGGAACCGAACGAACAGTGGGACACCGGCATTGACGTGCAGACCCTGGCGGTCGGCCCGGGCGGGCGGGACCTGCGCATGGGGCTGCGGGCGCACGGCACCGAGCGGCTCGCCCTCCAGCACGATCTGGAGGAGTGGATCGCCAAGGCGCCGAAGGTGAACAGCGAACACGATCAGGTCGCCGCCACCTACCGACGGTGCATCGTCGACCTGGCGGCGTTGCGCTTCTCACCGCTCTCGCTCGGTGGGCAGACCCTGCCGGCCGCGGGTCTGCCCTGGTTCATGACGATGTTCGGCCGGGACAGCATCCTGACCTGCCTGCAGACGCTGCCGTTCACGCCGGAACTGAGCGCGACCACGCTGCGGATCCTGGCCGCCCTGCAGGGCACCCGGTTCGACGACTTCCGCGAGGAGGATCCCGGGCGGATCCTGCACGAGATGCGCTACGGGGAGAGCGCCGCGTTCGAGGAGCAGCCGCACTCGCCGTACTACGGCGCGGTCGACTCCACCCCTCTGTTCGTCGTGCTGCTCGACGAGTACGAGCGGTGGAGCGGCGACGCCGCGCTGGTCAAGGAGTTGGAGCAGGAATGCCGCCGGGCGTTCAAGTGGATCGACGACTACGCCGACCTGGTGGGCAACGGGTACATCTGGTACGAGCGGCGCAACACCGACACCGGCCTGGACAACCAGTGCTGGAAGGACTCCTGGGACTCCATCTCCTACCGGGACGGCACGCTGCCGCCGTTCCCCCGGGCCACCTGCGAGGTGCAGGGGTACGCGTACGACGCGAAGGTACGCGGCGCGCGGCTGGCCCGCGAGTTCTGGGGTGACCCGGCGTACGCCGAGCAACTGGAGCGGGAGGCCGCTGCCCTCAAGGCGCGGTTCAACCGGGACTGGTGGGTCGAGGACGGCGGCTACTACGCGCTCGCGCTGGATCCGGACGGGCGACAGTGCGACGTGCTCAGTTCCAACATCGGCCACCTGCTCTGGAGCGGCATCGTCGACGACGACCGGGCCGAGCAGATCGCCCACCACCTGGCCGGGCCTCGACTCTTCACCGGTTGGGGGGTGCGGACCCTGGCCGAGGGGGAGGTGCGCTACAACCCCATCGGTTACCACAACGGCACCGTCTGGCCCTTCGACACCTCGTTCTGCGCCTGGGGTCTGCGCCGGTACGGCTTCGCCGAGGAGGCCGCCACGATCGCCAACGGCATCCTGGACGCCGCCCGGTACTTCGACGGCCGGCTGCCGGAGGCGTTCGGCGGTTACCCGCGGGAGCAGACGAAGTTCCCGGTGGAGTACCCGACGGCGTGCAGCCCGCAGGCGTGGTCGACGGGAGCGCCGCTGCTGTTGCTGCGTACGATGCTCGGCCTGGAGCCGCACGAGGGGCACCTGGCCGTCGAGCCGCGACTGCCGGTCGGCATGGGCCGGATCGAGGTGCTCGACATCCCGGGCCGTTGGGGGCGGGTGGACGCCTTCGCCCGTGGTCGGCTCGATCTGCATTCGCTCGCCGATTGACCGGCGCGGCCGGGTTGCCCGACCGGGCGACCGGGCGACCCGGCCGCGTCCCTGCTCGGCACGCCACCCACCCGTCGCTACCGGTGCGTAACCTACTCGGGGTAAAGTTACGGGTATGCCGGAACTCGTGTACCCGCCCGTCATCGCCGCCGCCAAGACGATGTTCCGGGTCCTCGATCTGAAGCTCACCGTCGAGGGCGACCATCACGTTCCGCGCACCGGCGGGGCGGTGCTGGCCAGCAACCACGTCAGCTATCTGGACTTCATCTTCTGCGGTCTGGGCGCCCTGGAGTCCCGGCGACTCGTCCGGTTCATGGCGAAGGACTCGGTGTTCCGGCACCGGATCTCAGGCCCGCTGATGCGCGGCATGCGGCACATCCCGGTGGACCGGCGCGCGGGCGCGGACTCGTACGCCGCCGCGGTGGCGGCGCTGCGCTCCGGTGAGGTGGTCGGCGTGTTCCCCGAGGCGACGATCAGCCGCTCCTTCACGGTCAAGGACCTCAAGAGCGGGGCCACCCGGATGGCCCGCGAGGCGCAGGTGCCGGTACTGCCGGTCGCGCTCTGGGGCACCCAGCGGCTGTGGACGAAGGGACGCCCGCGCACGCTCACCCGCCGGCACACCCCGATCACCATCCTGGTCGGCGAGCCGATTGATCCGACCGCGTACGCGGACCCGAACGCGATGACCCAGGACCTCCGTACCCGGCTGTCCGCGCTGGTCGACCGGGCCCAGCGGGAGTACCCGGACCGGCCCGGCACGCCGGACGATCGGTGGTGGCTGCCGGCGCATCTCGGTGGCAGCGCACCGACGCCGCAGGAGGCCGCCGCGCTGGACGCCGACGACCGGCGTACCGCGACCCCCTGACCGTTCGACGTCGGCGGCCTACCGCTGCCCCGAGGCCGCGTCGTACGGCTGCGGGTCGGCGTGCCTGGGCCGGTAGTAGTCGTCGCGGGAGCGGAACTCCACCGGCAGGGCACCGGGCAGCAGCACCCGTCCCACCCCGCTGCGCGGTGCGGTCCGGCTCAGCCGGGCCAGCGCGTCCCGCTCCGGCGGGGAGAGGTCCACCAGCTCCGGTCGGACCAGCCGGAACGTGGCGACCGCGTGGCGAAGCTGCCGGGCGAGTTCGTTGATCCGGTCGTCCGGGCCGATCAGGGCGAGCGCCGGTTGCCGGATCGTACGCAGCGCGTCACAGACCACCAGCAACGCCGCCGGGTTGCCGGCGGTGCCGGGCAGCAGCTCCAACCGCGACGGCCACTGCCAGCGGATCTGCCCACTGACCAGCCCGGGCGCGCGGGCCGTGCCGGTGCGCCCGGCCCCGACGAGGGCGAGCTGGGTGCCCCGGCCCACGTACGCCAACCGGCGGTCGGTGACGGTGAGGGCGACCGGGGCGGGCAGCGCCCAGGCGCGGTATGCGTCGCTCGGGCCGAGCAGATACCCCGCCACGTCCACCCGGTGGTGGTCGAGCACCTGCTCACCACGTTCCGTCACCAGTTCGTGCCGCCGGTCCAGCACCGGGCCCGCACCGTCGTCGACCGCGTCGAACCGATGCGGTGCGATGAAGAACGGGGACGCGTCATCGTGCATCGTCGGGACCTCCGGTGCGGACGGCATCTACGCACGAGCCTCGCTCAGCCGTCCACTGCTGTCATGACGCCCGTTAGGGGGTCGGCCGATCGGTCGACGCCCGCGACCGGTAGATACCGATTTCCTCCGGTCGGACGAGTCCGTCCTCGATCGCCCGGGCGAGCAGAGCCGCCTTCGTGGCGGCCGGTCGACCCGCCCGCGTGTACTTGATCCGCGCCCGGTCGACGTACTGCTTGACGGTGTGCTCGCTGATCCGCATCCGCCGGGCCACCGACGCCTTCGACATCGACTGGAACCACAGCAGCAGCGCCTCACGCTCCTTGTCGGAGAGCGCCGGCCGGTCCGGTCGCGGATCACCGACCATCGCCCCGGCCAGCGCGGGCGCGACGTACGGCCGGTCGCTCGCCGCGTCCAGCACGGTCGCCACACAGTGCTCCCGTCCCTCGTGCTTGGCGAGGAACGCCACCGCCCCGGCGTCCAGCGCGGCGAGCATCGTCGCGGGGTCGGAGTGTTCGGAGTAGACCACCACCCGTCGCCCGGCGGCACTCAGCTCGGCCAGCTTGTCCAGCACCAGGCGGCCGTGCAACCGCAGGTCGAGCAGGAGGACATCGGCCTCCGGCGCCGCCCGCAACACCTCGTCCGGATCGTCCCCGGTGGCCAGCACGGTCAACCTCGGCTCGGTGGCGAGCCAGGCGCGCACCCCGTCGATGACCACCGGATGGTCGTCCACGATCGCCACACCGACGGGCCGCCCCGGCCTCACCGGTGCCAGCGCGTCTGCGTCCATCTGATCTTCCCGTCCCGTTCGTAGAGGTGCTCCACCTGTCCGTCACCGTCCTCGGCCGAATGCCCGGCGGTGTCCGGGCCCTCCCGGTCAGGTGTGACGAGGCTGACCACCACCTCGTCGGGGCCGGAGACGACGGTCAGCCGGGCCCATTCCTGCGCGTCCGCGAGGGAGGCGGTGAGCGGATCCGCCAGACTCCGGCGGATCCGCACCGACAACGGTGGCGGTGTACCAATTGTGACCAGGTCGATCGGCAGGCCGTTGCGTTCGGCCAGATCGGCGGCGGCCCGCAGTTCGTGCAGCAGCGGGTGGGGCACGTCATCGGATTCGGCGATCAGCCGACGCAACCGGGCGGCAGCCCGTACGCAGCGACGCTGCACCTCCGGTTCGGCCGGGTCGGCACGCCCCCGCGCCAGTTCGGTGAGCACCTCGCTGGCGGCGCGACTGACCAGATCCAGCCGCTCGCCCCGCTCGCTGCGGGCCCGTTCGGCGGCTTCCCGCTCGGCGACCACGGCGTTCGCGGCCGCTGCCGTGGCGGCGCGTTGCCGGGACAGTGTGGCGAGCACCGCCGCACCGGCGAAGACCGCCACCGGCAGCGACGACGTGCCGTACAGGGCCATGGTGGCGCGGGCCAGGTCGGCCGCGCCGGTCGCGCCGTACAGCACGACGGCGGTCAGCGCGATGCCGGCGTGGGCGGCCAGCAGCACCAGCAGCCATCGCACCGGCCGCCCCCAGAGCACCACCAGGAAGAACCAGGCGAGGGTGCCCCACACCCAGTTCGCGGGGCTGAACAGCAGCGGCCGCCCCGCCGCGGCGAAGACCGCCACGTCGACCACCAGGAGGAGAACGGCCAGCGGCGCTGCCGGCAGTGCTGCGTCGCGCAGCAGCCGGACCCCGGCGACCACGCCGACCGCCGCCACCAGCAACCAGCCGCCGAACACCACCTGGGGCCCGGCCAGCGTCGACCGGGCGGCTAGTACCGCGGGTAGGCCGATGGCCAGGTGCCAGACCAGCGCGATGGTCACCGCGACGACCCGGGCCCCCCGGTCGGAGGTGCGGGCGACCGCGGCGGCGGCCGGACCGCCGACCTCGTCGATCGCCCGGCTGACCTGTGGGGGCGCCGAGCCTGACCGGGCGCGCCGGGGGAGGAGGGCCGCGCCCGGTTCAGCCCGCATCCGACCACTCCAACCGGATCCGGGTGCCCGCACCGGGGGCGGAGTCGACATCGGCCCGACCGCCGACGGCCGCCATCCGGCCGTGTACCGACTCGCGCAGACCGTACCGGTGCGCCGGCACCGTGGCCGGGTCGAAACCGGGACCGTCGTCGACGACCTCGACCGTGACGGTGCCGGCGAACCGACGCAGTCGCAACTCCGCCCGCGCGCCGGGCGCGTGGTTCGCCACATTGGCCAGTGCGGCGTACGCGCTCTCCGCGAGGGCCTCCGCGACGGGCGTCGGCGCGGTGCATGGTGGCAGGTCGGCGGTGACCGGCAGGCCGGGCAGTCGGGCACGCACCGCCCGCAACCGTTCGTCGAGCCGGGCCGTCGCGTCGGGCGGCGCCGATCGGGCCTCGGCCAGGGCGGCGAGGGTACGCAGATCGCTGGCACACCGCTCGCGCAGCGCCGTGGACGGCCCACCCACCGCGCCCTGCCCGACCATGGTGAGCGTCGCCAGCACGGTGTCGTGCAGGTCACGGTTCTGCCGCCGTTCCGCCTCCCGAGCGATTCGGGCGACCATGGCGTCACGGGCGGCTCGCTGAGCGGCCACGAAGGCGGTGTCGGCCCGGACGATGCGTCGGCGCATCACCGAGGTCATCATCGCCGTGCAGGCGGTCTGGGCCAGCAGGGTGGCCGCGTGCGCCCGCGCCTCGGTCGGGTCACCGGCCGTGTGGGCACCCGTCGCGTACGCCGCGACCACCAGCAGACCTGCTGGGATCGACCAGCGGGCCGGGGCGGTCGCCTGAGTGTTGATCACAGTGGTGCTGGCCAGCACGGCGATCCAACTCGCCTCGCCGGGCAGCACCTCCGGCGCGACCAGGACCGGAATCGCCAGGCACGCCGTGCTGGTCAGCGCCACGTCGACAGCGACGAGTGGCGCGCCGATGCCAGTACGCCAGGCGCGCAGCGCGTACCAGACCGACCAGATGGTCAGCACCGCCACGGCCGGAACCAGCAGCTCCGGACGCACCGGCGGGGTGCGCACGGCGAGTGCCACCACGAGGCAGAACATGCCGCAGGAGAGCCGCAGCAGCGCCGGTAGCCGGGTGAAGATGAAGGCGAGCGCGCCCGAGGCCGGACGGTCCACCATGGTAGGTGGCGTGGTCGGGTGGGGCAGGGCCGGCATCGGGAAGGCGTCCTTTGCGACAAATGACCCGATCCGGGTCCGCGCTGCGGAGATCGACGCCGGAGAATAACACGCGGCAGAGGTCCCGATGACCGTGGGTTACGTCGTGATCCACTCGGAGTTCCCTCTCGGTAGCGCTCAGTGGCCGCCCTCCTCGCGCAGCCCCACGCAGTCCTGCCGCCAGAAGGTGGCCGAGTAGACCAACGTGCCGATCATCCAGGGCTCGTACCCGGCGAGTCTGGCCACCTGAAAGGCGGGTGGGGGAATGCGCAGCGAGGGCCGGCGGAAGCCGAGATCCTCGGCGGCGACGAAATCGAAGCGGGCGTAGTACCCGGGGTCGCCCTCCAGGAAGACCGCCGGCACGCCGCGTTCGTCCAGCAACCGCAGACCGTGCCGGACCAGGGCGCCGCCCACGCCACACCGTTGCCGGTCCGGCCTGACCGCGAGCGGGCTGAGCACCTGCACCGGTACGAGTCGACGCGGAGCGTCGAGCAGGCTACGGGTGAACATCACGTGCCCGACGATCTCGCCGGCCTCCTCCGCGACGAGGCTGAGGGCCTCGGTGTCGTCGTCGCGTAACGCCCGCACCAGTGCCGCCACCACCTCCCCGTGGTCACCGAAGGCCGCCCGGTGCAGCTCGTGCACGGTGTCGTGGTCGGCTGTCAGCTCATCGCGTACCTGCATGGCGGTGACCGTACGGTCGGCGGCGCGACCCGGACCACCGATATCCGGTGGCGCGGCCGACGTGTCGAAACGGGGTTCGACGAAGCGTGTTATATTGACCAATATCAATACTTTAGGGGGTGGCATGAAGATCCGACTCGCGGTCGGGGCCGTACTCACCGCCGGCCTGGTCGCCGGCAGCGTCGGCGCCGCCGGTCTGGCCGGCGCGGTCCCGAACGCCGAACGTCCGCCCGGTGCCACCGGCGACGCGCCACCCGCGCTGCTCGCCGTCGGCGACTTCGACTTCTCCCGGCCCGAGACGGTCGCCACCGGTCTCCAGGTGCCGTGGGGGATGGACTTCCTGCCCGACGGCAGCGCCCTGGTCGCCCAGCGACCCACCGGGCAGGTGGTGCGGGTCCGGCCCGGCCAGTCACCCGAGTCCGTGGTCACCATCTCCGGCGTGACCGCGACCAGCGAGGGCGGCCTGCTGGGTCTGGCCGTCTCACCGACCTACGCTCAGGACGGCTGGGTCTACGTCTACTTCACCACCGCGACCGACAACCGGATCGCCCGGTTCCGACTCACCGCACCGCAGACCCAGCAGCCGATCCTCACCGGGCTGAGCCGGGCGGCGATCCACAACGGAGGCCGGATCGCCTTCGGGCCGGACGGAATGCTCTACGTCGGAGTCGGCGACGCCGGACAGACCGCCACCGCACAGGACCCGCAGAGCCGTAACGGCAAGATCCTGCGCATTCGTCCGGACGGCACGGTGCCGCCGGACAACCCGATCGCCGGGTCACCGGTCTACAGCCTCGGCCACCGCCACGTGCAGGGGCTGGCCTGGGACGCCCAGGGCCGACTATATGCGACCGAGTTCGGTCAGAACACCTGGGACGAGATCAACCTGATCGTCCCCGGCGGCAACTACGGCTGGCCCACGGTGGAGGGGCGGGCCAACGACCCGCGCTTCCGGGATCCGCTGATCACCTGGACGCCGGCGGAGGCATCGCCGAGCGGTGCGACCATCGCCGGCAACCGACTCTTCGTGGCCAGCCTCCGCGGCGCCCGGCTGTGGAACGTGCCGCTGAACGGTTCCGGGGGTGTCGGCACGCCCACTGCCGAGTTGGTCGGTGCCTACGGGCGGCTGCGCACGGTCGAGTACGGCCCGGACGGCTGGCTCTGGGTCACCACCAGCAACCGCGACGGCCGAGGCACCCCGGCCGCCAGCGACGACCGCATCCTGCGCTTCCCGCCCCGCGACGGCACCACTCCGCCGCCCACCACGCCCCCGCCCACCACGCCCCCGCCCACCACGCCCCCGCCCACCACGCCCCCGCCCACCACGCCCCCGCCGACCACTCCGCCGCCCACCACACCGCCTCCGACGACGCCGCCCCCCACCACCGGGCCGGCCGCCTGCACCGTGAGCTGGACGCCCAATCAGTGGAACAACGGCTTCACCGCGGAGGTACGCGTCACCAACCGGGGGGCCGCGCTGACCAGCTGGACCCTGACCTGGTCGTTCAGCGGCAACCAGCAGGTCACCAACGCGTGGAACGCGCAGGTGACTCAGTCCGGAAGAAACGTGACCGCGCGCAACGTCGCCTGGAACGGCAACCTACCGACCAACGGCACGGCGAGCTTCGGCTTCCAGGCCACCTACACCGGCACCAACGACCGCCCGACCAACTTCCAGCTCAACGGCACCTCCTGCCAGACGGGCTGACCCGCTGGTCGAGCCCGCCCAGACACCCGGGCCGAATCATCTTGGACAGTTCCCGTTCTCGCTGACGGGAACTGTCCAAGATTGGCGGTGGCGCGCCCGCTGGCGGCGGATCAGACCGTGAAGGAGACCGGCATGCTGACGGCAGCGCCGTCGACACCGGTCACGGTGAGGGTGACGTGGTCACCGGGTAGCGGCGCGGAGGCCCGGAAGTGCCACTCGCAGAGCAGCTCGCGCCCGGTCCCGCCGGAGCTGACCGACTCGCAGCGGTACTCCGTGCCCCACTCGTCGGTCAGCCGCACGTCGAGCGCGTCATGCAGCGCTTCGCCCGGGGACGTCGGGAGCGCGTCCCGGCCGCGTTCCGGCGTCCACCGCTCCATCGCCTCGCGGTAGCTGGCGAGCGCCGCCCGCGTCCGGTCGTCCGGGTCACCGACCAGCCTGACGGTGACCTGCTCCGGACCCCACAGCTCCACCGTCAGCAGGTGGACCCCGCTACCGTCGACCGTGGCGATCCGCGCGCCTGACGAGAAGACCCGGGGGAAGGCGTCCACGCGTTGGACGGTACCGCGCCGCCGGGCGGACGGCCCGGGTTCGCGAACGGCGGAGTCGGTACCCACACGTGGGTGGCGGTCGACGGCGGGCGTGGATACTGTGGAGTTGGCACCCGTGTGTCACGTCGAGGTCGGCAACGCCGTACGCAAGCTCTGTCCTCCCCGGCGCCGGATGTTGGTGGCTACCTCGTCCGGCCCTCGATGCGCCTGTCGCTAGGCGAGGACAGAGTCTTCTCATGGATGCTGCTGCTGACCGTGGCGTGCTCCGCATCTTGTACCAGGACCACAGACCCGCGACTCGATGCGCCACCCTGGCCGGTGAGGCCGACCTGGCCACCGCCAACCAACTTGAGCAGGAGCTTAGGCGCCTGCTTGCTCCCTCCCGGGTCACCCACCTGGCCCTTGACCTGACCGAGCTGCGGCACCTCGACTGCGCCGCGCTCGCCGCTCTGCTGACCGTCCGTCAACACGCTGTCGCGAACCACAAGCAGCTGATGATCACGAGGGCCTCGGGCGTGGCCGCCCGGGTGCTCGCGCTCGTGGCCGTCGGTGACCTCTTCGACTACCCACCGCTGTCCCGATGGATGTCACCACCTCAGCGGTTCGCGCCGGCATTCGCGCCTCCGTCGGGCGAGAGCGGGCGGACGGGAGGGCACCGAGAGGCGAGATGCTGAGGGCGCGTCCGGTCCGCCTCCGGTCGTGGCGGCGGGTCGTCGCGGGATCAGGGGCGGGAGGCGTCCCGGATCGCGAGCGCGGCTTGAACGAGCGCGGCGTGGGTCAGCGTCTGGGGGTAGTTGCCGAGGTGGGCGCCGGTCGCGGGATCCAGCTCTTCGGCGTAGAGCCCGAGTGGGGTGGCGTGGTCGCGCATGGTCTGGAACAGCTCGACCGCCTCGTTGCGGCGGCCGGTGCGGGCGAGTGCCTGGACAAGCCAGAAGGAGCAGGGCAGGAACGCGCCTTCGATGCCGGGGAAGCCGTCGTTCCCGGGCGGGTAGCGGTAGAGCAGCGCACCACCCGCCGACAGCCGGTCCCGGATGGCGTCGATGGTGCCACGCACCCGGGATGAGTCGACACGGTCCAAGTCGAGCAGCGGCAGGACGAGCAGGGCGGCATCGAGTTCGGCGGAACCGTAGCTGCGGACGTAGCTGCCCACCGTGGTGTCGAAGCCGTGTGTGTGGACCTCGGTGGCGATGGCGTCCCGGGCCTGCCGCCATCGCCGACGTCGGCGGTCTGACAGCGGATGGGTGTCGGCGATGCGCAGGGCCCGGTCCAGGGCGAGCCAGCCCATGAGCTTGGAGTGCACGTGTTGGGCGGGCTCGCGGACCTCCCAGATGCCGGCGTCGGGGTTCTGCCAGCACCGGGCGACCACGTCGGCGAAGCCACGTACCGCCCGCCATGTCTCGCTGGAGAGGCGGTGCCCCGCCTGTACGAACGCCCACGCGGCGTCGATCACCCAACCGTAGCCATCGAGCTGGTGTTGGCCGGCGGCGCTGTTACCGACCCGCACCGGAACGCTGTCGGCATAGCCGGGCCAACCGGGCAGGTCCCGTTCCTCCGGTACGTGGCGGCCGTGCAGCGTGAACAGTGCCGGCAACCGGGGCCGTTGCAGCCGGCTGGCGTGCAACAGCCACGCGAGGAAACCGTGCGCCTCGTCGGGCTTGCCGACGTTGAGGAAGGCGCTGACGCCGATGCTGGCGTCGCGGGGCCAGACGTAGCGGTAGTCCCAGTTGCGTATCCCGCCGGGATCCTCGGGCAGGGACGTGGTCGGTGCGGCCACCGGAGCCCGCGAGGGTGAGTAGGTCAACAGCCGTAGGGTCAGCAGGCTCCGTACGACCTCCTCCCGGAAGGGCAGGGCCTCGTCGATCTCCCCGCTCCATGCTTGCCATCGGGTCTCGTCCTCGACGAGCAGGTCCCAGGCCGTCGCCGGCTCGACGTGGATCAACGGTTCGCGGTGGGCCACCGCCAGCGCGAGGCTGACCGGACAGCCAGGGCTGACCGTGATCGGAACGGGTCGACCTGGTTCGATGGAGATGCTTGGCGTGATGCCCAGAGCCACTGCGACCGACCCCCACTCACACACCACGCCCTGACGCCGGTGGTGAACCCGGGGCCGACGGTGCCGTACCCCGAGGCGGGGATCGAACTCGACGATGGCGTCGACTGTTGCCGCCTCGGCCGACAGGCGTCGCACGATCAGCGTCGCGGGCAGCAGGCGACCGCTGAGCTCGGCAACCATCCCCTCGGTGAGGGTGAGGCGGCCCTGGCCCACCGCCCACGTCGTCTCCAGCGTGGCGGTGTGCCGTCGGTAACGCCGTTCGACCACCCTCGCCGGCCCGGCGGGGCCGACCCGGAAGGTTCCCGAATGCCGGCCACCCACGAGTCGGCCGAACAGCGGTTCGCCGTCGAAGCGGGGCACGCAGAGCCAGTCGAGTCCGCCGTCTCCGGCGACCAGGGCAGCGGTACGTGTGTCACCCAGGAGCCCGTAGTCGCTGATCGGCCTCGGTGGCTGCGGGTGGGTTCCGTCCGATTCGCCGGTCATGGCGACCGTCGGTCCCTGCCGAACCGGGCGACGTAGGTCAGCCGACTCGGAGAAGTAGCCCCAGGACGGTTCCGTAGACGACATGGACAACCACAGCGACCGCCGGCGTCTGCACACCGTAGTTGAGTGCGAACAGGCCGGGTGGCTCCAGTACGGCGGTGCTGGCTGGGCCTGCCCGCTGTGAGGCCATCCGCGGATGGACACCCGGCAACAGCGGCAGGATCACCGTCAGCGCGATCCCGACGTGGAGCAACCCGAACACCCCACCGATCCACCAGGTCGCCCGGCCCAGCAGAGCGAACGCCGCCGCGTAGCCGAGAGCGAAGCCCTGACCGGCGAAGAGGTGGATGAAGAAGCCGACGACCCGGGCCCGGTCGGGATCCTCCGTGACGACGGTCCCGAGCACCAGAGGGAGATCGAGGCGAGTGAGGCCGGCCAGTTGAGCCGTGATCAACGCCGCAGTGAGCGCGGCCGTGGCCACCAACCCGAACAACGCCCATCCGGCCCAGTCCATCTCACAAGTGATCGACGTCGCGGGGTGCCGGACAGCGCAGACCAGAAGCCGGCACCGGGCGCACCGAGGTCTTCTCGGCCATCGGTCCACCTCCGCCTGAACAACGCCCCCGGAAACAAAGCACTCCTGCCGCCGTCCGGATGTCAATCCTAGATCGTCGAAAGGGACGATCATGGACTTTCGGGACGTCCAGCGGCGGGGGCCGGGACGACGAATGGCCGAGGGCGACGGCGGGTAGGCGGTGGTTACAGGGAGAGGAGAGGATCATGGAACTGACCGAACAGCAGGTGATGTCGCTGTATGGCCAGAACGTCCAGGATCGGACGGGTTCCAAGATCGGCAGCGTTGGTCAGGTATGGGCCGACGCGGCGGGCTATCCGACCTGGGTGAGTGTGCAGACCAAGGATCGTCGGGAGGCGATGGCCCCGCTCGGTAGCGCGCGGATGGCGGACGGGCAGCTGAAGGTGGCCTACGACAAGGCCACGGTCACCAGTGCCCCGACCGTCGACCCGGGCACCGACGTTCCGTTGGACGCCGAACAGACCGCGCAGTTGTACCGGCACTACCAGCTGGAGCAGCAGCAGGCGCCGCAGCGCGTTTCGCAGGGCCGTGAGGATCTGATCCGGTCCGAGGAGCGGCTGCGGGTCGGCACCGAGAGCCAGCCGGTCGGCAAGGCGGTGCTGCGCAAGTACGTGGTCACCGAGGACGTTCACACGAGCGTGCCCGTCGAGCACGACGAGGTGTTCATCGAGCGCGAACCGATCACCGCCGAGAACGCGGGCGACGTTCGTGCCGACATCGGGGAGGCGCAGCAGGAGATGCCGCTGCGCGCCGAGCGTCCGGTGGTGGCCAAGGAGCGGGTGCCGGTCGAGCGGGTCCACCTGGCCAAGCAAGAGGTGGTCGAGGACCAGCCCATCGACGAACGGGTCCGCCACGAGGAGATCGAGTCCAACATCCCCGAGGCCAGCCGACGTCGCCGGTGAGGGATGGTCGAGGGAGGCACCGGACAACGGTGACCTTCAACGCGGGCCGGGCGGGTTCACGAGAACCCGCCCGGCCCCGCACTGTGTTGACCTATTCAACATGTCCTGATTGCCCGGGGAGTCGCACGTCTGCGCCTTGTCGGTGGGCCTCCGTCGCGGGCAACCGCTCGGGCTGCCGGGCGTGCCAAGTCGCTGAGCTGGGGGAGTGAGGGCGCGCCCGGCAGGATTCGAACCTGCGGCCTTGGGATTAGAAGTCCCCTGCTCTATCCGCTGAGCTACGGGCGCAACGTGGTATCGCGCGAGAAGGGTACCGCCGCCCGGGCCCGGCACGGCGGAACGGGTGGTCAGGTCGGCATCCCGGTCGAGCTCCGCTGGCGGTGGCACGGATCGCGGCGGCGGGAGCAGTTGCCGGACGGCGCGTAGACAGACGGTGAGGTTCAGGCGTCCGCGGGGGAGCGGGTCTGCGCCGCCGTTCCGGGTTCCGCCTCCGCCGAAGGCCGCTGCTGCGGCGGGACCGGCCGAGAGTCGGTCGGTCCGGCGCCGAGGAAGGCCTCGGCCCAGCGGCCGACCTCGGCGAAGACCTTCTGGCGTACGGCAGGGCCGGAGAGCGTCAGGTCGTGCATGCCGCCGTCGAAGCGGGAAACCGTGACGTGCTGGCCGAGGCGGGGGGCCCAACGGACCATGTGTTCGACGTCGAGGACCGCGTCGGCCAGGCTCGCCGCATCCTGCCACTTCGTGCCCCGGAACGACCGGGTCGAGCAGGCGAGCAGCACCGGTACCGGGATGTCGAGTCCGGCGCGCAGCCGCCGCTGGCCGGTCCGGACGGCGTCCAGCCAACCGGCCCGGACCGGGAAGCCGGCCAGCGGCTTCCAGGCCAGGTCGTACGTCCACTCGCCGCGGTGGTCGGCGTGGATGCTCTCGCCGTACACGGTGCCCAGCCCGAACGGGAGGATGCGGTGCGGCGCCCTGCGGCCCAGGCGCGCGGCGGCGGCCGCGAGGGGGCGACGCACGAACCAGGGAGCGTTGAGGTCGAAGAAGGGGCTGTTGAGGAAGAGACCGTCGACCAGCCCGGCGTCGCGTCGGGCGTGCGCCCACAGCGAGACGATCAGACCACCGGTGGAGTGGCCCATGGCCAGCAGGGTGTCGTGCCCGTCCTCGTCGCGGACTATCCGGGCGGCGGCGTCCAGTTCCGGGAAGTAGTCGCCGAGGTCACGGCAGAAGTTCGGGGTCTGGTGCGGCAGCAGGCTGCGGCCGTACTTGCGCAGGTCGAGGGCGTAGAAGTCCCAGCCACGCTCGGCGAAGAAGTCGGCCACGTGGGTCTGGAAGAAGTAGTCGACGAAGCCGTGCACGTAGAGCACGGCGCGCCCGGTGGGGCGCTCGGCCCGGCGGCGGACCAGGGTGGCCACCACGGGACCCTCGTCGTCTGCGCCCAGGTCGATGGTGTGCCGCTCGTAGGGCGGGCCCAGCACGTCCGGTTCCACCCTGCCGACGGTACGCCGGCAAGCTACCGGACGGTAGCCCCTGCCCGCCCGCACCTGGCGGGCAGGAGCCACCGGTGGTCAGTCGCCCACGGCCTCCCGGCCGGACGGCTCCTGCGAGGTCGAGGCCCGTCCACGGTCGGGGCCGTACGGCGACACCTGGTCGACCGGCACCGAGCGGTGCTCGCGCCGGGCCGAGGACGAACCGCCCTCGACGGGGCCGTCGCTGTCCTGGACCAGCCGGGTCTCGCCGCTGCGGCGCATCTCGGGTTGCTGCACGTTGGGCATGTCGTTCACCTCCACGGTGGGCGTCGGCCGGGTAGCCCGGCCGGCGCGCGTCACCTTTCGTCGGTCGTCGTCCCGGCACCGGCCAACTCGTCGATCGGCGCGGCCGGGCCAGGGGGTTCGTTGGTCCGCAGGTGCTTGTTGTTGCGTGGCTCCTGTCGGGTCTTCGCGTCGTTCAGCTGACGACGCAGGTCGTCGCGGACGTCGTTGAGCGCGGCGTGCAGGTCCTCCTCGGTCGAGGTGGCGACGACCCGCTGCCGGCCGGCGATCCAGCATTCCAGGGTGACCTTCTGGCCCTTGACCTCCCGGTCCTTCACCGACAGCTCCATGTCGGTGGCGTCGGCGTGAAAGCCGGCCAGACGGGCGTCGAGCGTGGCGAACTGCTCGACGATCCGGTCACGCTCGCGGTCGGAGAAGCCCGCACCGAGCCGGAGGCACTTGGCCACGGTGGCCGGGTCCCGCACGGCGCTCATCGCCGCACCTGCCGCGCGAGGCGGGTGGAACGGGTGATGGTCATCTTCATGATCGCTGACCTTTCGTTCGACGTCGTGCTCACGGGTGCGGTTGCAGGGATCCCTACCCAGGTCTGCTCCGTCCGGAACGTGACCATTTCCGCTGCCTCTTGATCATCGCCGTCGGGCGCCCGCCGGATCAGGGCCGATCGGCCTACCACATCGGGACCTTGATCAGGCGTTTGTCCACAGCCGTGCCCGCCGTCCACAGGTGCCGCCTTCGGGGCTGTCCGCGTGGGCTGTCGGACCCCAGGCTCAGGTGCGGGTCGACTCGCCAAGCCACGCCCCAACCCTGACAGGAGGGACGATGTTCGATACCTACGTGACCGTTGTGGGGAACGTGCTCACCGCGCCGGAGTGGCGCCGCACCACACAGAGCAACACCCTGGTGGCCAACTTCAAGGTCGCCTCGACCGCCCGTCGCCTCGACCGCGACAGCGGACGCTGGGTCGACGGCAACAGCCTGCGCGTGCCGTAACCTAGCATGTCCCACATGACGAACGCCACCCTTCGCGACCCGCTCGGCCGCGTCCGCGCGATCATCTACGTCCGCCTGTCATCCCACCGCGGAGACCTCGACCCGTCGACCTCGCCAGCCCGCCAGGAGGAAGTCTGCCGGGCGTACTGCTTGGCGAAGGGTTGGGACGTCCACCCGCACGTCGTGCGCGACCTCGACGTCAGCGGCTCGGACAAGGGCCTCCGGCTCGACCGGCCCGGTCTGAAGGAGATCCGCGAACGGTGGCCTGAGGTTGACGTGGTGATCTTCGCGAAGCTCGACCGGCTCGCGCGCAACGTCGTCGACTTCCGGGCCTTCGCGGATGAGGCCGCGGAGAACGGGGCTGCGCTGGTCTCGGTGGCGGAATCGCTCGACCTGACGACGGTCTCGGGCCGCTTCGTGGCGACCATCCTCGCAGCGTTCGCCGAGATGGAGGCGGCGACCATCGCGCAGCGGACGGCGGACGGCATCGAAGGAGCGCGTCGGCTCGGCCGTTGGGCGGGTGGCGCCGCGCCGTACGGGTACCAGGTGGTTCCGGCGATCGACGGACCCGGGTACATCCTGGCGCCGGAGCCCGAGACGGCCGCGGTCGTCCGCGAGGCAGCCGACCGGGTCCTAGCTGGCGAGTCGCTGTACCGAATCGCTCATGACTTCAACGCGCGGAACGTGCCGACCCGCTCGGCGCGTCTGATCGCCGAGGGAAGAACCAAGCGAACGAAACCCGCCCCGTGGTCAACCCAGGTCATCGCGCAGATGCTCGTCAACCCGGCGACCGTCGGCCGGTCGGTCTACCGCGGCGAGGTGATTCGCGATGACGACGGGATGCCGCGCCAGTTGTGGAAGCCGATTCTTCCGCTGGACGTGTGGCACCAGCTACGCGCAGCCCTCGCGGTAAACGGCGAAGGCGTCGAGGGGCGAGGTCGGCGGGTGCGCGCCGCCCGACTGCTCTCCGGCATCGCGTTCTGTGCAGGGTGCGGGAGGAAGCTCTATGCGTCGTCGCGGAAGCACGCGAGCGGGGCGACCGTGCCGACTTACACCTGTGCGGCCCGGCGCAACGGGCAGGGTTGTCAGGGTGTCGCGATCACGGCCGAGCTGACCGAGCAGCACGTAGAACACGAGTTTCTACGGATGGTCGGTCACTGGCCGGTCGTCGAGGTGGTGACGGTGGCGGTCGATGACGGGCGCCGGGCTGACATTGAAGGAGCGTTGTCCGACCTGGCGCGGCAGATGACCGTGCGCGGGGCCGACGTCGCGGCGCTCGCCGCGCGGGTCGCCGAGCTGCACGCGGCGCGCGAGGCGCTGCCGGCCGTCGCTGCAACCGAGGTGCGGCGGGTTGAGACCGGGCAGACGTTCGCCGAGGCATGGGCCGAGCGGGACGTAGACGGGCGCCGGGCGCTGCTGGTCTCTGCGGGCGCGGTCGTGACCATCCGGCGGGCGTCGATGCCGGGGCGGAAGGTTTTCGAGACCGAGCGGGTCGCGCTCGCCCTGGGCGAGTTCGTCGACCCTGAGGCGCAGCGACTCGCCGAGATCGCCGCGGAGGAGGGGTCATAGCGCACGTTGTGCTGAAAGTCCCCGAACCGGGAGTAAATCCCGGCGGGGACTTTTCTCTGTCTGAAGGTTACCGGCCGAAGGAGCTGCGGCGATCCGGTGTGGACCATCACCCATCGACGGCTGCCGGGCGGGCTGTGGTGGGAAGAATCCGTTGGCTGCCTTAGAGTCATGGCATGCCGGAGATGGTGCAGCCCCAGGTCAGGTTGATCGCGTGGACCCAGTTCGACCCGCCGGAGGACGTGCCGTGGTCGACCGACGC
This sequence comes from Micromonospora aridisoli, assembly GCF_056150025.1. Lineage (NCBI taxonomy): Bacteria > Bacillati > Actinomycetota > Actinomycetes > Micromonosporales > Micromonosporaceae > Micromonospora > Micromonospora aridisoli. Next base: position 25,544 of record NZ_JAXCFK010000015.1, on the reverse strand, counting down.
CGACGGGGGCCAGCCGCTCCGGTGAAACGCCGACGGCACCCGCGCCAACGGGTGCCGTCGTCAAGATCCATCCGCGGTAACGGATGGCGAGTGGAACTAAGACCTAACCGTTAGGACAGCTCCTGATGCCCACTGTACGACGTGATGAGACCAGCGGAAACCCGTCCCCTAATCCTGATGGCGACGTGTCGCTACGGGCGGTCGTCTTGCTGCTGGCAGCGAGCTTGATCGGCTTCGCGGTCTACCAGTACCCGCACGCGGCGACGCCGATACTGGTCGCCCTGGCCGTGCTGACGGCCTTGGGTTGGCTCGTCAAGCGCGAGTAGGGACGTGTAAACCACGAAGGCCCTCGCACCCGGGCGCGGTCCGGATGCGAGGGCCTTCGCTGTGCTGCCTGGCGGTGAGCTGGCACGCTATCGGCGAAGAACCATCAGTGCTCACGTCGCTACCTTCGGATATGCTGCCCTCAGCGAAGGGAGTAAGACGTCGATGCGATCTGTCTTCGATCGTTGAGGTAGCGGCGTGGATCGGGCTGGCCCTGCTGGGCGGGGTAGCCGGCAACGCCGCTTATGACGCACTCAAGTTCCTGGCGACCTCCGTCAAGCGTCGACGCTCGTCGCCTCGGCTTCCGGATCGCGGCCCATGAGTCGCATTCGGATCTCTTTCCGGCGCAACCTCGCGCCCGCAGTTGCGTCGTACGCCGAGGAGAAGGCCAACCAGGCAGCACGGGCTCCGCCTCGCCGCAGCCCGTGAGCGCGGGCGTAGCGCACGGCGGCGAGCCATACCGTCTCGACCGTCCAGCCGTCGGCGGGCCGGTCGACGTACTCGCTCGGGGTGAACTCCGGTAGGTCGACGCGGGCCAGGGCCACGGGGACGCTGTAGACGTTGCTGCCCTGGGCGCGGCGGGCGGCGGTTCGGCGGGACATCAGCGACGCCCCCGCCAGCGGTGTCCGACCAGCGTGGCGCCAGCGGCCGAGGCGGACCCGGCGCGGTGGTCGAAGCCGGCGGACTTCAGGGCTTGCACGGCCGAGGCGCGGGCCATGCGGGCGTCAGAGATCAGCGGGTTAGCGATCGGCTGACCGCGGTAGCCGTCGATGATCCATCGGTCGCCGATCTCGGCTTCGGCGCGGTCGGCCAGAGTGACCAGCCGGCACGCTTGCACGAGCGAGGCGAACTGCGACGCCGTGAGGCGGTCGCCCTGCTCGGTCGTGATGTCCTCGAAAAGATCGAGGGCGTCGGCGCTGAGACCGGCTGGGGGCTCGATGGCGTCGGCCTCGGCTGGTGGGGTGTCACGGTCGGGCACGTAGGGGTCCTTTCGGTGCGCAGGGCAGCACTACGTATCGAGGGGCGGGCGGTAAGTCGCTCCGGTCTGGGGGAGGGCCGGAGGGGGGTCACCCCCCGGGGTCACGCTGCGTCAGGTTGCTCGCGGACCTCGCGGCGAAGCTTGGTCGCGAGGCGGCGCGACCACGACGAGCGACTAGCGGCGGCCGGGCCGGAGTGGTACACGACGACATCGGGCAAGCAGCGGAAGCACGCGGCGAGCACGCGGCCATCGACGCGACGCACGCCGGACGAGGCGGCGCGGCACGGGCGGTCCGGGGCGCCGACCTGGCAGCGGTAGCCAGCCAGCCGGCGGACGGCGCGGGCACGGCTCATTCGGCGACGGGTAGCCCGTGAAGGGGCGGGGCTGTGAGACAAGGGGGTGCCTTTCTCGCAGGGGCGGGGGCTGCGCGAAGCGGCCCCCAGGGGTTGTGAGTCCCCGGGGGCCGCTCAGCGGTGCGTCAGTCGGTCTGTTCGAACCTGAACGGTCTTCCGCCGGTCAGGCGGTTCCGCAGGCGCTGACGGCGCTCAGGCGTGGCGGCGTCCCAGAGCTTCCGCCAGACCGCCCGGCACTCGGTAGCCGGGCCGGGCAGGCTCAGCATGTCCGGCGCCGGGACCGCGATCGGGTCACACTGGCGCATTACACCGATGGCCTCGTGAAGCTTGTTAACCAGCGCCATCGGGCTTTCGTGCCTGCCCTCCATCGCCGCGTAGTGGACGGTGCGCGAGCAGTCGGCGAGATCGCTCATGATCCGCATCCGTTGGTGCTCGGACACTCGAACGCCCCGGCGTTCGAGTTCGGCCGCAATCGCCAGGGAACGGAAGTGCGCCGACTGGCTGAGAGTGGACTCGGCACGCTGCGCGGCCTCGTAGGCGGCCTGTGCGGCGGCGGTCGCAGCGTCCAGCGCCGGACCGAACCGGGCGGCTACCTCAGCGGCCCAACCCTCCGCGTACTTCGCGGTGAGCTTGTTGACCTTGGCGGCGGCGGCGTTCGCCTTCCGGCGACGGTCGTCAACCACGCCGGACAGGATCTCGACCTCGACCGATTCGTCAGACTCGCTGATCTCGGCGGGGATCGCCGGGCGCTTGGTCCCGCGGGCGGCGGCCTTACGCGCCTCGTTGATCGCGGCGCGACGGCGGGCACGCGACGCCTGGGCGTCGTCCTGGTATGCCTCGACCTTGTCCACGGCGGCGGACCACTCCGCGCGCAGCTTGTGATACTCGGCCAGAGCGTCGGCGAGATCGGCGGGCACCTCGACGCCGTCCAGCGGCGCGAAGGGCTCGGCAGGGTAGATCAGGTCACCCGCCATGTGCCCAGCGCCCGTGTGTACCGGCGGGCCGGCGACCTCGGCGGCGACCTTCGCCGGATCGAACGCCCCGGGCGAACCGTCAACCGGAGCACGGCCCGGGGTGGGCGCGGGCGAGACGGTCGACGGGTCGGCAGCCGGCTTCGGCAGACCCGGAAGCGGCGCGGGGGCCGGCGGCGGCGTCACGCCGAAGGCGGTAGCGACCTTCTCGGCGCTCGCGGCGAGTTCGTCGGCGGTCGTGCCGGTGACGTAGCCGGCGAGGTGGGCGGGAAGCTTCGCGGCCTCGATCGCGTGGGCCTTCGCCGTTGCGAGGTCGTCGGGCAGGGGTTCAGACATGCGGTCTCTCCGTGGTGTGCGGTACCCGCCGGGCTATCCGTCGGGTGGTGAAGGTCAGGGGCGAGGGACTACGGCCGGCGGACCGCTGGGCGCGCGAGCGGCTTCAGCTCGATCAGCCAGCGCCAGCCGGTCCCGCCGTTGGGCACGCGCCGGACGTCAACGCCCCACGTCGAGGCCAGAACGGGCGCAGCGCTGCGCACGGCGTCGTCAACCTCGGTCGGGCCGTAGGCGCTGCCGGTCCGGGCGGTCAGCTCGCGGGCGGTACGGGTGCGGGTCAGGTGGATGCGGCCCGTACGGGTCGCGGCGACAACCTCGGCCAGCGCGCGGGCGACGGCTTCGGGGGTGGCCATGTGGTCTCCGTTCGTCGTGGGCAGGGGTTCTCCGTTGACGGGCTGAGGGATCGACCCAGCCCGGCCCGCTCACGCCGACGGAGAAGCAGCGCGAGCGGGCCGAGCTGAGGAGCGCAGCCTGAAGGCGCGCGGCCCGCGACCGTGCCCGGTGGTCGCGGGTGCAAGCGAGAGGCCCCGGGATGCCGGGGGCGGCGGGCCGGGGCCTCTCGGGTCGAGGGTGGGGCTAGGCGGCGCGGCGTGCCCGGCGCTCGGCGAGCGAGACGACGTTGCCGGCGAGGCTCGGCGCCGGGCCGGTGACGGCGGCTTCGCGTTCCTCGCGCAGCTCGGCGAACGCGCGCATGACGTCGTCGCGGAACTCATCGGCGAGCTTGTCCACGATCAAGAGGGCGAGGTCTCGACGCTCTTCGCGGGTCATGGTCGTGCCCTCCCTGATCATGTAATGCCGGCCACTGGCGCGGCGGACAGGTGGACCGAGCGCCGACGGGTGCGCCGCAACGCGATGGAACTGCGTACGCGACACCTGGGCAGGCTCGGCGACCTCGCTGCGGTACTGCTCGTGAACCTCTGCCGTCTTGTACGCCGCGGGCTCGGCCTGGTCACGCCAGTCGAGGACCCAACAGGCAGCCGTGGTCAGCCCGTCGCGGGAGGGTCCGCGGCGTGCCCGGTCGTACTCGCGGCGGCGCTCGGGTGTCCACGCGGACCCGCGCTCGGGCTCGCCGTCGCGGTACAGCGTCACGCCGATGTCGGCCATAGCGGGCAGCTCGGCGACGATCGCGCGGGCGACGGCGCGGACCCACGGGGAGCGTGTCCCGTGCTCGGCAAGCCGGCGGGCGTGCCGGATGGCGTCCCTGAGGCCGCTCGACGCCGCCGGTCCCGGCTCGGGCAACCGGCAGAGCACGCGGGCGACCAGACCGGCGAAGTCCTCGGCGGTCCGGTGGTCGGCTGCCGTTGGATCGTCCGCGCGGAGCTTCGCCACGGTGCGCCGCTCGCCGCTCGCGTCCTCCCACTCGACTTCATAGGAGCGCTGAACGAACTCGCGGGCGAACAGAGGCGCGAGCGCGCGGCCGAGGTCGCCGGGGCGGGGTGGCGCCACGGTGGTGTCGAGCAGACGGCTATGGGCTGGCTCTGCCAGTCGAGGGCGATCGCCGTAGAAGCGGTGGGCGAGGGCCGCCAGGTGGGCGGCCGGGGTTGGTGGTGGACCTTCGTCCGAGTCGGACACGTCATCTCCTTCGGTTGGGCGCCGTGGCGGCGCGCGAATGGCCAACGTCAGGGATTGGTGGTGGGCCGCGTGGGTCGTCGTCCATGTCTGTCTAATGCGCCAGCAGGCCCGAAGGTGTTCACGCGAGGCGGGCCGGCGACGGCCTTTCGGGCAGTGACAGATGTTGCAACAGGGCTAGGTTTCTTCACCCCTATATTTCTCTCTCTAGTTGTTGTTGTTGCTCTAGAGAGAGAAATAGGAAGTGTAGGAACCTACGTCACTTGCAACACTTGTCACTCACCCCAGGCAAGCCTTCCCGGCGTCGCCCCGCGCCACCCCCGGCGCAAAGACCCGCCCCGGGCGCGGCAACGGGGGAAAGCCGCAGCGACCGGGGCAGGTGGATTACTTCGAGGGGCGGACAGGGACCCAGTCGGTAAACCGCTGATGCAGACCCGCCGGGCGCTCGCCAGAGTCCAGCTCGGCGAGCTGTTCGGCGGCCTCCTCGCGAAGCGTCACGAGGTAGACCATCAGGGCCGGTTTGTTGTCTTTGTACTCGGCGAGTAGCCGCACCTTCGCCGGGCCGCACGGCCACGGAGCGCCGCAGTTGTGGCAGCGCCAGGTAGGGCGGGACGGCGTGTGCCCGCTCACCGGGACGCCTTCGCGACGACCGAGCGCGGCCGGGGGCGAGACGCGTACGGAACCGGCCGCACGTTCACCGGGCGCAGGCCCGCAGGCATCACGAACAACTGCCGTTTGTCCGTCGCGTCGCCGTGCCGGTCGAGCTGGTAGCAGTCGATCCACGTCCAGCCGTACGGCGGGTGCCGGTCGTACAGCTCGCGGAACACGCGCACGGTGATGGGCCTGAAGAATTGCGGGGACGCTGCCCGGGTCAAGAGGTACACGCCGGGAGAAACCCGAGGCGTGCCGTCCTCCCGCTTCACCGGACACGAGGGCGGTTGAGCCGGTCGGACCAGCGGGACGCGGGCACGACGTTCGCGGGCTGACGGCGGGGGCCAAGGGCCGAGGGTTTGCAATCACGATGCGTGGGCATACGGCCACGTTGACGCACAGTTGACAAGTAGTCAACCCCTCCGGTGGCAACCTGCCTACCCGTGTCGCCGGAGGGTCCGCCCGTGCGAGTCATGGCGCTATCAGAGGTCGCCGACTACCTCGGCGTATCGCGCCAGCGTGCCGCGATCTTGGTCGATCGCCCCGACTTCCCCGCGCCCATCGACACCCTGACCGTTGGTCGGATCTGGGATGCGGCAGACATGCGCGCCTACGCGGAGCAGCGCGGCCGGCGGCTCGCCGACGAGGAGTAGCAGTAGCCGGCGCGTAAGGCAACCGGCATGCACATTCACAGGCCGCGGGTGGCCGCGGATGGACAAAACTTCTGATCCCTTACCCGACCTTCCAGACCCCTGCCATATCTGGGCATATGTCTACGGGGCCGGCGGCGTCAGTGTGCCCGCAAAGCCGCTCGAAGGTGTTCGGCAGGAGCGCCGAACACCTCGCCGAACAGTGAACCAACCGCCGCGTCGGGCTTGCCGGTTATGGTTCGTCGACGGCGCGAATCGGCCTGCATCTCTGGGTCAAGCGGCGGATCCCCCGGGGGGCCACCCGGGGGCCGCCTTCGAACGGTCGCGCCTACCAACGTCCGAGCGATGGACCGACAACAGGAGGAACGACATCAGGTGACCACGGTAACGAGAGACATCGGGCCGCACCAGCCCGTAGGCCCGCCCAGCACGGAAAGCCCTCTGATCCGGGCACTCATGACGGTCGCGGCCATGTCCATCGGGGCGGTGCTCTTGATCGCCCTGGCGTACAGGGGGCAGATGGGCAACGTCGGCCATGCGGCGATCACGGTGATCGGCGGCGTTGGGCTCGCCGCGATCAGCGCCATCACGGTGGTCCTCCGCAGGCGACCACCGAGGAGGCGAAGCTAACCCAGACGGGGGCGGGGCCGGAAGTTCATCTCGGGCCGCGGCAACATCCGTGCCGCCGGGGTGAGCGGGCGTGAAACCGGCCCCGCCCAACCCCCGCCCGGCCTTGGTGACTGCGTCGAGGTCGCCGACAACCTCCCGGCGTCGTCGGCGTGCCTTCGTCGCCCAGGTCGCCGAGCGAGCCTGACCCAGACGCGCGAAAGCGCCCGTCCCTTCGTGGGGCGGGCGCTTTGTTTCGCTTGCCTTAGGTGCTCGGCGTTTTGCAAATGGCGCACGCCGGACGAGGGATGCGGCGGTCCTCCGAATGGTGCGCTGGGAGGACCTGGGACGACCTCGAAGGACCTCGAAGGACCTCGAACGACACGCAAGGCGCACGCGACTGATACGCCCGGTCCCGTTTACCGAGGTCACGAGGGATCGACCGTGTTGCAGTGACGATTTGTAGCCTTTACCGTCCGCTGCGTGACCACCGAAGAACAGCACGGCGCGACGCCTCGCGACCGGCACAGCATCGTCCTCGATTACCTGCGGACCGCCCCGGGCTTCATCGCGAGTCTGAGCGGCCTCCTCGTCGCGGTGACGGGCCTTGTCATCGCGCTGGCGGCACGTTGAGCACGCCGGGCGACCGCCAGCCGTTCGCAGCGCACGGACGTGTAAACGCCTCATCCGCCCGACACACGCCCGACCGCGAGTGTCCATCGTGGCCGCGAGCTGCGAACGGGCGGGCAATGGCGGCACTCTGTCCGCCTGGGCGGCGCGGCTGTCCGCCCCGCGCCGAGGAGAGCGCCCGCCCGTGGCAGTGACGGGCGCTCTCCCTGCCGGTCAGCCGGTCGCCAGTGCCGGCGGTCGGATCGCCTGGCGGCGTCGTGACGGCAACCTGTCGGCGGGCATATACCGGCGGGCGGTTCGCTCACTCACGCCCAGCCGCGCGGCGACCTGGGCGGGCGTCGCGTCAGGCTTCTCGGCCAGCACTGCCGACACGCGATCGGCAGTCGCGGGCGGTGCCGCCAGCGTGTCCGGCGTGGTCGGCGGCGTGCCGATCCGGGCGACGACCGGCAGCAACCGCACGCCCGGCGGGACAGCCGGCGGACGGGGGCGCGGGGGCGCGGCGAGAGCGGGCCGCGAGGTGGTAGGGATCGCGTCAGGGACAGCCGTAGGCGGTTCGGGGGTACCGACGGCAGGGGTCGACGTTGCGAGTGCGTCAGAGAATTTCTCAGCGGGTGCGGGCGGGGCTGTGCCGGACCGCGTCAGGATCTCGACCGTCAGCAGCAGCGCCACGGCGGGCCACGCCGAGACAACGCGGGCGGTCGCGTTCGGCTCGGCAACGATGACGTTCGCGGCCAGCGACGCGGCCACGCCGAGAACGAACGCCAACCACGCCGACCAGCGCGACCGGCGACCGTCGCCGAGCGCCAGCGTGGCAACGAGGATCATGCCGTCAACCGACAGCGGCAGCAGCGCGGCCAGTAGCGGCGGCTGTCCGGCGCGCTCGGCAAGCTCGCGCATGTGGTCGTACGAGGCGACAGCAGCGATCCCGGTCACGGCGACCGTGCCGGCCAGCGAGGCGAAGCGACGCGCGTTCATCGGCCACCCGCCTTCGCCTCGCTGATGCACGGCACACAGCGCCCGGCAGGCTGCCCGATGTGCCCGGGACGCTGGCACCTGTCGCCACCGGACCGCATCGGCAGCGCGGCACCGCGCCGCTCGGCGAACGCCGGGCCGGCGGTAGCCGGTTTGTTCTTCGGAAGGAATCGACGCCAGTCGCGCGGAGCGCGCTTCTTCTCTTCGAGATGGTCTTCAGAACTTCGGGTGACACCCTGGTTGTCACCCCCGGCGGGCCGATCTGACACCCCCGTGCCCTGATCTGACACCCCCGGCTCCGTGGATGGCACCCGCGAGGCGGTCAGTAGCCGGTAAACGCGGGTTGCGATACCGGCGACCTTGGCCACGGCCAGCCGGCCGAGCTGAACAAGCTTCGCAAGCGCCCGCTGAACGGTCCGCTCCGAGCACCCCGCGTAGTCCGCCAGCGTCGCCACCGACGGCCACGCGACGCCCTCAGCGTTGGCGTGCGCGGCGATGGCGATAGCTACGGCTCGCTCGTTCTTCCCGAGATCCTTCGTGGCGAGCAGGGCCGCCTTCACAGTGGCGCTCACCGGGCACCCGCCAGGGCGTCAGCGAGGGTCACGACCGGAACGCCGAACAGGGCGGCGTAGACCGGCTCGGGGAAGTCCTCGGCGCCGGGCAGGGTCACCACGGCGTCAGCGGCGCGGGCGGCGTCCATGTCCTCGGCCAGCACGGCGAGGAGGTCGTCAGCGTCGACCGGGGCGGCCTCGGTCGCGGTGGTCACGAGGAATCCAGCGGCGAGCAGGGCAGCGACAGCGGCGGACAGCGCGGCGGTGGCGAGCGCCGGGCAGGCAATGTAGGCGGTTGGGGCGGTAGGCTTGTGCATGGTCAGGGGCCTTCTCTCCTGATCCGGCCCCGGGGGTGTTGGCGCACCCGCCGGGGCGTTTCGTTTCGGTCGGCGGATCGTGTGGGACCGCTTCACAACCCGCGTCCGGGTCAACTGTTGGCGCAAGCTCGCCGAGGGGGTGGCCGCCTCGGTGATGGTCGGCGACCCCGTGGTGGTCTGCGGCCGGCTCTACACCCGTGACTGGATCGACGACGCCGGCAACCACCGCACCCTGTACGAGCTGGAGGCCGTCGCCGTCGGCCATGACCTGTCCCGGGGGCGCGGGCGGTTCCTGCGTAACCGGCCCAGCCTGGCCACCAGCGCGGTCTCCGACGTCGAGGCCGAGCACCGGGTGCAGGGCGAGCCGACCGAACCGGTACCGGACGGCGAGGCACCCGCCCGGCCCGATCACCGCCCGGTCGACGACGACTTCGAGCTGCCCGACATGTCCGGCTACGGCGCTGGGTTCGCGGGCGGCCTCGACGGCGGTTCCACGGACGGGTCCGACCCGGGGCTTGCGGGCGGGTTCGAGTCGCCGGGCGGCGACCGACCGCTGGCGGAGGAGTTCGACGAGCTCGACGACGCCGGGGAGGCGGCCTCCGACGAGCTGGCCCCGGTTCCCGAAGGGGCCTCGGAGGCCGAGGTCGAGTCGGCGGTACGCCCGGAGGAATCGGGGGCGGGCGAGGCCGTGACCGGTCGTGGCCGGCGAGGGCGCGGACGGCTGCCGCAGCCTGCCTGACGGGTGCGAGCGAGGACCGTCCCTTGGCCGGTGACCGGGCTCGTCGTGCGACACAACGGGTACCCGTGGGCGGGTGATCGGGCAGATGGTGTGTCCGGTCACCCGCCGGCGGTCGGTGCGCGGGAACGGGTGGGGGTGGCTCCGCGCTAGGCTGGCCGCCCGGGGGTGATGCGGGTGCGACACGCGGGTGCGGTGGCGAACGCGACAGGGCTCGTCGCCGGCTACGCGCTTGACGCGCTGTTCGGTGATCCACGCCGGGGCCACCCGGTGGCCGGCTTCGGCCGGGCCGCCGCCGCCCTGGAACGCCGTCTCTACCGGCCCGAACGGCTGGCCGGTGGCGTCTTCACCGCGCTCTGCGTCGGTGTGCCGGTGCTGGTGGGCGCCGCTGCCACCGCCGGGACCCGGCGCCGGCCGGTGGCCCGTGCGGTGCTGGTGGCCGCAGGCACCTGGGCGGTGCTCGGCGGACGCAGCCTGCGCCACGAGGCGAAGACGATGAGCCGGTCGTTGCGCGGCGGCGACCTACCGGCCGCCCGGCAGCGCCTCGGGCATCTCTGTGGGCGGGATCCGTCGACGCTCGACGAGTCGGAACTCGCCCGCGCGACCGTGGAGTCGGTGGCCGAGAACACCTCCGACGCGGTGGTCGCCCCACTGATCTGGGGCGCCGTCGCCGGGCTGCCCGGCCTGCTCGGCTATCGGGCGGCGAACACCCTCGACGCGATGGTCGGTCACCGTAACGTCCGCTACGCCCGTTTCGGCACCCCGGCCGCCCGCCTGGACGACCTGCTCAACCTGGCTCCTGCCCGGTTGACCGGTCTGCTGACGGTCGCGCTGGCGCCGGTCGGCAGGGGCGACCGGGAGCGGGCCTGGCGGGTGTGGCGGCGCGACCGCAACGATCACCCCAGCCCCAACGCCGGGCAGTGCGAGGCGGCGATGGCCGGTGCGTTGGGCGTCCGGCTGGGCGGGCGCAACGTGTACTTCGGCCGTACGGAGGTCCGGCCGTTCCTCGGTGACGGCCCACGCCCCGAGGGGCGGCACCTGACCCGGGCCGCCCGGATCTCCCGGGCCGTCGGGCTGGCCGCCCTCGGGCTCGCGGCGGTGTACCCGTTGACCGCGGGTCGGTTGGTTGGTGCCGCCGCCCGCCGGACGGGTCGGCTGGGTGACCGAGCGGCTCGGCGGACGGGTCGACTGGCCGGCGTCGCCGCGCACCGCGCGGTCGACCAGGTCGGTGTCGCGATCGGCCGGACGTTCCTGCGGGCGAGCCGTCGGTGAGCGGTGGGCTGCTGGTCGCCGGCACCACCTCGGACGCCGGCAAGAGCGTGCTCACCGCCGGCATCTGCCGCTGGCTGCACCGCCGAGGCGTGAAGGTGGCGCCCTTCAAGGCGCAGAACATGTCGAACAACTCCGCCGTGGTGCTCGGTCCGGACGGCCGGGGCGGTGAGATCGGCCGGGCCCAGGCGATGCAGGCGGCGGCCTGCGGGCTCACCCCGGACCTGCGGTTCAACCCGGTGCTGCTCAAGCCCGGCAGCGACCTGGCCAGCCAGGTGGTGCTCCTCGGTCAGGCCGTCGACACGATCACCGCCGGCACCTTCCGGACGCTGCGTCCCCGGCTGGCCGAGACCGCGTACGCGGCCCTGGCCGAGCTGCGCTCGGAGTACGACGTGGTGATCTGTGAGGGTGCCGGCAGCCCGGCGGAGATCAACCTGCGTCACGGCGACTACGTGAACATGGGCCTGGCCCGGCACGCGGGGCTGCCCACCATCGTGGTCGGTGACATCGATCGGGGCGGCGTGTTCGCCGCGATGTTCGGCACCCTCGCCCTGCTCGATCCCGCCGACCAGGCCCTCGTCGCCGGCTTCGTGGTCAACAAGTTCCGCGGTGACCTGGGCCTGCTCGCCCCCGGACTGGACATGCTGCGACACCTCACCGGTCGCCCGACGTACGGGGTGCTGCCCTGGGCGCTGGACCTGTGGCTCGACGCGGAGGACTCGCTCGCCTACGGCCGGGTGCTCGGTCGCCCGGCCGCCCCGTACGGCACCGAGTGGCTGGACGTGGCGGTGCTGCGGCTGCCCCGGATCAGCAACGCCACCGACGTCGAGGCGCTGGCGACCGAGCCCGGGGTGCGGGTGCGGCTGACCGTCGAGCCGGCCGAACTCGCCGCCGCCGACCTGGTGGTGCTGCCCGGCTCGAAGTCGACCGTGGCCGACCTGGCCTGGCTGCGCGACACGGGGCTCGCCGACGCGGTGACCGCGCACGTGGCGGCGGGCCGTCCGGTGCTGGGCATCTGCGGCGGCTACCAGATGCTGGCCCGCGTCATCGACGACCCGGTGGAGAGCCGGCAGGGCCGCGTGCCCGGCCTCGGCCTGCTTCCGATCGAGATCGCCTTCGACCGCCGCAAGACCGTCCGACCGGCGGTGGGCAGCGTCGACGGTGACGTTCCGGTGCACGGCTACGAGATCCACCACGGGTACGTCTCGGCCGCCGACCCAGGGCTGACCCCGCTGCTGCGCGACGTCGGTGGCGCGGGCGAGGGCGCGATGCACGGCGTCGTGCATGGCACCCACTGGCACGGCACGTTCGAGTCCGACGAGTTCCGCCGCTGGTTCCTCACCCGGGCGGCCCGCCTCGCCGGGCGCACCGGCTTCGAAGTCGCGCCGGACACGTCCTTCGCCGCGGCCCGGGAACGCGGTCTCGACCTGCTCGGCGACCTGGTCGAGGAGCACCTGGACACGGACGCCCTGTGGCGGCTCATCGAAGCCGGGCCCCCAACCGACCTGCCGTTCGTCCCACCCGGCGCACCCCGAGTCTGATCCTGCGGGCTCGGGTGCCCGACCTGATGCCGACTGAATCAGTAGCGGACGTCGGCGGGCTGGTCGGCGAAGGGCAGCCCCGCCGACCGCCACGCCTCCACCCCGCCGATCATGTCGGTCGCCCGGTGCAGGCCCAGGGCCCGCAGGCTCGCGGCGGCGAGGCTGGAGCTGTAGCCCTGGCGGCACACCACGACGATCTCGAGGTCGTACCCGGTGGCCTCCGGAATGCGCCAGTCGCTTGCCGGATCGAGCCGCCATTCCAGCACCGTCCGGTCGATCACGATGACGCCGGGCAGATCGCCCTGTTCCCGACGTTGCGCGTCGGTGCGCGTATCGATCACGAGTGCACCCCGGCTCGCGGCCTGCACCGTCTCCTGCGGGGTCAACCGGGTCATGCCCGCGCGGGCCTGTTCCAGCAACGCCTCGACGCCGGGACTCATCACGGAATGGGACACGCCACGATCATGCCGCCCGTGCCCAGGCGACGCGGTCCGAAGTGGCCGGGGACAACCCGATCGGTAACGTCGGTGCCCGTGGTGGCGGTCTTCGAGGCGTACGCCGGACTGGCTCGGCGGGTGCTGGCCGGACCGGCCCGGTTGGGGCGTACCCGACTGGTGGCCGTGGACGGGCCCAGCGGTGCGGGCAAGACGGTCTTCGCCGCCCGCCTGGCCGACGCGCTCGCGGCTGAGACGCCCGATGCCGGTCGGCCGCCGGTGGTGCACACCGACGACCTGCTCGACGGGTGGGACGACCAGCTGAGCTTCTGGAGCCGGCTGGAGGAGCAGGTGCTGGCTCCGGTGCGCGCCGGGCGGGGCGGCGCCTACCGTCGCTACAGCTGGGTGCGGCGGTGCTTCCTGCCCGACCCGGTGCCGGTGCCGGTCACGCCGGTGCTGATCGTGGAGGGGGTCAGCGCGGCCCGGGCCGCCGCCGTGGCGGACCTGACCCTGGCGGTCTTCGTGACCGCCCCGCAGCCGCTGCGGTTGACCCGGGCGGTGGCCCGCGACGGTCCGGTGATCCTGCCGGAGCTGCGCCGCTGGCACGTCACCGAGCGCGCCCACTTCGCCGCCGACGGCACCGCGGCCCGAGCGGATCTGGTCGTCGACGGTGCCCCCGCCCTACCGCACGACAGCGAGCGCTACTACTGCCGGGCCGCGCCCGACAGCGTCGGCCGCCCGGTCCCCTGACTCCCGCACCCGGCGTGCGACGTCGGCCGCGTCGTGCGGTAAGGCCCGTCATACGATGTCGGTCATGACAACACCGACCTTGACCGAGTCTGACCTGCGGGAAGCCGTCGCACGGGAGCTGCCCGGCGTACGCGCCGACCTGGAGCGTCTCGTTCGCATTCCCGGCGTCGCCTTCGACGGCTTCGATCACGCCCACGTCGAGCGTTCCGCCGAGGCGGTGGCCGAGTTGCTGCGCGGCTGCGGCCTCGACGTGGAGGTGATCCGGGCCGGTGGTCAGCCCGCGGTGGTCGGCCGGAAGGCGGCACCGCCCGGTGCGCCGACGGTCATGCTCTACGCCCACCACGATGTGCAGCCGATCGGCGATCCGGCACTGTGGGAGTCCGACCCGTTCGAGCCGGTGGAGCGGGACGGCCGGCTGTACGGGCGGGGTGCCGCCGACGACAAGGCCGGCATCATGGCGCACATCGCGGCGCTGCGCGCGTTCGGCGACCGGCTGCCCGTCGGCGTGGTGGTGTTCGTCGAGGGGGAGGAGGAGTACGGTTCCGAATCCCTGGAGCGGCTGCTCGGCGCGCACCGCGACAAGCTCGCCGCCGACGTCATCGTGATCGCGGACTCGATGAACTGGGACGTCGGGGTGCCGGCGTTGACCACGTCGTTGCGCGGCATCGTCAACTGCTTCGTCGAGGTGCGCACACTGGATCACGCCGTGCACAGCGGGATGTTCGGTGGTGCCGTCCCGGACGCACTCACCACGCTGGTCCGGTTGCTCGCCACCCTGCACGACGACGCCGGGACCGTGGTGGTAGAGGGTCTGGTCGGGCGGGAGGCGGCCCGGGTGGACTATCCCGAGGACCGGTTCCGGGCCGAGGCCGGGCTCTGCGACGGTGTGCGGTTGGTCGGCACCGGCCGGATCACCGACCGGTTGTGGACCAAGCCGGCGATCGCGGTGCTCGGCATCGACGCCCCGGCCACGGACGAGGCACCGAACGCGCTGGTTCCGGCCGCCAAGGCCAAGCTGAGCGTACGGCTGGCGCCGGGTGACGAACCGAAGCGGGCGTACGAGGCGCTCCGCGCCCACCTGGAGAAGTACGCGCCGTGGGGCGCGCAGGTCGAGGTGACCTTCGAGCATGACGGTGCTCCCTGCGTCATCGACGCCAGCGGCCCGATGTTCGACGCCGCCCGGTCGGCCTTCCGTACCGCCTGGGACGGCACCGACGCGGTGGAGATCGGGATCGGCGGCTCCATCCCGTTCATCGCCACCTTCCAGGCCATGTTTCCGCAGGCGGCGATTCTGGTGACCGGAGTGGAGGACCCGCACGCCCGGGCCCACGGGCCGAACGAGAGCCTGCACCTGGGCGAGTTCGCCCGGGTCTGCCTCGCCGAGGCGTTGCTGCTGGCCAGTGTGGCTGAGGTGGGGCCGAGGCCGAACCCGTAACTTCGCACCGACAGTCGCCGTTTCCGGTGTGTCGGACGTGGGGCTGTTGTAGCCTCTCGAACATGCGTACGAACGAGGTTCTGGCCCGCCTGGAGGCCGCCGTCAGCGCTCTGGGGGACGTCGACGTCTCCGCGTGGCCCGAGGACACGCTCAAGGAACAGCTCGGTGAGCTGTCCGCCGCTCTGGTCGCCCTGGACGCGTCGCTGTCCCGCATCGCCGACGGCGTCCGCGCCCGCGGGCTGCGCATCGAGGAACCGGTCCCGGCCTGACGTCGCGACGGCCGTGCCGGACGCCCCGGCGCAGGTGACGCCGGTTGTCGGGGGTGGCTGGCAGGATGAGGTCGTGCGGTTCCTGGACCTGGCTGCCACCTCCGCGGCCGTCGGCGCCACCTCCGGTCGGCGGGCCAAGGTGGAGCTGCTCGCCGACGCCCTGCGGCGGCTCGACCTGACCGAGGTGGCGGCGGGTTCCGGTTGGCTCGCCGGTGAGCTGCGGCAGCGGCAGACCGGCGTCGGTTGGGCCGGCCTGCGCGACCTGCCCCCGCCGGCGTCCGAGCCGACACTGACCGTCTCGGCCGTCGACGCGGCGATCGACGAGATCGCGGCCGTGCACGGCGCGGGCTCGCAGGCTCGCCGTCGAGCCCTGGTGCACGCGCTCTACGCGGCCGCCACCGCCGAGGAGCAACGGCTGCTCACCGGCCTGTTCCTCGGCGAGCTGCGGCACGGCGCCCAGGCGGGCCTGCTCGCCGACGCGATCGCCCGAGCCGCCGGGGTGCCCGTCGCCGCCGTACGCCGGGCGCTGCTGCTCGCCGGTGACCTCCGGGCGGTGGCGGTGGCCGCGCTCGGCGGTGGTGCCGCGGCACTGGCCGAGTTCGGGCTGCGGGTGGGCCGGCCGCTTGCGCCGATGCTGGCGCAGAGCGCGTCCACGGTCGACGAGGCCCTCGCCGCCACCGGCGTGCCCGCGGTGGTCGACGTGAAGCTCGACGGCATCCGCATCCAGGTGCACCGCAGCGGTTCCGACATCGCCGTCTTCTCCCGCAGCCTCGACGAGATCACCGCCCGGGTGCCCGAGGTGGTCGCGGCCGTGCGTGCCCTGCCCGCGCGGGAGATCGTCCTCGACGGTGAGGCCATCGGGCTGGACGCCACCGGCCGGCCGTTGCCGTTCCAGCAGACGTCCAGCGCGGCCGCCCGCCGGGCCGGTTCGGCCGGCCCGGCGGCCGGGGCGCCGGTCGCCCCGGCGGTGCGCGCCGCCGCCGAGCGGACCGGTCAGACCGTGCTCACGCCGTACTTCTTCGACCTGCTGCATCTGGACGGGGTGGATCTGATCGACCTGCCGGGCCGGGAGCGGTGGGCCGCGCTGCGTGGCACGGCCGACGCGTCACTGCTGGTCGGGCGAATGGAGGTGGACGACCCGGAGCGGGCCGGTGCGGCGTTCGCGGCCGCGCTCGACGCCGGCCAGGAAGGCGTGGTGGTCAAGGCGCCCGAGGCCCCCTACGATGCCGGCCGGCGCGGCGCCGCCTGGGTCAAGGTGAAGCCCCGACACACCCTCGACCTGGTCGTGCTCGCCGTTGAGTGGGGCAGTGGCCGCCGCACCGGCTGGTTGTCGAACCTGCACCTGGGTGCCCGAGATCCGGACACCGGCGGGTTCGTGATGCTCGGCAAGACCTTCAAGGGGCTCACCGACGAGCTGCTGCGCTGGCAGACCGAGCGCTTCCTCGGCCTCGCCGTCGAGCGTGGGGACTGGGTCGTCCGGGTCCGACCCGAGCAGGTCGTGGAGATCGCCTTCGACGGTGTGCAGACCAGTTCGCGTTATCCCGGCGGGGTCGCCCTGCGGTTTGCCCGGGTGGTCCGCTACCGGGACGACAAGACCGCCGCCGAGGCCGACACCATCGACGCCGTCCGGGCGATCCACGCCGGCCGTCCGTCCGGCTGAACGATCAGGTGGCGGCTGGTGTACCGGGCTCGGCGGCCCGGTCGCGGGGCCGTTCGTCGACCACTCCGGCGACTCGGCGCGCCTCGCGGCGGGCGGCCCAGCCGTAGCCGACCAGCGTCATCGCCGCGAAGATCCACCACTGTACGACGTAACCGAGGTTCTGCCAGTTGTTGGCGTGACCCACCGGTACCGCCCGGAACACCGGGTCGGCGGCCGGCGTCTGCTCGTCGAGCAGCAGGTACGCGCCGTGCACCGGGTACGGCAGTTCCCCGGCGAGCTGGGGTACGGAGACCCGACGGCTCTCCAACCGGCCCTCGCGTCGGGACACCTTGGCGTCGCCGCTCTCGCTCGCGTGCACCCGACCCTCGACGGTCACCTCACCCGCTGGTGCCGGTGGCACGTCCGGCTGCGCCAGGGCTCCGCCCGGTGCGGGCGGGATCCAGCCCCGGTCCACCAGGACGGCGGTGCCGTCGGCCAGCACCAGCGGGGTGACCACCTCGAAGCCGACCCGGCTCTCGACCGTCCGCCCCCGCACCAGGACGATGTTGTCGGTGTCGTACCGACCGGTCACGGTGACCCGGGTGAAGGTCCGTTCCTCCGCCGGGGGCTCGCCGACCGTTCCGGGGCCGCCGGTCGGGGCGGGCAGCGCCTCCCGCAGCGGCACCGGGTCCATCCGCAGGCCGGCGTCGATGCGCTCGTTGACCGCCGTACGGCCGTGGTAGCGGTCCAGCTGCCAGTTGCCGAGCAGCACCATCACCGTGGCGGCGGCCAGAGCCAGCACGAGAAGGCCCAGCCAGCGGGGCGTCAGCAGGAACCGGTACACGCCACGAGATTACCCGTGTGACCGTCGCCACTGTCGCGAGCCACCGCCGCGCCTCGTCGGCCGCTCCCGTGCCGGGCCGCCGCAGGCAGTGGCCCATGACACAGCCGGTCGGCGGAGATCCGTCCGTGGCGGAGCGTGCCGATGTCGGGGCGGTCCGCCACCGAGGGCCTGAGCTGGACCGGACGGAGCGGCGGAGGGTGCGTGTGGGCGCCCGGGTTCGGCTATCGTCACGCGGGCGGAGCGCGCCGACGGTCGGCACGCCGACCGCTCGCGAGGAGTCGATGATGACCGTCGTGCCGCGTCTGGTGCTCAGTGCCCCATCCTCCGGACACGGCAAGAACGCGCTGGCGATCGGCCTGCTCGCCGCGCTCGCCGACCGGGGCCTGGACGTGGCCGGGTTCAAGATCGGGCCGGATCAGGTGGACGCGGCGTATCTCGGGCTGGCCGCCGGTCGCCCCGGCCGCACCCTGGATCCGCGGCTGGTGGGCACCGATCGGCTCGCCCCGCTGCTGCTGCACGGCGCGACCGGCGCCGACCTCGCCGTGGTGCAGGGCAGCATGGGTCTGTACGACAGTCTGACCGGCCGGAGCGAGACCGAGTCGACCGCCGCCATCGCCACCGTGCTGCGCAGCCCGGTGGTGCTGGTCGTCGACGTCGCCGCGATGGGTCAGTCGGTGGCCGCCCTGGTGCACGGCTTCCGGGCGTACGACGAACAGCTGTGGATCGGCGGCGTGATCCTCAACCGGGTCGCCTCGGCCCGGCACGAGGCGCTGCTGCGTGAGGCGCTCGACGACATCGGCATTCCGGTCTACGGCGCGCTGCGCCGCCAGGATCTGCCCGCCGTGCTGCCCTCACGTCGCCACGGGGTGGTACCGGTACTCGAGGGCGCCGGCGAGGCCACCCGGGCCGTCCGGCGGTTGGGCGAGGCGGTGACCGCCACGGTCGACCTGGAGCGGCTGCTGGGCCTGGCCCGCTCGGCGCCGGCGCTGGGTGTGCAGTCCTGGTCGCCGCAGGGCATCGGCGAGGCGGCACCGACCCTGCCCGCCGGTGCCGCTCGCCCGGTGGTGGCGCTGGTGGGTGGACCAGGCGGCAGCTTCAGCCACGCCGAGACGGCCGAGCTGCTGCGGGCCGCCGGGGCCGAGGTGGTGACGCTCGACCCGTTCGCCGACGAGGTGCTGCCGGCGGGCACCCGGGCCCTGGTGGTCGGTGGGGCCCTGCCTGAGTCGTACGCGGAGCAGCTCTCCGCCAACCGGCGGCTCTGCATCGCGGTCGCCGAGCTGGCCCGGACCGGCCGTCCGGTGGTCGCCGAGGGGGCCGGCCTGCTCTGGCTGGCCCGGGAACTCGACGGGTTGCCGATGTGCGGGGTGATCGACGCGATCGGCAACCTCCGGGACGGACTGGTGGTCGGCTACCGGGAGGCGACCGCGCAGGGTGACAGCGTGGTCGCCGATCGGGGAGAGGTGGTCACCGGCCACAAGGAGCATCGGGCCGTCCTCACTCCCCGGGGTGGGCAGCGGCCGGCATGGAGCTGGCCGGGCGGCGCGCCGGAGGGGTTCATCTGGCGTGGGGTGCACGCCTCCCAGCTCGTCCCGCACTGGGCCGCGTACCCGAGGATCGCGACGCGGCTGGTGGCCGCCGCCGCGGCCGAGCCGGCCACGGTGCCGGCCGGGAGCGGCGGCGGTGCCCCGGCCGGGCCGGCGGGTGTCGCGCCGGGCGGCCCGGCCGGTGTGGTGGCGTCCGGGCCGGCCGGTGCGCCGTCAGCCTGATCGTCAACCGACTATCCGGTCCGACGGCGGGACGAAGTTCCGGACCGGTTTGCCCTTCAAGGCGTCCCGGAGGGTGTTCGCCACCGCCGCGATCGGGATCTGCGACTGGCCGTCACCCACCGCGTTGAAGGGGTTGTCCGGGTCCGAGATGAAGCTGGCGGCCGCCAGCTCCGGCGTGTAGCCGACGAACCAGGCCGACCGGGTGCTGTCCGTGGTACCGGTCTTGCCGGCCACCGGCCGTCCCACCGTGCCCCGCACGCTGTCCGCCGTGGACCAGCCGCCGCAGCCACCCCGGGCCGGGGTGTCGCCGGTGGGGCAGCGGGCGGCGTCGGTCGCGGCGCGGGCCGCGTCGGCGCTGACCACCTGGCGGCAGCGTGGCTTGGCCACCTCCCGCTCGATGCCGCCCGGCGTGGTGTACGTGGCCGGGGTGCCGTCCCGGTTGTAGATCGCGTTGACCGGCAGCGCCTCGCAGTAGCGTCCGTCGGCGGCGACCGCGGCGTAGGCGTTGGCCATCTCCAGCGGGGTGGCGTCGGAGACGCCCAGGGTGAAGGCCCCCCACTTGTTGGCCTTCGCCGGGGAGGCGTGCTCCCGGTCCACGTCGGTACGCCAGCGCAACCCGAGTTGCTCGGCGAGTCGGACGGCCCGCTCCGCCCCGACCTGCTCCTCCAGCCAGACGAAGTAGGTGTTGACCGACTTGCCGAAACCGGACCACATGGTCTGCATGCCACTCATCGCGCCGCTGGCGTTGGACGGCTGCCAGCCGTCGTAGACCTCGGAGCGGTAGCTGTGCGGCGCGTTGAAGGTGGTGTTCAGCGTCATGCCCGCGTCGAGGGCGGCCAGCATCGGGAACATCTTGAACGTCGACCCCGCCTGGTACCCGGGCAGGTCACCACCGCCCATCAGGGGTGCCACCGTGTTCGGATAGTTGGCCTTCACGTCGGGTCCGGCCTCGGGGTTGGAGCTGAGCGGGTTCTCGTCCAGGTTCAGCGAGTAGGTGCGGTTGACCGCCATCGCCTTGACCCGCCCGGTGCCGGGTTCGGAGACCACGATGCCGTTGGCGTACGGGCTGCCGGTGTTGCCCTTGGTGCCGACGTTCGCCTCCGCCGCCGCCTGGATCTTCGGGTCCATGCTCAGCACGATGCGATAACCGCCCCGGCGCAGCTTGTCCAACCGTTGCAGCCGGTTCTCCCCGAAGGCGGGCTGAGCGCTCCACCAGTTCTTCACGTAGTCGCAGAGGAAGCCCCAGCTGTTCCACTCCTCAGGCACCGAGGCGCAGTCGTTGGGCGGGTAGGTCAGCCGCAGTCGGATCGGCTCGCCCTTTGCCGCTTGAGCCGAGTCCGGCGAGAGGTAGCCGAGCCGCGCCATGTTGTCGAGCACGTAGTTGCGCCGCGCGGTGGCGTCCTTCTGGTCGGAGCTGGCCGGGTCGTACTGTGAGGGTGATTTCACCAGTCCGGCGAGGGTCGCCGCCTCGACCGCGGTCAGCTCCTTCGGGGTCTTCGAGAAGAAGATCTCGCTGGCGGCATAGATGCCGTACGCCCGGTGACCGAAGTACGCCGAGTTGAGGTACCGCTCCAGGATGTCCTCCTTGCTCAGCTCCTTCTCCAGGTCGACGGCCATGCGCATCTCCTTGACCTTGCGGATCGGGGTCTGCGCGGTCGCCTCCTGCACCTCTCTCGGGGTGGTGGCGCTGTCGCGCAGCGCCATCCGGACGTACTGCATGGTGAGCGTGGAGGCGCCCTGGGAGACGCCACTGGAGCGGGCGTTGGCCACGAAGGCGCGGGCGACGCCCTTCGGGTCGACGCCATGGTGCTGGTAGAAGCGGTTGTCCTCGGCGGCCACGATGGCCTGCTGCATGTTCGGCGAGATGTCCGACAGCTTCGTGTACTGCCGGTACTCCTCGAAGAACATGGTCAGCACGGTCTTGCCGTCGGGCGCGTACAGGTACGAGGTCTCGGCGGGCAGGGCGGTGGTCAGCAGGCGGGTCTTGCTCTCCACGGCGTGCGCGGTGGCCTTGGCACCGATGCCGGTCACCGCGACGACGGGGTACGCGGCGGCGGCGACGACGATGCCGGCGATCAGACCGGCACGGAGCAGTGGAACGAGACGACCAGCGGCAGCAAGGGGTCGATTGCTCACACCGCCAAGTTATGACATTTCCGATTCGTCCATGAGAAATACTCATGAAGTGACCGGTGGTGATGCGGCCCACCCTCCGGGTTGCTGTCCCCCGCGCCACCTTCCCGGCAGGATCTCGGTCATGCATGGCCAGCCGACCACGACGTGCGGTGCGTCGCCGGCCGAGCCGGATCTCACCCACCACGGTGACGCCGAGGTCGCGGCGGGACTGGTCGATCTCGCCGTGAACGTGCGGCGCGCGCCGCTGCCACCCTGGCTGGCCGGGCCGATCACCGCCGCGCTGGCCGACCTCGCCGGGTACCCGGACCCACGCCCGGCCCGCGCCGCCGTCGCCGCCCGGCACGGCCGGCCTCCCGAGGAGGTGCTGCTCACCGCCGGAGCGGCCGAGGGCTTCGTGCTGCTCGCCCAGGCCCTGCGCGGGGTGCACCGGCCGGTGGTGGTGCACCCACAGTTCACCGAACCGGAGGCCGCGCTGCGGGCGGCCGGGCACACCGTGGAACGGGTACTGCTCGACCCGGCGGACGGATTCCGGCTCCACCCGGACCGGATACCCGCCGACGCCGATCTGGTCATGATCGGTAACCCGACGAACCCCACCTCCGTGCTGCACCCCGCCGCGGACCTCGCCGCCCTGGCCCGCCCCGGTCGGGTGCTGGTGGTCGACGAGGCGTTCGCGGACACCACCGCCACACCCGGCGTACCGGGTGAGCCGGAGTCGCTGGCCGCCCGCCGGGACCTGCCCGGGCTGCTGGTCGTACGCAGCCTCACCAAGACGTGGGGGTTGGCCGGGTTGCGGATCGGCTATCTGCTCGGCGAGGCCGAGCTACTGGGTCGGCTGGCCGCCGTACAGCCGCTCTGGGCGGTCTCCACCCCGGCCCTGGCCGCCGCCACGGCCTGCGCCGGCCCCGAGGCGGTCCGGGCCGAACGCGCCATCGCCGCGCAACTCACCGCCGACCGCGAACACCTGGTCGCGCGGCTCGCGGCCCTGCCCGGGGTACGCGTGGCAGGCCGCCCGGCCAGCGCCTTCGTGCTGGTGCGGTGCTCCGGTGCCGACCGGATCCGGGACCTGCTGCGGGCGCGTGGCTGGGCGGTACGGCGGGGCGACACGTTTCCCGGGCTCGGCCCCGACTGGCTGCGGATCGCAGTGCGGGATCGGGCGACCACCGACGCGTTCATCGAGGTGCTGGCCGAGATCATGGAGGCATGATGCTGGAGAACACCATCGCGGCCGTCGGCCCGCTCGACGAGCCGGCGATGACCGCCGCGCGGCAGTTGCAGGCGCGCCTGACCAAGCCCGCCGGCTCGCTCGGCGCTCTGGAGGAGCTGTCCGTGCGCCTCGCCGGCCTGGCCGGTACCTGCCCGCCGCCGGTGCCCGCCCCGGCGGCCGTGGCGATCTTCGCTGGCGATCACGGCGTACACGCCCAGCGGGTCAGCCCCTGGCCGCAGGAGGTCACCGGGCAGATGGTCGGCAACTTCCTGGCCGGAGGGGCGGTGGTGAACGCCTTCGCCCGGCAGGCTGGCGCCTCGGTGACCGTGATCGACGTCGGGGTGGCCACTCCGCTGCCGGTTCCGGACCCGGCGGACGCCGACGCCCCGGGCGGTACCGGTGTCCCCGCCGCGCCGGAGGTGCCCCGGCTGATCAACGCCGCTGTCCGGCCGGGTACCCGGGACATGACCGTCACCGCGGCGATGACCCGCGACGAGGCGCGGGCGGCGGTGGAGGTGGGCATCGGTGTCGCCGGGCAGTTGGTCGATGCCGGAGCCGGAATCCTGCTCACCGGTGACATGGGGATCGCCAACACCACCCCGGCGGCCGCCCTGATCGCCGCCTTCACCGGCGTCGACGCCGCCGAGGCGACCGGCCGGGGCACCGGCGTCGACGACCCGACCCACCAGCACAAGATCGAGGTGGTACGGGCCGCGTTGCGCCGGCACACCCCCGACCCGGCGGATCCGCTCGGTGTGCTCGCGGCCGTCGGTGGACTGGAACACGCCGCGCTGGCCGGCTTCGTGCTCGGCGCGGCCGCCCGACGCGTACCGGTGCTGCTGGACGGCGTGATCGCGGTCTCCGCCGCGCTTGCCGCGGCGGCCTTCGCGCCGGACGCGGTCGCCGCCATGGTCGCCGGCCACCGCTCCGCCGAGCCCGGCGCCACGGTCGCGCTGCGCCGGCTCGGCCTCACCCCCCTGATCGACCTCGGCCTGCGGCTGGGTGAGGGCACCGGCGCGCTGCTGGCCCTGCCCGTGGTCACCGGCGCGGTCCGGGTGCTGCACGAGGTGGCCACCTTCGACTCCGCCGGGGTGGCCGAGAAGTGAACGAGCGAGACGTTCGGCTGCCGGGCTCGGCCCGAGCGCGTAGCGAGGCGGCGTGAGCGAGCAGAGTGAGCGAACCGTCGGGTTCAGCGGCGTGAGCGCCAACGCGTACCCCCTCGGGCTCCGGCTCGCCGGACTCCGCGTGGTCGTGGTCGGTGGGGGTGCGGTCGCCACCCGGCGGGTACCGGCGCTGCTCGACGCGGGCGCGGACGTGCTGCTGGTGGCACCGGAACTCACCCCGGCCCTGCGGGCGCACGTCGACGCCGGGCGGCTGCGCTGGGTGCCGCGCCGGTTCGCCCCCGAAGACCTCGACGGCGCCTGGTTGGTGCAGGTCGCCGTCGACGACCCGGCCGCCGCGGCAGGGATCAGCGTCGCCGCGGCGGAACGTCGGATCTTCTGCGTACGCGCCGACGACCGGCACGCGGCGACGGCCTGGACACCGGCGGTGACCCGGTACGGCCCGGTCACCGTGGCGGTGCACGGCGGTGGGGATCCACGCCGGGCGGTGGCTGTCCGCGACGCCGTCCGCACCCTCCTTCAGGCCAGGACGGGGCCACTGCTGACCGACCAGACGGCGCAGCAGCCCCTGGGCGGTCACGGCGGCGTCGGCCAGGTCTTCCTGGTCGGTGCCGGACCCGGTGACCCGGAACTGATCACCCTGAAGGGATGGCGGCTGCTCAGCGAGGCCGACGTGGTGGTCGCCGACCGGCTGGTGCCCGGACTGCTCCTGGACGAGCTACGCACCGGCGTGGAACTGGTGGACGCCTCCAAGATCCCCTACGGACCGTCCCGCGCCCAGGAGGAGATCAACCGGATCCTGGTGGACCGGGCGCTGGCGGGAGCCTCCGTGGTCCGGCTCAAGGGCGGTGACCCGTACGTCTTCGGCCGGGGCGGCGAGGAACTGCTCGCCTGCGCGGCGGCCGGAGTGCCGGTCACCGTGGTGCCGGGCGTGACCAGCTCGATCGCCGCCCCGGCTGCGGCGGGCATCCCGGTCACCCACCGGTCGGTGGCGCACGAGTTCACCGTGGTGTCCGGACACGTCGCGCCGGATTCGCCGGAATCACTGGTCCGCTGGGACGCGCTGGCCGGTCTACGCGGCACGCTGGTGATCCTGATGGGCCTGAAGAACCTGCCGTCCATCACCAGCACACTGCTGGCGCACGGGCGGACGGCCGGGACGCCGGCTGCCGTGATCCAGGAGGCGACCACCGGTGGTCAGCGGGTCCTCCGCTCGACCCTCGGTGAGGTGGCCGACGCGGTGGCCGCCGAGGGACTGCGCCCGCCGGCGGTGGTGGTCGTCGGCGACGTCGTCGCGGCACTGGAATCGGCTGAGCTGTCCGACTCCTGATCGGCCCTCGCGGGGGTCGGGTGGGTCTGTCTGCCTGGGTCTGGAGACGCCGCTGGCCGGCACCCTGGTTCGGGTGCCGGCCGGCGGTCTTGTTTCCCCCTGTGGAGGAATGTCTAGGGTTGTCAGCTGTTCCAGTGTTGGGCGACGAGGTCGGCGGCCTG
>NZ_JAXCFK010000014.1:0-134284 GCF_056150025.1 Micromonospora aridisoli | reverse complement strand
CCGGTCAGCCTCGGCCTGGGCGGGGCTGGCCGAGATCGCGACAGTGCCGGTGGTGGCCAACACTGCGGCGAAGGCGGCGGCAGCCAGCATCCTGACGCGTCCACGCCTGCGACTTCGTGGTGGGACGGGGACGTTGTTCATGCTTCCTCCTCATGACGGCTGGCCGGTGGCCAGCAGTGCGCTACGAACCGGCGGTTCCGGTGACTGGGCGGCCACCATCGACTGTCGGCGTCGTACCGGGTGGTGGTGTGCCGGTCGTACTGCACCGTGACCGGCGGAGTAGGTAGCGACAATCGACGATCATCTAGATGCGTCGATGGGCAACAGTATTGGCTCGATGTCGCCAACCCGTCAACAACTTCCGGAAATACTCTCGAAACCTTCCCACGACCACCCGCTCACCTGAGTGAGCACGTTGGCGCTGCTCAGTAACAACGTGCTGGTCATCGGCCCGGCCGGCCGGCCGGAAGCCTCCATGACCGAGTTGGGCCGCGGGCATCCGGAAGTTCCAAAGACCTTCCGGACGCCGGTCAGCCGACCGGCCGAGTGCCCTCCGGCCGTGCGGCCGGGCTGCGGCACCCTGGTGGGCGTGCCGGCTAGCCGACGCCGGGACGGGTACTGAGCTGGCTGGTCAGCACCACCAGGAGCTCGAAGCGGGCGGTGGGGTCGTCCAGGGCGTCGCCGTACAGGTCGCGCAGCCGCTTGAGGCGGTAACTCACCGTCTGCGGGTGCACGAACAACTCCGCGGAGACGTCGGCGCGCGAGCCCCAGTGCCGCAGCCAGGCGTACAACGTCGTCAGCAGGTTCTCCCGCTGTGCCGGGCGCAGGTGCGCCAGCGGCGCGAGTCGGCGGGCGGTGAGCACGGCCAGCGCCCGCTGCTCACCGCGCAGGGTCAGTGCGACCAGGTGGTCGTCGACGAAGACCGGCCCGGGGTCGGGTCCGACCAGCCCGGCGGCCAGTTCGGCGAGCCGGACTGCCGCCGGCACCTGCGGCCAGCCCAGTTCCGGGCCGACCACCGCCCAGCGGCCGGCCAACGCCTCGGCCAGCGGGGTGCGTACCGCCCGAGGGCCGGCCCGCAACAGCAGCACGGCGTCGCGGCCCCGCTCCAGGACCAGGCCGTCCGCGCCGTACCGGAACCGCGCGTCGCGGGCCTGGTCCAACGGCAGCAGCACGGGCACCACGGCGTCCAGGTCGGGCCAGCCGACCCGGCTCGCCGCCGACTCGACGGCGCTGGGCATGCCGTCGCCGCGCAGCAGCAGCTCGGCGAGTTGCCGGCGGCGGTCGTCCTCCCCCGCCTGCTCGCGAAGTTGCAGGGCGTACCCGTCGGTGCTCGCGGCGGCCAGTTCGGCGACGTACGCGCTGACCGCGTCGGAGAGGTCGATCAGTTCCTCCGGGTCGACCGGGCGCAGCCGCGCCAGCGACTGGGACGCCGTACGCAGCAGCAGCCGGGCCGCCGTCCGCAGCGCCGCAAGCAGCGCCTCCGGCCCCCGGTCCTCGCGCGCCTCGGCGGCACCCAACCCGACGAAGACCTCCCGGAACCGGGGCGGCAACGCCGGTTCCCCGGTGCCGATGAGGTCGAGGAAGCGGTCGAGCGCCACCTGCACCGCGGTGCGCACGTCCCGGGCGAACTTGTCGTCGGCGATGCCGGCGAAGGCGGGCGTGGCCTCGGTGACGGCAACCGCGACGGCGGCCACGGTGGCCGGCAGGTGCGGGCGCATCGCGGCGGCCAGGTCGACGGGCAGACGTCGCCAGGGTGTCGCGGAGACGGGCGCGCTCACCCGGCGATTTTGTCACGCCGGGACAAGAAGGGCCGCAGTTCTCGCTGCCGGCGGGACGGTGCTTCGTCCGGAGCTTCCGCGCGACGATGGACCGACGACCGGGCCGAGCGGATGCGCGCCCCGGCGGTCGACGACCCGACGGAGGAGAACGCCGTGCAGCACCGCCTGTCCCGCCAGCATGTCGTCGACATGTGTCGGACGATGCTCGCCCGGGGCTACCTCAAGGCCACCGAGGGCAACGTCTCGGTCCGGGTGCCCGGCCACCGGCTGTACGCGGTGACCCCGAGCAACTACGACTACGACCGGATGCGCGTCGAGGACGTGTGCATCGTGGACTTCGACGGCAGGCACGTGCCCGACGACTCCGGTGCCGGGCTGAAGCCATCCATCGAGTGCGGGATGCACGCGAACATCTACCGGGAACGGCCGGACGTCAACGCGATCGTGCACACCCACCAGCCGTACGCCTCGGCGCTGGCCTTTCTGCGCAAACCGATCCCGGCGCTCACCGACGAGCAGGTGCGTTTCCTGGGCCGGGAGGTGGCGATCATCGACTACGCCCCGTCGGGCACCGGTTTCCTGGCCCGCAACGTGCAGAAGAAGGTGGCCAGCGGGGACAACGCCTTCATCATCGCCAACCACGGGGTGGTCGCGGTGGGCACCGACCCGGACCGGGCGGTGTTCAACATGGCGCTGCTGGAGAAGGTCTCCATCGCGTACCTGCTGGCGCTGACCAGCGAGGCGGGAAAGGTGCACACCATCCCGACCGCGATCCGGGAGATCGCCTTCACCAAGCTGCGGGCCGACGAGAAGCGGATCGCCGCGCAGATCACCGAGGCGGTCGAGCCGTTGCGGGTACCCGCCGACGAGGCGCTGCCCAGCGCCGACGCGGCGGCCGCCGAGATCGCCGCCCGCCGGCCCACCCCGCCGCAGTCGGCGGCGGGCACGGACGAGGCGGCCGGAGCGCCGGGCGCCGAATCGGCCCGGCTCGGGTACGCGATCAGCGAGTATCCCGACGTCGACGACGTGATGCGGCGGCTGAAGGCGCTGACCGCCCAGCCGGTGCGCGGCCTGCGCCACGACGCGATGCTCGACGTGCTCAACTACTTCGACACCAAGTGCCGGGCCAGCAGGGAGATCACCGACCGGGCGCGGCGACGGATCCCCGGCGGGGTGCAGCACAACCTGGCGTTCAACTACCCGTTCCCCCTCGCCGTGCAGAAGGCTGAGGGCGCGTACCTGGTGGACCGGGACGGCAACACCTACATCGACTTCCTCCAGGCCGGCGGGCCGACGATCCTGGGCAGCAACTACGGCCCGGTCAACGAACGGGTCGCCGAGGTGGTCCGGGCCTCCGGTCCGGTCACCGGCCTGTTCCACGAGTACGAACTGAAGCTCGCCGAGATCATCCACCGGTTCATGCCACACGTGGAGATGTACCGTTCCCTCGGTTCCGGCACCGAGGCGGTGATGGCGGCGGTACGCGGTGCTCGCGCACACACCGGCAAGAAGATGGTGATCAAGGTGGGTGGGGCGTACCACGGCTGGTCCGACACGATGGTCTACGGACTGCGGGTGCCCGGCACGTACCGGATGAACGCCAAGGGCATCCCGTTCGGCGCCACCGCCCGCACCCGGGAAGCGTTCCCGCACGACCTGGGCCAGCTCAAGCGCAAGTTGATCGAGAACCGGCTGCGTGGCGGCACGGCCGCCGTCATCGTCGAGCCGGTCGGCCCGGAGTCCGGCACCCGCCCGGTCCCCCGTGACTTCAACGCGCGGGTCCGCGATCTGTGCGACGAGTTCGGCGCACTGCTGATCTTCGACGAGGTGGTCACCGGTTTCCGTCTCGGCCTCGGCGGCGCGGCCGGCTACTTCGGCGTCACCCCCGACCTGACCGTGCTGGGCAAGGCGGTCTCGGGGGGCTATCCGATGGCCGGCGGCGTCGGCGGACGGGCGGAGGTGATGGCGGTCTTCGGCTCCGGACTGGACGGCAGGAGCGGGGCGCACATCCAGGTCGGCGGCACCCTGTCGGCGAACCCCCTGTCCTGCGCGGCCGGCTACTTCGCGATCGAGGAGATGGTCCGCACCAACGCGCCGGTGATCGCCGGACGGGCCGGTGACCGGCTCACCCGAGGGCTGCAGCGGCTGATCGACTCCTACGGGCTGCCGTACGTGGCGTACAACCAGGGCTCCATCGTGCACCTGGAGTGCAGCGGGGTCATGCTGCTGGACATGCGCAACCCGGTGAAGCTGCTCAAGGAGAACAAGGCCCGCAAGCGGCTGATGGAGCAGATGGGCGCCGCCTACACCGCGCACGGCGTCATCACCCTGGCCGGCTCCCGCATGTACACCTCGATGGCCGACACCGACGAGGTCATCGACGACGCGCTCACCCGGTTCGACCAGGTCTTCGCGCTGGTCGAGGGGGTCTGAGCCGGGTGGCCGCCCTCCCGCCGCAGATCCTCGCGGTCGACCTGGGCACCTCGGGGATGAAGGCGGCGCTGGTCGCCGCCGACGGCACGGTCACCGGCTGGGCCGAGCGGCCCGTCCCGCTGCGGCTGCTGCCCGGTGGCGGCGCCGAACAGGATCCCCTCGCCTGGTGGGCGGCGCTCGGACAGGTCGCCGCCGACCTGGGCCGCGCCCACCCCGACCAGATGCGGGCGGTCCGCACGGTCTGCGCCTCCACCCAGGGCGAGGGGACGATCGCGGTGGACGCCGCCGGTGAGCCGCTGACCCCGTGCATCAGCTGGCTCGACATGCGCGGCGCGCCGCACCTGCGCCGCCAGTTCGGCGGATTTCCCGCGTACCAGGGGATGTCGGTGCGCCGGATCGTCCGGTGGCTGCGGCTGACCGGCGGGATGCCCTCCCCGACCGGCAAGGACCCCGCCGCCCACATGCTGTTCGTCCGCGACACCCTGCCGCAGGTGTACGCGCGGACGGCGACGTTCCTCAACGTGCTCGACTGGATCAACCTGAAGCTCACCGGACGCACGGTGGCCACCGTCGACTCGATCCTGACCTCGTGGGTGACCGACAACCGACGTCCCGGCGATATCCGCTACTCCCCCGCCCTGGTCGCCGACTGCGGCATCGACGCGGACAAGCTGCCGCCGATCGTGGCCTGCACCGAGGTGATCGGCACGCTGACCCCGGCCGCCGCCGTGCACCTGGGGCTGCCCGCGTCGGTCCAGGTGGTCGCCGGGGCGATCGACAACACGGCGGCGGCGGTCGGTGCCGGCACCACCGGCGACAACGAGCCGCACCTGTACGTCGGGACCTCCTCCTGGATCGCGGCCCACGTGCCCCGGAAGAAGACCGACATCGCCGCCGGCATCGCCTCGGTCCCCTGTGCCATCGGTGACCGCTATCTGCTGACCGCCCTCCAGGCCACCGCCGGGGCCAACCTGACCTGGCTGCGGGACAAGGTCGTCGAGTACGACGACCCGCTGCTCACCGCCGGCCACCTCAGCCGCGACGAGGGCACCATCTTCGACGCCTTCGACACGATCATCCCGACGGTGCCGCCGGGCGCGAACGGCGTGCTGTACACCCCCTGGCTCTACGGCGAGCGTGCCCCGGTGGACGACGCGAACCTACGCGCCGGCTTCCTCAACATCTCCCTCGACACCAACCGCTCGGACCTGCTGCGGGCGGTCTTCGAGGGGGTCGCGCTGAACACCCGCTGGCTCACCGGCGCGGTGAACCGGTTCCTCGGTGCGCCGATCACCTCGATGGCCATCACCGGCGGCGGGGCGCTGTCGGACTCGTGGTGTCAGATCTTCGCCGACGTGCTCGGCGTCGAGATCCGCCGCGACGCGCAACCGCTCGCGGTCAACGCCCGGGGCGCCGGCTGGATCGGCGCGGTCGGCACCGGGCAGCTCACCTTCGCCGATCTTCCGGGCCTGATGCGTACCGACCGGGTCTTCACCCCCGATCCGACGCACCGGGCCGCCTACGACGAGATCTTCGACGTCTACCGGGAACTGCACAAGCGACTCGCCCCGGTCTACCGCCGCCTCAACCATGCCGGGGGCTCCCGCGTCGAGCGCTGACCATGCCGGTCGACGCCCCTTCGCACCCGCACGCCCCTGATTGGCATTTTTCGCCCGTTCTCACAATGTGGTCCGAGCGGGCTCGGCCGCCACCCTGGAAGTTTCCATATCCATCGACGATGGCGTCTGCCATTGCATCAATGCGATGCTGGGGCCTCGGTGCCGGCCATCGACAGGAGGGTATGTGCAGGCGATACGTCGGAGGCTCCTCGGAGCCCCTTCCGCTGATCCGCCGCAATCCCGGCTTGACCAGGAGGAATCAGCGGTCCAGCCGCAATCGGTCAAGGGACGGCTGGCGGCCACCGGTCGAATGGCGGCGCGCCTGTTGCGTCACGAATGGGTGGTGGCGTCATTGGCCGGCGTGGCATTGGCGGTGCTCCTCACCTGGCCGACGCTGAAGCATCCGTGGACGACCATTCCGGGTGACATCGGGGATCCCACATTGCAGGCGTGGCAGGTGGCCTGGGGCGGGCACGCACTGCTCACCGATCCGCTTCGGCTGTGGCACTCCAACACGTTCTTCCCGGAGCTGTACACCTACGCCTACACCGACAACCTGCTCGGTTACGCGCCCGCCGCCTTCATCGGTAACGGCGTGGAGGCGGCCGTGTTCCGCTACAACCTGCTCTACGTCCTGGCCCACGCTCTCGCCTTCGTCGGCGCGTACGCCCTGGTCCGTCAGCTCGGGGGCATCCGGACCGCGGCGGCCGTCGCGGGCATCGCCTGGGCCTTCGCGCCGTGGCGGCTCGCCCACAGCGGCCATCTGAACATCCTCTCCACCGGCGGCATCGCACTGTGCCTGGCGATGCTGGCTCGCGGACATGGCTGGTCCCTGCGGGACGGTCACCGACCGGCGCTGCACCGCCCCGGCTGGATCGTGGCCGGCTGGCTGGTCGCCGCCTGGCAGGTGACTCTCGGCTTCGCGATCGGCCTGCCGCTGCTCTACTTCCTGATCGGTACCGGGCTGGTGGTGGTCGCGGCAGTCGGTTGGGCCAGGTGGCGGACCGGTGGGTGGGTGCTGAGTCGCCGGGTGGTACTGGCCGACCTGTTCGGTGGTGCCGTCTTCGGTGCCGTCTGCGTCTGGCTGGGGACGTTCTTCCTGCGGGTGGTGGAGTTGAATCCGCAGGCTCGCCGGGATCTGTCCTGGACGGAGATGTTCTCGCCGCCGCTACGGGGATACTTCGTCGCACCCGCGGATTCCTGGCTGTGGGGTGACCACTTCGAAGCCGCCCGTGCCCAGTTGTCCTGGCCGCCGGAGATGGCGCTGCTGCCCGGTGTCACGTTGATCATGCTGGCCGTGGCCGGGCTGAGCTACTCGGTGTTCCGGGTACGGCACCGTGTCCTGCTCGGGCTCGGTGTGCTGGTCACCGGTGCGCTCGGCCTGGGCAGCAACCTCGCCGGAGCGGGCGACCCGGGGTATCTGACGTTGTCGCGGCTGCTCCCGGGCTGGGAGGCACTACGAACCCCGGGGCGGCTCATGGTGTGGACGAGCCTGCTGCTCGCCGTTCTCGCGGCGGGGGCGATCAGCGAGTTCGGGCGGAACCGCCCCAAGCTGGGCTGGCGAGGGCGGGCCACCGGAATCCTGCTCCTGCTGCCCGTGCTGCTGGTGGTTGTCGAAGGGATCAACCGGACACCGCACCCCGAAGCGCCGACCGCACCGGCGGCGATGCGGTCGGCGGCCGATCCGATCCTGGTCCTGCCCGCCGACGGTGTGTCCGAGTCCCACGTCATGCTCTGGTCCACCGACGGGTTTCCCCGCGTCGCCAACGGCTCCATCACCTTCGTGCCGGACAGCCAGCAGCAGATCCGCACGATGAGCACGACCTTCCCCGACCCGGTCAGCATCGCGTTCCTCCGACAGGTCGGCATCCGGTCGGTGGTCGTGCTACCGGATCGGCTCATGGGTACGCCCTGGGACGGCGTCGCCACCCGGCCGCTGGACGGCCTCGACATCAGAAGGGAGGAGATCGACGGCGCGCTCGTGTACCACCTCGACTGAGGCGAGCGCGACTGGGCTGCCTACTCGCGGGTGGCGCCCATCGGCTCGCGGACCAGGGCACCGTCGATGTAGCAGTAGCGCCAGTCCTCACCCGGCTCCAGCGACCGGATCAGCGGGTGCCCGGTCTGCCGGTAGTGCTCCTCGGCGTGGTTGTTCACCGAGTCGCTGCAACAGCCCACCGCCCCGCAGGTCAGACACATCCGCAACTGCACCCAGTCGTCGCCGCTCTCCACACATTGCGGGCACGCCTCGGCATCGGACTCGGTGATGTGGATCCGGTCGAGGTGGGTACAGGCGGTGCTGATGGTCTCCTCCCGCACGTACCGCCAGCTCGCATGCAACAGGCGGTCCGGGATGATCCGTGCCAGGTAGCGCGAGTTCGCCGCCAGCAGCGGGCTCACCACGGCCAGGATCAGCACGTACAGGGCGATGAACGGGCCGAGCCGTCCGTCGAGACCGGCGGCGATGGCGAGGGTGGCCAGGATCAGTGAGAACTCGCCACGCCCCAGCACGGTCAGGCCGACGTTGGCCGCGCCGCGCTGGTTGAGCCCGAACAGCCGGCCGGCGATCAACCCGGCGAGCACGTTGGTCACCACCGTCATCAGGACCGCCAGCAGCACCGGCACCGCCACCGCGCCGATCGCGTTGACGTTGATGCTCAGCCCGAACGCCACGAAGAACACCGCGGCGAAGACGTCGCGCAACGGCAGGACCAGGCGTTCCACCCGCTCCCGGATGGGGGTACGCGCGATCACCAGGCCGATCATCAGCGCCCCGATCGCGTCGGAGACCCCGATCTCCGCCGAGACACCCGCGACCAGCACCACCAGCCCGACCATGAGGATGGCCAGCAACTCGTCCTCGTTGCTGTCGATGACCTTGCCGACCAGGCGGGCACCGAATCGCGCGACGGCGAAGAGCACCACCAGGTAGGCGAAGCTCAGACCGATCCGCAGCACCAGTTCCCCGGCGGACCCGGCCCCGGACAGCAGCGGCGAGAGCAGCGCCAGGTACAACGCGAGGAACAGATCCTCGATCACGATGATGCCGAGGATGACCGGGGTCTCGGCGTTGGCCAGCCGGCGGAACTCGATGAGCAGCTTGGTGACGATCGCCGAGGAGGAGATGCCGAGGGCACCGGCGATCACGAACGCCTCGTAGCCACCCCAGCCCAGTGCCAAGCCGAAGAGCAGGCCGGCACCCACGTTGAGGGTGATGTACGCGCCGGCGGCGACGAACAACCGCTTGCCGCTGCCGAGCACCTGCTCCACCGGGAACTCGACCCCCAGGTGGAACAGCAGCAGCACCAGGCCGAGGGAGGCGAGCAGGCTCAGGTCCTCGGGATGGGCGATCAACGCGGGACCGGGGGTGCCGGGTCCGAGCAGGATGCCGGCGAGCATGAAGAACGGCACGGTGGGCAGGTTGATCCGGCGACCCGCGCGGGCCAGCAGGCCGGCGATCAGCACGAGGGCTCCGAAGCCCACGAGGTCAGCATGCACGGTGAGGACTCCTGGAGCGGACTGGAGAAAGGCGTACGGCGCGGGACGCTACTCGGAGAAGTACGTGCCGGCCAGCAGCGCGCCGACCTTGCGCGCCTGCTCCTCCGACATCTCGATCACGGCCACCGGATCATCCTTGCCGGCGGCGAAGACGTACAGGTCGCGGGTGCCGTCCCGGCGCACCACCACCGAGATCCGCTGGGTGTTGCTGCCCAGGTCGACGTCGTACCGCTTGCCGATTCCCGGCAGTTCCTGCACGTAGATCCCTTTGCCCATGGCCCCTCCCCGTCGCGCGTTCCCCGATCTCTGCGCAATGGTACGAGCCGGCGAGGTCGAGCTGTGGCCCACCGTGCGCCTCAGCCCCGGTACGCCTCGTCGAGGAAATCACGCACCAACGCCACCACGGCGTCCAGGTGGGTCTCCAGCAGCCAGTGGCCGCCGTCGAGCAGGTGCAGCCGAGCCTGCGGCAGGTCCCGCAGGTACGCCCGGGCAGCCCCCTCCGGCATGTAACCGTCGTGCGGACCCCAGACGATCAGGGTGGGCGGCTGGTGCGTTCGCAGGTACTCCTGCTGGCGGGTGAACCACTGTCGGGTGTGCCGCTGGTCGGCGAGCAGGTTGGTCAGGTGCTCACGCCGTTCGGGAGTGTTCAGCACCGCCCAGGACAGGGTCCACAGGTCCGGGCTGACCCGCTCGGCGACGCGTGGCGGCAGTTCGCCGAGGAACTCGTCGCGGAAGCCGGCCAGACACACCGCCTCGGACAGCTGGCGGCGGCCGGCCGGCGTGGGGTCGTCCCAGAACCGCTTCAACGGGGCGTACTTAGGGCCGTGCTGGTCCTCGTAGATGTCCCCGTTCTGAATGATCAACCCGGCGATCCGCGCCGGCTGACTCATGGCCAGCCGCAGCCCGTGCTGCGAGCCGTAGTCGTGCAGGTAGATCACGTACCGGTCGAGGTCCAGGGTGTCGACGAACCGGCGCAGGAAGTCGGCGTGCCCGTCGAAGGTGTACGCGAAGTCCGCTGGAGTCGCGCTGTAGCCGAAGCCGGGGAAGTCGGGCGCGATCGTGCGCCACCGGTCGGCCAGGGCGGGCATCAGGCCACGGAACTGGAACGACGAGCAGGGGTACCCGTGCGGCAACAGGAGCACCGGAGCGTCCGCCGGCCCCGCCTCCCGGTAGAACGTGTCGATGCCACCCACGTCGACCCGTCGGTGCGCGATGGCCATACCTCTAGATCACCACCTGCTTGGTCTGCGGCAGCACGTCGATCAGGGACTGCGACACGTTGATGGTGTCGGAGATGACCTCGTGGGGCGTGTTGGCCATCCATTGCATGACCGAGATGTCCTCGAACCGGGGGTGGCGGAACATTTCCAGGAAGACCAGCGGTTCGTCGCCGGTGTTCTCGACGTAGTGTCCGTAGGCGAACGGCACGTATCCCACGTCGCCGGCCTGGAAGTCGAAGGTGCGGGCGGCGGCCGAGGAGGCGAACACACCCATGCGTCCCCGGCCGGAGATGTAGTACTGCCACTCGTCGGTCGTCGGGTGCCAGTGCAGTTCCCGCATCCCGCCGGGCTCCACCTCCACCAGGGCGGCGGCGGTGGTCGTCGAGGCGGCGAAGTTGGTCGAGTCGGTGATCCGTACCGTGCCGCCGCGAAAATGCTGCGGGGTCTGCGCGAGCATCCGGTGCTTGAAGCTGCGCGGCACGTCGCCGGTGGGGCTGACGATGCGGTCCATCGACAACGGCGGCGGGACGTCCCCGGCGAATATGTACCTCTCATGCTGGGCCAGGCCGGCCATCTGCTCCATCGACCAACCGAAGTTCTTCGCCAGCACCGACCTGGGCACGTGGGCGAAGAAGTCGCTGAGCAGGAACGTGTTGTTCTCCGAGAAGCCACCGTCGTTGAACACCAGCAGGAACTGCGCGCCGTCGGCCAGGGCCTGAATGTGGTGCGGGATGCCCTGCGGGAAGAACCACAGATCACCGGCCTGGACATCCTCGGTGAAGTTGCGTCCCTCCTGATCCACCGCACTGATCCGGCAGCTGCCGCTGAGCATGTACGCCCACTCCGACTCCTGATGCCAGTGGATCTCCCGGTACGCGCCGGGCTCCAGGCCGAACTGGACCCCGGCGAGAGTGGTGGCGATCGGCAGATCCCGCATGGTGACCTCGCGCGTCCAGCCACCCTTCTCCACCCGGGTGTGCGCCTGGGAGAAGGAGAACTTCAGGTTCGGTACCAGCCGGCTGTCCGTGGTTGGTGGTACCAGCAGGTCGGGGTTCTGCCGCTCCAGCTCCACGTTGCGCCCGGCGATGGGTGCAGCGCCCTGGTCACCGCGCCGCGGCTGGGGATCGGTGTCCGCCATCGGTCAACTCCTACCTGCTCCAAACGGCGTCGTCGCGCCCGACGGGCACCGCACCGGGCAGCCCGGATTCCCCCGGACGTCGCCCCGCAAACGGCGACGCCGGGGATCCGGCCTGCCGTCAGGAGGTCAGCCGGAACGTGGCGTCGTTGCGCGCCTGGGCGTCGTTGATCGGATCAAGCCGGAGCAGGTAGTTGTAGTGCCGGATGTACCGGTCTGGATAGTTGTACGACTGGAACGACGACCAGGACGAGTTGCCGAGTCCGGCGACCTGCCGGAAGGCGGCGTCGGCGGCGAAGACCGAGCTGCCGTCGTTGGCCGCCAGCACGAAGTCGAAGCCGTAGTGCCGCAGGTAGTGGCCGGGGTGGTTGACCGACTCGAACGACACGTACCCGGTGCCACCAGCCAGGCCGGGCACCACCCGGAACTGGGCGTCCTGCGCCGGGCTGACGTTCGCGTCGATGCGTACGTCGTAGTTGACGTGCCGCACGTACCGGTCCTGATGGGTGTACGCCTGGATCCGGTTGACCGGGGTGGTGGCGCCCCACCGCCCGAGCACCGCGCTCTCCTCGGCGGCGGTCAGGTTCAGGATCGAGCCGTGCCGCTTGCGGGTGCCGCCCAGGTTGTAGTCCGACCGGGTCCGGAAGTTGGTGACACTGCCCAGGTTGGTGGAGGTGACCGGCATGTATCCGCGACCGGTGGCGTACTGGTCGAGCCAGAGGGCCCACTCGTTGCGGCCGTTGAACTGCATCCACATCGGCCCCTCGACGACGTTGCCGCCGCCCGTGCCGTTCGAGATGCCCAGGTGCGACAGGTTGCCCAGCGTCGTCCACGAGCCGAGGATCGAGTTGCTGGCCTCGATGGTGATGTGCCCGTCGGCCGACGCCCGGTAGTAGCGGTAGCCGCCGACGGCACCCGGCACCTCGATGATCTGGGTGTCGATGATGCCCTGGCCGCCGCCGGGCCGCTCGATGTAGAGCTGGGGCGCGGTGAAGCTGCGGAAGTCGCTGGTCCGCACGTACCAGATGCGGTGCTTGGTCACGCCGTCGCGGAGGGAGTTCGTCGCCCAGTAGACGACATAGTCGCCGGTCGCCGGGTTGTAGATGGCCTCCGGCGCCCAGGCGTTGCCGGCACCGGGGATCGCGCCGGCCACGTTGATCAGCCAAGGAGTGGACCAGTTGACCAGGTCGCGGGACTCCCACACCACCAGCGACCGGCTGCCCCGGTTCGCCGCGTCGTTCCATGAGGTGCCGCTGGCGATCCGCAGATCGGTGGCGACGATCCAGTACCGGTCGCCGGCGGGTGAGCGGACGATGGAGGGGTCACGGACGCCGCGAGTGCCGACCGTGGAGAGCAGCACCGGCGAGCCGTTGTTGAGATCGCGCCAGGTCAACCCGTCCCGACTGTGCGCGAAGTAGACCTGCTCGCCGTTGGCCGACTCGCCGGTGAAGTGCGCCATGAGGTAACCGGTGAACGGGTCGAGCGCAGCGGCCTCCGCCCTCGGTGCCTGCACCGAGGGCAGCACGAGCAGACAGAGGGCGGCGAGCAGGGCACTCAGCCTGGTCAGGACTCTGGACATGCGCGGCTCTCCGGTCCGGCCGAGCCGACGTTAGCGTTAACATCACCCTCGCCGGACCGGCCAAGGTCACTGTTTCGGGGGTGTTACGAAGTCTCCGCCTCAAATCGACGGCCGTCAAGACGGCAGTCGACGGCCTCCCCCGCCATGGCACGGGTCGTGCACGGTGTTGTCGCGCCGGGGCTTCGGCTGCTCGCCTGAACCTTGGAGTGACCTACCAGCAAGACGACCGGTAGCGGGAAAAGGTTGGGGCGTACCGGAAAGAACCTGCGTCATCTCGCCGGCCGACCGCGCCGGGGTGAGTGGGCTCACGTGTTGTTACGCCAGCCCCTCACGGGGTTTTACCCTGCGACCGCTGAGCGACGGGCGGCGCAACGAGTACCTGGATCCCTGTGTCCGATAGCCACTCGTCGCGTCGTGGTCAACCCACACCGCCCGCTATGATCGACTTGGCAAATCACGTCGCGCCCAGATCTCGACGGTCAGACGAGGACGGCTCAGTGACTGATGTTCCGGATCTCGGTCCTCCGCCGCAGCGCATCTCCGTCGACACGTCACAGGTGCGTCGGCTCGTCGCCGACCAGTTCCCGCACCTGGCCGACCTCCCGATCGAGCCGGTGGCCAACGGCGGCTGGGACAACTGGACCTTCCACCTCGGCCCCGAAAGGCTGGTACGTCTGCCCAGCGCCGCCGAGTACGCCCTGGCGGTCGACAAGGAACATCGGTGGCTCCCGACCCTCGCCGCTCGGCTGCCGCTGCCCATCCCCACCCCGGTGGCCAAAGGCGAGCCAGCTGCGGGCTATCCCTACCCGTGGTCGATCTACCGGTGGCTCGACGGCGAGCCTGCGAGCGCCGAGGGCATCGCCGACCCGGTGCGATTCGCGCTCGACCTGGCCGAGTTCCTGGCGGCCCTGCAGGACGTCGATGCCGCCGGCGGTCCGCAGCCGGGGGTCCACAACTGGTTCCGGGGCGGCACCCTACGGACCTACGACAGGGAAGTTCAGCGAGCGCTCACGGAGCTGGACGGCCACGTCGATACCGAACTGGTGCGCGAGATCTGGGCGAGGGCACTCGACTCCCGCTGGGACGGTGTCGACCGCTGGTTCCATGGCGACATCGCCCGGGGCAACCTGCTACTTGCCGACGGCCAGCTGGCTGCCGTCATCGACTTCGGCACCTGCGGCGTCGGTGACCCGGCCTGCGATCTGGCGATCGCCTGGACGCTGCTGACCGCCGACGGCCGGCAGGCATTCCGCACGCGGCTGTCGGTGGATGATGCGACGTGGGCGCGCGGACGTGGCTGGGCCCTCTGGAAAACCCTCGCCACCTGCTCCTACACCGTTGGAGATCCCGAGGACGCAGCAGAATTCGCGACCGCACGACACATCCTCGCCGAAATCTTCTCCGAGTACACCAGCGAGCACTGTCACCAATCCCCCGCTGGAGCATCAAAAGCGTGAGGGTCGACCACGGCGACAGCGCGCGGCCGCAAGTCCCCGGCCGATCGCAGGGGGTTGTGCCGAGCTGCGGCGAATGCGCCGCCTCGGCCGCCGCTCATCAGCCAGCTTGCGGGTGAAGTGGGCCGGACGGGATCCGACGAAATGCTCCGTCGTGGCGGAGGTCCGGCGATCCTGAGGGTGACGCGACCCTGACCGGCCTGTCCGACGGCCGGTCGACGGGAGAGGGAGACCGCCATGCCCGACACCGGCAGGCCCGACACGGTGGTGCTCGTGCACGGGCTCTGGATGACGCCGCGCAGCTGGGAGCGGTGGGTGGAGTACTACCGGGCGCGCGGGCTGACCGTCCTCGCGCCCGGGTACCCCGGCTTCGAGATCGAGGTCGAGGCGCTCCGGAGGAACCCGGAGATGATCGCCAACCTCACCGTGGCCGAGACCATCGACCATCTCGCCGACGTCGTCCGGCGGCTGCCCACGCCGCCGATCATCATGGGTCACTCCTTCGGCGGTGCCCTCACCCAGTTGCTGCTCGCCCGTGGTCTGGGCTGTGCCGGGGTCGCCATCGACTCCGCTCCCACGGAGGGCGTCCGGGTCACCCCGGTCGCCCAGGCGAGGTCGCTGTTTCCGGCGTTGAAGAATCCCGCCAACCGGCACCGCGCCGTCGGGTTCACCCCCGAGGAGTTCCACTACGCCTTCACCAACACCCTGACCGAGGACGAGTCGCGGGCGGTCTGGGACCGGTACCACATCCCCGCGCCGGGCTACTGGATCTTCGAGTACGGGCTGATCGCCAACTTCAAGCCCGGCCACCAGGACACCTGGGTGGACTACTCGGCCGATCGGGCGCCGCTGTTGTTCATCGCCGGCTCGGAGGACCACACCATGCCCCCGTCGGTGAACCGGTCGAACGCGAAGCACTACGAGAGGTCCCCAGCGGTAACCGAGTACCACGAGTTCGCCGGGCGGGATCACTGGACCTGTGGCGCACCCGGCTGGGAGGCGGTCGCGGACCACGCCCTGGACTGGGCGCTGCGCAACGCGCGCATGCCGCGCCCCGCCTGAGAGCAGACCACGTCCGCGTCGGCCCGGCTCAAGACAAGGCGGCCGTCGGGCTTCAGCCTGGCCATTCGTCGAGGTACTCGGCGAAGGAAACGTCGCCCCGCTCGTCACCGCCGATCTCCCGGAACCGGTCCAGGTCGTCGTAGCCCGGCCTGTCGGGCAGCAGCACCCGTAGCG
Source organism: Micromonospora aridisoli (assembly GCF_056150025.1). Classification (NCBI taxonomy): domain Bacteria; kingdom Bacillati; phylum Actinomycetota; class Actinomycetes; order Micromonosporales; family Micromonosporaceae; genus Micromonospora; species Micromonospora aridisoli. The sequence goes on along the minus strand of NZ_JAXCFK010000014.1, from coordinate 118,332 downwards.
GGTGCGTGGCGTGATCGGCGAGGAACTTCCACAGCGCCCGGGTCAACTCCGGCTGGCCGGAGTTGGCGGTGTAACCGTCCTGGAAGTAGCCGACCCGCTGGTCTCCCAGCCGGTAAGCGGTGCCCAGCGCCAGACTCGTGGCGCACTGCGGACAGGCCAACCAGCCGGAGAGCGACACCCGAACTCCCTCCGACCGCTGCGGTGGGGGTTACTGCGCAGCGGCGAGACGATACGCGGTGATGACGACGATCAGGATGGCGGGGATGGTGACGACGCTGGGAGCGAGCATGGTCCGCAGCAGATTGGGCACGGCAGTACGGTGACGCGTGACGTCCATGTCGAAGGGTGCCAGGTCGGGTCCGTCGGCGGGCGGACCACTGGTCAGCCGGGTGGCGACCTGTGCGTAATGACGCCGGTAGAGGCGCTCGAGACGGAGGTAGTAGGCGTCCAGCCACCAGAAGACCGCGGCGGGCAGCAGGGGCAGCCAGGCCAGGGCGTCAGTGGTCGGCTTGCTGTTCAGGACGGCGAAGACGACGGAAACGAGGGTGACGGACCAGCCGCGGATGGTGAACGAGTTCTGCGCGAGGCGTGAGACCGTGGCTTGGATGTCGGCCAGGTGCTTGACCCGCAGCTCCTCGTCGATGGTGGTCACCGTGCACCTCCGCTTCGCTGTCGGGCGTCACGATACCGGCGGCCCACAAGTGACCTTGCAGTGTCGTCAACAGGACACTGGGTGGCGAGTCGGATTGTCCTACATGGTAGGTCTGTTGCGTGACAACGGATGCCGGGGCGTTGACTGCTGAGAAGCTGTTCATCTCCTATGCTGGCCCGGATCGGGCGTGGGCGGAGTGGGCTGCCTGGCAGTTGGAACAGGCCGGGTACACGGTGGAACTCGACCTGTGGGACTGGGCTGCCGGTGACAACGCGATAGTGCGGATGAGCCAGGCGTTGCAGCAGGCAGACCGGGTGGTGGCGCTGTTCTCCACGGCATACTTCGAACACCAACGGTTCACCACCGACGAGTGGACCGGCGTCATGTCCGGACATGACCGGCACGGACGTCTGATCCCGCTGCGCCTGGACGATGCCACTCCCCCGCCGCTGCTCCGTCCGCTGATCGCCCCGAGCTTGGCCGGACTGTCGGCCGAGGACGCGCACCGAGTTCTGATCAATGCGGTGCGCCCGACGCAACGCCCCGCAACGGAGCCCGCCTTCCCAGGCCCGCAGGTTCCTCGACAGCGCTCGACGGACGAGGCCCCTCGGCTTCCGGGGGCGCACCAGCCGACGCTGTGGCAGGTGCCGCACCGCAACGCGGATTTCATCGGCCGCGATCGTGACATTGACGAGGTACGTCGGCGGCTCCGGCCTGGACAGCCCGTCGTGATTCAGTCATCAGTTCCGCTCGGCGGGGTCGGCAAGACCCAGGTAGCGATGCAGTACGTCCACCGGTTCGCCGCCCAGTACGACCTCGTGGCCTGGATCAACGCCGAGGATCCGCAGTTGGTGCCAGCCCAGCTCACCGCCCTCGCCACCGATCTGGGACTGGTGGCCGAGCACGGCGAGGCCGGGGCGCTGCCCGCGCTACGCAGGTACCTGCAGCAGCCGAAACGGTGGCTGCTGGTCTTCGACAACGCGGAGACCGCCGAGGCGGTCCAGCCCTGGGTGCCCGTCGGGGTCGGCCACGTCCTCATCACTTCGCGGAAGGGGAACTGGCCCGAATTCACCAGGGTGACCCTTGAGCTGCTGACCCGGCGGGAGTCGATGACACTCCTGCGGCATCGAGTGCCGGAGCTCTCGGCCGAGAACGCTGGCGTGGTGGCGGACAAGCTTGGTGACCTCCCATTGGCACTCGTCCAAGCGGCCACCGTGTTGTTGACAATGCCGGTTGAGCTGTATCTCCAGATGTTGGACACCGACGCCGATGAGGTGCTCAACGCCGGCCTACCACCGTCATATCCGCGGTCGCTCGCCGCAGCCTTGCGTGTCTCCATCACCAAGCTTGCCGATGACGACGAGGCACTGCATCTGCTGCGCCTGTGCTGCGTCATGGCACCCGAACCCATCCCGATGGCGATGCTCACCGCCGCGCCCAGCCCTGTGCCGGAGCCACTGGGGCCGATACTGGTCAGCCCCATCCGGCTCTACCAGACCGCATCTCGTCTCGGTGACCTCATCGGGATGTCACAACGCGGCATCCAGGTTCACCGCCTGGTGCAGACCCTCGTCCTTAGCCAACTCGATGCAGAGAAGCAGGACGACCTGCGCCGGCAGGCGGGCAGCCTCGCGGCGGCCTGTAATCCCGGCGAGCCGGCATCGGCGGCCACCTGGCCGGCCTGGTCCCTCCTCATGCCGCACCTGCTGGCCTTGGACCCGGGCAACACCGATGACCTTGGCCTCCGCGACGTGGCCTCCGACGCCATGCTCTACCTGCTCTACAGCGGCAACACCGGTGCCGGGTTCAGCTTCGCCGAACGTCTCTACGACCAATGGCGGCAGAATCTGGGCCCCGATGACCCGCACACTCTCACCGCAGCCGCCGAACTCGCGCACGCCTACCATAATCAGGGTCGCGACCGGGAAGCGCTCAACCTGGTCGAGGACACACTCGCGCGCCGGCACAGGACCCTCGGACCGGACGACCCTGCCACACTGCGCTCCGCCAACGATCACGCCATCCTCCTCGCTGCCTTCGGGAGAGCGAGCGAGAGCGTCGACGAAGGCGAGAATGTCCTAGCCCGTCGCATCGTCGTCCTCGGCCCCGACCACCCCGACACCCTCACCACCCGCAACAACCTCGCCTCGTGGAGAGGCGAGGCCGGCGATCACCACGCCGCCATCGCCGGCTTCGAGCAACTGCTCACCGACCAACTCCGCGTCCTCGGCCCCGACCACCCCGACACCCTCAACACTCGCGGCAGTCTCGGCAGTTGGAGAGGGGAGGCCGGCGATCACCACGCCGCCATCGCCGGCTTCGAGCAACTGCTCACCGACCGGCTCCGCGTCCTCGGCCCCGACCACCCGCACACCCTCAACACCCGCGGCAGTCTCGCCAGGTGGAGAGGGGAGGCCGGCGACCACCACGCCGCCATCGCCGGCTTCGAGCAACTGCTCACCGACCGACTCCGCGTCCTCGGCCCCGACCACCCCCACACCCTCAACACCCGCGGCAGTCTCGCCAGGTGGAGAGGCGAGGCCGGCGACCACCACGCCGCCATCACCGGCTTCGAGCAACTGCTCACCGACCAACTCCGCGTCCTCGGCCCCGACCACCCCGAAACCCTCACCATCCGCAACAACCTCGCCTCGTGGAGAGGCGAGGCCGGCGACCACCACGCCGCCATCACCGGTTACGAGCAACTGCTCACCGACCAACTCCGCGTCCTCGGCCCCGACCACCCCAACACCCTGGCAACTCGAGGGAACCTGGCGCATCTGCTACTACGGCGAGGCGCAGTGCCGGCCGCACGAACACAGGCAACGGCGAAACTCGACGCAGAACGACGCCTGTTCGGATCACACGACCAGCGGACGCGGCGGACCCAGGACCTGGTCAACGAAATCAGGGCGCAGATGGGTGGACGACCGAGCCCGAGACCTGGCAAGCGGAAGAAGCGCTGACCCGCCGCGAGCAGACCCGGCGCGTGAACTGAAGGCGACGTCGCTGACACCGTGATCTGGCCGTGGACGCGCATCGCCCGCCTGAGAGCAGATCAGGTCCGCACCGGTCCTGCCCGACCGGGGCGTACCGGTTCTACGTCGTGGACGCTGGCACACTGGCCGGACCGTCGATCCGGACCGGGGGGCCAGTCATGACGACCGTCGATCGTGTCCAGCCGAACGAGACCACCGTGCCGCTGCTGCCGTGCGTGGCCGTGGACGAGACACTCACCTTCTGGCGCGCGCTCGGTTTCGTGGTCACCTACGAGCAGCGCAAGCCGTACGTGTATCTGGCGCTGCGGTGGAGCGGATTCGAGCTGCACTACGGGCCGGCGCCCCGCGACCTCGACCCGGCGAAGGAGAGCAGTGGCGGCTGCCTGGTCATGGTCGACGCGGTCGCGCCGTACCATGCGGCCTTCACCGAGGCGATGCGCCGCGCGTACGGCAAGGTGCTTGCCCGGGGGTTGCCCCGGATCACCCGCTACCGGCCCGGCGCGTCGCGGTTCAGCGTCGTCGACCCGTCCGGCAACACCATCATCTTCATCGCCCGGGACGAACCCGAGGAGTTGGAGTACGGCGGCTCGAAGCGGCTGACCGGGCTGGCCCGGGTGCTGGACAACGCCCGCATCCTGCGGGAGTTCAAGTCCGACGACCGGGCGGCGTACCGGGCGCTCAACTCTGGGTTGCGCCGGCACGGCGATGCGGCGTCGAGCGTCGAGCGGGCGCTGGCGCTCGCCGCGCTGATCGAGTTGGCCACCGCGCTGGGTGAGCCGGAGCGGGTTTCGGAGTGGGGGGCGCAGCTCCGGGCGCTGAGCCTGAGCGCCGGAGAGCGGGAGCAGGTACGACAGGCCGTCGCCGATCCGGGCACGCTCGAACCCTGGCTGTCTGGCACCTCCTGAGAGAACGTCGCCTTCGATGGAGCAGCAACCCAAGCGGCACAGGTACTTAATCTGATACAGTACTGGTCGTGGTTGATAAATCAGCGACCGTGGCATCTCCCGCCGACGACGTGCTCGCCGCCGACCTGCTGCGCGGTCACACCGACACGATCGTGCTGGGGCTGCTGCGCCGCACCGACAGCTACGGCTTCGAGATCTTCAAGCGGATCCGGGACAGCACCGGCGGCCGCCACGAGATCAAGGAAGCCACCCTGTACGCCAGCTACCGCCGGCTCGCCCGGGACGGGCTGATCGAGTCGTACTGGGGCGACGAGACCCAGGGCGGCCGCCGCAAGTACTACCGGATCACCGACGCCGGACGGGCGGTGTACCGCCGCAACGTGGCGGCGTGGTCGGTGACCCGCGACCTCATCGACACCCTGCTCGACCTGGCCGACCGTGCCGGCCACCCCAACGAAACGACCGGAGGGCAGTCCGCATGACCACCGCACGCTCCACCCACGACACCGCGCTGGACGTCCACCGGCTGCTCGACGAGGCGTTCGCCGGTGCCGAGATGAGCCCCGAACGGCAGGATCTCAAGGAGGAGATCCGGGCAAACCTGGTCGCCCGCGTCGGCGAGCTGGTCGACGCCGGCCGGTCCCCCGCTGCCGCCGCCCGCGAGGCCATGACCGAGCTGGGCGACCTCGGCCCGCTGTTGGACGCGATACCGGCCACCGGGGCGACCTCCGGCCATGCCGAATGGGAGCGCCACCGGGTCCGTCCGGCGCCCGGATTCCTGGTCCGCACGACGCTGCTCGCCGCGCTCGGCGTCACCGGAGTCGTGCTCCTGGTGCTCGCCGTGGCCGGCACCGCCGTACCGTGGGGATGGTTGCTGGTGGCGGCGGCCGCCGTCGCGGTCACGGCCGGGGCCGGCACCGCCGACGCGCTACGCCAGGAGACCTCGACCAGCTACCCGATGCCGGCGGGACGCGCCGGTGGGTACGGCGTCGCCGTCACCCTGGTGCTGGCCGGCCTCGGCGCCGGCTGGCAGTTCCTGGCCAACGGCGGCCTTCCGTGGCTGGTCGGCGGGGCCCTCGCGGTGGTCGCGGCGGTGGTGCTCTTCGCCTACCTCGGTGGCACCCAGACCAACCGGCACAAGCCATGGGTGCTGAGCATGGAGGCGACCCACCGGGAGGCGGTCGACGTGTTCACCAGGGACCCGGCCGCCGCCGCCCGGTTCGGGATCTACACGGCCACGCTCTGGTTGGTCGCGATCGCCACCTTCGGGGTGCTCAGCTTCACCGTCGGCTGGACCTGGTCCTGGCTCGCACCGCTCGGCGGGGTCGTGGTCATGCTGCTGATGCTGGCCCGCATGCAGTTCCGCCACCCCCAGCGCTGACCCCCACCCCCACCCCGTTGATCAAGAAGTTCTGGTCGTCGGCACCGCCGAAACACGACGCAAATTTCTTGATCAACGGGGCGATCGTCGGGTGTGGGCACCGGGTCAGAGGTGGGTGGGGGCGGGGATGCCTAGCAGGGTCAGGCCGGTGCGGAGGGTTTCGGCGGTCAGTTGGCACAGGGCCAGGCGGTTGCTGCGCCGCGTGCCGGTGGCGCGCAGCACCGGGCAGTGCTCGTAGAAAGTGGTGAAGGTCTGCGCCAGCCGGTACAGGTAGCCGCAGAGGCGGTGCGGTTCGTACCCGGCGACCACCTCGGCGAGCGTGTCGGCGAAGGCGTCGAGGTCGAGGATCAGCGCCCGCTCGGCGGGTTCCAGCGCTGCTCCCGGGTCGACGGTCGCGTCGGCGCCGTCCGCGCGGGCCAGGATGGAGCGTACGCGGGCGTGCGCGTACTGCAGGTAGACGCCGGTGTTGCCGGTCAGCGCCAGCATCCGCTGCGGGTCGTAGGTGTAGTCGCGGACCCGGTTGTTGGCCAGGTCGGCGTACTTCACCGCACCGATGCCGACCTGCCGGGCGCGCTCGTCCAGGGCCGCCCCGGTCAGCCCTGGGTTCTTGGCGGCGACCACGTCACGGGCCCGGTCCACGGCCTCGGTGAGCAGGTCGACCAGGCGTACGGTGTCGCCGGCCCGGGTCTTGAACGGCCGCCCGTCGGGGCCGAGGACGGTGCCGAACGCCACGTGCACGGCGGGCACGGTCGGCGGCAGCCAGCCGGCCCGACGGGCGGTGTCGAAGACCATCCGGAAGTGCAGCGCCTGCCGGGCGTCGACCACGTACAGCAGCCGGTCGGCGTGCAGTTCGCCGACGCGCTGCCGCAGGGCGGCCAGGTCGGTCGCGGCGTAGCCGAAGCCGCCGTCGCTCTTGCGTACGATCAAGGGAGTCGGCTCGCCGTCGGGCCCGCGGATGTCGTCGAAGAAGACGCAGAGCGCACCGTCGCTTCGCACGGCGACGGCGCGGCTTTCGAGATCGTGGGCGACTCCGGGCAGCGCGGCGTTGTAGGCGCTCTCCCCCACCGAGTCGGCGTCGGTCAGCCGTACGCCGAGCCGGTCGTAGACGTCGGTGAAGTAGCGGGTCGACTCGGCGACGATGTCGCGCCACACCGCGACGGTGGCCGGGTCGCCGGCCTGCAACGCCACCACCCGCCGCCGGGCCCGGTCGGCGAAGGCGGGGTCGGTGTCGAACTCCGCCCGCGCCCGCCGGTAGAGCGTGGCCAGCCGGCGCATCGTGCCCGCGTCCTCCGGCGCCGTCGGCTCGGGGTGCTCGACCTGATGCTGGATCAGCATGCCGAACTGGGTTCCCCAGTCGCCGATGTGGTTGCGCCGGACCACGGTGCCGCCGAGGTGTTCCAGGACCCGCACCAACGCGTCGCCGATGATGGTGGAGCGCAGGTGCCCGACGTGCATCTCCTTGGCGATGTTCGGCTGGGAGTAGTCGATCACGGTGGTGACGCCCGCCTCGGGAGTGCCGACACCGAGCCGGGGACCGGCGAGCCGGTCGGCGAGCTGCGCCAGCAGCGCCCCGTCGGTGAGGTCGAGGTTGACGAAGCCCGGCCCGGCCACCTGGGCTGCGGCCACCCGACCGTCCGCGGACAGCCGCGCGACCATCTCCGCCGCGATCTCTCGCGGGTTCCGCCGCCGGGTCCGCGCCGCCGCCAGCACTCCGTCGGACTGGAAGTCGGCGTGCTCGGAACGGCGAACCTGCGGCGCGAGGTCCGCCATCCCCAGGCGGGCCGCGGCGGCGGAGACGGAGTCGGACAACGACGAGGCCAACGAGGGCACGGTCACGGGAGCTCCCTGGGATGGGATGAACGGGATCGTCACGAGGCGGTCGGCCGCACGGCAGGTGCGGACACGACGGAGGTACGCGCGAGAGGACGGACGACTATCGTCGTCGCAGGCGCGAGCGGCGGACGGTGCCGAGCACCCGGTCCATCTCCACCGCCTCGAACGCCGGGCCGCGATCCGAGCGCGGCCAGATGCCGGAAGTGTACGCACAACTCGGTGCGGCGGCGGGCCCGGTCTGCGCGGGCCTGCTGCAGCGCGTCCGTCGACGGGTGGGGAAAACCCTGATTCCCGCGCCGCGGGCACTCTCTAGGGTCGATCGCAGGCCCGCCCCGGTCCGCCTCTCATGGACCGGGTCCGACACCGGACGGTCGGTGCCGGTCGTGTCCCGAGCCGACGAGGAGTACCGGTGCGCAAGGTTGTCTCGGCCGTCCTCACGGTGGTCCTGGCCCTGGCGGCAGCCGGTTGCGGCAACGGAAACCCCGCCGATCCGGCCGCCGTCGAGGATGACCCGTACAGCGAATCCGCGCTTCGCTACGGGCTGGCACCCGTGCCCCATCCAGACCTGACGTACCAGCCCGACGTGGTCCTCGTCGGCGGCGGAGGCCGCTCGGTCCGGTCGGTCACCGCGGACGGGTTGACCTGGCGGATCGACGCTGCCGCGCCCCGCGCCGGGAAGCTGGCGCCCGGTAAGATCATGTTCGTCACCGGCCGAGGCGTGGGCCGGGTGCTGGACGTGCGGCGCGACGGTGGCGACCTGCTCGTCACCATCGGCCCGGTCACCGTCACCGACGTGATCCGCGACGGCATCCTCGAGCAGCGGGGCATCGCGATCGAGAACCCGGTCGTCTACCAGGCCGGAGAACCGCTCTGGGCGATGTCCGAGGAGGAGGCCGAGACGCTCGGTGCCACGCCGTCCGGTCGCGCCGGGCGCGCCGCTCCGCTGCGGCTCGCCCCGCCGCCACCCCGGCCGGCCCAGCCGCCACCGGCCCGTGGCGGCGGTGAGGTCAAGTCGGTAGTCGCCAACTTTTCCACCGGGGTGAGCCTCAACGACGGCGCCGAGGTCAGCTTCCACTACGACCGCGACGGTACGAAGCTGTCCGGGCGGGCCGCGCTCACCTTCAACCGGCCGGAGGCGGACTTCCACCTGAGCATCAAGGGCGGTTCCGTCACCCGGGCGGACCTCTCGATCAGTGGTGGCTTCGGCATCCGCTACTCGTTCGAGGCGGGGCTCCAGGACGGGCAGAACATCACCGCGGTGCTTCCCGTCCCGGCGGAGTTCAGCATCCCGATCGGGAGAGTCATCGGCGTACCGCTGGCGCTCACCGTCAGCCAGACGCTGAAGGTCACCACCGCGTTCGGTGCGAAGGTCGGCACGGTCAAGGGCAACGGCGAGTTCTCCCTGGCCGGCTCGCTCGGCTACGGCTACGTCAACGGCACCTTCGGCCCTCAGGTCAGCAAGAACTTCAAGCGCAAGGAAAGCCTGATCAACTCCCTGCGTGGGGTCCCGGTCGGGGTGATGGGGCTGCTGATCGAGCACCAGGTCCGGTTCGATGTCGGGTTCAGCGCCTTCGTGCTCAAGGCCGGTCTGTTCTTCGAGGTGTCGACCGCCTACGGGACGACCATCGGATCGGCGCTGGGCGCACCGCTGGCGGTCTGCCGCGGGGTCGGCCTCGGCGTCCGTGCCTCGTACGGCATCGGCTACGAGATCCTCGCCCCGGTGGTGAGAGTGATCAACAAGTTCCTCAGCCTGGTGAACATCGCGCCGATCAACTCGTCCGGCAAGCTGGGACCGAAGCCGTACGTCATCCACACGGCGGAGGAGATCATCCCGCCCGGCACCAAGCTCTGCGGCACCCCGAAGCCGGCAGCCGCCTGAGCGGGGACGCACCCGGTGTCGCCGGCTCCGAGGTGTCCGGTCAGCGACCCGCGTCGTCGCCGGTGCGTGGGGGTCCGGCCGTCTCGGTGCCGAACCCGTCGAGTGCGGCACGCTCGTCGAGCGTGCGCAGTTCCTGGAACACGGTGATGTGCAGCCCTGCCGGCGCGTCGAGACGGGCGTTGACCGAGTGCCACGGCGTGCGGGTCGGCGGTGCCACCTGCTCGGCCCCGGCCTCGACCAGCCGGTCGGTGGTGGCGGCGGTGTCGTCGACCTCGAACGCCACCCGGATCTGCGGTGCCACCTGCCGCCCCACCTCGACGTCGTCGATCATGCGCTTCTGCGCCGGGTTGGCGATCTCCAGCGTGGCACGCCCGGCGTCCAGGATCACCACCCGGGCGTCGTCCGCGCCGGAGTACGCGGCCTGCTCGGGCAGCCCGAGCACGTCACGGTAGAACCGCACCGCCGCCTCGTAGTCCTCGGCCTGCACCACCAGTCGCAGCTGCCGGACGGCCGGCACGGGCTTCTCGGTTGCGCTCATCCCACTCTCCTGGTTCCGTCGGGCGGGCGCTCGGCGCCGCTCCGGCAATGGTGTGGTGCTCGGCGGACGGCGACCACCTGAGACCGACCGCTCCGCACGCCTCGTTGTGTCACTCAGTCCGGCAGGTCAGCGATCCGGGTCGAGAGCCTGCGCAGCATCGCGAGTTCGTCGGCGCTGACGTGCTCCAGGAAGCGGGACCGCACCGAGACGACGTGGTGCGGTGCCGCCTGTTCCAGGACCGCGAAGCCGTCGTCGGTCAGGTGCAGGAGGCAGCCGCGCGCGTCCTGCGGATCAGGTTCCTTGTCGATCAGCCCTCGGCCCTGCATCCGCGCGGCGTGGTGGGACAGCCGGCTGCGCGACCACTCCATCTTGGCGGCCAGTTCCTTGAGCGGCCACCGGCGGTCGGGCTTCTCCGACAGTGTGCTCAACACCTCGTAGTCCGCCGCGGAGAGCCCCGAGTCGCGCGCCAGGTCACGACCGATCCGGGCCGGCAGTGCGATGAGCAACCGCCGGAAGGCCCGCCACGCCTGTTCCTCGTCCTCGCTCAGCCAGTAGGTGTCCATCCGAACACTCTACATTTCATTGACACGTCACCGAGCCTCACCTAATCTCGTTGACATGTCATCGAATAGCTCGCGCGACCTCCGCGTCCTCGTCATCGTCGCCAGCACCCGACCCGGCCGGCTCGGACCCGCGATAGCCGACTGGTTCGTGCAGGCCACGCTCCCAGAGGCGGCGGCCAACGGGGCCACCGTCGACCTCGCGGATCTCGCCGACCTCGGGCTGCCGCTGCTCGACGAACCCGAGCATCCCGCCCAGGGCAGCTACCAGCACGAGCACACCCGCCGGTGGAGCCGCACGGTGGAAGCCGCAGACGCCTTCGTGGTGGTGACGCCGGAGTACAACTTCGGCATGCCGGCGGCGTTGAAGAACGCCTTCGATTTCCTCTACCACGAATGGGCGTGGAAGCCGGTGGCCTTCGTCAGCTACGGCAACACCTCGGCCGGCACCCGGTCGGTACAGATGGCAAAGCAGGTCGTCACGACACTGCGGATGATGCCCGTCGGCGCGACCGTCGCCCTGCGCCTCACCGACAGCGTCCGGGACGGTCGGGTGAGCGGGTCCCCGACGCTCGACGCCGCCGCCCGCGCGGTGCTGGTCGAGGTGAGCCGGGTGGCCCGCGCGATGCGCCCGCTGCGCGGCGGGACCGACGTGGTCGACGGACCGGTCGACGGCCTCACCCTCACCGACGGTCGGGCCGGCGACCTGGCGGAACTGCTCGTTCTCCAGCGATGCTGCTGGGTGCAGGAGGCCATCGTCAACGACACCCTCGACCTGGCACCGCTACGGGAGACCCTCGACGACCTGCACGCCTCGATGTCGACCTGGCGGTGGTGGTGCGTACGCCGCGACGGCCGCCTCGTCGCGGCGGTGCGCGCCCGGGCGCACGAGGGCACATGGCTGATCGGACGCCTCATGGTGGCGCCCGACCAGGCGGGCAACGGCATCGGTTCCTGGCTGCTGTCGCACGCCGAGGGGCAGGCGCCCGAGGGGACCATCCGCTGCACGCTGTTCACCGGGCACCGCAGCACCCGCAACATCAGCTTGTACGAGCGCGCGGGGTACACCCGCACCTGGGTCCCGGATCTCCCGCAGGACGTCGTCCACCTGTCCAAGCCGCGCCCGGCCGGCCAGCCGCCCCGGCCGACGACCGACAGCCCTGTCCACGACGGTGCCGGTGTGGTGTGATCTCGAGGCATGAGAGTCAGGGTCGTCGGTGCCGGTGTCGTCGGGCTGACCAGCGCACTCCGCCTCGCCCACGACGGTCACGACGTCGACGTCGTCGCTGCCCGGACGGGTGACGCCACGACATCCGCGATCGCGGCGGCGCTCTGGTATCCCTACCGCGCCTTTCCGGCTGCGGACGTGACCCGCTGGTCGGCGTTCACCTATGCGACGTTGCGGAGCCTGGCCGCCGACCCCCGCACCGGTGTACGGATGCGACCCGGTCGGGAGTTGTTCCGCCAGCGCACCAGCGACCCGTGGTGGCGCGAAGCGGTGCCCGAGCTGGTCCGGGTCAGCGCCGAACGACTCCCGACCGGCTACGTCGACGGTTTCGAACTGACCGTTCCGGTGGCGGACATGGCGGTGCACCTGCCCTGGCTGCTCGGCGAGTTGACCACGGCCGGGGTCACGGTCCGGACCGAGCGGGTCGACGATCTCACCGACGCGTTGCTCGGCGTGGACGCCGTGGTCAACTGCACCGGGCTCGGGGCCCGGGAACTGACCGACGACGACGCCGTCACCCCGGTACGGGGACAGGTCGTCGTCGTCGCGCAGTTCGGTCTGCGCGAGTGGCTGCTCGACCAGACCGATCCCGAACACCTGGCCTACGTCGTACCGAGGAGCGACACGGTGCTGCTCGGCGGCACCGCCGAGGACGGTGACGAGGACCTGACCGTCCGGGCGGACACGGCCGCCGGCATCCTGGACCGGTGCGCCGGCCTGGTGCCCGCCCTCCGCGAGGCACGCGTCCTCGGCCACCGGGTCGGTCTGCGACCCGGCCGCCCGAACGTGCGGCTGGAAGCCGAGATCACCGACCGTGGCCCGGTCGTGCACTGCTACGGCCACGGCGGTGCCGGCGTCACGCTCTCCTACGGCTGCGCCGAAGACGTGGCCGAGCTGGTATCCGCGCTGCGCTGACCGGTCTCACCCGACAGGCGGCGGCAGCGTCACGGTCACGGTCAGGCCGCCGTCGGGACGCGGCACCGCGTCGGCGGTGCCGCCGTGCGCCCGGGCCACCGCCCGCACGATCGACAGCCCGAGCCCGAAGCCCCTGCTCCCGGCCACCCGCTCCCGGCTCAGCCGGCGGAACGGCTGGAACATCGTCTCCACGTCGTAGCCGGGGATCACCGGGCCGCTGTTGGTCACCACCAGGGTCGGACGGCCGGCCACCACCCCGGTACGTACCCGCACCCAGCCGTCCGCCGGCACGTTGTGCCGCAGCGCGTTCTCCACCAGGTTGAACGTCAGCCGCTCCAACAGCACCGGGTCGCCGGACGTACCGGCCGGGTCCAACGACCGGTGCACCGGGATCCCGGGGTACGCCGTCGCCGCCTGCTCGACCACGTGCGCGGCGATCTCGGCCAGGTCGACCTGGGCCCGCTCGACCAGTTCGTTCTCCGAGTCGGCGAGCGTGAGCAGGCCGTCGATCAGCCGTTCGTGCCGTTCGTTCACCGACAGCAGCGCCTCACCGAGGCGGCGCACCTCGGCCGGGGCGTCCGGCCGGCTGACCGCCAGCTCCACCAGCGCCCGGTTCAACGCCAGCGGTGTGCGCAGCTCGTGGGAGGCGTTGGCCACGAACCGTCGCTGCCCGTCGAAGGAGCGGTCCAGCCGCTCCAACATCTGGTCGAAGGTGTCAGCCAGTTCGCGCACCTCGTCGCGGGGACCGGTCAGCGCGATCCGTTCGTGCAGGCCCCGACCGGCGGAGTCGGCCCCGGCGATCCGGCGGGCCGTCCCGGTGATCTGGTGCAGGGGTTGCAGCGCCCGGCCCGCCAGCAGCCAACCGATCGCCACGGCCGCCGCCGACACCACCACCAGGGCGAGGCCCCCCTGCGTCAGCAGCGACTCCAGCGCGTTGCGCTTGGCCTCGCTCTGCACGTCCTGGATCAGCAGACGGATCTTGTCGAGGTCCTCCGCGGACGTCGGGATCCGGGCGATCATCATGCGGTCCGGCAGCTCGGCCCGGATCGGCTGCGGCATCCGCTGATCCACCAGTACGTACGTGACGCCGAGCAGGACGATGCCGGCGAGCAGGAAGAGGCCGCCGTACACCAGGGTGAGGCGGGCCCGCAGAGTCAGCCGCTTCACCGGATCGCGTACCCCACTCCCGGTACGGTTTCGACGACCGGTGGGTCGCCGAGCTTGCGCCGCAGCTTCATCACGGTGACCCGCACCACGTTGGTGAACGGGTCGATGTGCTCGTCCCACGCCCGTTCCAGCAGTTGCTCGGCGGAGACCACCGCCCCCTCGGCGCGCAGCAACTCGGCCAGCACCGCGAACTCCTTGCGGGACAGCGGCACGTACCGGCCGTCACGGTGCACCTCGCGGCGGCCCGGGTCGAGCGTGATGCCCGCCCGGCGCAGTGTCGGTGGTGCGGCGGGTCGGGCCCGTCGGGTCAGTGCGTGCACCCGGGCGGCCAGTTCCACCAGCGCGAACGGCTTCACCAGGTAGTCGTCGGCGCCCAGGGCGAGACCCGCCACCCGGTCCCGCACCGCCGCGGCCGCGGTGAGCATCAGCACCCGCGTGTCACCCCCGGCGTCGACGATCGAGCGGCACACGTCGTCGCCGGGCACCACCGGCAGGTCCCGGTCGAGCACCACCACCGCGTACTCGTTGACCCCGAGCCGCGCCAACGCGGCGTCACCGTCGTACGCCACGTCGACCGCGAAGGCCTCCCGGCGCAGCCACTCCGCGATGGCGTCCGCCAACACGTCCTCATCCTCGACCACCAGCACTCGCACCGGTCCATGGTGCCGCGCCCGGGGATAACGCCGCCGTAAACGTGATCGGTTACGCCCGCGATACGTGCTGCCGCGTGCACTGGTCCGGTGTCCGGCGACCGTCGCCGGACACACCGAAAGGACCGACGATGCGACGCAGCACACTGATGCTTCCCGTACTGCTGATCCTCGCGTTGGCCGGCTGCGCCGGCCAGGACGGCGGTGGGGCCGGGGTGGCCACGGCCGGCGGCGGGGCCGCGACGCCCTCGGCCTCGGCGAGCGACGACGCCGAGGGCAGCGACGCCGAGCGGCGGCTGGACTTCGCCCGCTGCATGCGGGCCAACGGCGTGGAGATGCCCGACCCGGAGGCCGGTAACGGACCGATGTTCCGGTTCGACGGCAGTGTCGACGCCAAGCAGGTCGAGGCGGGCATGGAGAAGTGCCGTCACCTGCTGCCCAACGGCGGACAGCCGCCCAAGCTCGACGCCGAACAGCTCGAACAGATGCGGGTGATGGCCCGGTGCATGCGGGAGAACGGCGTACCGGACTTCCCGGACCCGGCACCGGACGGCCGGATCCAGGTCCAGCGGGACGCCCTGCGGATCAACCCGGACGATCCGGCGTTCCGCACCGCCATGGACACCTGCCGGCAGCACGCGCCGCAGTTCGGGGGCGCCCGGTGACCCGCCGTACCCGCCTGCCCGTCGCCGGTGGCGTGGCGCTGTTCCTGGTGGCCGGGGCCGGCGTGGCCGCGGCGGCCGGCTTCGGAGGTGGCTCCGGCGGCGACTCCGCCGAGGCCCGCACCGCAACGCCCGGCAGTGCCACCGTCACCCGGCAGACCCTCGCCGACGCCCGGACCATCGACGGTGAGCTGGGGTACGGCCCCAGCCGCACCGCCACCAGCCGGCTGCCCGGCACGATCACCGCACTCGGGAAATCCGGCGCCACCGTGTCGCGCGGCAAGCCCCTCTACGCGGTCGACAACGATCCGGTGGTTCTGCTGTACGGGCGGCTGCCCGCCTACCGGACGCTCCAGCCCGGCGTCCAGGGACCGGACGTCGAGCAGTTCGAGCGGAACCTGAAGGCACTCGGCTACTCCGGCTTCACGGTCGACGACGCGTACACCTCGGCGACCGCCGAGGCGGTCCGGGCCTGGCAGGACGACCTCGGCCTACCGGAGACGGGCCGGGTCGAGCTGGGCCGGGTCGCGTTCACCGACGGTGCCGTCCGGGTGGAGGGTCACCAGCTCGACGTAGGCGCGACGGTCCAGCCCGGACAGGCGGTGCTCACCTACACCGGCACCGGCCGGCTGGTCACCGCCGAACTCGACGTCGACGACCAACGCCTCGCCGAGCGCGGCGCGACGGTACAGGTGACCCTGCCCGACGGACGGCGGGTGACCGGGAAGATCGACACGGTCGAGACGGTGATTCGCGGCGGCTCGGGGGGCACGGGCGGCGAATCCAGCCCCGAGACCAAGATCGAGGTCACCGTCGAGGTCGACGACCAGCAGGCCCTGACCGATTTCGACCACGCGTCCGCCGAGATCACCTTCACGGTCAGCGAGCGCGCCGACGTGCTTACCGTTCCGGTGGCCGCCCTGCTGGCGCTCGCCGAGGGTGGCTACGGCCTGGAGGTCGTCGAGGGCGGTACCAGCCGGATCGTCGCCGTGACCACCGGGCTGTTCGCCGATGGCCGGGTCGAGGTGACCGGAGACGGGATCGCCGAGGGCACCAACGTCGGGATGCCCCGGTGACCGGGGACGTGGTCGTGCTCGACCAGGTCGGCAAGCGGTATCCCGGCGGCGTGGTGGCGCTCGCCGACGTGACGCTGCGCATCGGGTACGGCGAGTTGGTGGCCATCGTCGGGCCGTCCGGCTCCGGCAAGTCCACCATGCTCAACCTGATCGGCACGCTGGACCGACCGTCCTCCGGGACGGTGCTCATCGACGGTCATGACGTGGCGCGGCTGTCCGACCGGCGGCTCTCCGCGTTGCGCGCCACCCGAATCGGCTTCGTGTTCCAGCAGTTCCACCTGGCTCCCGGCGTACCGGCGGTGGACAACGTGGCCGACGGGCTGCTCTACGCCGGCGTACCCCGTCGGGAGCGGCGGCGGCGCGCGGATGCCGCGCTGGACCGGGTCGGCCTCGGGCACCGGCTCGACCACCGGCCGCACGAGCTCTCCGGTGGCGAACGGCAACGGGTCGCGGTGGCTCGCGCCGTGGTCGGCGAACCAGCTGTGCTGCTCGCCGACGAGCCGACCGGCAACCTGGACACGGGTTCCGGGGCGGCCGTCCTCGACCTGCTGCACGACCTGCACCGGGCCGGGACGACGGTTGTCGTGATCACGCATGACCGGGAGATCGCCGCCGGCCTGCCGCGGCAGGTGCGGATGCGCGACGGGCAGCTGCGCGAGGACTCCCGGTTCACCCCGATCGGGGTGCGCTGATGACCGTGACCTCGACGGACCGTCGACTCACCCCGGCCCGGATGCCCGCCGCCGACGTGCTGCGGGTGGGTGGCGTCGGACTACGGACCCGACCGCTGCGGGCGGTCCTCTCGGCGCTGGGCATCGCCATCGGCATCGCCGCCATGGTCGCGGTGGTCGGCATCTCCTCGTCCTCGCGCGCGGAACTGGACCGCACCCTCGCCGCGCTCGGCACCAACCTGCTCACCGTGTCACCGGGGCGGACGTTCTTCGGTGCCGACGCGCAACTGCCGCCGGAATCGGTCGCGATGATCGGCCGGATCGGGCCGGTGACCCAGGTGGCGGCCACCGGCCAGCTCACCGACGCGAAGGTCTACCGCACCGACCGCATCCCCCCGGCGGAGACCGGAGGCATCGCCGTACGGGCGGCGCAACTCGGGTTGCCGGACACCGTCGGCGCGGAGGTGGCGAGCGGGACGTGGCTCAACGAGGCCACCGCCCGGTACCCGGCGGTGGTGCTCGGTGTGGCCGCCGCCGAACGGCTCGGCATCACCGTCGCCGGACCGGACGTGCAGGTGTGGCTGGGTGGACGGTGGTTCACGGTGACGGGCATCCTCGCCCCGGCGCCGCTGGCACCGGAGCTGGACAGCTCGGCCCTGGTCGGCTGGGCCGTCGCCGCGAGCGAACTGGGCTTCGACGGTCACCCGACCACCGTCTACACCCGCGCCGAAGCCGACCAGGTCGAGGCGGTCCGGGCGGTGCTCGGGGCGACCGCCAACCCGGAGGCGCCCAACGAGGTCGACGTCTCCCGGCCCTCGGACGCCCTCGCCGCCGCCCAGGCCACCGACGAGACGTTCACCGCGCTGCTGCTCGGGCTCGGCGCGGTGGCGCTGCTCGTCGGCGGTGTCGGGGTGGCGAACACGATGGTCATCTCGGTGTTGGAGCGGCGGGCGGAGATCGGCCTGCGTCGCTCGCTCGGTGCCACCCGAGGGCAGATCCGCACCCAGTTCCTCGCCGAGTCGCTGCTGCTGGCGATGCTCGGCGGAACCGGCGGGGTACTGCTCGGCATCCTGGTGACCTCCGGGTACGCGCTCTCCCAGGGCTGGCCCACCGTGGTGCCGGCGTGGGCGACGGCCGGCGGCGTGCTCGCGACGCTGGTGATCGGCGGCCTGGCCGGCCTGTACCCGGCGATCCGCGCCGCCCGCCTCTCCCCCACCGAGGCCCTGGCCACCACGTGAGTCGCAGAGGCGTCGGTGCCGCGAGGGCGCCCGGGTGGTTTCCCGGGCGCCCTCGCGGGGGTCGCCGTCACAGGGTGATGCCGAGTACCTGTCGCAGTCGGTCGGCGATGGCCCGGTAGCCGCGGGCGGTGGGGTGGAAGGAGTCCTCCGGGTCGGAGATCACGAACCCGTTGGACCAGGGATCGCCGCTGCACACCCGGTGTCCCTGGAACGCCTCGAAGGCGTCCACGAAGACGATCCGCCCGTCCCCGGTGGCTCGGACGGCCGCCGCGATCATGTCCCGCGCCTGGGCGGTCGCCTCGGCGATGCGGGTCAGTTCGGCGGTGTCGATGGTGGCGTTCGTACCGAA
This sequence comes from Micromonospora aridisoli, assembly GCF_056150025.1. NCBI lineage: Bacteria > Bacillati > Actinomycetota > Actinomycetes > Micromonosporales > Micromonosporaceae > Micromonospora > Micromonospora aridisoli. The sequence goes on along the minus strand of NZ_JAXCFK010000014.1, from coordinate 99,629 downwards.
GCAACCTCCGCTCGTGGGCAGCGGGTCCACCCCCGGAACGGGAAGGAAGGCCGGATAGCTCAGCACCGCCAGTACCGCGTCCGACCGCATCCGCGACAGGATGTTCTGGTAAAGCGACACCAGCCTGGCCTGGGTCGCCTGTAGCTCCGCCGGGGTGACCAGTGGGCCGCCGCCGCAGTCCGACAACGCGCAGTCGCGCAGCTTCGCGGCGAAGCCGAGATCGTTGCCGCCGATGGTCAGGGTCACCAGCCGGGTGTACGGCTTCACGTAGTCGACCTGCGCGAACTCCTCCAGGCTCTGCCGGTTGGTGAGGTCGTTGATCCGTGCGCCGTGGCACGCCCGGAGGGTGGTCCGGTCGATCGGCAGCCCCCGGAACCGGTCACCCTGGATCTGCATCGAGTAGGTGCCGTTGGCGCGTCGGCAGGCCGCCGGGTTCGGGGGGCCCAGGTACGGTGGCGCTCCCGTACCGGACGAGTACGAGTCGCCCAACGCGGTGTAGCGGATCACCGGCGGGGCCAGGCCGCTGTCGAGCGTCCCGGTACCCAGCACGATGTGCAGCAGATCCGTGCCAAGCCCTTCGCAGAGCAGGTAGCGCAGGCCCGGCAGTGGCCCGCAGGCACCCCAGGCGGTGCCGATCGGCGCCAGCAGGTACAGCTCGAAGAGGATCTCCACCCGGCGGCCACCGTCGTAGAAGTCACCGGGTATCCGGACCGCGCCACTGGTCGCCCCGTAGTAGTGCCGGTTGAAGGCGAACGGCGAACCCACGTACAGCAGCGTGCCGTCGTACCCGGCGCTGCGGTCGACGACACCGGCCACGCCGTACGCGTAGTCGAGGTAGAAGTTGCAGCTCAACTCGGCGAGATACTCGACGGTCGCGGAGTAGTTGTCGGCGTCGGCGTTGACCGACGTCCGGCGGGCCACCTGCTCCTGGCAGTACCAGTCCGCGTCCTGGTCGGCCCCGGCGGTGCGGCTGCGAACCGCCGATCCGACACCCGCGCGCAGCCCGTTCCCGGTCGCCGTCTCCTCCCCGGGCAGGGCCTTGGGGCTGATCGGTCCGGTTCTGGTCGTGAACGGCGCCGGTCGGGTGCCCTTACGCGGCACCACCACCGGTCCGGGAAGGCTGGGCTGCGGCTGCCAGAGTTCGGTCGACCCGGCCTCCGGCGCGGCCGTCGAAGCGCTCGGCGCGGTGGTCGAACCGTTCGGTGCGGCCGAGGCGCTCACCGGAGGTGCCACGGCGGTCAGCAGACCGACCGCCGCCAGAATCGGTACGACCACCTTGGAGCGTCGCCGTACCGACCACCACGCAACGGCGGTCCGGTGCCGGGACCGGCGTCTTCCGTCCACGATCATCACCCCTCACGTGCTGCGGAATCGGTACCGGCAGGGTGGCAAAGCAGGCCAGCGGACGGATCCGTGAAACTACGCAACCGGCTACGCAGACGACCCGTGCGCACGGGCCTCCTCGGAGAGTCGGCGGGCCATCGCGGTACGGGAGCGGACCTGAAGCTTGGCGAAGACCCGGTTCAGGTGGGACTCGACGGTCCGGGGGCTGAGAAAGAGTCGCGCGGCGATCTCCTTGTTGCTCAGGCCGATCGTCGCCAGGCCGGCGATCTCGCGCTCCCGGGCGGTGAGGGTGGCCGCCCCGCCCGGTCGGGCGGAGCGCGCCGGACCGGCCGCGCGGTGCCGGGCGAGCACGGAGGAGGCCCACACCGCACCGCAGGCCCGGTATCCGTCCTCGGCGCGGTCGAGCGCCGCGGCCTCGGGTCCGGGCCGACCGACACCGAGGTACGCGACACCGGCGAGGTGGTGGGACAGCGCCTCCTCCATCGGGGTGCCGGCCTCGGCGAACCTGGCCGCCGCGCGCTCGGCCAGCGTCGCCGCCCGGTCCGGCCGCCCGGCCCGGTACACGGTGAACGCCCGGGCGAACCCGGCCAGTCCGACCTCGTAGGTCAGCCCGGCGTCGTTCGCCCGTCGCTCCGCCCGTTCGCCGGCCTCCACCGCCGTGACCTGGTCGCCGAGTCCGGCTGCGGCGACGGCGGCGACCAGATCCCGAGCCACCAGCACCGGTGGGTGCCGCGACGGTGGCGTCGCCGGCTCGGCGAGCAGGCGGTCACCGCCGCTCCAGTCGCCCGCGGCCACGCTGGCCAGGGCCAGTTCCACCCGGTTCATCCGCCACCACGCCCGAGACCGGGGCGGTCCGGCAGTCCCCGGGCGGTCGTCGCGCGCCTCGACGGTGGCGAGGGCGGCGGCCGGGCCGGCGGTCCACAGCAGCGGACGCAGGCGGACCGTCGCCGCCATCGCGGCCATCTCCGGGCTGCCCACCCGCACGGCGGCGGTCCCGGCCTCCTCCGCGGCCGCCACCGCCCGGGTGAGTCGACCGGCGCGGCTGTGCACCAGCGACTCCATCACGAGCAGGTACGGCGAGGCACTGCTCGGACCGAGGCAGTCCAGGATCCGTCGGGCGCGGGCGAGATGCCGGTCGGCGTCGGCGAGGTTACCCAACTGGATCTCCGTCAGCGCGAGCGGTGAGACGATCTCGACGTAGGGGCGCAGGTCCGCGTCGCTGGTCGCGTCCATCGCGACGACGGCGGCGGCAAGCTGCTCCCGCGCGCCCCTGGCGCAGCCGAGGTACAGGGTGGCGAGCGCGCGCAGCGTCCGCGCCGCCGCCACGAGCACCGATCGGCTCTCGTCCAACAGCTCCAGTGCCCGCTGCGCATGGTGCAGCGCCGAGGTGGGCTCCTCCCGGAACGCGTCCACGGCGGCCAGCTCCACGTGCAGCTTCGCCTCGTCGGTCGGGTCGAGTCCGCCACGGCGCAGTTGCGCGCCGAGCGTCGCGGCCGCCTCGGCGAAGTCGCCGAGCTGCCGGGCCACCGCCACACCGAACGTCTCGGCCCGGACCCGTACCGACCCCCCGGCGCGGAGCAGCTGCTGGAGCACGTCGCGGCTGCGGACCAGTTCACCGCTGCGGCCGAGGGCGCGGGCGTACCACATCGCCACCTCGGCACGCCGGTCGTCCCGGGGCCCGGTGTCCGGCATGATGCGCAGCGCGGTGCCCAGCCAGCGGGCCGCCTGGGCGGGGGCCTCGTGGGCGAAGGCTACGCCCGCGTCGACCAACGTGGCGACGGCGGTCTCGTCGCCGTGGCGGGCGGACCGTTCGGTGTGGTGCGCCACCAGTTGCCGGGACGCCCGCCGGCTGCGTAGGTATCCGGCGGTCCGGGTGTGTGCCTCGAAGCGCCAGGCCGCGCCGGTCAGGGCGTACGCCGCGGCGCGCATCAGCGGATGCCGGTAGCGCAGCCGACCGCCGTCCGCGTCGAGCAGCCCGAGCCGCCCGAGCTGGTCGACCGCGGCGGTGACCACGGCCATCGGCAGACCGGCCACGTGCCCGACGAGGTCGATGGTGGTGTGGTCGCCGACGATCGCGGCGAGGTGGGCGACCCGCTGCACCGACGACGGCTGGGCGGTGATCTCCGCGGCGAGTCCGGCCAGCACGGACCGCTGCGATCCGGCGAGGCAGTCGGCGTCGACCGGGCCACCCCGGCCAGCCAGCGTCGCCAACCCGTCCAGTTCGTCGTCGGAGAGCCGGGACAGCGCCTGGATGTACAACGGATTGCCCAGACTGGCCCGCAGCATCAGCTCCCGGCGGCGGCGCGGCATGTCGGCCAGCAGCACGTCGAGACTGGTCTGGTCCAGCGGCGGGAGGTCGATCAGTGTGGCCGCCGCGCCGAGCCGGGCGATCGCGTCGACCAGCCTCGCCGGTGGACAGTTGCTGCGAAACGCCACCGCGAGCAGCATCGGCACCGGCGGTGGCTTGCGGATCAGCTGCTCGGTCAGCTCCAGCGAGGCGGAGTCGGCCCAGTGCACGTCGTCGAGCAACAGCGCGACACCGGGTCCCGACGCCTGGGTGAGCACCCGCCGTACCGTCGCCGGCACCGAGGGTCGCCCCGCGCCGCCCGGCCGGGCACCGAAGGGCTCCATCATCTCCGCGTAGAGCCCGAACGGCACTCCCTGCTCGTACTGCGTGGCCCGGCCGACCCGGACGGGCAGCCCGGCGTCGACGGCCCGCCGTTCCAACTCGCGGAGGAGCCGCGTCTTGCCGAGGCCCGCCTCCCCGCACACCTCCACCGCCACGGACCGCCCGTCCCGCACGGCGGCCACCGCCCGGTCCAGCAGCTCCAGCTCGACCGTCCGGCCCACCAGCACCGGATCATGCCCGAACCCCATCGCACGACTGGCCGTCATCTCGCCTCCCCACGGGGAGTGTCACAGCGACAGCCATCGGTGACCATCAACTATCGGCCGGATAGGTTTCGAGGTCTCCGGCGGGTGACGTGTACGGACCCGAGGTCGAGGCCTGGTGCGCTACCACCGCGTGGCGGCTCGGTCAGGTGGTGCCCCACTGGCCGCGGTGGATGACCGTGCTGGCGTCGCGGCGGCGTGCTGTCACGGTAGGGCTCTGCGGCGGCAGGTCCTCGGCACGGTAGCCGATGCAGATGCCGCCGATCGGGGCGTACTCCTCGGGGATGCCGAACTCGGCCTTGAAGGCGGCGGTGTGCGCGGGGACGTCGACCTCGGGCCTGAAGTCCTCGCCGGCAGCCGGCATGATGCCGAAGAAGCACGCGTCCAGACCCTCGTCCACGGCCGTGAGCAGCATCATCAGCGAGGCCATACCCGTGTCGATGTACCAGTAGGGTGCCGGCCAGCGGGCCTCGGCCCGATCGGTCCAGCCCTTGTCGGCCTCGGCGTACCGGGCCAGGTAGGCCGCCTTGTGGGCCAGCGGAACGACCACCAGCGGCGCGTTCTGCATGGTGGGGGTCTGTGCGACCCGGGTCGGCACGTACGGCCAGAACCTCGCCCGGTCGGCCGGTTCGGTGAGGGCGAGAAAGGCCCAGCCCTGCGAGAAACCGGCCGACGGCGCCCGCAGCGCGCTGGCCAGGATCGTTTCGACGACCTCGGGACTGAGCGGCCGGTCGGCGTAGTGGCGCACCATCCGACGACGACGGATGACCTCTGAGAACTGCATGCCGGCGATCTTGCCACCGGGACCGACCCGCCACCACCTCGAGCCGGCACGACGACCATGGATAAGGGAGGCCGACAGGGCCTGTGGCAGACTCCCTGGCCGACTGCCGGACGCCGCGTGACGCCGGACCCGGACGGGGTTTCAATGACGTGGTGGACGGCGATCTGATCAACCTCGGCCCGCCCTACGTCGCGGTGCTCGGCCTGCTGACGCTGCTCGGCACCGGAGTCGTCGCCTGGTGCCGGGTGGGTGCCCCCGCCGGGGTGGCCACCGCCGCCTCCCGGGCCACCGTCCAGCTGGCCGCCGTCTCACTGATCATCGTGGCCGTGTTGCGCTCGTGGTGGCTGACGGTTGCCTTCATGATCGCGATGTACGCCGTCGCCACGGTCACCTCCGCGCGGCGGATCAGCACCTTACGGAGTGCCTGGCCGGTCGCGTTACCGATCGGACTGGGCGTGTTGCCCACCGTTGTCCTGCTGCTGGTCACCGGAGTGCTGCCCGCCACCCCGTTGGCGGTGCTGCCCAGCGCCGGCATTCTGATCGGCGGGGCGATGACCGCCACCACCCTGGCCGGCAAGCGGGCCCTGGACGAGTTGCGGAGCCGGCACGGCGAGTACGAGGCGGGGCTCGCCCTCGGCCTGACCGAACGCGACGCCGCGCTGGAGATCTGCCGTCCGGCGGCCGGCCACGCGCTCGTCCCGGCCCTGGACCAGACCCGCACCGTCGGTCTGGTCACGCTGCCCGGAGCGTTCGTCGGGGTCCTACTCGGCGGCGCCTCACCGATCCAGGCCGGTACCGCCCAGCTGCTGGTCCTGATCGCCCTGCTGGCCGTCGAGGCGGTCGCGGTGGCCGCCACGGTCGAACTCGTCGCCGGCGGCCGCCTCACAGCCCGGCCCGCAGGCCGCCGCGCCAGGCCGGTGGCGGCGCTGGTGGGTCGGTGACGCGGGGGTGTTCCGTGGAGGGCTCAGCGCGGGCCCGTTGACACCCGCACCTCGCACGGAACGCCGTTGAAGGTGCAGTCACCGGGCGGGGTGAAGGTTTCGACGTACCGCCCGTTCAGGCCGAACACGATCGGCGCGCCCGATGAGGGAGGAGGCCCCCATCCGCCGCCCGACAGGGAGGCCCGGGTGCCCTGGCGGGCCAGGGTCGCGTTCCAGACCTGGGTGATGGTGAGGTCCGACCCGATCGTGAAGGTGAGCAGCCACGGCAGGGCGGCACACCGGACCAGCGCACGGCGCCGATGACGGTGAAGAAGCCGGCGCGGGCGTCGATCTGCAGCGTGCAGGTGAAGTTGGCCGGCAGCGTACGGAAGGTGACCGGCTCCGACAGTGGGCTGACGCGGTAACCGGCACCGGCCAACGGGGCGGCGGGTGCGGGAAGCGGTACGACCGGATCGGCGGAAGCCGGTGCGACCGGCGACGGCTCAGTCGATAGACGTCCTTCGACTTCTAAGGCGTCACCGCCGCGGGGCGCAGCAACCAGCCGCAGCCGCACCCATGGATTATCTCTACCTAGCTTGGTAGATTACGAGCATGGCACACGAGGTACGGATGACCCTGCCGACCCAACTCGTGCTGCGGACCCTCCTCGACCGCCCGAACCAGGAGTTCTACGGGTTGGAGCTCTGCGCCGCGGCCGGCCTGGCGAGCGGCACCCTGCATCCGATCCTGGCTCGGTTGGAACGGCTCGGCTGGCTACGGTCGCGCTGGGAGGACCTCGATCCGCACGAGGCGGGCCGGCCGCGCCGCCGCTACTACTCGCTGACCCCGGACGGTGCCGAGCGAGCCCGCGTTGCTCTCGCCCGGGTCTCGTCATCGGTTGAGCGGCTACGGACCCTGCGTCCCGGGCTGTCCGGAGGGCCGGCGTGAGCGGCGCGGGCCCGGACGGGCCGCAGCTCGGGCCGGCGGGGTGGCTGCCACGCCCGGAAGCGCATCCGGCCACCCCGGAGGCGACCGACGAGGTGCTGATCCGGGTGCTGACCGCGCTGCGCGGTGCCGGCGCGGAGGGAATACTGCTCCCCCGGCACGCCTCGGTCACCGATCCGCTGCCGCGACGCGTCCCGGGCGACAATCCGATGCGGCTGCCGTCATGGGCCGGGCAGTGGGCGCCGCTGCCGGTCACGCGGGACGCGGCCGCGATCGCCGCGAACACCCACTACTACTTCCGGGGTTACCGAGCGGGCGCGGCGGTGGCCGTCCAACGGCCAGCTCCGCCCGTCGCGGTGCTGCCGGGTCCGCTGCCGGTGGCCACGACCGGGTCGACCAGACGCTCGTCGCGGGCACGGACGCGGCGGGCGGCGATGCGGCTGGTCGGAGTCGTGCTGCGGGTCATTCCCGAGGTCGAGCGACCGCGCTACGGCGAGGAGTTCCGGGCCGAGTTGGCGGAACTTCGCGGGCTGCACCAACTCGCCTACGCGGCCAGGCTGTTGATCGCCGCACCGGCGCTGCGGCGAAGCCTGCGGGTGGATCCGTTACGCGAGGACGGGGGCGGCTGGTGGCCGTTTCGAGGCTGAGCGTGTTCGCTGCCGGCGGTGGTGTCGTCTCGGTCCTCGCCCTGGCGGGCTGGCCCGCTGTCGTCCTGCTCCTCGTGACGGTGGCCATGACGACGGTCCTCATCGGCTGGGTGCTCAACGACCGGGAGCGCCCGGAACGACTCGCGCTGATCATCCGGGCCATCCGCCAGCAGCCAGCCCGGACGGGCCGGCCCCGCCCTCCGCGTTGACTCGTCCTGGGCAAGGACCACTGGTGGTCGAGGTCCGGCCGCCCGTACGATCGAGTGGTGCGGGAGCTGCTGCGATCGTGGTGGCAAGAGCCGCGCCCGTCGGGCCCGCCGCCTGGCTGGCGGGACCGGATGCTGGTGGCCGTGTTCGCGGCGACGGCCCTGCTGGAAGGCCTCGTACGAGCGGACCTGCCGTCGCCGTCGCTGGTGCCGGTCCTGATCGGGATCGGCCTCACCCCGGTTTTGCTCTGGCGGCGCAGCAGGCCACTGCTCATGGCGGCGGTCGCATTTCCGATCTGCGCCGCCGGAGAGGCCGTCGTGGGCGGCGAACTCGGGCTGCACACCCTGGCCTTCCTGCTGGTCCTGGTGTTCTCGCTGTCGCGTTGGGGATCGGGGCGCGAGGCCGTCTTCGGAGCGGCCATCGTCGCCGCGAAGATCACGCTGTCAACGGCGGTCGGCCACCTCGGCGCGGGCGACGCGCTGGCCGGAGCGGGAGTGGTGTCGGCCGCCCTCGCGCTGGGTGCCGCGCTGCGTTACCGCGCACGCGCCCGCCAGCGCGAGGTCGAGCAGGTGAAGCTTCTGGAACGGGAAAGGCTGGCCCGCGATCTGCACGACACGGTCGCCCATCACGTCTCCGCGATGGCGATCCGGGCCCAGGCCGGGCTGGCCGTGCTCGACACGCAGCCCGCCGCTGCCGCCGACGCGCTGCGGATCATCGAGGCCGAGGCGACCCGGGCGCTCGCCGAGATGCGTGCGATGGTCCGGGTCCTGCGCCGCGACGAGCCGGCCGAGCGGACGCCGGCCCCACGCATCACCGACCTGGAGCAGTTGGCCGGCCGCACCGTGGAGGGTCCAGCAGTCGAGGTCGAGCTGACCGGTGACCTCGACGGGCTGCCCGTCCCGGTGGCCACCGCGATCTACCGCCTGGCCCAGGAATCGGTCACCAACGCCCGTCGGCATGCCCGGCGGGCAACGCGGATCACGGTGCGGGTGGCCACCGACGAGGAGATGGTGCACCTGCGGGTGAGCGACGACGGAGAGGCTCCGACCGCTCGCGGTTCCGGATCCACCGGCTTCGGGCTGCTCGGCATGCGGGAGCGGGCCCACCTGCTCGGCGGCTCGGTGGACGCCGGGCCGGACCACGACCGCGGCTGGACGGTCACCGCGACGCTGCCACGGACGGCGGCGGCATGAGCCGCATCGCCCGACGCCCCTCCTCGGCCTGACGGCGTCGCCGGGTGGACGCCGCGACGCGGATGTCCGTCCTGGCCGACGTGGGCACGCAGCGCCCGGACCGGGACGGTCCGCGCCCCGAGGCCTACCCGTCGCCTCGCGTACCCGCCGAAAGTACGGTCGGTCCGCCCCACCTTCACCCGGCGGACCGGCAGCCCATGGACCGATGAGCCGGCACCCCGCCCGGTGTCACGCTCGGCCCATGACGACACCGCGACGGGACCGCCCCCTTCCCACCGGGCTCTCACCACGAACTCCCGCCCCTCGCTCGCGCACTGCCCCGGCGACCCCGTGGAGGCGTAGGTGAAGGCCATCGTCCATGACCGCTACGGCGGCCCTGATCTGCTTCGGCTGGCCGACCTCGCCGTGCGCGCCCCGTCCCGGGGACAGGTGTTGGTCCGGGTCCGTGCCGCCTCGGTCAACGCCCGCGACTGGCACTTTCTGCGGGGCGACCCCTACCTGGCCCGCCTGGCCAGCCGGGAGCTGGGTCTGCGCGGGCCGAAGGTGTCCGTGCGCGGCACCGACTTCGCCGGCACCGTCGAGGCCGTCGGTGACGGTGTCGACGACCTGCGCCCGGGCGACGACGTCTACGGGGAGGCCGACGGCGCCTTCGCCGAGCAGGTCTGCGCCCCGCGGGACGTGGTGTCCCGCATGCCTCGGAATCTCACGCACGAACAGGCCGCGGCAGTGCCGCTCGCGGCCAACACGGCGCTCGTCGGACTGCGTGACTGTGCCGCACTCGACAGTGGACAGCACGTCCTGATCAACGGTGCCTCCGGCGGCGTCGGCACGTTCGCGGTCCAGCTCGCCAAGGCGTACGGGGCTGAGGTGACCGCGGTGTGCAGCCCGAGGAACGCCGAACTCGTCCAGTCGCTAGGGGCCGACCACATCGTCGACTACACCCGCGACGACTTCGCCCGGCGGCACCAGCGCCACGACGTGGTGCTCGACCTGGTTGGCAACCGTACGCTGACCGACCTGCGCCGGGCGTTGACGCCACGCGGGACGCTCGTGCTGTCCGGTGGCGGTGTGTCGCGGGGCGGCAGTGTCGTCGGTCCGATGGGTCTGCTGATTCGTGGCGCGGCCGCGGCACCCTTCCTCCGTCAGCGGGTGGCCCCGCTCGTCGCGACCCCCAGCGCGGCGAACTTCGCGGTCCTCACCGAGCTCATCGAGTCCGGGCGGCTCACCCCCATCGTCGAGCGGACGTATCCCTTCGCCGAGGCGGCGGCGGCCATCCGACATCTCGAGGTGGACCATGCTCGCGCCAAGATCGTGCTTCGCGTCGGCGACCGCTGACGACCTGGTCGATCAGGTCAGGTCGGCGCGGGCAAGCGACTCGTCAGGATGTGCGGCCGGGTCCAGGCTGCTGCGCCGGACGGGTTGAGCGGTCTCGATCAGGCCCACGCAGCCGTCACCGCGAACGCCCGCGATCAGGTCGGCGGTCGTGTGGGCCCGGATGCCGAGCGGCGCGCTGTCGGTGAACCGCGCGACGACCGCCCGGACGTGCTGCTCGGCGGGGTGCGCGAGGCCGTCGTAGACGGCCGCGAACAGTTCCCGGGCCGGTTGCCTGAGCCAGCCCGCCGGCAGCAGCTCCACCGGCAACTGCGGGTCGAGGGTGGGAAATCGGCGAAAGGTGTCCATCACCTCGGTACGCGCCCGCACCGCCTCGGCACCGTCGACCTGACCGGAGCCGACCAGCGGCAGCAGCGGTGTCCAACGCGCCAGGAACGCCTCGTAGTGCCGGTTGATGGCGTCGACGTCCCAGGCTTCGATGGGGGCCCGGTCAACGGTCGAGCCCAGCGCGTTCTGCCGGCCGCGGAACACCGTGACGGTGCCGAGGGTCAGCTGTTCGAGTTGCGCCCGCGCCTGCGGGGTCAGCTCGTACGGCGAGATCCACATGCCGTCGTACAGCGGCGCGTACCCCAGCCACCGGAGCTGGCCCCGCAGGGCCCGGCGCTGCGCGCTGCGATCCTGCGGCAGCGAGAAGGCGACGATCGTCCAGCATCCGTCCCACGGCGCCGCGGCGGTGGCGGAGGTGAGGATCCAGTTGCCGCCGGTGGAGAGGTTGGCGGCGGCGGCGCGGCTGAGCCGGTAGGAACTGCGGCGTCCGTGCCGGCTGCCGTCGAGCACGCCACGTCGGGCCAACCGGCTGATCGCGGTACGGGCACCGGCCGTGGTCACCCCGGATTCCGTGAGCAACGCGACGATGGCGGCGGAGGGCAGCGCGGCGCGGGTCCGCAGGGTGTAGTCCGCCAGCAGGGTCATGGCGAAGCCCTGGGGCGAGTTGCCCACCTGTCGCCGCGGCAGCCGGAGCGAGTCGCTCCCGTCGTCGGAATAGATCTCCTCGATGTGGAACGGGCTAGTCACGGGCGCTCCGGACTCGACTCGGGGACGGGATATCGACTGTAGATGGACGCCGATGAGCCGATCCGCCGGCCAGCCCGGATGCCGACCACTGTTGATCGAGGCACGTCGATTGACACTTCCTGGGCCGAGGAGAACAATATCTGCTACACGACGCCACACGGAGCCGGGCAGGGCAAGCCAGACGTGATGGACAGCCGTGATCACCGCGGGATTTGGGCGAACCCGCGAGCAACGCGCACACCGAACTCAGCCTGTGACAGGCGTTCGAAGGAGTCGTCCCGTGAGAATCAGAAGAACATTGCTGCTCGGCCTGGCCGTGTCGCTGGTGGCGGCCGGCCTGGTGATCCCGACGTTCCGGCCCGCGTACGCGGCTTCGCTCACCGAGGTGACCAGCTTCGGTGACAACCCCGGCCGGATGCGCATGCACATCTACGTGCCGGACAACCGCCCGGCCCGGCCCGCGGTCGTGGTGGCCATGCACGGCTGCGGCGGCTCAGGCCCCGGCTTCTACTCCAGTAGCGAGTTCGCCGGCCAGGCGGACCGGTACGGATTCATCGTGATCTACCCGTCCGCCACCCAGCAGACCGGCTTCGGCAACTGCTTCGACGTCTGGTCGGACGCCGCCAAGCGGCGCGGCGGCGGCAGCGACCCGGTCTCGATCATCTCGATGATCCGGTACGCGCAGCAGCAGCACAACGCCGACCCCGACCGGGTCTACGCCACGGGCAGTTCGTCCGGCGGCATGATGACCAACCACATGCTCGCCCTCTACCCCGACGTGTTCAAGGCCGGCGCCGCCTTCATGGGCGTGCCGTTCAACTGCTTCGCCAACGCGGCGGACTTCCCGCCCAGCAGCAGCCAGTGCACCGGCGGCAACATGAACCGGACCCCGCAGCAGTGGGGTGACGCGGTTCGCCAGGCGTACCCCGGCTACTCCGGCCCGCGCCCGCGCGTGCAGCTGTGGCACGGCACCAACGACACCCTCGTGCCGTTCTCCCTGCTGCAGGAAGCCATCGAGCAGTGGACCAACGTGTTCGGGCTCAGCCAGACGCCCACCTCCACCGACACGCCGCAGGCCAACTGGAACCGCCGCCGGTACGCCGACACCAGCGGCACCGTTCAGGTCGAGGCGTACAGCATCCAGGGCGCCGGGCACAGCCTGCCCTCCGGCGGCATGGCCGCGGCCGCCGTCCAGTTCTTCGGCCTGACCAGCCCGAACCCGACCACCCCGCCGCCGAACCCGACCACGCCGCCGCCGAACCCCACGACCCCGCCGCCGAACCCGACCACCCCGCCGCCGGGCTCCGGCGCCTGCCGGGTGGGCGTGGCGATCAACGCGTGGAACAACGGTCTCACCGAGAACCTCACCATCACCAACACCGGCACCAGCGCGATCAACGGCTGGTCCCTGGTGTTCACCCTTCCCGGTGGGCAGACCATCACCGGCGGCTGGAACGCCACCTACTCCCCCGCCTCGGGACAGGTGACGGCGAGGAACGTCTCGTACAACGCGAGCATTCCCGTCAACGGATCGGTCACGATCGGCTTCCAGGCCAACCACACCGGTAACACCGCCCGGCCGAGCTCGTTCACGCTCAACGGGGCCACCTGCACCATCGCCTGACACCGCCGCCGCTCCGGGGACGGCCGCCGCCGCGGACCTCCCCGGAGCGCTGGTGTGCCACAGCGCCGGACGGCGCCGTGGCCGGCACCGAACCTGGCCGCCGGGGCGGCGCTACTCCCCGGCCTGCACGCCCTGAGCGAGCAGCCCGTCGACGAGGGCGCGGAGGCCGTCGACATAGGTGTCGCGCGGGGCCAGCACCGCCCAGCGGTCACCGAGGGCGGCCAGGTGCGGCAGCTTCTCGGCGTCGATGTTGTCGAAGAACCCGCCGTGGTGGGTGGGTCGTTCGCCGTCCCGCCGACGGGCGGTGTGCGCCCGCACGAGGATCTCCCCGACCGTGTAGTACCAGATGCTGCGGAAGACGTAGACCGCATGGTCGGGCGTGCATCCGTAGTCGATGGCACCGGCCACGACCGCCTCGACCAGCCCGAGGGGCGAGACACCGAGCCGAGCGATGAACCCGTCGGTGGTGAGCACCTCGGCGGCCCACGGCCACGCCGCCAGCGCGTCGTGGATGGTGGTGGCGGCGGCGATGACACGTTCCCGTGGCTCCTCGGGCAGCCCGGGGTAGGAGACCTGTTCGCCGTACTCGTTGATCAGCAGGAACAGCAGGTCCTCTTTGTCCTGGACGTGGTGGTAAAGGGTCGTCGCCCCCACGCCGATCTCGGCAGCCAGCTTGCGGATGGTGAGCTGCTCCCACCCGTTGCGATCGATGAGCCCCTGCGCGGCGGCCAGGATCTGGGCGCGGGACGTCGTCGGTGGTCTGCCTGCTTTTAGTCGCGGCGCGTTCGCATGTGGCACCGCCCCATCATGCCCCCTTCCGTCGACCGGGTGGCTTCGCGGTGACGTGCTGGACAGCGACCGCCAGCGGTGTTAATTTCAGAACGCGTTCGAAAACAAGGACGTCACCAGTCACTACGACAGAGGACCGGGTTTGCGGTGGCCAACAACGCATTAGTCAACGGACAATCAGCAATCGACCGAGGTGCCCGGCCAGGGCTGACCCTGGCCGCAGTGGCCGTTGTGCAGTTCATGGTGTCGCTGGACCTGTCAGTCGTGAACCTCGGCCTACCGGAGATCGCCGAGAGCCTCGGGTTCAGCGAACTCGGCCTGACCTGGGTCATCCACGCCTACGCTCTCGCCTTCGGCGGACTGCTCCTGCTCGGCGGCAAGATCGCCGACCGGTACGGCCACAAGCGGGTCCTGCTCATCGGGCTCGTCGTGTTCGGCATCGCCTCCCTCGCGGGTGGCTTCGCCGACGTGCCCGGGCACCTGGTGGCCGCCCGCGTCGCGCAGGGCGTCGGTGCCGCCGCGCTGGCCCCGGCCGCGCTTGCGCTGCTGACCGCGACCTTCCCCAGCGGCAAGCCTCGGGTGAAGGCGTTCGGCGTGTGGGCCGCGATGAACGCCGCGGGCGGCGCCCTCGGCGTCCTGATCGGCGGCGTGCTCACGGAGTACGCCGGCTGGCAGTGGGTGATGTGGGTCAGCGCGCCCATGGCCGCGGTCGCGCTGGTCCTGGCGTGGCGCGGCATCGCCAGGGACGTACCCGTCACGCCCGACGGTCGCCCGGACGTGCTGGGCGCCCTCCTGGCCACCGGCGGCATGACGCTGCTGGTGCTCGGCATCGTCCGTACGGACCGGTACGCCTGGAGCTCGATGGTCACGCTGAGCACGCTGGCGGCGGCGCTCGTGCTGCTCGCCGCGTTCGTCTGGGTCGAGCGGACCACCACCCGCGACCCACTGGTGCGGGTCGGTCTGTTGGCCAACCGCTCGGTCGCCGGAGCCAACTCGTACAACCTCATCTTCGGCGCGACCATGGCCTCGGCCTTCTACTTCGTCTCGCTCTACCTACAGCGGGTGCTCGGCACCAGTCCCGCCGAGACCGGACTGAAGTTCCTGCCGTTGGCGATCGGCGTGGTCGTCGGCTCCGTCATCGCCATCAAGCTCGGCTACAAGGTGCCCGCCCGGACCCTCATGATCGCGGGCGCACTGGTGAGCGCGGTCGGATTCGCGGGCTTCGGCCTGATCAGCGCCGACGGCTCGTTCCTCACCGACGTCCTCGGCCCGTCGGTGATCGCCAGTGTCGGCTTCGGCCTCTGCCTCGGGCCGATGGTCTCCACCGCCACCCACGGTGTCGCGCAACACGAGACGGGCACGGCGTCCAGCCTGCTGAACAGCTCGCGTCAGATCGGTGCCGCGCTCGGGCTCGCCTCGCTCAGCACCGCCGCCTTCGAGTACTCGGGCAAGGAGGGCACGCCCAGCGCACTCAGCGACGGTTACGCCTTCGCCCTGACCCTCGGCGCCGGGCTCTGGGTCGTCGCCGCCGTCATCGCGCTCGTCGTGCTACCCCGGGTCAGCCCGGCGACGCAGGCCGAGCAGGACGACCGCGAGCTGATCGACGTACCGGAGAAGGCGGTCTGACCGGCGGTCGGTGACCTGGCAGCAGCCGCACATCGCGACGTCGGTCGGCACCGCCGCGACGAGGTCCGGCCAGCGCCTTCCCGGACCCTTCAGCGAGACACGCGGCGCTGCGTCGACGGCCGGCACGTCATGAGCGGCCCACTCGGTGACGGCCAGGGCCGGCTCGCGACGAAACACGTGTCGCGCGCCGACCCTGGCCGGACAACACACCGTCGCCGGACTCGCGTGCCCGCACACGGTCGTCCCGCCGGCCCCGGAAGTCCGGCCCGGGCCCGGTCCCGCGACCCGGTGGCCGCTCCGAAACGTGGAGCGTGCCGCAGCTGAAGGATGGGAAGATGCCCCCAGACGTACCCCGCAGGCGACGCGTCGGTCGACCACCGCGCCTGTCCCTGGAAGCGATCATCGACGCGGCGACCCGAATCCTGCAGGACGAGGGACTCGAGAGACTGTCGATGCGACGCCTGGCGAACGAACTGGGCAGCGCCCCGATGGCGCTCTACCACCACGTACGTGACAAGGACGAACTGCTGGCGCGGGTGATGGAGACGCAGGCCAGGGACATCGCCCGGCCGGATCTCCCCACCGATCCCCGGGAGCGGCTCATCGCCGCGTCGGTGCTGCTCTACGAACTGCTCGCCGAACGTCCCTGGATCGTCGAGGTACTGGCCAGCGACAACCTCATCGGGCCCTCGGCCCTGTGGATCGTCGAGGAGATGCTGGCGGCCGCGATCGACTACGGCCACCCAGCGGACGAGGCGCACCACGTCTACCGCACGATCTGGTTCTACATCGTCGGAAATCTGATCATCAGGGTGGCCGGCGACCGCCGTCGCGCCCGGGCCGGCACGGCCTACCAGGACGAGGTCGTCGCCCAGCTGACGATCGCCACCCATCCCCGGCTGGCGGCGATGGCTGACCGCTGGGCCGAACTCAACGCGCGGAAGACCCACCAACGGGCGCTGGCGGCGATCGTCGACGGCCTGCTGCCCGCCCGTATCTCCGCGCAGCCCCGGTGCGCAGGAATGGAAACCTCCCCCGCGGCCATCAGGAAGAGACCCGACCAGCGGGACAACATCGATCCGAGCCAGTTGGAGCTGTTCATCTCCTTGTGTATCCCGCCCTACGGTTCTCCCGCGGAGTTCAGCGTGAGCTGGTACCCGGCGCTGCGAACCTGAAGGCGAGACAAGCACGTGCGCGTACCCCGGCCACCCGGGTGGCCGGGGTACGCCGTCAATGTCGCGCTAGAGCCGCAGCTGGGGCGAGTGCAGCTCCAACCAGGTGTGCAGGTCCAGAACCCGCTCCAGGCCACCACGCATCGCCACCGGCATCCGCGACGGGTCCTGGGCCACGGCCTGCTGGGCCCAGTTCCGATCGATCACCGCGAACACCTTCGCGTCCCGGTCGGCGACCAGTTCCTTCACCTGCTGCTGGAGGATCCCCGCGTAGGCGGGGTTCTGCGTCGACGGGTACGGGCTCTTCACCCGCTCCACCACCGACCGCGGCAGCACATGGGCGGCGGCCTGGCGCAGCAGGCTCTTCTCCCGCCCGTCGGACACCTTCATCGACCATGGCGTGTTGTAGACGTACTCGACGAGGCGGTGGTCGCAGAACGGCACCCGCACCTCCAACCCCACCGCCATCGAGAGTCGGTCCTTGCGGTCGAGCAGAGAGCGCACGAACCGCGTCAGGTGCAGGTGGCAGGCGACCCGCATGCGTCGCTCCGCGGCGGACTCCCCGTCCAGGTGTTCCACCTCGGCGAGGGCCGCGGCGTACTGGTCCGCGGTGTACGTGCCGACGTCGAGCCGTGCGCGGAGGCCCGGTTCCACGTGGTCGGTACGGCCCGGCAGGGTCAGCGGCGGAATGACCGTCATCCACGGGAAGGTGCCGGCGTTGAGCGCCGCCTCGTGGTGGAACCAGGGGTAGCCGGCGAACACCTCGTCCGCCGCCTCACCCGACAGAGCCACCGTGGAGTGCTGCCGGATCGCCTTGAACAGCAGGTACAACGAGAGGTCGAGATCCCCGAAGCCGTTGGGGATGTCGCGGGCGGCGACGGCCGCGCGCCGCACCGCGGGGTCGGACAGGTCAGCGGGGTCGAGCACCACGTCCCGATGCGCCGACCCGACGTGCGCCACGACATCGCGGACGAACGGCGAGTCCGGGGTGTCGCGCATCTCGTCCGGTACGAAGTTGTCCTCCTGGCCGACGAAGTCCACCGAGAAGCTGCGCACCTGCTCGCCGCGCATGCCGAGCCGTTGCGCGGCGATGGAGGTGATCGCGCTGGAGTCCAGGCCGCCGGAGAGCAGGACGCACTGCGGCACGTCGGAGATCAGCTGATGATCGATCACGTCGGTGAGCAGGTCACGGATCCGGGCGACGGTGTCGTCGAGGTTGTCCGTGTGCTCGATCGCCCGCAGCCGCCAGTAGACACGCTGCCTGATCCCGGTGCGGTCCACGGTGACCAGGGCGCCGGGCAGCACCTCGTGCATACCCTTCCACAGCGCCCAGCCCGGTGCCTTCGTCTGGGCGAACAACTCGCGCAGCCCGTCGGTGTCGACCACCTTCGGGGCCAACGGGTTCGCCAGGATCGCCTTGGGCTCGGACCCGAACAGCACCCCGTCCGGCGTCGGGTAGTAGAAGAGTGGCTTGATCCCCATACGGTCGCGCACCAGGAGCAGCTTCTGGTCACGCTCGTCCCAGACCGCGAACGCGTACATGCCCTCCAGGTGGTCCACGACGCTCTCGGCCCACTGCAGGTACCCGCGGAGCACGACCTCGGTGTCGCTCTCGGTCCGGAAGGTGTGCCCGAGCGCCTTCAGCCGCTCGCGCAACTCCCGGAAGTTGTAGACCTCCCCGGAGTACACCAGCGCGACCTCACCCGCCGGCGTACCCACGCTCATCGGCTGCACGCCGCCCGGCAGGTCGATGACGGCGAGACGGCGGTGTCCCAGCGCGGCATGCGTACGGACGAACACTCCACGACCATCCGGCCCCCGGCAGGCCATGGTCTCGGTCATCGCGTCGAGCGTCTCCCTCTGACGCACCAAATCATCGTCGAACGACACCCACCCGGCAATACCACACATCTCATCCTCATTCCACTCGTGTCCTGCGCGATGCTCGTCGGTCCGATCAGGGGGTGGACGGCCACGGCACCGCCGACGTGGCGGACACCGCCCGGGCGCGCGCGGTGAGGAGTTCGATCACCGCGTCACGGTGCTCGTCCAGGTAGAAGTGCCCGCCCGGGAAGACGCGGGAGTCGAAGCCGCCGTCGGTGGCGTCGCACCAGCTCTCGGCCTCCCGGGCGGTGACCTCCGGATCCCGGTCGCCGTAGAGCACGGTGACCGGGGCCCGCAGCCGCACGCCGGGCAACGGCCGATAGGTCTCACTCAGGCGATAGTCGGCCCGGATGACCGGCAGGAACGCCTGGATGAGCCCGGGGTTGTCGAGGATGTCCAGATGGGTGGCCTCGGTCCGGCGCAGCTCCTCGATCAGCTCGTCGTCGGTGCCGAGGTGCACCTGGCCCGGCCGAGCCAGGTGCGGGGCGGGATGCCCGGACACGACCAGCGCCACCGGCGGCTCGCCCGCCGCGGTGAGGCGGCGGGCGACCTCGTACGCGACGGCCGCCCCCATGCTGTGGCCGAACAGGACGGTGGGAGTCGCCGGCCCCTCCAGCGGCAGGTCCGCCACCAGGACGTCGACCAGCTCCCCCATGTCCTTCGGGACCGGTTCGGCGAACCGGTCCTCCCGACCCGGGTACTGGACGGCCAGGAACTCGACGTCCCAGGGCGCCGAGGCCGTCCATGGCCGGTAGTAGCTCGCGCTGCCGCCGCCGTGCGGGAACAGCACCACCCGGGCACGGGCGTACGGGCGGGTGGCGAGCCTGCGGAAGGCGCCCGAGGACAGCTCACCGGCCGGCATGACGGCTCATTCGCCCGCGCCGGTGGCCACGGAGAGGCTCCAGTAGTCGGCGTACCGGCCGCCACTGTGCAGCAACTCGTCGTGGCTGCCCTGCTCGACGATCCGCCCGTCGTCGATGAAGACGACGCGGTCGGCGCGTTGGACGGTCCGCATCCGGTGCGCGACCATCACCACCGTCCGGCCCGCCATCAGGCGCTCGATGCCGTCATGGACGGCTGCCTCGTTCACCGGGTCGAGCGCCGAGGTCACCTCGTCGAGCAACACGATCGGCGCGTCCTTCAGCAGTGCCCGCGCGATCGATACCCGCTGGCGCTCACCGCCGGAGAGCGACGCTCCGCCCTCGCCGACGTTCGCCGCCCACCCGCCGGGCAGCCGCTCGATGACCTCGTCGAGGCGCGCGGCGGTGGCCGCCGCCCGCACCTCGGCCTCGCTGGCTTCGGGACGGCCGAGCCGTACGTTCTCCTCGATCGTGCCGTCGAAGAGGTAGACGTCCTGGAAGACGATGGCGATCTGGGACATCAGCACGCCGGGATCGATGTGACGTACGTCGACTCCGCCCACCCGCACCGTGCCCGCCGCCACGTCGTAGAACCGGGCGATCAGTTGCAGCAGCGTGCTCTTGCCCGCGCCGGAGGGACCGACCACCGCCAACCGCTGCCCCTGCGGCACCGACAGCGACACGCCGTCGAACACCACACGATCGCCGTGGCGGAAGGTGACCGCGTCGAACTCCAGGTCGAACCGCTGCGGTCGGACGGGCTGGGCCACCTCGGGCAACGGCTCGGTGCGCAGCACCTTGTCGAGCCGGTCCAGCTCGGCGCGGGCGGTGCGCAGCTTGCCGCCGATGTCCGACAGGGAGAGCAGCGGGTCCGCGCTCCGGGCGGCGAGCACCAGAATGGAGAGCACCTCCGCGGCCCCGATGTCACCACCGAGCGCGAGGTAGGTTCCCAGCACCAGCACCGTGGTGAAAACGGCCTGCACGATGAGCGTCAGACCCACCGCGCCGGGCAGCACCGACATCGTCTGACGGCGGGAGGCCCGCTCGACGCCCTGGAGCGCGTCGTCGAGCAGGGAGAACCGCTCGCCGCTGCGGCCACCTGCCCGCAGCACCGGCTGGGCCTGGAGGTATTCGATGACCCGCGCGCTGGCCTCGTTGCTGCGAGCGGCGTTGTCCGCGTCGTTGGCGGCCATCAACCGGGCGGTCCAGATCTGAGTGACCACCACGAGCGGCGCCGCCACCAACGCGGCCAGCCCCAGCTGCCAGTTGAACACCGTGATCACAGCCACGATCGTCAACGGCGTCACGCAGGCGGAGATGAACGGCCCGAGCAGGTGCGCCGACACGCCCATCGCCGCGAGCAGACCGCGGCTGGCCATCACGGAGACCTCGCCGACCCGGGCCGCGTTGTACCACCCGATGGGCAGCCGGGCGAGGTGTTCGCCGAGGCCGTGGTACATGCCCCGCAGCATCGTCGTGCCGACGCGCATGCCGGACAGGTCACTGGTGTAGCGCATGACCGCGTAGACCGCGACCCCGACCGCGAACGCGATCAGCCACGGCCATGCGTCCGACGGGGTGCTCCCGAACAGCGCCCGCAGTACGGGCACCAGCAGCGCGTAGAGCAGACCCTCCAGCACGGCGGTCGCCGTCATCAGGGCCACCGTGCGGCGCATCGGCCTGGCGTACTCGTCGCCGAGCACCCGCAACAACATTCTGATCATCGGGAAAGGTCTCCTTGCAGTACGCCGCCGCGGGCTTCACTGTCGTCGGCCACCGCCGACTGCTGGGTCCGCCAGAACGCGGCGAACCTGCCGTCCTGCGCGAGCAGGTCGGTCGGCCTGCCCTGCTCGACCACCACCCCGTCCTCGAGCATCACCACGAGATCGGCTTCGGCGATGGTCTCCAGGCGGTGCGCGATGACCAGGACGGTCCGGTCGCGCAGCGCCGCCAGGGTCTGCCGCACCGCGCGGTCGGTCTGCGGGTCGGCGAAGGCCGTCGCCTCGTCGAGCACCAGGACGGGCGTGTCGGCGGCCAGGGCACGCGCGATGGCGATGCGTTGCGCCTCCCCGCCGGAGAGCTTGACCTCCTCGCCGATCACGGTCTCGTAGCCGCGGGGCAGTGCGAGGACCCGGTCGTGGATGTGCGCCAGTTGGGCGGCGCGGACGACCTCGTCGGGGGTGGCGTGCGGAACCGCCAGCGCGATGTTGTCCGCGACGGAGGCGCGCAACAGCCGGACGTCCTGCAGGACGAAGGAGACCCGTCGGTAGAGCTCCTTGCTGTCGATGTCGCGCAGGTCGACGCCGCCGAGGCGGACCGACCCGTCCGTGGGATCGAAGAACCGCGGCAGCAGTTGCACCAGAGTGGACTTCCCGCTGCCGGAGGGCCCGACCAGCGCGGTGACCGTGCCCGGTTCGAGCACCAGGTCGATGCCGCGCAGCACCTCGGGGCCGTCGTCGTCGTAGCCGAACCGGACGTCACGCAGCTCGACCCGGTTGTCCTGCGGGGAGGCCGGGCTGGCCGGCTGGGGCAGCGCGCCGACCCCGAGGACCTCGCGGATGCGTCCGACCGCGCGGCCGGCGGCCTGCATGTCGTCGAAGCCGTGGCCGAGGGCTGCGACCGGAGCGGTCAGCCCCAACCCGAGAAGCAGGAAGGGCAGCAGGTCGGCCGGGGCCAGGTCACCGGAGGTGATCCGTACCGTGCCGCCGATCAACACCACCAGCAGCACGAAGGGCGGAGACAGCGCCAGCTGCATTCCGGCGGCGACGGCGGAGACGCCGCGCACCCACCGGGTGAAGATGTCGACGAAGTCGTCGGCGGCGGCGAGGAACTTACGGTGGGCGCGCTCGGAACCGCCGAACGCCTTGACCACGGCGATGCCCTGCACGAACTCGACGACCGAGCTGGCGATGCGGCCCATCGCCGCGTCGAAGTCCTTCTGCTCGCGGGTACGCGCCGGAGTCATCAGCAGCGGAACGTGTGCGATGGCCAGCACCACCGGGATCAGCGTGATCAGCGTGAGCCGCCAGTCGACGGTCAGCAGGTACACCAGTGACACCAGCGGCACGACGAACGCGGAGACGAGTTCGCCGGGCGCGTGGGCGATGAAGGGGTGCACCGCGGTGACGTCGTCGCCGACCACCTTCGCCAGCTCGCCACTGTGCCGGCGCGAGAGCCAGCCGATGGGTGCCCGCCCGAGGCTGCGGGCCAGTTCCCGGCGCAGCGAGAGCTGCACCTTGCCGTCGAGAACGTGTCCCAGCCCAGAGGACGCGCCGGTGAACACCAGCCGGACGAACAGACCGACCACGCCCAGGATCACGAAGGTCCACACGCGGCTCGAGTCGACCGGGCCGGGCGTCAGCAGGGCTCGGCCCAGCTCGATCACGGCGAACAGCGGCGCCAGCCCTGCCACGGCACCGATCACCTGCAGGACGACGACGACAATGAAACTCGTGGCGTGCGGACGCAGCAGTGGCCCGGTGCTCACCGGTTGCCGCGCCGTCGGAGTGCCTCCCGGTGACGGCGTGGACTGCTCTCCTGCCTCAGCGGAGTGGGTCGCACTCATCGCTCTCCCGTCCCTATTTTCAAACATGTTCGAGAATTACTCTACCCCGAACCCACTCGGCGAGCTACCGTGAATCGGCGAGCCACGGACGACGGAATCTCGCCCGGTGTACAGATCGGCTACCACCAGCGGGTCTCCCGGATCCGGCTGGGCCACCTCCGGGTAGCCGAGGGTCTCGGTCAGCTCCTTCCAGGCGCTGGCCACAGCCAGGTGACGCTGGCCGCCTCGCAACGGGTCGACGCCCGCGTCGACCCGCCCGCGCAGGTCGCTGAGGGCGGCCAGCACCCCGTCGCCCCACAGGTCACGCACCACGCCCGCCCAGGTGGGTGTCTCCGGCGCGCCCACGTAGTCGGCCGTCGGTCCGAGCACGTCCGACCAGCGCGTGTCGGCGGATCCGGCGACGGTGAGGAACACCCCCGCCGGATCCGCCGGCGTTCGCAGCACCGGACTCCACAGCACCGGGCCGTGGGTGTTGGCGAGCATCAGGTTCCCCGCATCCGTGCCGACGGTGATCCGGTGCAGCAACAGGCTCGTACTGTCGTCGCCGGCCTGCATCCGGTTCTCCACCCGCAGCGTCAGCGGGACGCCGGCGACCTGACCGTCCACGCTGGCCAACGGTCGGCCGGCCCGGTCTCCGACGGCCGACAGCGACCAGGGCCGCAGCCCGTCGAAGACCTCGGCGAGGATGTCGAGCAGGTCGAAGCAGACCTGCACCGCGCACACCGCGTCGACGAAGACCGGCTTGCGTAACCGGACCAGCGTGCGGGCGGCCGAGATGAACTGTCGAACCGGCTCCACGTGGGGGTAGAAGCTGTTCACCACGTACTGGGCTCCGGCGCGCCGGGCCGCCCGCAGGCACTCCGCCAGCTCCGTCGGGTGCACCGGATGTTCCTGCAACACGTGGATACCGCGGCCGAGCAGCGCCTTGGCCAACTCGACGCCCGCACCGCCGCCGACCGCGGTCGACACCACCACGCAGGCCGCGTCGACGTCGTCCGGCAACCGGTCGACGGAGGAGTACAGCGGTACGCCGTACGCCTCCGCCAGCGCTGTCGAGCGGGTGCTGCCCCGGGCCACGATGCCGGCCAGTTCGAACCGCTCCGGTGCGCGGGCGATGGCCGAGAGGTAGACCTGACCGAACCGCGTGCCGCACACGACGACCCGCAGCGGGCCGGGCCGGGCGGTCATCGGGCCTCCGCCGGGGCCGCCGCCGCGACCACGGCCGCCACGTTGGGCGGTCGGAGACAGCTGACGTGGTCACCCGGCACGTCGATGACCCGCACCTCACCGAGACACACCTCCTGCCAGAAGTCGGTCATCCCGTTACCACGGCCCGGCAGCAGGCCCCCGGCCGCCGTGGGACGGAGGACGGTGACGTCTCCGGCATAGGGTTCGGGCTCGTACCGCGCGACCGCGTTGAGGATGCGCGCGAAGGCGGCGTGGGCCACGGCGACCGCCGCGGGCCCGTCCCACACCGGATCGTCGTCGGCGACGGCCTGATGCAGTCGCGCGTGTCGGTCACCGACGGCCTGCTCCCCGAGGGCGCGGAAGCGCTCGGCGGCACCGACCAGCCGCTCGTCCCCGGTCAGCCGCCCGAGAGCACCCGCCGGCACCACGCCCGGCGAGCCCGCCAGCACGGTGGCGACCGCCCGGTCGACGGCCTCCTCGTCGGGCCAGCCGAGGGCGGCCGGGTCGACCCCCGCCGCCCGCGCGAACGCGTGGTCCACCACGAGTCCGTCGTCCACCCGGTACGGGACTCGATGTCCGGACAGGACGGTCAGTCGCACCGTGGCTCCCGCCTCGCCCAGTGCCCGGGCCAGTTCCAGCGCGATCGGAGCACCCAGGCAGTAGCCGATCAGCTCGACGTCGTCGAACCCGGCGGCCCGCACCTCGCCCGCGTAGCGTACGGCCAGGTCCTCGATCGACGTGGCCTCGTCGATCTCTGCCGGCGAGCCGGGGTCGATCGCCGCAAGCCCGAACACCGGCCCGCTCGCAGCGAGCCCGGCCGCCAGCTGCCGCAGTGCGGTGAGGGTACCCGTGCCGTCGTGCACGAGCAGCCGCACCGGCCCCCGGGTCGGACCGCCGAGCGGAACCAACGGTGATCGCTGAGGCGTCTCCGCCGTCCCGCGCTCCGGCACCGCGTCCGATGCCAGCCGCTGCGCCAGACCCGCGACCGTCGGCTCGTCGAGCAGGGCACGCAGCAACACGTCGAACGGAACCCGTTCGGCCTCGGGCAGCCGGTCACGCAGCTGCCCGACGAACCGTGCGGCCAGCAACGAGTTGCCGCCCGCGTCGAAGAATCCCAGCTCCCGGCTCGGTGGTGGGCCACCGAGCACCTCGCCCCACAGGTGGGCGAGCTGCTGCTCCACGCCCGGCCGAGGCGGTTCGGTCCGCCCACCGGCCACGGCGGTCGGACCGGGCGCCGACTCCAGCAGCCGCTTACGGTCGACCTTTCCGTTCGGCGTCAACGGCAGCGCCTCGACCACGCGAACCCGTGCCGGGACCATGTACGCCGGCAGCCGGTCGGCCACCCAGGCGACGACCCCGGCCGGATCGACGTTCCCCGACGGACGTTGGGGTACCACGAACGCGACCAGTGCGCGTTCGAGCGCGTCGTCGCCGGCCGCCAGCACCACGCAGCTGCTGACCTCGGGGTGCTCACCGAGTACCGCCTCGATCTCGCCGAGCTCGATCCGATGGCCCCGGATCTTGACCTGCTGATCGGCCCGCCCGAGGAACTCGATCTCGCCGTCGGGGAGGTAGCGACCGAGGTCGCCGGTTCGGTACAGCCGCTCCCCCGTCTCAGGGTGCCGGATGAACCGCTCGGCGGTACGTACCGGATCGTTGAGATAGCCGTCCGCCAGCCCGGTACCCGCGATGAACAGTTCGCCGGTGACCAGATCGGGCCGGTCACGCAGCGCGGAGTCGAGCACGTGGAACCGCTGGTTCGCCAACGGCAACCCGTACGGGATGCTGCGCCAGTGCGGCTCGACCGTCCGGATGCGATGGTAGTTCGACCAGATCGCCGCCTCCGTCGCCCCGCCCAGACTGACCAGCTCGGCACCGGGCACGTGCCGTCCGACGTGGCCGGGCAACGAGAGCGGGATCCAGTCCCCGGACAGCAACGCCAGTCGCAGGGTGGACAGGTCCACGGGTTCGACGTCCAGGTAGTGCATCAACATCTGCAACTGCGCGGGGACCGAGTTCCAGAGCGTCACCCCGTGTGCGGCCACCATCGCCGACCAGTGCGACGGGTCGCCACGGCGAGCCGGATCGGGCAGTACCAGTGCGGCGCCGCGGGCGGGCGGTCCGAACAGGTCGTAGACGGACAGGTCGAAGCTCAACGCGGCGAGGCCGAGCACCCGGTCGGCAGCGGTGACGGCGAAACGCTCGTTGATGTCGTGCACCGTGTTGGCGGCGGCCCGGTGGCTGATCATCACGCCCTTGGGCGTTCCGGTCGAGCCCGACGTGTGCATGACGTAGGCGAGCCCGGTCTGCGCCGGCCGGGAGCCGGTGGGAATCTCCGACCCCGGGACCGGTCGCACGTCCGCCACGTCGACACCGGCAACCTCGTCGGGCAGCGGACCGGCCGTCTCGCCCGCCACGACCGCGAACCGGGCACCGCTGTCGATGAGGATCCGGTCCCGGCGCACAGCGGGCTGGCCGAGATCCACGGGAACGTACACGCCGCCGGCGAGGAGCACACCCAGCACGCCCACGGCCTGGTCCCGCGACTTGTCGATCAGGACGCCGACGAGGTCACCCGGCCGGCATCCCGCGGCGCGCAGCCGTGCGGCGACCCCGGCGGCCCGGGCCAGCCAGTCCCCGTAGGTCATCGACCCGGCGGCGTCGATGACGGCCACCCGGTCCGGATTCTCGCGCGCGTAGGCCACCAACGGCTCGTGCAGCAAACAGTCCGGCACGGGTGCGTCGGTCGCGTTCGCCGCGCTCCGGCGGGCCCGTTGCGCGCTCGGCAGCGGCTGCGGGTCGACCGTCGCCCACGACGCGTCGTCGGCGGCCAACCGGTGCAGCAGGTCCACGTACGCGGTGAACATCTCGTCCACCAGGTCGTCGGGGAAGACGCCCTCCCGCACGTCCCAGTTCATGTCCAGGCCGCCGAACTGGTCGCCCACCTGGCAGTCGATCCACACCTGCGGGGTCTGACTGATCCCGTACACCGGTCGCAGCCGGCGGCCCGCCGCCGACGGCTCGCCGCCGCCCACACCGATGGCGCCGGTGAACACCACCGGCAGCACCGCCGCGGCGTCCCGGCCGCGGCGGTGGGCGAGTTCACGCAGCACCTCCACACCGCTGAACAGGCGGTGGTCGAGGTCGTCGAACACCCGCTCACCGAGCGCGCGGGCCCGCTCGGCGAAACTCACCCGCCCCGCCGGCTCCACGGCGAGCACGCTCAGCGAGGTGAAATCGCCGAGCAGCCGCTCGACGTGCGGGTGCAGCGGCATCCGGTTGAGCACCGGTAACCCGACGCAGAACCGGTCGGTGCCGCTCCAGCGTCCGATCGTCTCGGTGTAGGCGGCCAGCACGGCGTTGGCGGCGGTGACGCCGTGTGCGGCGGCGCGGGCCTTGAGCGACCGCCACACCCGGTCCTCGACCGTCGCCGCCAGGCGACGGAACCGGGCGGGGGCCGTGGACGGGGCGGGGTCGTCGCGCAGCGGCAGCGCCGGGGCGCCGGGTAGCGTGTCGATGCGCGCCAGCCAGTACGCCCGGTCCTTGTCGTACCGGTCGGTGTCCCGCAGTCGGCGCTCGGCCAGCACGTAGTCGCGAAAGGTCGCCTCGACCGGGGGCAGGACGCAGTCGGGCTGCCGGTAGCGGCGGTCCAGTTCGGCCAGCACCCGTTGCAGGCTGAGCCAGTCCAGGGCCATGAAGTCCACGGACACGTGCAGCACGCTACGGTCGGTGGCCAGGGTGAGGCGCAGCTCGTACATGGGTCGTCGGCCCGTCGGGTGGACCTTGTGGGACAGTTCGTCGCGCACCGTGGCGATCGTCTTCCGCACCGCGTCGACGGATGCCCCGCGCAGGTCGGTCACCGCGATGCCGGTGCCCGGTGGCGCGGCCAGCACCCGTTGCGACCCGTCCTCCTGGATGACCGTCCGCAGCGTGTCGTGGCGACGCACCAGGCCGTCCCACGCCTGCCGCATCCGGCCCGGATCCAGGTCCGCCGGGTACTCGAACTCCTGGTAGAGGTGGCAGGAGACGCCGCCGTAGTCGAAGGCCGGGTTGCGTCCGAACAGGTACGCCGACTGGATGTCGGTCAGCGGGAAGGCCTCGTCCCGCGCCTCCGGGTGGTCCCGCCACACCGCTTCGGGCTCCTGGACGGCACGGCCGGCGGTGTCGGCCATGCTGGCCAGCAGCTCGTTCTTGCTGCGGTGCAGCCGGGCCAGGCGTTCCTCGGTCATGCTGCCCCGGGGAGCGCGGAACCGCAGTTGCTGGCCCTCGCGCCACACCCGGATGCCGGCGCTGGCGAGTTCGTCGAGCAGGTCGCTGGCGTTCACAGCGCACCTTCTTCGAAGTCCTCGGCGGTGTCCCAGCCGACGGGCGGCGGTTCGCCGGTCGCCTCCCGCAGCTCGTCGATGAGCACGCTGAGCCCGGCGACCGTCGCCGAGCGCATGACATCTCGCATGGGCAGGTCGACGCCCCACGCGCCGCGCACCTCGGTGACGAACCGGGTGGCGAGCAGGCTGTCGCCGCCGAGGCGGAAGAAGTTCTCGTCGCGGCCCACCGCGTCCAGGCCGAGCAGCTTCGCCCACCTCTCGGCGACGAAGGTCTCCGTGCCACCCCTCGGCGGAGCACCGACGTCGCGTGGTCGGTCGACGGACTCCTCGATGACCGCCTGAATGCGTCGTCGGTCGACCTTGCCGTTGGCGCTCAGCGGCAGCGCGGGCAGCACGGCGACGTGGGCGGGCACCATGTGTTCGGGCAGCCGGTCCTCGGTCCACCGTCGCAACCGGTCGGTGTCGACCCCGACCGCGCTCGACGGACGGTCCGCGGTGACCAGGATCTCGCCGGTGGCCTCGGTACACAGCACCCGTACGTCGCACAGCCCCGCCGCGGTCAACGCCCGCGTCCAACGTTCGGGGCCGTAGAGCCACCCGGACCCGCCGTCACCGGCGAACCGGCCGGCCCGCGCCTCGAGCGGCAGCGCCGTCACCAGCGCCAGCGGTGTCGGGTGGGCACGTTCGAGCAGGTAGAGGCGACCACCCCCGGCGAGCAGCAGCGCCATGCTCGCCGCGGCGGTCTCCGGATCGGACATCCGGTGCAGGACGTTGTTCGCCACGACGGCGTCGAAGGCGTGCACGTGCTGCGCGGCGATGGCGTCCGTACCCTGCACCGCGATCCGCGCACGGTGGCCGTGTTCACGTAGCAGCGCCTCCGCCTTGGCCAGCACCGGTCGCGCGGCGCCGAGCAGGGTGTAGTCGATGGCTTCGCCGGACAGCGCCGCCAGCAGCCGGACCGCGCCTCGGCCACCGTCGGTCTGCCACTCCGCCACCGCCGCACGGGGCGGGCCCACGCGTTTCCGCAGGTCCTCGGCGACGGCGGCGAGACACTCGGCGGTGGCGGGCATCAGGTCGTTGAGGGCCTCCGGAGCCAGTACCGGGTCGTCCAGCAGCGCGGTGGCGTCGGCGTCACCGGAGAGGATGGCCGCGTAGAGCGGCGCGGCCCACTCCAGGGTGGCCGCCACCTGCGCCAGGCGGGTGCCGAGCGCACGTTCCCGGACCCGCTCGGCCCACTTCGGATCCGTGACCTCGGCCCACCGCGGCCCCCGGGCGTACCCGCCGGACGGACGGCTCACCACCTCGCGGTGCGCCAGGTAATCGAGCCAGACGTCCACGACCGGCCGTTGTGGTGTGCAGACGGTGAACGGTGTGCTCCCGGGCTCGATCAGCGGCGCGACGACCTCGGCCAGCAGCACCTCCACCAGCTGATGCTCGGGCAGGAGCGGGTCGTCCTCGGCCGTCACGCTGGTCGCCGGAGGCAGGAACGCATCGCTCGGACGTCCCGCGACGGGCTCGACGACCGGGGCGTCGGACTCCGGTGCCGACGTGCGCTCGACCACGGCGGCGATCACCTCGCGTCGGCCTTCGGTGACGACGACGGCGACGGCCTGGGCGACCTCCGGGTGTGCCAGCAGGCAGGATTCGATCTCGCCCAGCTCGACCCGGAAACCGTTGATCTTCACCTGGTGGTCGAGGCGGCCCAGGAACTCCAGGTTGCCGTCGGGCCAGTAGCGGCCCAGGTCGCCGGTGCGGTACCAACGCTCGCCGTCCACCAGCGGGAAGCGGGCCGCGCTCAGCTCGGGGTCGCCACGGTAGCCCAGCGCCACCCCGGCACCGCCGATCCACAGCTCGCCGGGTACCCAGTCGGGGCAGTCCCGACCGTGGCCGTCCACCACGCGGAACTTCTGGTTCCGCAGCGGAGTGCCGTACGGGATCGACCGCCAACCGGCGGGCACCTCGACGACCTCGTAGGAGTTGGACCAGATCGCCGCCTCGGTGGCACCGCCGAGCGAGACGAACCGGCAGCGCCCGCCGGTCGCGCTGGCCAGCCTGCCGGGCAGATCGAGGCCGATCCAGTCGCCGGAGAGCAGGGCCAGACGCATCGTGGCGGGCAGCGGCGTGTCGTCCGCGGCGGTGAGCAGCATGTC
This sequence comes from Micromonospora aridisoli, assembly GCF_056150025.1. Lineage (NCBI taxonomy): Bacteria > Bacillati > Actinomycetota > Actinomycetes > Micromonosporales > Micromonosporaceae > Micromonospora > Micromonospora aridisoli. The sequence goes on along the minus strand of NZ_JAXCFK010000014.1, from coordinate 69,108 downwards.
CAGCAGCGCGGGAACGGTGTTCCAGACGGTCACGTCGTGGCGGCGGCACAGCGCCAACCACTCCACGGCATCGCGCCTGCCCGACTCCGGCACCAGAACCACGGCACCGCCCACGGCGAGCAGGCCGAAGATGTCCCACACCGAAAGGTCGAAATCGAGGGCGGAAACGGCCAGGACACGATCGGCCGGACCGACATCGAACCGCTCGTTGATGTCCTCGACGGTGTTGACCGCCGCGCGGTGGGTGAGTTCTACCCCCTTGGGCAGGCCGGTCGATCCCGACGTGAAGATCACGTACGCGGCGTCCCCCGGGTCGGCGGGCACCGGAGCCTCCAGCGGCTCGGCCTGTTCCGCCGCGTCGATGGTGAGGATCTCGGCAGTTGAACCGGCGGGGTCGAGCAGCCCGCTGCCGTCGAGGACCACCCGCGCGCCGCTGAGTTCGAGGATCCGGGCGCGTCGCTCCGAGGGCTGGTCCACGCCGATCGGCACGTACGCCGCACCCGCGGCGAGCACGCCGAGCACGGCGACGATCTGCTGCGCGCCCTTGGGAGCGACCACCGCCACGTACGAGCCGGGCCCCACGCCACGCCGGGCCAGTGACCCGGCCACCCGCAGGGCACGTTCGGCGAGGGTGTCGTGAGCCAGCGCCTCCTGCTCACCCCAGAGCAGCGCGGGTCGCCCGACGCGCTCGCCCGCCTGCGCGAAGAACCGTGTGTGCAGGAGGTTGTCGGTCATCGCCCGGGTCGACGAGTTGACCGCCGCCCGTGTCCGCCGAGTTGCCGCCGGCAGGGCGATCTCCGGCGCCGCGCCCGTCCACGCGTCGGCGAGCAGGTCACGGACCAACGTCTCGTACGCGGACAGCATCGCGTCCAACATGCCGTCCGGGAAGAGCGCCTCGACGGCGTCCCACACCAGGCGCACGGTGCCGTCGCTGGTGCGGTAGATCTGATGGTCGAGCCAGATCTGCGGAGTCTGGGAGATCATCCACGTCGGCTCACCGAAGCGGGCGGCGAACTCCTCGGGGATCAGCGGGGCGGACAGGTCCACCGAGAACACCACGGGTGCCGTACGAGGCGATTCCGGGTCGGCACGGGTGAACTCACGCAGCACGTCGACGCCGGTGTAGGCGGCGTGGCCGATGTCCTCGTGCATCTGCTTCTGCAGGGTGCGCGCGCGGTCGACGAAGCTGTCACCGGAGAGGTCGACCTCCAGCAGGACCAGGCCGGAGAAGTCGCCGACGAGCCGGGGCATCTCGGGGTGCACGTCGAGGTCACGGTCGAACAGCGGCAGGCTGAGCAGGAAGTGCTCGTCCCCGCTCCAGCGGCTCAGGACGGTGGCGTACGCGGTCGCCAGCACGGCCGCCGGCGTCAGTCCCGCCTCACCCGCGCGCCGCTCGAGTTCCCGCCACTGATCCGCGGTGAGATCGAAGGACCGACGGACGAAGCGTTGCACGGTGACCGCGTCCGGATCCACCGCGAGCGGCAGCTTCGGACCACCGGGCAGGCTCGGCAGCCGCCGCTGCCAGTACGGGCGGGCCCGCTCCCGTTCCGCGGTCCGGGCCCCGGCCTGCTCGGCGAGGTATCGACCGAAGGTGTAGTCGACCTCGCCGAGGGCGTCCGGATCGTCGTAGAGGACGACCAGTTCGGAGAGCAGCACCCGGAAGCTGGCCAGGTCCACCGCCAGCAGATCGATGTTGAAGTGCAGCCGGTCGACCCCGCCCGGTAGCCGGGTGAGCAGTACGTCGATCACCTCACCGCGGCCGACCTCCAGGATGCGGTGCGAGAGCCGGTCGCGCAGCTCCAGCGCCGCTGCCGCCGCCTCGTCGGTGGAACGGTCGCGCAGGTCGTGCACGGTCAGCCCCGGCCAGGGGGACTCCGGCAGGATCTGCTGGGTCGCGTCGTCGGCGAACCGGGCCCGCAGCATCGGGTGTCGAGCCAGCAGGGCCCGGACCGCCCGTTCAAGCCGCTGGGCGTCCAGACCGGTCGTTTCGAACTCGAGGTAGTTGTGGCACCCGACGCCGCCCAGCGCGTGGTCGCCCGAGCGACCGAACAGGTAGGCCTGTTGCACGGGGGTCAGGGCGAAGGCCCGTTCCGGGTCGTGGTGACCGGTCCCGGTGGACTGCCTCGCGGGTGTCGCCGCCCCGTTCGAACCCGGGGCGACGCCGACCAGCCCGGCCCACGCCGACAGCCGCGGGTCGGAGGAGAGCTGGGTGAACGTGACCTCGGCGCCCGCACCGTTGAGCCGACTCGTCAGCCGCATCAGGTGCAGGGACTGCAGGCCCAGTTCGAACAGGTTGCTGTCGTCGTCGGCCGCGGTCAACTCCATGCCGAGCAGTTCGGACACCGCGGCGCGCAGCGCCTCCCGGTCCGTCCCGGCGCCGCAGTCGGTGTTCTCCGATAACATCCTCAAGCTCCCTCGCACGCTATCGACTCCGCTGCGGAATGACTGGTCCGGAATACGTCGACGACCGGGGCTCGGGATTGATGTCAGGCGAACTGGCGACATCAGCGCCGGCGCCTGGCCCGACCCTAACAGCAGCCGCAGCACCGATCAATCTATTGGCGGCCGGCGGGCGGCCGTGAATAACATGGACGTTGCCGTGAGAATTGCACATCGGACTACCGGGTGGCCCCAATCAGTTCGGTCACGGAGTCACCCAGCATCGTTCCCCGCACACCGAGGTCGAAAGCCAGGTCGAAGTGGTTCCGCGACGGCACGACGAGGTCGACCACCCGTCCGCCGCCGGCCCGGACGGCGGCGACGAACTCCGCCTGCTGCCTGCCGAACTCGTCGGTCTCGTGCTCACCTCGCGCGACGACCAACGGCGGCAGCGTCGACGGCAGCCGGTGCAGCGGACTGCAGGCGCGAGCCGTCTGCGGGTCCAGCCCGAGTGCCTCGTTCACGTACGTCCGGCGCACCGGTTCCAGGTCGTAGACGCCGCTGAGCAGGACCGCGCCCGCCACTGCCCGGACCTGATGCCGCCGCCGGCCCGGCTCGTCGAGCAGGGACATGGCGGCCAGATGCGCGCCTGCGGAACACCCACTCAGGTAGATCGATCCGGGGCTCGCCGGCAACCGGTCAGCGTTGGCACAGATCCACCGAACTCCCTCGGCGACCATGTCGACGATCTCCGGCAACCGGTACGCGGGCGCCAGGCCGTAGCCCAGCGCCGCGACGGAGATCCCGCGCGTCACCAGGTCCAGGGCCATGAATGCCGATTCGAGCCGGCTCAGTTCCTGCCAGTACCCACCGTGGATGAACACCAGCAACGGACCGCCGGTACCGGCGGCGGGGAAATAGTCGAGCAATTGTTCCGGCCGCTGCCCGTAACGCACCCCCGAACGAACGTCGAGTCGCTCCCGTGCCATTGCGCTGCGTTCCGCGTATTCACGCAGGTAGACATTGATGTCCGCAACACACGAGCTCGGCGAGTACTGAATGTCCAGGGATCTCTGGTCGTACGTCAGATACACGTCACTCCGTTTCCGGTACCGAAACGGTCACTGCCGGAGGCGGCTCCGCCTCCCCTGCGATCAGCCGGACCGCAGGGGTAGGCGGTGTCGTGGCGCCGTCGTCACTGGTTGGCGCGCATGGCGGCGAAGTACTGGTTCTGCGTGGGAAGCTCCTGCACCAGCTTCTCGGCCTTCACCCGGATGCGCTCGAACTCGGCCAGCGCCGCCCGTTCGTCGGCCAACTCGATGGCCGGCGAGTGCCGGACGTCGATCCCACCCGCGCCCAGCAGGATGCAGTTGTACGAGTACGGCGGCAGACCGTGGTAGTGCGGGTAGATCGACTCCGCGTCGGGCACCTTGTGCTGCCAGATCTCGATGCGCTCCGCGAGCGCGTCCGGGATCACGCGGGTCTTGGTGTCCTTCCAGTACTGGTTGTCGACCCGCTTCGCGCCCCGGTAGTGCAGGCAGAGGAACTCGCGTACCCCGTCCATGACGTGCGCGACCGAGCGGTTGTACTGCTCGCGCAGCGTGTCGTCGCCGCGCCCGGACGGGAAGTACTTGACCATCTGCTCGATGGCGTGGTGGATGAAGAAGATCCCGGTCGACTCCAGCGGCTCGACGAATCCGCTGGCCAGGCCGACCGCCACGCAGTTCTTCACCCACGACCGCCGGCTACGACCGATACGCATCCGGATGTGGTTCGCCGGCACGTCGGCGGCCTCGGGACCGACGAACTCGCGCAGCACCCGCTCGGCCTCCTCCGGGGTCGAGTAGTCACTGGCGTACACGTAGCCGGTGCCGATCCGGCTGATCAGCGGGATCGTCCAGATCCAGCCGGCCTCCTGCGCGGTAGCGGTCGTGCACGGCCGCAACGGCTTGCTGTCCATGTCCAGCGGCACCTGGAGGGCGACCGCGCTGTCGTTGGGCAGCGTGTCCTGGTAGGAGACGAACGGCTCACCGAGCGCCTTGTTCAGCAGCAGGGCCCGGAATCCGGTGCAGTCGACGAAGAGGTCCGCGGCGATGTCGCCGTGCTCGGCCGTACGCACATGCGAGATGAACCCCTGCTCGTCGAGCACCACGTGCTCGACGTTGTCGACGACGTGCTTGACCCCGCGCTGCGTGGAGTAGCCGGTCAGGAACTTCGCCAGCAGGTGCGCCTCGAAGTGGTACGCGTAGGGGATCTGCACTCCCTGGTACTCCGCGATGGTCGACCGGGGTGACGTCTCGTCGCGGGACTGCTCGACGAATCCCTGGTCGACCAGGCTGCCGTCGAGGTAGCGGGGTGACCGTTCCGCGTCGCACAGCGAGGCCATGACGAAACAGTCCTTGTCGAACCGCGACGTCGTCGGGTAGCGCAGCCACCAGTCGCTGAGGGGGAACCCGTCGACCGAAGCCATCTGCTCGAACGGGTGGTAGAAGTGGTGGCCCGGCTCGCGCCAGTTCTCGAACCGGACGGCCAGCTTGTACGTGGCGTTGCAGGCGGGCATCCAGTCGGACTCGTCGAGCCGCAGAAATTCGAAGAAGTGACGGATATCGCTGAAGGTGGCCTCGCCGACGCCGATCGTGCCGACGGTGGCCGACTCGACGACCGTCACATCGACCCGGTCACCGAAGGCGGCCGCCAGGTACGACGCCGTCATCCAGCCGGCCGTACCGCCACCGACGATGACGACGCGCTGTGTCCTGCCGGGGTCGCGCGTGTTCTTGGCGGCGGCAGCACTGACAGTCATTGCGGTTCCTCCTTGTACCCGATAACCCGGGACTCGACGGATGTGTCTGGTTCGGATCCGTTTCGGTGGATCGCGCCGCCCAGCCGGGGCGGGAAGACCTCGGGGAACAACGTCCGCTCGGTCGACCGCCACAGGTAGGCGGCGCCGGCGGAGCCGGCCGTGCCACGGGCCGCGCCGAGGTACTGCTCGGCCAGTCGGGCGTGCCGCGCGCGCCAGGACCGCACCGCGTCATCGAAGGCGGCCAGCGCGGCGCGTACCCGCTCCACCGCCCTCGGGTCATCGCCGGCCCGCGCACGGTCGCGGTACTCGACGAAGGCCCCCGACAGCGACGGTTCCGCGATCCGGGCGCCGAGCCGGGCCCGCTCACCGGCGGTGAAGCCGGGTGTGTTGAGGAACCGTGGGTCGCGGGCCCCGCACAGGAACTCGATCTCCCGGTACTGCGCGGACTGGAACCCGCTCGACGAGCCGAGGGTCGCCCGGATCTCGTCGAACGACTCGGCGGTCAGCGTGCTCAGGACGTCGAAGTGGCCGCTGAGCACCCGCATCGCCGCCGGCAGCCGCTCGATGTGGTCGGCGGCGACGTCCGGACGATCGTGGGTCAGCGCGTCCCGTCCGGACTCCAGGTGCCGCAGGATGACCGCGAACCACAGCTCGCACGCCTGGTGGGCGGCGAAGAAGAGGGTGCGGTCGGGCTCGTCGCGTACGCACGCGATGTCGAGCAGTTCGTCCAGTCTGAGGATCTCCCCGTAGGCGCGGTCGCGCTGGGTGTCCGTCGAATAGGTCATCGGTGTGTCGGCCCTCCTCAGCAAGGCGCCGGGACGGTGACTCAGCGGTGCTGGAGCTCACGCCGTCCCGCGCGCAGGGCACTCTTGTCGATCTTGCCGACGGGCGTACGGGGCAGGTCCGGCACGACGACCAGTTCGTCGGGCAGCTTGTACGGAGCCAGTCCACGGTCGCGGATGTGCTCTCGGATCGTGCGCAGCGACAGCGGCGCCGCCGCGTCCGCCTCGGCGGTGGGCACCACGAACACGCAGATGCGTTCGTCGATGGCGTCGTCGGGGATGCCGACCACCGCGGCGTCCCGGACCGACGGATACGTCAGGACGTGGCCCTCCACCTCCTCGGCCGAGACCTTCTCGCCGAAGTGGTGGATGATGTCCTTGAGCCTGCCCTCGATGACGATGCGCCCGTCCTCGGTCAGCTTGGCCAGGTCGCCGGTGCGGTAGAACCCGTCGGAGGTGAACGCCCGGCGGTTGTGCTCCGGCGCGGCGAAGTAGCCCCGGATCGTGTACGGGCCACGGGTCAGCAGCTCACCGGTCACCCCGGCCGGGAGATCGCGATCCTCGGTGTCGACGATCCTGACCTCGTCGTCCGGGCAGATGGGCGTGCCCTCGGTGGTGTAGACCACCTCCAGCGGATCGTCCAGGCGCGTGTGGGTGATCAGCCCCTCGCCGATGCCGTAGACGTTCATGATGCGGCACTTCAGGCCCGACTGGACGCGTTGCGCCGCGGCGGGGCCGAACTTCGAACTGCCCACCTGGAGGGTCATGCCGCTCATGTCCACCGGCATGCTCTGCGCCGCCTCCGTCCAGAGCAGGGCGAGCGCCGGCACCAGCGCGGTGTGGGTGACACCTTCCCCGGCGATCAGCGGGAACACGTGGTCCGGGCTGGGGTTGGCGGCCAGTACGGCCTTCCCGCCGACGAGCAGCGCGCCCAGGGCGCCGGGGCAGCCGAGCGCGGCGTTGTGTGGCACCGGGTTGGCGGCGAGGTACACGCTGTCCGCACCGAACCCGGTCACCTCGGCACAGGCGAAGATGTTGTAGGCGTAGTCGTCGTGGGTGCGGGGGATCAACTTCGGCACGCCGGTGGTCCCGCCGGAGAGCAGCAGCAGGGCTATCTCGGAGGCGTCGACCGGCGGCAGCTGACGCGGCTCTGACCGGGCCACCTCGGCCAGCGAGGTGAACTCCGCGCTGTCCCCGGCGATCACGACATGCCGCACGCTCGGCACGTCGGCGCGGATCTCGCGAGCCAGCGCCCGGTGGTCGAACCCCTGGAAGCGGTCCGGACCGAGGTAGGCCACCGCGTCCGAGGCGCGGGCCAGGTGAGTGATCTCGTCGCGGCGGTGACCGGGCAGGGCCAGCACGGGTATCGCGCCGATGCTGAACACCGCCAGCAACACCGACAGGAACTCGTTCACGTTGGGCAGGTGCAGCACCAGGCGGTCCCGGCTGCCGATGCCGAGATCGAGCAGACCGGCGGCGATGCGATCGGCCTCGTCGGCCAGCTCCGCGTAGGTGAGGCGGCGAGTGGCGTCCACCGTGGCCACCTTGTCCGGGTGGCGGCGGACGCTGTCGTCGAAGAGCTGCCGAAGCGAGAGGCCACGCCAGTAGCCCGCACGCCGGTAGCGGTCGGCGACGTCGGGCGGCCAGGGCACGAACCCGTCCAGCATCTGTCTGTCCTCCTTCGGTGCGGCGCTAACAGATTCCGGTAGCAGCCCAGAGGCCGCGGCCCACCCGACAGAGCCTTGACAGATTGTCTGGACGAACGGCCGGGCTCGGTGACGCTCGATGTCGTGAGCCGAACACGGAGATCCGACCGGAGATGGGTACGGGCGCTCACCGGCGTCGGACACCCCACCACCCGGCTGGTCTGCTTTCCACACTCCGGCGGCACGGCCGCGGCATACCGCGCCTGGGCCTCGGCGCTACCCACCGGCGTGGCGTTGTACGCCGTGCAGTACCCGGGTCATGCCGACCGGCTGGCCGAGGCACCCGCCGTCAGCGTCGCCGAAATGGGCAGGCAGGTGGCCGCGGAGCTGCTGCCGATGCCGCCCGCCCGGTGCGCGCTGCTCGGGCACAGCCTGGGCGCGCTGGTCGCCTACGAGACCGCACGGGTGTTGCGGGACAAGGGAAGCCCTGTGCACCAACTGTTCGTCTCCGGGGCGGCCGGACCGTGGCTGGCCGGCGGTGGACGCACCCACCAGCTCGGTGACGAGGAGCTGTGGGCGACGGTCACCAGCCTGGGCGGGATCGAGCCGGAGGTAGCCGAAGAGCCCGAACTGCGGGAACTGCTGCTGCCCGTGCTCCGGGCGGACATCACCGCGCACGAAACCTACCGGCCCGCACCGGACACGGCGCCGCTGGGCTGCCCGGTCCGCGGCTACTACAACACGGAGGACCCCCTGGTCGACGCCGACCGGGTCGCCGGGTGGGCCGCGGTCACTGACGGCGGATTCAGCATGCGGGTCTGGCCGGGCGGCCACTTCCGGCTGCTCTCCCACCCGGAGGAGCTGGTCGCCGACATCGTGGCGACCCTGGCCGAAAGCGGTGTGCGGCGGTGACGCTCGACGGGAAGTCGGTGGTGGTCACCGGCGCGGCCACCGGCATCGGCCGTGGCATCACCGAGTGCCTGGTGAAGGCGGGTGCCAACGTGACGATCGTCGGCCGCCGCGAGCAACCGCTGCGGATGCTGGCGGACCGTCATCCGTTCGCGGTGGCCGTCGTCGCGGCGGACGTCTGCGCAGCCGGCACCGCCGACCGGGTCGTCACGGTGGCCGGGGAGACCTTCGGCGGCATCGACGCGGTGGTCAACAACGCCGGGCTGGCCCGGTTCGGCCCGATCGACACCCTCGATCCGGCGCACCTGGACGCGATGTTCGCGGTGAACGTCCGCGCCCCCGCCGAGCTGATCCGGTGCGCTCTGCCCCTGCTGCGGGCCAGGAGGGGCAGCGTGGTCAACGTCTCCTCCGTCGGCGGGGTCCTGTCCATGCCCGGGCGGGCCTACTACGGCGCGACCAAGGCGGCGCTCAACAGCCTCACCCGTTCCCTGGCCCGGGAACTCGCACCGGACGTACGCGTCAACGCCATTCTCCCCGGGCCGGTGGACACACCGATGTGGACCGACGCCGGGCTGGACGCCGCCGGCATCGAGCGGCTGCGAACCGACCTGGTCGCGTCGACCCCGATGGGGCGCTTCGGTGAGAGCACGGAGGTCGGCCAGTGGGTCTGCATGCTGCTCGACCCGGCCCTGGCCGGCTGGGTCACCGGTGCGTTGATTCCCGTCGACGGCGGCCGCACGGCATGAGGCCCTTGCAGTCCGAACCAACACTTCACGGAACAGAGGTGGTCAGAGCGTGAGCCCCGAAATCTCGTCCGCTGCCAGCTACATTCCCTCGTCGTGTCTGCACACCATCTTCCGCGCGGCGCAGGAGGCCGAGCGGCGGACCGGCGAGGAGGTGGTGAAGCTGCACGTCGGCGACCCGTACTTCCACCCGGCGGAGAACGTCGCCGACGCGTTCGTCGACGCGGTACGTCGCGGCGACACCAAGTACACCGGCCCGGACGGCCTGCCCGAGCTGCGTGAGGCGGCGGTGGAGAAGCTACGCGCGGACAACGGCATCGACACCGTGGTCGACCGGGTGCTTGTCTCACCAGGCTCGTGCGAGGGACTCGCCGCCCTGCTGCAGACGCTCGGCGAACCCGGGGGCGAGATCCTCCTGCCGGAACTGCACTGGCCGGTCCACCTGCAACAGAGCCTGCTCGCCGGGCTCCGCCCGGTGCTCTATCCGCTCGGGCCCGGTTTCCGACCCGATGTCGAGCGGATCGCCGCCGTCGCCGGCCCACGGACCAGGGTGTTGCTGATCAACTCGCCGGCCAACCCCACCGGGGTCGTCCTGAGCCCCGACGAGATCAGCGCCCTGCTCGACCTGGCCCGTACCAGAGGTTGGCACGTGATCAGTGATGAGGCCTACGAGCACTTCTGCTACGAGCGCGAGCATCTCTCCGTCGCCTCCCTGGAACGCGACGTCCCGGTCGACGAGCGCATCGTGCACAGCGTCTTCAGCTTCTCCAAGAGCTTCGCCATGACCGGCTACCGGCTCGGATACGTCGCGCTGGCCAACGACCGCGCCGCCGACGTCATGCGGGTGGTCCAGGAGGCGAACATCATCGGTACCTCCACCCCGGTGCAGCACGCCGGCGTTGCCGCGCTGGCCACCCGGTCCGGTGCCGCCGCCACCAACCGCAAGCTCGTCCAGCGCAACCGGGACGTGGCCCTGCCGCCCCTGCTCCGCGCCGGGCTGCTCAGCGAGCTTCCGGCGGGAGGCTGGTACGCGATGTTGGACGTGGCCAGGACCGGGCTGGACGCCGAGACGTTCGCGCTGCAACTGCTGGAGCGTAAGGGGGTCGCCGTCGTCGCCGGCAACGGATTCGCCATGCGGCCCCAGCTCGACGAGCGCGGTCACATCGGTGCCCACGACTACGCACCCTGGGCACGACATCTGGTCCGGGTCGCGTTCTGCGTGGATCCCGGCTGGTTGGAGACCGGTGTGCGCAGGATTCTGGAGTTCGTCGACGAGTGCGGCGACGGAGGCCTCCGATCCGCCGGGTGAACCGGAGACGCCGGTCGGGTCGACGCCCGACCGGCGCGTGCGGCATCCCGGAAGGCTCCCCTGTGCGATCGAGCGAGGAGGTGGGCACACCGTGCCAGAGCCCCTGACCGGCACCATGGCGCCGCCACCGAACCCCTTTCCACCTGAACCACCCGGCACCGGCGGACCGCCTCCGGCCCTGCGGTCCGAGGAACCGCACGGAGAGGCGGAGAAGGGTTCACTGGTCGACCCGGCGCAGTTCCGTTCCCTCATGGCCACGCATCCCGCGGGGGTCGCCATCGTCACGACCACGGCGACCGACGGCGCACCGTGGGGGATGACCTGTTCCTCGGTGTGCAGTGTCGCGTTGCGGCCGCCGACACTGCTGGTGTGCCTCCGCGCGGCGAGTCCGACGCTGGCGGCACTGCTCGAGGTGTCCGCGTTCGCGGTCAATCTCCTGCGCGACCACGCCGAACCGGTCGCGCAACTGTTCGCCTCGGGCGTACCGGACCGGTTCGAGAAGGTCGAGTGGGTCGCGGAACCGGAGTCCGGGCTGCCGCACCTCGTCGACGACGCCCACACGGTCGCGGACTGCCGGGTCAGCGAGACCCTGCCCGTCGGTGACCACGTGGTGGTCCTCGGGACGGTGCTGCGGGTACGCACGCACGCGGTCGCTCCGGTCAGCCCGCTGCTGTACGGCATGCGCCGGTACTGGTCACTGGGCGTCACCCCGGCCGCCGGGGACGCCGGGTCCGAACCCGACGGCCGGCGATGAACGAGCCCTTCGGAGGCAACATGAGCAGTGTCCGCACCGACGCCCAGCAGATCGCGCAGCGCCCGCCCGGCCCGAAGGCCCGGATCCCCGACTGCCCGCTGGGGCGGACCGTCGAGGTCGTGGGCGCCTGGTGGACGCTGGAGATCCTGCACGAGATCTTCAACGGTCATACCCGGTTCGGGGCCATCCGGCGCAACCTCGAAACGCCCGCTCACGTGTTGCTGGAGCGTCTCGACGTGCTCACCGCAAGAGACCTGATCGAGCAGGCGGTCGACGCCGTGGACCTCGATGGCCGGGAGTACCGGCTGACCGCCCTCGGTACCACGCTGCGCCCGCTCCTGCTGGTCATCGCGGGTTGGGGCAATCATCTGCTCGCCCCGGCGGACCGCAGCGTCATCCTGGTCGACACCGAGACCGGCACGGAGGTGGACCCGGTGGTGGTGGACCGGCGGACCGGCCGGCGGATCGACACCGGGAACGTGGTCTTCGCCCGTGGTCCGAAGGCGAGCGCGATGGTCGCTGCGCGGTACCCCGAGGTCGTCATGACCGAATGAGCTCCCTCAGGAGGAGTGGCCGTGGCTCGCGTGCGCCCCGTGGAACGGTGTGGTGACCCCGTCGTATCGCAGGCGCAGCATCATGCCCTGGTGAGCGTGCGGCAGGTTGTGGCAGTGGTTCATCCACACGCCCGGGTTGGTCGCCCGGAACACGACCTCCCACACCTCGCCGGGGCGGACATCGAACGTGTCCATCCAGAGCGGGCTGCCCGAGGAGGGTCGCCCGTTCCTGGACAGGATCAGCACCGGGTGGCCGTGCAGGTGCCAGGGATGGGTCTCCCGGCTGCGGTTGACCACGGTGAAGCGGACGACGTCGCCCTCGGCCACGAGCTGGTCGGGGATCGACGGATGACCACGCCCGTTTACCGTCTGGGCGAACGCGGGAACACCGTCGACCATGGCCAGTCCACGGTCGAGGACGAGCGTGAAGTGCCGGTCCACGGCGGCGGTGCGCAGCGGTACGGGCGCCGGGGTGCCGTAGCCGAACAGGTCCAGCTCCGGCCACGCGGTGGTGTCCCGCGCGGCCGCCTCGCCGTTGGGCGCGCCGGGGCCCGGTCGCAGCCACATCGCGGCCACCCCGTCGACGAAGAGCGCCACCGCGGTCTCCGGCATGGCGAACAGCAGGTCGTGCCGCCCGCCCGCGGCCAGCCGTAGCGCCATCCCACTCGTCTCACCGGGGCCGTGCAGGTCACGACCGTCGACGGCGACCACCCGGAACGGGGCACCCGCCAGCGCGAAGCGGCGCGGGTCGGAGTCGGTGTTGACCAGCCGCAGCCGGACCGTCGCACCGGCGGGCGCGACGTGCTCCCGGCCCGCGACCACCGGGGTGCCGTTGAACGTGTGCACGGGAACGACCAGGTCTAGGTCCACGGCGGCGGACTCTTCCCGGGGTTTCACGACCAGCACCCCGTACAGGCCACGCCGCACGCCGATGTGGGACGCGTGGTGGGTGTGATACCAGTAGGTCCCGACCTGGTCGGCGCGGAACCGGTAGCGGAACTCGGCACCGGGCATCACCACCGGCTGGCTGAGGCCGGCCACCCCGTCCTCCCCGCACGGGACGTCGTAGCCGTGCCAGTGCAGGGTCACGCCCTCGTCGATGTCCTGGTTGACCAGCCGCACCTCGACGAGATCGCCCTCCGTCGCAGTGATCTCCGGGCCGGGCAGCGCCCCGTCGAAGGTCCAGGCGTCGACGTCCTGCCCGGAGGGCAGGCGTACGGTCGCCTTTCGGGCCGTCACCACGTGCGCGCGGCGAACGCCGCCCGGCGCGGGTGTGTCCGGTCCGCGTAGATCGGCCACCGAGACCGACGGCTGGCGAGCAGGGCCGGGACCGCCGCCGTCGGTGTGACCGGTGCCGGTCGGTAGCACCGACAGACCCGCCCCGGTGCCGGTCGCGCCGACCGCGACGACGCCACCGGCGAGGCCGAGGAAGCGGCGGCGGGACAGTTCCGGTCGGGCCTGCGGGGTCGGCTCCCCCACGGCCTCCTCCGTGGCCGGTGCGGCGATCGACCGGGCGGTCAGCAGCACGCCCGCCACCACCAGACCGACCGTGATCAGAGCCACCGGGAGGGTCAGTGGGTACCCGCCGAGGTAGGTGACCGCGAACCCGGCCAGCGCGGCGTACCCGGCGCCGAGCAGCGCCACGACGCCTGCCGCTTCGCTACCTGCCCGACGCGGTCCGCCGCGGATCCGCGCGAGCAGTACCGGCCCGGCAACGACTGCGGCGGCCACCGAGGCCACCGCGAGCAGCGGCATCCCGAGCAGCACCTTCTCCTGGACGAACCACCAGCCCCGCCCGGCCAGCATCGTCACCGACACCGCCCTGGCCAGCACGAGCACCAGCGCCCCGGCGAGCAGCATCAGGGCGGGTCTGGCGCGTCCCAGAGCGGCGGTCACGCCGGCGGCGAGCCACGCGCCGGCACCGAGTAGTGCGACGGCGTGGTCCAGGACGGTCAGTGCCGCCGTGCTCACGACTGTGTCGCGTGGCTGAGCTGCCTGCGCTGCCACGCGATCTGGCGTGCCTCACGCACGACCCACAGCGTGACGCCGAAGATGATCAGCCCGTTGATCGCGTGCACGCCGAAGACGTAATGGCCCGCCTCGGAACCCTCGCCGAAGGAGCGGGCAACCTCCCGGATCAGCGACTGCACCAGCACCAGCCCGGCCACCAGGGCCGTCCTGCCGATGATCCGCCCCGGCATCCGGGCGATTGCCGAGAGGACCGCGAGCACGATGGCGGACACGAGGATCACGTACCCGAGCACTCGATGGGGAGCGAACGACTCCTCGATCGGCGCGGCGTCGAACGCCCCGCTCGCGGCCAGATAGAACTGTGCGACCTCGGCGAGCAGCAACAGCGACGCCAGGCCCGCGAAGAGCTTCTTCATGGCACTGATCATGGGTTCGACGCGGCCTTCCGCGCACCAGCCGAGGCGTGGCACCTGCTACGCGAATACGCGTATTGGAACACCGTCCGAATACGTCGCGGGGCGTAGTCGGCGGTGCACCGGAGAGTGTGCCCCGTGTCGTAGGATCTCGGCATGGACCTGCGGGTGATGCCGGGACGGCTGCGCGCCTGGCTCGCGCGTCGACCGGGTTGGTTCACGGACCTCCTGTTGGCAGTGTTCGTCACGGTGATTCAGGTCCAGAGTGTCACTGACCACGGGGCCGTCCTCCCCGAGCCGATCGCCCGGCCCGCCTCGGACTTCGGCTACACCGGCTACGCCCTGGTGGTGCTGAGCGGCCTGGCGATCGTCGCGCGGCGCCGGTGGCCGGTGGCCGTGTTCACCCTCACGGGCGTGACCAGCCTGGTCTACTTCGGCCTCGGGTTCCCCGAGCGGATGTCCTGCCTCGCTCTCTTCGTGGCCCTGTACACCCTCGCCGCGTACGGCGACGGGCGCCGGTCGCTGGTGATCGCGGGCACGGGCACCGTGGTGCTCGCCGTCGGCTGGTTGGCAGCCGGGGCGGACACCGAGCCGGTCGAGGCCGTGGGGTGGGTGCTCTTCCGGATCGGGGCGTCGATCATCAGCATCGTGCTCGGTGAGACCGTCCGGTCCCGCAGGGTCCTCGCCGCCGAGGCGCAGCGCCGGGCCGAGATGGTGGAACGCGCCCGCGAGGAGGAGACCCGCGCGCGGGTCGACGCGGAGCGGCTGCGGATCGCCCGCGAGGTCCACGACACCGTCGCGCACGCCATCGCCATCATCAACGTGCAGGCCAGTGTCACGGCGCACGTGCTCGACAAGCGACCGGCCCAGGCACGCGACGCGCTGCGGGCGATCGAGCAGACCAGCTCGCGGGCGCTGCAGGAGATGCGCGCCGTCCTCGGCGTCCTGCGCGAGGACGACGGACGCAAGCCCCATCCCGGCCTGGAGCAGGTGCACGCACTGGCCGAGAAGGCCCGCGAGGCCGGGCTCGACGTCACCATCGAACAGACCCCGGCGTCAGGGCCGATGCCGAGCGCGGTGGACAGCGCGGCGTACCGCATCGTCCAGGAGTCGATCACCAACGTGATCCGACATGTCGGGCCGACCAGGGTCACCGTGTCGATCGAGACCAGCTCCGACGCCTTGACCGTCCGGGTGATCGACGAGGGCAGCCGCGACCGGGTGCTCGTCGCGGTGGGTGGCAACGGTCCGCCGTCGAGCGGCCGAGGAATCATCGGCATGCGTGAACGTTGCCAACTGCTCGGCGGGGACCTGCACGCCACGGCACGTCCCGGCGGAGGCTTCGAAGTCGTCGCCCGCCTGCCGCTCGCACCGGTGACGCCGAGCCCGTGAGCACCGCGTCCATCAGGGTGCTGCTCGCCGACGACGAGCGGCTGGTCCGCTCCGGCTTCCGGCTGTTGCTCGACCTGGAGGACGACATCACGGTGGTCGGCGAGGCCACCAACGGCGCCGAGGCCGTCGAACTGGCCCGGGCCACCCGTCCCGACGTGGTTCTCATGGACATCCGCATGCCGCGTCTGGACGGGATCCGCGCCGCGGGACAGATCGCCGAGATGCCGGGGCTGGAACGGGTCCGCATCCTCATCCTCACCACGTACGACACCGACGAGAACGTGTTCGAGGCCCTACAGGCGGGCGCGAGCGGATTCCTGCTCAAGGACGCCGGTCCCGCCGAACTTCTGCACGCCATCCGGGTCATCGCCGCCGGAGACGCGCTCCTCGCTCCACGGGTCACCCGCCGGCTCATCAGCCAGTTCACCGCGCGCCGCAGGGCAACCAAGGCGGGCGAGGAGCGGCTCGCGGTGCTCACCGACCGCGAGCGTGAGGTGCTCGCCCTGGTCGCACAGGGCATGAGCAACGACGAGATCGGGGCCGCCCTGTTCCTCAGCCCGGCCACGGCGCGCACGCACGTCAGCCGCACGATGGGCAAACTCGGCGCCCGGGATCGCGCCCAGCTGGTGGCGATCGCCTATCAGACCGGGCTGTGCCAGTACACCGAGCAGCGCTGAGTCTTCCTGCGTCCGCCCCGAAAGGAACAGGCAAGAGTCCACACGGGAGCATCGCCCGGCTGTCACCATCGGGCCATGAGCGAGCCCGTCCTCGGCGTCCGGTCCCTGGATCTGGTTGATCCAGCCACTTTCGTGGACAACGACGTGCACGTGTTCTGGCGGGAGGTGCGGGCGGAGAGCCCGGTCTACTGGCACGAACCCACGGACCGCAACCCGGGGTTCTGGGTGGTGTCCCGGTACGCCGACGTCCAGGCGCTCTACCACGACACGGCCCTCAGCTCGGAACGCGGCAACGTCCTGGACGTGGTGCTGCGCGGGGACGACTCCGCAGGCGGGAGCATGCTCGCGGTCACCGACGGCCCGCGGCACCGGCGACTGCGCAACCTGATGTTCAGCGCGTTCACACCACGGGCGCTCGGCGAGGTGGTGGCCAACATCAAGGCCCGCTCCACCGAGCTCGTGTCGGCCGTCGTCGACGTGGGCTCGTTCGACTTCGCCAGCGAGGTCGCCGAGGAGATCCCCATGAACACGATCTGCGACCTGCTGTCGGTACCGCTGACGGACCGCAAGGACCTGCTTCGGTGGAACAAGATGGCACTGTCGTCGGACCGGGCCGACAGCAGCGATCTCGACGCGCTGAGCGCCCGCAACGAGATCCTGCTCTACTTCGTCGACCTGGCCGCGGACCGGCGGGACAGGCCGGGGGACGACGTGAT
Organism: Micromonospora aridisoli; assembly: GCF_056150025.1. NCBI lineage: Bacteria > Bacillati > Actinomycetota > Actinomycetes > Micromonosporales > Micromonosporaceae > Micromonospora > Micromonospora aridisoli. Next base: position 52,060 of record NZ_JAXCFK010000014.1, on the reverse strand, counting down.
CAGCATGCTCGCGGGCGCCGAGGTGGACGGTCGTCCGTTGACCGTCGAGGAGATCGCGGTCAACTGCTACAGCCTGATCCTCGGCGGCGACGAGACCTCACGGATCTCGGCGATCTGCGCCGTCCTGACGCTGATCGAGAACCCCGATCAGTGGGAGACCCTCCGCACCGGGGCGGTCGCCGTCGAGTCCGCGGTCGAGGAGGTCCTCCGCTGGGCGACCCCCGGGATGCACGTGGCGCGTACCGCGCGGAGGGATCTCGAGGTTCGCGGGCACCGGATCCGCGCCGGCGACATCGTCACGCTCTGGAACATCTCGGCGAACAACGACGAGTCGGTGTTCCACCAGCCGCGTCGGTTCACCCTCTCCAGGTCACCCAACAAGCACCTTTCGTTCGGCCACGGCCCGCACTACTGCCTTGGCGCCTTCCTCGGCCGCGCGGAGCTGCAGGCGCTGCTCTCCGCCCTGACCGCCCAGGTGAGCGGGATGGAACTGTGCGGCAAGCCCCGCCCCATCTACTCGAACTTCGTGTCGGGCTACGACACCCTGCCCGTCCGTTTCGAAGCCCGCTGACCCGCGACACCCGCGCGGCGTATCGGGCGGTTCACCCCGCCGGGCGTACCCGCCCGGCGGGGTGAACCGACCACCCGAGATCGCCCTTCCGAGAATTCGAGGTGACCGTGAAAAAAGCCGTCTGTGTCATCGGCGCGGGCCCGTCGGGGCTGATCGCGATGAAGGAACTGCTGGACGAAGGCCACGCCGTGACCTGCTTCGATCACAACGCCGAACTCGGCGGGGTGTTCCGTGCGGGTGCGGGCAGCGATGAGCCCGGTGCCTACGACTCGACGCTCCTGACCATCTCCAACTACATGATGGCCTTCTCCTGCTTCCCGCCGCCGGAAAAGCAGGAGCGGCGGTTCTGGACGGCGGTCGAGTACCGGCAGTACCTCCACGACTTCGCCGCCACCTTCCAGCTGCGCCCCCTCATCCGACCTCGCACCGACGTGTTGAGCGTCGCGAGAAGCGACAGCGGCGACGGCTACGTGGTCGAGACCGCGCCGGTGGACGACCCCACCGCCCGAGCCAGCCACCAGTTCGACGCGGTGGTCGTGTCCAGCGGCACGCACCGGGTCCCGAACAAGGTCAACCTGCCGGGGCAGGAGGACTTCACGGGCGTGGTCACCCACTCGGCCTTCTATCGCAACGCCGAGCCGTTCCGCGGCAAGCGGGTCCTCTGCCTGGGCATCGGCGAGACCGCAGCCGATGTCGTCAACGAGATCGCTCAGGTGGCGGCGAGCTGCACCCTGTCCGTGCGTCGGTGGCAGTCCGTCGTCGCCCGGTTTCCGGGCGATCGCCCGCACCCGAACGACGCCTACACCTCGGAAATGCTGAACGCGTTGCCGCTACAGGCCGCCACCGTCGTTCATCGCGTCGGCACGCTGCTGGGCAAGCGGTTCGGCAAGACCGCCGCGAGCCGGGCGATCGCCGAGTGGAACTCGAACAACAAGACCTTCTTCAACCACTTCCTGACCAAGAACGAGGCGTTCATCCATCGGATCGTCGACGGCACGCTGACGGTCAACGCCTCAGGCATCGAGCGACTCGGTGCGGACCATGTCCTGTTCAAGGACGGCAGGCGGGAGGAGATCGACACGATCGTCCTGAACACCGGGTACACCGAGGACTTCACCCTGCTCAAGGACGTGCACATCACCGACGTACGGCAGATGTACAAGCACATGATCCACCCGGAGCTCGGCACGGGTGTGGTATTCATCGGATGGGCGCGACCCGCCGCGGGCGGTGTCCCGGCCTGCTCGGAGATGCAGGCCCGCTACTTCGCTCTGCTGTGCAGTGGCAAACGCACGCTGCCACCGCCGGACCAGCTCAATGAGCTGATCAAGCGACACGCGACGTACGAGGACGAGTTCTTCACCGGCAACCCGGAGCTGCGTACCCTGGTGCACTACAACCGGTACATGATCGACTTTGCCAGGGTGATCGGATGCTCGCCGTGGCGTCCGGAGGTGTTCCGCAATCCGCGGCTGGCCTACCACCTCTGGTGCGGCTCCCAGATACCCCTCGTCTTCCGCCTGTACGGACCGCACAGCGACCGTCAGACGGCGCAGCGCCGCATCCTGGAGCTGCCGGTCGCGTTCAACGCCGCGGAGATCGTCCTGGCCACCGCCCTGACTGGCGTGACCCGCGCGCTGGGGGCGGTCGGCCTGGCGAAACGCGACGGCGTCTACTGAGCCCATCGCGCACCGCATCGGCACCACCCCCGGCCGTGCGGTGCGTCGGCACGCGGGAACAGCATCCGACCAACGCCACGACCGGTTCGTGCCGGCCGGGTGCTGCCCGCGACCGGCGGGATGGGCGGCACCCGGTCCTGGTCACCTGGCCTGTGCCATCATCTCGGCCAGTTCGGCCAGGCTCTCGGCCTCGAATACCGAACGCATCGGCACGGTCACGCCCAACTCCTTGCGTACCCGGCTGGCCAGCTTGGCGGCGAGCACCGAATGGCCGCCCAGCTCGAAGAAGTTGTCCTGCGGGGTCACCTCCGTGATGTCCAGCGTCTCGGCCACCAGACCGCACAGCAGCTCCTCGAGGGAACGTCCGGAGGTGGAGCCGCCGGCAGCAGGCTCGCCGTCGTGCGGGCGGTCCTCCCGCGACCCGGCAGACGCCGGGACACCTCGCTGCTCCTCCGGGGCCCGGGCCGCCCGCTCGGCGAGCGCCTTGCGGTCGATCTTGCCGTTGAGCAGGGTGGGCAGCCGGTCCAGCACGACCACGGACGACGGGACCATGTGTTCGGGCAGGGCGGCCCGCGCGTGTTCGCGCACCTGTGCCGCCACCACCGTCTGCTGCCCCGAGGCCGTCACGTAGGCGACGATGTGCTGGGAGGAGGCGTCGGCGCCGCCGAGCACCGCCACGGCCATCTCCACCGCCGGATGACTCTCCAGCCGCGTCTCGACCTCGCCGAGTTCGACCCGGAAACCACGGACCTTCACCTGATCGTCGACCCGCCCGGTGAAGTAGAGCTCACCGTCGGCGGCGCGCCGGCCCCGGTCGCCCGACCGGTACATCCGGCTTCCGGGCGGACCGTAGGGGTTGGCGACGAACCGGGCCGCGGTCAGACCCGGCCGGTGCAAATAGCCCCGGGCCAGGCCGCTGCCGGACAGGTAGAGCTCCCCCTCGCCGCCGTCGCGCAGGTCGTGCAGGCGCTCGTCGAGCACGTGCACGGCGCTGCCGTCCCAGGGCGAACCGATGCTCACCGTCTCCTGCACGCCCTCGACCGGGCCACCGATCGAGGTGCCGACGGTGACCTCCGTCGGACCGTAGCCATTGAACAGCCGCCGGCCCTGGGACCACTCCGCGGCCAGAGCCCTGGTGCAGACGTCGCCGGTGGAGGTGAGCGTGCCGCCGGGCAGCAGCCCCGCGCTGTCGGTGATGCTCAACGCCACCGGCGGCAGCGTGGCGTGGTCCACGCCGTACTTCACCATGGTGTGCCGCAGCGACTCGCCCGGCATGAGATCGTCCTGCTCGGCCATGACGAGCGTCGCGCCGTGCATGAGCGCCATCGTGAAGTCCCAGAACCAGGCGTCGAAGCTGAACGACGCCCACTGCAGCACCCGGTCGCCGGGGCGGATGCCGTACACCCGGCGTTGGGTGGAGACCAGGTCCGCCACCCCGGCGTGGGTCAGCGCGACCCCCTTGGGCACGCCGGTCGAGCCAGAGGTGTAGATGACGTACATCAGGTTCGCGACGGTCAACGGCGCCAGCCGTTCGTCGTCGGTGACGTTGTCGTCGCGGTCCCGCGCGCACTCGGCCACGAACGCGGGGTCGTCGAGAACCCGCTCCGGCACGCCCAGGTCCGGCGTCGCCACGCTGGCGGTCCGCAACGACAGTACGGCGCGCGCGTCGGTGACCATGTGGGCCAGCCGATCGGCCGGGTACGTCGGATCCAGCGGCAGGTACGCGCCGCCGGCCTTCAGGACGGCGAGGACCGCGGTGATCAGCGCGTCCGACCGCGGCACCGTGACCGCGACCAACGAGTCCGGCCCCACGCCGGCCGCGATGAGCCGACGGGCCAGCCGATTCGCGCGCGCGTTCAATTCCGCGTACCCGACGACGGTTTCGCCGAAGACGACCGACGGAGCATCACCGGACGTCAGCACGCTCGCCTCAAAGAACTCCGAAACAGTGTCCATTCCGCCTCCGACGCAGTTTTCCTGCCAATGTCGTCATGACGATAACTGTGGCCGTACGTCAGTCAGCCGTACGCTTTCCCGGGTCTTTCACTCCCCCGCACCTTGAGGCACGGCGATCCGGCTCACCGCGACCGAGTTCTCTTCGACACCGCCGTGACCGCTCGCCGTGGCTCCGCCCGGGGGGTCGACATCCGTGCTCCGGGCTCGACGAAGAAGCCACGTCCCCAGACCGTGCGGATCGCGAGGCCGACGATCTCCAGACGTCGACGCAGTCGCATCACGTGCAGGTCGAGCGCGTTGCTGGACGAACTGGCCCCCGAGTTCTCCAGGATGTCCCGCAGTTCCGTCCGGTAGACCAGCTGGCCGTACCTGGCCAGCAGCGGCGACAGCATCTCGCACTGCATCAGGGAGAGCGTGACCGACGAGTTGTTGAAGTACAGCATTCCGGCCGGGTCCAGTACCGGCTTCTCGTTGAGCACCGCCCGGGCCGCCAACTGGCGGATCCGGACCTGGAGGTCTTCCCGACCGATGGGTGGACGCACCCAGTCCTCGTAGAGACTCAGTTGGTCCGGCGGCGCCGCGCCGTGCTCCACGATCAGCAGACAGAGGTGCTGCTGCTCGTGACATTCCGCGCGGATGTCACTTTCCGCGGGCCAACGAACGAACTTTACCCGGTTCTTGACATCGACCATCGCCTGCATCCCCCATAGCCACCATGTCTCGATGGGAATCAAGAAATGCCACCCTTGGGACACTCCTCACCGGTCTGCCTTTTCGTCCGCGCGCTCGGCCGGCGCCCCGGTCACCAGCGTGTGGTTCCGCCCATCCGGCCTGGCGGGCGGCAGGGGTGGGTCGACCTCCCGGGTGCGCCGCAGCGACCAGCGCACCAGCGGCCCGGTCGCAGCCGTGGTCAGCACGGCGACGAGCACGAGGACGCTGTACCCCAACTGGTTGAGAAAGCCGGCCTGGTAGCCGATGCTCAGCACGACCAGCTCGGTCACCCCACGGCAGTTCATCAGCATCCCGAACCGCAACGCCTCGCCACTGGGCATACCCGTCAACCGCGCCGCACCACCGGCACCAACGATCTTGGTCACGACGGCCGCCACGAGCACGCCGGCGAACACCAACCAGATGACCGGCGCGGTGCCCAGCAGCCCGACCGAGGTCGTCAGTCCGACGCCCGCGAAGAACAGCGGCAGCAGGATGAGCAGGGTGAAGCCCTCCAACTGCTGGCAGATCCGTTCCACCACCAGCGAGTCGCGCGGAACCGCGACGCCGAAGAGAAAGGCACCGACGACCGGGTGCAGTTGGATGGACTGGGTGAGCACCGAGTAACCGATCGCTCCGGCCGCCAGCACCACCGTCAACGACTGGCCCGAACCCAGCCGCCGCACCAGTGTCACCAGCAGGGGACGCACGCACAGCGCCGTGACGAGCACCAGCGCGGCGCCGAGCAGCAGCACGCGCAGGCCCTCGCCGCCCGCGCTCTGCCCGGCCAGCAGGAAGGCCAGGACCAACCAGAGCACGCCGTCGCCGATGGCGGCCGCGGAGATGGACAGCGCGCCGACGCTGGTGTGCCGCAGCTTGAGGTCATCGAGGATGCGGGCCAGCACGGGCAGGGCGGTCACCGCCATGGCCAGCCCGACGAACATCATCGTGCCGGCCGGTGCTCCCTCAGAGCCGACGAACAGGCCACCGGTGGCCGCCACGATGCCCATGCCGGCCAGCCAGGGCAGACCCATGCCGGCGACCACGACCGCCCCGACCACACCCTTACGCTCGATCCGGTCGGTGCGCAGCTCACAGCCGAGCAGGAAGACGAAGATGACCAGGCCCAGCTGGGCGACCTTGTCCAGCCCTTCCATGACGGTCGGGGGAAACAGGAAGCCGGTCGCCGACGGCCAGACGGCGCCGAGCAGGGACGAGCCGAGCACCAGCCCGCCCACCATCTCGCCGACCACCGAGGGCTGACCGAACCGGCGGGCCAGCGCCGCGAAGGCCTGGCAGGTCACCAGGACCACCGCGACCGCGAGCAGGAACCGGGCGAGCGAGTCCCCGTCGTGCGACCCCGCCGTGCCCCACAGCGGCACCGAACCGCCCAGCACAGCGAGCCCGAGAACCACACCCAGCAGGGTGCGGGTCCGCGCCGGAAGGGTGATCACTCCCGCCAGCCAGTGGACGCGGCCGTCCCCGGGCCGGGGCCGACACGATCGTGTGCCGGCACGGCTTCACGCAGGCTCTTCGGCCGCATGTCGGTCCAGGACCGGTCGATGTGGTCGACGACCTCACGCCGGGGTGCCGGGCCGTACACCACCCGCCAGCCCTGCGGGACGGCGATGCCTGACGGCCACAGTGAGTACTGCTCCTCGTCGTTGCGTAAGGCCAGGAAGTCTTCGCTGTCGTCGTCGAACGGACTGGACACGGACAACCCCTCAGAAGCTCGAATGCTCTCCGGACGGTGACGGGTTCGGGTCGTGGACCGCCTCGGTTCCCAAGGCAGGTGTGGTGATGGCCGGTGCGGCGAGCGGGTCTCGCCCGTTGTCAGGCCGGTGAGGTTGACCGGTTCTCGATGAACAGTTGCCGTGCCTTCGCTCGTTGCAGCTTCCCGCTGGTGGTCTTGGGGATGCTGCGCCTGGGCACGAGGTGCACCTCGGCCACGGGGACGCCGGTCCGCGAGTTGACGGTGGTCCGTACCGCCTGACGCAGCGGCTCGTGCTGGTCCGCGGGCACGTACGACTCGACGATGAGGTGCAGCTCCTCGGAATCGCCGTCCTCGGGCCGGTGCCCGACGGCGACCACCGTGCCGAGACGGACTCCGGGCACGGACTCGGCGGCCTGCTCGAAGTCGGACGGGAAGTAGTTCGCGCCGCGGATGATGATGAGGTCCTTGGACCGCCCGGTGATGCGGACCTCGCCGTCGCGCAGGTACCCGACATCGCCGGTCTTCCACCAGTCCGGCTCGACGACAGCCGCGGCGGTCTCCTGCGGGAGATCAAAGTAGCCGGACGTGCGTGACGGTCCCCGGAACTGGATGTCGCCGATCTGGTTGTCGCCCAGCGGGGCACCGTCAGCGTCGACGATGCGGACCTCGGTGCCGACGACCGGCACGCCGCAGGCGACGACCTGCAGCGCGCCTGCCTCGTCGGGGTCGACGTCGATGACCCGACCGTCCGTGACGGCCGCCGCGCGGTCGATGGTGTCGATCCGGACCGGCCGGTTCCGCGGCGACATCGTGATGGTCAGGGTGGCCTCCGCCATGCCGTAGCAGGGCATCATCACGTCCGGTCGTAGACCCCACGGACGGAACCGGTCCACGAAACGCCGGATGGTGCCGGGATGGATGGGCTCCGCTCCGCAGAAGGCCATCCGCCAGGACGAGAGGTCGACCCCCTCGAGATCGCTGTCGCGTACCCGGTCGGCGGTGTAGCCGTAGGCGAAGTTCGGTGCCGCTGCGAGGGTGCCTCCCATCGCGCCAATGTTGCGTAGCCACTCGACCGGAGACCGCAGGAACTGCGTCGGCGGCATGAGCACGCTGCGGCTTCCGGTGTAGACCGGAACCAGCATCCCCGAGATGAGACCCATGTCGTGGTACAGCGGAAGCCAACTGACCACCGTGTCCTCGGCCGACCAGCCGGTCGCAGCCGTACTCTGCGCCAAGTTCGCGGCCAGATTCGCATGCGAGACCATGACGCCCTTGGGTCTGCCGGTCGAGCCGGAGGTGCACTGGATGAACGCCAGGTCATCCTCGGCCGGCAGCCGGAACCGCTCCAACGACGCCTCGACAGTGGCCGCACGCGCATGCAACACGTCCTCGTCGATGAACACCGTGTCGGCCACAGCCTCCGACGCCTGCACCACCGCAGCCCGCGCCACGACCGCCGCCGGCCGCAGGTAGGCGACCAGTTCCTTCACCTGACCGTCGAATCCGGCCGCACGGCCGAAGCTCGCCGGCACCGCGATCGCGGTCGGAGCGGCACCCAGCAGCTGACACCCGAAGAACGCCGTCACAAACGTCCAGCTGGTCGGCAGACAGAGCAGGACCCGGTCACCCCGTCGTACGCCGTACTCGGCCAGCACCGCCGCCCAGCGCAGCGCGTCATCCAGCATCACGTCATACCGGCGAGGCTCCACCCGCCCCGGCTCCGGCACCACCGTCATTCCCGGCCTGTCCGACCCACGCTCCGCCTGTGCCACCAGGGCATGCACGACTGTGGGAAAATCCGGAACAACCACACCCATCAGAACCGCTCCTCACAACCTCAGACGGCCTAACCCAGAACCACGGCACCTCACCGCCGCACCGCGAGGGCGAACGAAAGGCCACTCACGGAACGTCCCCATACCGGCATCGACACACCGCCGAAGGAAGCGATCAGCCCGGCGGCGGACCGGACCAGCTCGATCCGCCAGAACAACAGCCCGTCCCCGGCAGCGGTCCCGCCCAGCGCCTTGAAGGCCGCCTCCTTCGCCGAGAAGAGCTCCACCGCGCGGTACCGGCCGACCGGCGCGAGCAGGGTCCGCCGCTCCCGCTCGGACAGGACGAAGTCGACCACCCGCCGGCTGACCTCTCCGTCCTCGATGTCGACGCCGACCCCTGCGGCACCGGGTACCAGCGCGGCGACCGCCAGGCGATCGGTGTGTGCGATGGATCCGGGGTAACCGGGCGGGAACTCCGGTCTCCCGTCGGGCAGTCGTGGCACGGTCCGCTCGGCCGAGCCCGCTGCGGCCAGCGCCGTCGCCGCGGCCCGGCGGCCAGCCAGGAACTGCTCGTGCGACCCGTACGGCGCAGGCACCGGATGCCATTCGATGTACGTGCCCGGCCTGACGGTGGCGAGAGTTCCGAGTCCGGGGGTCACCACGTTCACCTCAGACGCGCAGCGCCGCGACGTGGTCGGCGAGCGAGCTGATCGATCGCAGCACCTCCGGTTGGATGTCGTCGTCCCACTCGAAGCCGAACGCGTCCTCCATCCTCACCAGCAGGCTCACCAGCGCGGCGGAGGAGAGCCCCTGCTGACGCAGGGACACGGTGTCCGACATGGTCCGGACGAAGCTGTCCGGGCCGTGCATCTCGACCAGCAGCTCACGGATCCGCTGCCGGGTCTCCGCTATTTGGTCAGCCATGGGTTTCGACCTCGTCGAGGAAGTCGGCCACCGATGCCTGCGCCCACACCGCCGAAATCGACGTCGACAACAAATATGCCTGCTCAATCCTCAACGCATCCAGGGATCCGACAGGATCCGCAACAACAGCAGACACCACAACCCCCTCATTCACTCCCGCACGCGAAGGCTGCCGACAATTCGGGTGACTGCATCGCGTCGACCTGCGCCGCGCCGGACGGGCGCCATGCCGAACTGGCGGAACACTACCGTACGCTATCATCTGATCGACGTTCTGCAATACATTAATTCTGCATATCCGCCCGTGCTCTTCACACACCGGTTTATGCGGATGCACGTGAAGAACCTGTGGACCGCCGGGAGAATGTGTCGCATTCCCGACGGCCCACAGGTGGTGGAATCACCGTGCCAGATGACAGCTGGCCGGTCGATTACCGGCAGGACACGATGGCCTACCGCGCGTCGCGCCACATGAAACAGGTATTGATACCGAGAATGGCCTCCTGGGAGACCACCTTGAAGCCGAACCTCTCGTAGAGAACGACATTGCGGTCGATGTCCGCCTGGAGAAAGGCGGCTTCCTTCTGCCGGTCCACGTCATCGAGAAATGCGGTGAGCAGTGCCGATCCGATCCCGTGTCCCTGCTGCTGGGGATGGACGGCGATAGGCCCGATGTGCCAGTGCGGCTTGTGGGGCTCGTGCTTGGCCCGCCCGCCCACCACCTTGAGGGCACGAGGCAGTCCGAAGCCCATCGTCCGGATCTGCGAAGGCGCCGTCTTGATCTTCTCGGCCAGCGTCATCTGGCAGTGGGGCCACTCCGCTGCCTTGAGCACCCCGGCGAGTTCGCCCTGCCGTTCGGCGACGAGCACGTGGCTGGCGCTGTTACCGAGCTTGATGGTGCGGGCGGCGTGTTCCATGATTCGAGCGGCCTTGTCCCGGTTGCCGCCGGCGATGGCCAGGTTGCTCGGGTTGACGGCGAAGGCGAGGCCGACGATCCGGCTCGCTTCGTCCATCTCGGCCGGGGTGATGGGCCGCACGGTCACATCGCTCATGTGCCAACCTCCGGGTCGGTTGTCAGGCCGGTGGGTGCGCGACCCACGGCAGCGTCGAAATGTCAGCCGCGGTGATGCGGGTGGGGTGGAAACCGTGTCGACCGGCCAGTTCGAGAGCCGCCAACACGCCGGTGACGGAGAGACCGCCGTAGGAAGGGCTTGCCGCCTCCGGTTCCAGGCCCAGCAGGATGGTCTCGGCCAGGCAGGAGTAGACGATTCCCGGCGGCAGCGTGATGCCGGGGAAGTGTGGTGTCTGTCCACCGGGAAGCCGCACGCGGCCACCGGAAACGAGCGTGACGTTGGGCAGGTTCGCCACCGCCGGGTGCGCGTCGCCGGGCACCGCGAGATCGCAGACGAGCACGTCCCGGTCGGCCGCCAGGTGGGACGGCAGGATGACCGGGTCGGCCGAGTTCGTGGCGCTGACCACGATCGGGCAGTCGCGCAGCGCGTCGAGGTCCTCGGCGACGGAGACGTCGACCAGGTGGGCCACCCGCTTGGCGACCGTGGCGAGTCGACGCCCGGAACCGGGCCTGCCGACCAGGACGAGCGACTCGCAGTGCGGGGCGACCAGGTCGGCCATCACCGCGCCGATGTTGCCGATGCCGCCGACCAGGCCGACCCGGCGCGTGCCGGGACCGCTGTTGGTCAGGTGCCGCTGGAGCAGGTCGTACGCGCAGGCGGCGGTGAGTGAGTTGCCGGAGGTGACTTTCACCTCGTGCTCGACCACGTCCCGGCCGGCGTTGGTGACGATCGAGGTGTAGCCGCCCAGGCCCACGACGTCGCCACCGAGGGCGATACCCAGTTCCACCGCGTCGAGCACCGTCCGGCACAGCCAGGGACGTTGCCCGGCGCGCAGCGCGTCGACCGCCTGGGCGGCCGTGAACGGCACCGCCACCACGCTGAGGTCGGCCACCCGTCCGGTCTCCGACGCCACCCGGTGCCGGACGACCTCGAACGGGTCGAGTTCGCCACGCATCCGTTCCAGGGCGGCGACGCACTGACCCTCCGACCACTCCGCCAGTTCCGGGGCCAGGGAGCGGACCGTGGCGGCATTGTCGAGGTTGGCGAGGAACACCACGTGCGGCACCTCCCCGCCGTGGCGTGTCCGCCGGCTCCGGGGCGACTGCGGCACGTGCTGACGTGACCGCCAGGCTCCGGTCGGCGGCACCGCCAGGTGCGACAGCAACGTCGCGTAGTCGCCCTTGGCGAGCAGGCCGGCCACGTCGTCGAACGCCGCGACGACCCGCTCGACGTCCGCCGGCTCCAGCAGGGCGGACGGCTGTACGCGTACGGTCGTCGGAGCGGACAGGGTGGGCATGACCCGGACGCGGTGCGCATGCAGCAACCGGCCCGCGATCAGGAAGCCGAGCGACTCGGCGTCGAAGACGGCGCGCAGCAGGGCCGACTCCGGCCGGGGCAGGCTGAACTCCACCCCGATGAGCAGCCCTCGGCCACGCACCTCCACGACCGCCTCCGGCCACCGGGCCGCGACCTTGGCCAGCCGGTCACGCAGTTCCGCACCGGTCGCGGCGATCCGGCTGCGGTAGGTGTCGTAGAGGTCCAGTGCGGCCGCGGCGATCAGTGCGGAGAAGTCGTCCTCGGCGAAGGTGGACGTGTGGTGCCGGCCGAAGTCAGCGACGTAGCGGTCGGCGGCCACCATCATGGCCGAGATCTTGGCCAGTCCGCCGCCGAGCGACTTCGACAACAGATAGTAGTCCGCAACCACACCGGACGGCTCCGAGGCCAGAAAGGTACCGGTGCGGCCCATTCCGCACTGGATCTCGTCGAACACCAGCACGGCTTCGTGCCGGTCGGCGAGCGCCCGTAGGGCGGCCAGGGTCTCCCCCGGAACCTCGTGCACTCCGGCCTCGCCCTGGATCGGCTCGGCGAAGCAGGCAGCTACCGGGGACAGGCTGCGGGCCGCGGAATGCGGTACCCCGTCGGCGTCCACGGTGACGGTGCAGACCTCGACGAGCCGCTCGTCGAGCGCCCCCACCACCGCCTCGGGTCCCCAGTCGGACAGCCGGACGCGCCGGGGTCCCGGCACGTGCAGGTCCTCCGGCACGTTGGAGCCGTGCGTCAGCACACCCGCGGCCGTCGTCTTGCCGTGAAAGGCGTTCTCGAGCGAGACCAGCACCGGCTCGGCCCGAAGTAGCTCGGCGACCTTCTCGGCCGCCTCGGCGACCACCTCACCGCAGTGGCGACCGGCGGCGGGTCCGCTCACGCACGCGGCGTCGGTGAGGCCGTCGCGGCGCAGCCGGCGCAGGGACCGCTCAAGTTCCTCCTGCAACGCGCCGAGCCGCCGGCGCCGCTCGACCACGGCGTGTTTCACCGCTGCCTCGACCGCCTCCGCGCCGGTGGATCCGAGCGTGACGACGTAATGCGCGCCGGTGGTGGCCCGCACCCGCTCCGACAGCTTCGCCGCCAGCGCGGCGGCTCCCGGCCGGATGCTCGCCTGGGCGTTGAACGGAATCTGCTCGTCGAGGCACCGTCGGGCCACCGCGACCAACGCCGGGTGGTTGTGCCCGAACAGGGACGCGCCCGCACCGCCGACCAGGTCGAGCACCTGGTCGGCGGTCTCGGCACCCTCCGCCAGCTCCGGGGTGAGATGGTCGCCCCGGCCGTGGCGGTAGGCCACGTCCAGGTGGAGCGCCTGGAAGAGGCGGCCCAGCTCGGGGCGGGCGTAGCGGCCGAAATCGAGGTCGCTGCTCACGGTTGGCCGATCCCGTCACCGACCCGTACCGTCATCGAGGCGGTGACCTGGTCGACGACGTCACGCAACGTCCGCATCGACGCCGCCTGCCCGTCGGACACCTGCACCTCGAAGAGGGACTCCATCTCCACGATCAGGTCGATCGACCGCACCGAGTCCAGGCCGTAGTCCGCCAGTGGCGTGTCCGGATCCAGCTCGGGCACCTGCAACCGACGACGGAACAGCTCGTCAACCTTTTCCAGCACATCGCGATCCATTGCGCTCCCCCTCCTCACGCAACGCGCATTCCTGCCCGGTGCCTCGGCAGCCGCCCCGTTGACCGGGAACGGCTCGACCGGGCTGTGGCGACCGGCAGATGGTCAGGCACGGGTTTCGACCTCGTTGACGAACTTGGCCACCAACGCCTGGAAACCCGCCGCGTCATCCAGGAACGGCAGATGCCCCGCCCTCGGCATGATCTCGTAACGGCCATTGGGAAACTTCTCCGCCAGCTCCCGGGCCCCCGTCGGACTCAACAAGACGTCGTCATCGCCGATCACCACCAGCGTCGGCGCCTCGATCCGACCCAACAGATCCGCACTCGTCTCCCCGGTCAACGCCAAATTCAACCCATTGACCAGATCATCCTTCGTCGACAACGCCAGGAAACTCTCCCGCAACCCCAGGAAACCCGGCGCACCCAGCTCCTCGATCATGTCCGCGCCGAACACCTCCGGATACAGGTGCCCGTACAGCGCCGCCATCCCGTGTTGCTCCAACGTCAACAACCACGCCCGCTGCACCTGACGATGACGCCGCATGCCACGAGGACCAAGGGCCGGACCCGCCAACACGATGCCCTTGACCCGGTCCGGATATTTCAACGCCACATCACGCGCCAGCACCGTCGAGATCGACGTCGACAACAAATACGTCTGCTCGATCCCCAACGCATCCAGCAACCCGACGAGATCCTCGACGTGGTCGTCCCATGATGGATACTTCTCCGGATGCGACGACTGCCCGTGACCACACAGGTCATAACTCACGACACGATGGCTGGCAGCCAACTCGTCCGTGAACACCCGCCACGACGGAGTCGTCATGAAGAAATTGTTGAGCGTCGTGATCACCGGCCCCTCACCGGTGGACTCGTAGTACAGCTCAACACCCTCCCGCACCCGAACACGGACCGCGTCCTCGCGATACGTCAGCTCAAGACGCTCAAGAACCTCACCAGCAGACATCACAACCCCCTCGTTCCGTCGATGTGTTGAGCAGCAGGAAGGACGCCGGCGAAGCTGGCGACGACGTCGGCCGCGGACGGCTCGTCCGAAACGGAGCCGCAGGCCGAGCCGCAGTACATCGCCATCTCCTCGATCCGGCCGGTGGTCGCGACCGTGGGCACCGCGGCGCTGAAGCGGGGCACCAGGTACGCGCGGTCCTCGACCACCGTCCGACCAATGAACTTCCTGGGCTGCTTCGGGTCCTCAGTGACCGGCGTGGCCAGCACCCGGTGTCGCCGACCCGGCCAGCCGATCTCGTAGACGTCGGTGATCACCGTGTCGTCACCGTCAGCCGCGCAGACCGCGGCCTTGAAGTGGGAATGGGCCCGCGACTCCCGGGCGACGACGAAGGCCGTTCCCAGCAGCACGCCGTCGGCCCCGGCGGTGACCGCCTGCTCGGCGTCGGCGGGGCAACCGATCCCGCCGGCCGCCACGATGCAGGCGGTGGGCAGTCGGTCTCGCAGTCCCGCGACCAACTCGTCCCGGCGCGAGACTCCGAGCAGGTGCCCGCCCGCTTCGATGCCCTGCGCCACCACGACGGCGCCCCGCTCCGCCGCCAGCACACCGTCCTCGACGGTGCCGACCTGGACCACCAGGGCCCGGCCGGACGCGGCGACCTGCTCGAACACGGCTTCCCCGGGCATACCGAAGAGCGACACGTAGACGTGCGGTGGCGTCTCGGCGAGCACCTGCGCCACCTGACGGGCAAGATCGTCGGGGCCGACCACCTCCGGGATGAGGTTCACGCCCACCGGGCGCGACGTCCCCGCGACCAAGCGGCCCAACATCGCCGACAGGGCCTCGCCCATGAGCTTGTAGCCGCCCACGCAGCCGGCGGCACCCGCGTTGGAGACCGCGCACGCCAGCTCCGTGCCCGCGACCCCGCCCATGCCCGACTGGAGCAGGGCCACGTCGGTGCCGAGTACCGTCGCCACGCTCGACCGCATCAGCCCAGGCTCTCCACTGCGGACAACGCGGCCTCGACGTCGCCGAAGCGTGCCGTCAACGTGTGCACCCAACGCTCGACGCCGAATGCCAGACAACTGGTGTGGGCGGTGTCGTCGCCCGCCTGGATCTCGCACCGCTCACCGAAGAAGTTCCGGTGGTAGTTGACCGAGCCGATGGCGAGGCCGTCGACGACGAACTCCTCCTTGACCGGGAACAGCCGCTGCATCTTCGCCTTGCCGCTGTTCTTGTCGAAGAACGGGTCCGTGGCCACCTCGAGCTTGACCTCCAGGCCGAGTTCGGCCAACAGCGCCAGCACCGCCTCCTTGGCCCGGCCGAGGTGCTGCTTGGCCCCCTCCTCCTGGCCGACGAAGACGATCTCCCGCATGGAGAAGCCGAGCAGCCGCTGCAGGCCGTCGTAGTGGTCCTCGTTGCGGAAGCACGTGCCCAAGGTGGTCCGTACGACTCCCTCGGAGGGCAGCACCGAGCCCGCCAGATCCAGGTAGATCGCGTAGCACGCGGCAGACGGCAGTGCGAACTCGGCTGGCCGCAGCACGTCCGCCGGCACCCGCTCCAACGGCCGGGGCGCCTCGGTAAGCAGTGCACCGACCTGAGCCGGATCGAGCCGAGCGGCCGCCAACCCCAGGTGCGGGAAGTTGTCGTAGTAGTCGAAGGTGTCCAAGTCCCGGGTACGCAGCAGGAACGGGAACCGGAACTCTGCAGCTCCCCAACCGTCCCCCAGTCGCCGGAAAACCGCATCGATCGCCCGCAGCAACCGCAGTTGGGCACCGTCGAGAACCCTCAAGCCGTTGTCGGTCACGGTCGTCATGACGCCGCCTTCTGCTTCAAGAACCGCGCCCCGATCGCGTTGAGTGTGCGGAAGTCGTCGAGGTCCAGTTCCTCGGGGTCGATCGACTCGCCGGTCAGCTCCTCCAGCAGGAAGATGAACTCGACGAAAGCCAGCGAGTTGATCGCACGGCTGTCGATCAGGTCGAGGTCGTCGGCCAGCTGTTCGAGTTTGGGATTGCGGTCCAGGATGAACTCCCGGACCGCCTGCATCGGTTCGGTCCTCACTTGACCAGTTCCCTGCCCACGCCCGCCTTCGTCAGGAAGCTGCGGGTTCGTTTGAGGATCCGCTCGTGTGCCGCGTGTCGGGCGGGATGCTCCAGCGCACGCCGCCGCAGTGCCAACGCGTCCGGAATGCCGGCGTCCCGGTAGGCCGCGGGGTTGTAGAGGGTGGCGATGCTGTACTGCAGGTAGCTCTCCAGGTACTCGGCGATCAGCGGCACCTCGTCCGGGTCGCGCCGGGCCACCTGGCCGAGCAGGTTGGTGAAGATCATCCGCCCGAACGCGACGTGCCTGCTCTCGTCCTGGTGATGCACCCGGTTGATCTCACGGGCGATGTGCGGCAACGACTCGTCGGTGGCCATGTGGGCGTTGTAGTGGTCGACGATCTCCTCGAAGATGAGGATGCGGGCGAACACCACCAGCTCTCGGGCCACCGGTGAGAGGTGTTCCACCGAGTCGGCCTTCAACGTCGGCTGCGCGGGGTACAACTTGCCGCCGTAGCGCAGGCAGAACTGCGCGAAGAACCACATGTGCTCGTTTTCCTCACCGATGAAGTGGTGCAGGAACTCCGAGACGTTCGCGTACGTCCGCTCGTGGATGCGCATCACGACTTCGCTCATCAGCTCTCGGATGCCGTGGATGTTGAGGCTGAAGAAGTTGATGGCCTCGTACCTGGTCAGCGCGATCTGCTGCGCGCGGGTGAGCTCGTCCCACATCGGCGTGCCCGCCAGGGTGGTCAGGCTCTCGCTCATCCAGGGCATGTCGGGCTCGATGGCCTCGGGCCAGTCGAACAACGTGTACGGGTTGTAGTACCCGGACTCGGCCATGTGCTCCAGCCGGTCCAGCTCAAGCTCGATCGGCTCGATCTCTCGTACCGCCACTGCCACTCGTCCTCCCCGATAGGTGGCTCAAGACGTCGCGTTCACCGCGCCGACCGAATGTCGGCACGCGACAGGACTGGTTGCGGCGAACCACATTCGTGATAGCCGAAGGACTCGTTGCCGGATGCGGTGGAGGGGATGACCTTGTTGTAGACCGATCCGAGACACAGTTCCTGGAACTGTTCGGTGTCCGCCGACAGCCGGGCCGCGAGCTGCGCCTTGGCGATGTCGACCATCTTGTACACCCCGTCGTCGTCCTCCACCTCGACGCACGCGTGCGGCAGATCGAGCGCGCCGCCGAGCACCCCGGTGAACCATCCCCGCTTCGCCTCGGCGCGGTACCCCGCGGCGCGGAACCGCTCGGCCAGCAGCAGACTGGCCGCGATGCAGCTCGTCACCCCGAGCTCGTGCACGAGCGCGTAGTCGGCCTGCATCGGCACGGGGATCATCTGCCAGCGATAGCCCGCGTGCAGATAGTCCCGGGTCAACTGCCGCAGGATCGGGGACACCAGGGGCGTACGCGCGCCGGTGGTGGTGACGGTCGCGGCGTACTCCGTCGACCCCTGCCCCGGCGTCAGCGGCGTGGCCCCCTCGACACGACCGCCGAACCGGCCCACGTCGGGCCCCTCCAGCCGCCACGGCGCCGTCCCGGCGCAGTCGTGGCACTCCAGCCGCACCCGGAACGTCCAGGTCTTCGGCCGCAGCAGATCATCGACCGGCCGTCCCGCGAACCGGAACAGCATCCGGAACGCCAGCTCCGGCTGGGTGTTCGACCGGCCCGAGTACATGCCGAGGTTGTAGAGGTCGTTCGGGTCGAAATGACGTACGCCGTCACGGTCCTCTGCCGGCAGGCCGGCGTCGACCAGCCGGTCCACGTCGGCCGGTTCACAGTGCAGCATCTCTCGTGCCACGGACTCCGGCTGGGTCTTGCGGGAGAACTGGACGGGTACGAATTCGATCGCTTCGGCGACCTTTTCCCATGGCGGACACGCGGTCACTTGTTGCTGTGGCACGGACTGCCTCCCAGGCAGATTCAACCGGGCCGTGGACCGGCGTCGGCACCGATCACGACCGCAGAGGAATACGAAGCGCCCGTTGGCGGGCCATCAGTGTGGTTTGCAGCATTCTGCCGGGCCTGACCGGCCCCGCGGAACACCAACGCACGCTACCACCTGTTCGACGGCCCGCCATCTGTTAATTTCGCATATAAGGCTGTGCGCTTCGCACGAGTACGACGATTCATCCGAACTACCGGACGAGCCTCCCGCAGCGTTTGCCAGTAAAGCGCTCCCACACCTCGGCAGATGACGTTTTCGCGTAGAGTCTGACCAGCTCAGACCCGACTCAACGGCTTTGTGGGAGGCCAGCACGACCATCGCCACACGCGCAATCAATGTGGCAGATGTCACACCCGCTGATCGATATCCGACAGGAATGAAGGGCGCGGCAGCGGCCAAGGCGTCCCTTTACAACAGATCTCCGCACGTCGTCGGATGCGAGAACCGACCGCATATTCTGCTTTGCAGGTTGCATGAGCGGACGGGCGCCTTGCCCCTGTTTTACCCGAGCGTCGGATTGTCGACTATAAGCGGAACTGCCGGCGTCTCGTGGACGACACCCGAGGCATGGCCGATGTGCATTCCTCACTGCCGTATTCCGAACGAGCGCCGGTATCGTATGGTGCGGCAGGCGACGCATCCCTTGTTCGGGATGCCGTGCGGCGGGATCCCGAACAAACGGGTCGGCGGTCGCAGTTCATCCAACGAGTCCATCGAGGAGCACAATGCCGCTGGATCGGATACTCCGCAGACTCATCGCGTGGCAGCACGCCGACGGCGCGCCGACCCCGATTCGCGCGATGTCCGTCGAGCGGGCCCGCGAGCGCTACCGGGAGAGCGCCGTACGCCCCGGGCGTGCCGGTGACGCCGCGTACGCCACGGTCGCTGCGGTGGACGAGAAGATCGACAGCACCGACAGCACCTCCATCGGGTCCAGGGTGTACACCCCGGAGTCCGACACCAACCGGGTCGTCACCTACCTGCACGGCGGTGGTTGGGTGACCGGTGACCTGGACACCCACGACTGGGCGTGCCGCATGCTCGCGGCGTCGCTGGGCGCGGTCGTCGTCTCCGCCGACTACCGCAGGGCACCGGAGTTTCCGTACCCGACGCCCTTACACGACGCCATCTCGGCCGTGCGATGGACGAGCCGGGTGTTTCCCGGCCGGGACCACGTTCTCGCCGGCGACAGTGCCGGTGCCCACCTCGCGCTGGGTGCGGCGCTCGACGCCCGTGACAACGAGGCCCCGCACCTCGCCGCGCTGCTGCTGATGTACCCGCCCGTCGACCCCAGCCTGCGGATCGCCTCGGCCGGCCCGCACACCGACGGATACCTGCTCTCCGTCGACGACCTGGCCTGGTGCTACGAGCAGTACCTTCCCGATCCACGTCACCGGAGTCATCCTGCAGTCGACCTGCTGCGCGCAGACCTGCACGGCCTGCCGCCGACGGTGGTCGCCACGGCCGAATTCGACCCGCTGCAGAGCGAGGGGGAGCAGCTGGTCGAGAAACTTCGATCCGTGGGCGTGTCCGTCCACCACGTGCCCGGACCGGGCCTGGTGCACGGCGCCTTCCTCATCCAGGACATCGTGCCCGCGGCGGCGACCAACGCGCAGCAGGTCATCCGCGAACTCGACGCCGTCCTCGGGTCCACCGGCCGCCCGACGCCGAACTGAGCCGTGGGAAACCGGCCCCGGAGAGTCGCCCACGACCGGCGTGCAGGCGCCCTGTACGCCGGCCGCCCGAGCGAGCACGTCACACCCCGACCGGTCCCCGCCGCCACGACCGCAGCGCCTCGACGACGCTCGAATCGCAGTCGGCGTAGACCGCGTTAAGCTCGCCGCCAAGGAACAGCCGGCGCATCTCCGGACGCCTGACCTTCCCACTCGTGGCGCGTCGGACGCCGCCACGGCGCAGCAGGACCGTCCCGCCGGGGCGGACACCGAACTCACGGGTGAGAGTCAGGGCGATCTCGGCGGCCAGCTCACGCAGACGACTCTCGGCGGGACGCCCGTTGACCTCGGACACCACGATCAGCGCGTTGCCGGAGCCAGGCTCGCGGGACGGCACCGTGAACACCGCGCCGATGATTCCCAGCCCTGGGTGGCGTGCCCGCAACGTCCGCTCGATCTCCTGCGGGTAGAGGCAGCGTCCGGCAACGGCGAGCAGTTCGGCTCTCCGCCCGGTCACGTACAGCTCGCCCTCGTGCAGGGTGCCGAGGTCCCCCGTACGGACGTAGCCGTCGACGGTGAACGTCGGATCGGCGACGTCGTCGCGCCAGTAGCCGCTGGACACGCTGGGACCGCGTACCCAGATCTCCCCGACGGCCCCGGCGGGCAAGGGCCCGCCGGTGGTCGGATCGGCGATCAGCACCTCGACGTCGCGCGGCGTGCCACAGCTGACCACACCGTGGCCCGCCGCGGAGGGGACGAAGCGCTGCTGCTCCAGCGCATGCTCGTCCACCCTGGTCACGACCGCCTCGCGGAACGGGTCAGCGGAGACGAACAGCGTCGCCTCGGACAGGCCGTAGCACGGGACGACCGCGTCGTGGCGAAGTCCCGCCGGAGCGAACCGCTTTCCGAACGCCTCCAGCGTCTCGGCGTGCACCCGCTCCGCCCCGTTCGCAGCGATCCGCCACCGGGACAGGTCCAGCCCGGCCACCTGGTCGTCGGTGATCCTGGCGCGACACATCTCGAAGGCGAAGTCCGGGGCCACCGAGGTGTGGACGTCGTACTTGTCGATCATGCGTAGCCAGTGGTGCGGGTTCCTGATGAAGGCGGCGGGTCGCATCAGCACGCAGCCACCGCCCACCAGCAGGGCAGGCAACAGGTGGCCGAAGAGGCCCATGGCCTGATGCAGCGGGACCCAGCCGCCGAGCCTGGTTCCGGTGGTCAGCCTGCCCACTCGGCGCTGGCTCTCCACGCTGTGCAGGAGGTTGCCGTGGGTGACCAGCACTCCTCGGGGCTCGGCCGTCGTGCCCGAGGTGTAGTGGATGATCGCGAGGGTCTCGTGGTCCGGTTCGGCCGGAGACCACGAGTCGGCAACCGGCACGAGATCGCCGTCGGTGGCCACCAGGGGCACGTCGGTCAGCCCGATCGCCCGGGCCCACTCCGTGACGGCCGGACGGCTGGCGGTGTCGGTCAGGACCGTCGACACCGCGGCGTTCTCCGCGATACGTCTCGCCCTCGACCGTTCGTGGGGATACCGCCTCGGCGGCGGTGCCGGAACCGCCACCATCCCGGCGTAGAGGCAGCCGACGAGGGCTGCGGCGAAGTCGAAGCCGGTCGGATACAGCAGCAGCACCCGGTCGCCGGCCGGACGGTGGGCCTGAAGCCACGCCGCGACCCGTCTTGCCTCGGCGTCCAGTTGCGCGAACGACCAACGCAGGTCGCCGTCCTCGCGCTCCGGGTCGTCGATCAGAATCAGCGCGGTGCGATCCGGACTCGAACGGGCGTGCTCGCGGATCGCCGCGGCGGCGCTCGCGGTGCGCGACAAATCCATCATTGCCCCGGTTTCCTCTCCCCGCGGTGTGGACAATTCCCCCACATGCCGCCAACAGGCGAAGAATCCCTGCTATGCGCGGCTGGCATCGACGCCGGTGAGCCATCCAGGGGGCCGTTGACAGTGCTGATAATCGCATACCCCCGGTATTAGAAGAGCAGTAGGAGACGCTGCCGAGACTCCCTCAACGGTCGCCGGCACGCTATGCCGGCGACCGCGAGGATCCCCCGGCAGAAATCGCGAACGCCACCGCCGACACCCCGGTAGCCGGAAGTCTCGATAACCGTACGGAAAGCTTCCGTAAAGCAATCAGACAAGATGTGTACGAGTACCGCACCGGCAGGCGGCTGACCGCATCACGCGGAGTGGTCAGATCCAGTGCGACTCTCTGGCGATCCGCAGCGCGTCGATGCGGTTGCGGGCCTTGAGCTTCGTCACGACCGACGACAGGTAGTTGCGCACGGTTCCCTCGGAGAGACGCAGCCGAGCCGCGATCTCGCCGACCGTGTCCCCATGGTTGACGTAGCTCAGTACGGAGAGTTCGCGTGGGGTGAGTGGGCAACCCCCGTTGCCCAGGGCGGCCACCGTCAACTCCGCGTCGAACACCCGTTCACCCAGGTGGATACGCCGGATGGCGTCGAAGAACTGGCGCGGCGGGACATCGCGCTGCACCAGGCCCGCGATCTCTCCCGCGAATGCCCGCCGCACGACGGGCCGGGTGAACGACGTCGCGAGCAGCATGCTCCGACACCCCGGGATGCTCGCCACCTTCTCGGCGAACGCGACCGCGTCGCTCTCCTCGCGCTGAAAGCTGATGATGACGACGTCGGGCCTGTGCAGCTCGGCGAACTCCAATGCGTCCAAATAGTTACTCATGGATCCGACGACACGGATCTCCTCTTCCTGCGCCAACAGGGCAGTGAGCGCGAAACGGGACAGATGCAGAACGTCGGACACCAGAACGTCGATTGCCACTTATTCCCTCCAGACGGTTCCCCGACCGCGCCGTTGGGGGCCCAGCGCGCACGCTCGACGTCATAATGTCACACGCGTACGAAAATCGAAAGGTCGATATCCGACACCCCACCGACGTGGGAATTGCTCCCGCTGCGGACATTCGATGGATCAAGATTGCCGCAGGCGCAACAGTGTCAAATTCGCGATAGCTCCTGTCCTCGCACGAATCGGACCAGGCGGCTGTCAAGATCACGACCACGCTCGACCTTATGCGGTCGGTTGAGCCGCGCTATGCTGCGTTGTTTGACTGCGGGAACCAGACCGCCCGAGGCGGCGGTTAACAATCGTTGATCCGCATGTGTCCTGGGGACACCGGCGCTCAGCCGGACCCGGAGCCGTTGTCGGATGTCCAGGGTGCCCGCGCGGCGAGATCATGTGCCGTCGCGGCAGGCTGCCCGCTGCGGCCGTCGGACGGGTCCTCACCCACCTCGGCGAGCAGTGCCGCCGGCGCCCGCATCCGCCACGCGTCGGTGATCAGCTCCTCGAGCCGGTCGACGGTGACCGCCGCCAGGCGCACCATCACCAGAGGAAGCCCGTCGTAGGCGGGCGTGGTGAAGAACAGTGCCGGCTCACCGAGGAGCAGCGCCTGCTTCTCAGCCTCGTCGCCCACGTACAGCACGGCGATGTCGGTGCGGATGATCCGCGGCCTGCCCGGTTGACGCTCGGGGTAGGACCAGACGAAGCCCTTGTCCGCCACCCGGAAGTCGAAGCCCTCGCTATCGATCTCCACGGCGTGCGGTAACGCCAGGGCCAACCGACGAACGTCCCCGGCGTCAACCATCGACTCTCCCCCCGAACACCGGACGCGCCATACGGAGAGGCTATCCGTCGACTGCGACATCCCAGTCGCGTCGGCCACGTCACCTGCCCGCGGACTTGTCGCTTGCCGGCTTCCTCCGAGGCATGACACCGCGTAGAACTGCCTCCATGGTCAGCGCCGAGGAACTGCCCGCCCTGTCCGCCGCCGAGGTGCTCGCTGCCCGCATCGCCGACATCGTCGGCGCAGCCACCCGGTCGGTGATCCTGTACGGATCCCTGACCGGCGGTGGGTTCCGCGCCGGCCGCAGCGACATCGACCTGCTCACCGTCGTGGCCGACAACCTCAGCGCTCCGCAGGCAGCCGCCCTCGAACGCATGGTCCGGCAGGCGGGTGCCGGCACCGCCGTCGGCATCGACCTGCACATCGTCATGGCGCAGGTCGCCCGGGCACCCGGCCCGGTGCCACCTCTTGAGGCACACCTCGGCCGCCACGACGGATCGTCCGTCGCCTACGAGGCCGAACGTCAGGTGGCGGAATATCCGGATCTGCTCGCCGAGCTGTCCATGGCGCGTGCCAACGGACGCACCCTCCGGGGGGCCGCACCCGATGAGGTGATCGCGCCGGTGCCGGCTGACTGGATCATCGACCGGGCCAGGCACTGGTTGCTGAGCTGGCGGGCCCGCACCGACGACGCCGAGAACGCTGCCTTCATGGTGCTGACCGCCTGCCGGATGTGGCACTTCTCGGTCGAGCGGGTGCACAGCTCCAAGGCCCAGGCGGCACAGTGGGCACTCGGCCGGCGACCCTCGCTGTCCGTCATCCGGCAGGCTGTCCAGCAGTACCAGCACGATCCCACCGGCAACATCGACGAGCACGGCATAGCCGAACTGCTCGACACCGTGCTGCGCGAGACCACCACCGACGGCGGGTGGCGGATCGGTGGTCTGGGTCAGACGGCCATCGAGGTCGTCGACGGCTCCGTCGAGGTGGTCTCCGAGGGGCGGTGGAGGAAGTTCGGGTCGTAGCCGCCCGACACCCTCGCCCCTTCTCCGCGCCCTCGCCGCTCCCCGACGCCCTCGCCGCTTCCTGGCGGCCTCCCGACGAATAGACCAGTGATGATCGGGCACATGTTCCGCACCGGAGGCGTCCCGGTACAGCCGGCACGAGCGGCAGCGGCGCACGGCTGGGGCGGAGGGGTGGTGGTGACGTTGACCGCGGAGGAGTTCCGGCGGCGCATGCGGCTACGGGCCAGGCGGGCGGCTGTCCTCGGAATGGTGCTCGCCGCGGCGGTCGCGGCGCTGCTGGTGCCGGGCCAGGCACGGCTGCCGATGACCGTGCTGGCGGCGGCGGCCGGCGCGGCGCTGGGCTATCTGGCGGCGCGTGGGCTGTCCCGAGGATGACGTCGGCTGCGGAGACGGCGGCGGCCCACCGCGTCGTCGTACGCAGCGGGCCGTCGGGTGCCGGTGGGCCTTCGTGCTCAGCCGGCCGTCGTGCTCAGCGGGACAGGGCCTTCTCAAGTTCCGCCTTCGACATCGACGAGCGGCCCTTCACGCCCCGCTTCTTCGCCTCGTTGTACAGCTGTTCCTTGGTGCGTCCGCCGGCCCCACGGTGCGAGCGCTTGCCACCCCGGTGACCGGACGACACGTCGTCCACCGAGGACCGGCTGGCGGTCCGTGACTCCCCGGAGCGGGCCCGCTCCTTGTTCACCGTACGGGCCGCGATCTCCTCGGCCCGGCTGGTGGAGACGCCGCGCTTCTTGGCGCTCGCCTTGATGTGCTCGTACTGCCGTTCTCTCTTCGGGCTGGATCCTGCGGGCATGGCCTGCCTCCCTCCACCGACAGTGTTCGGTGGTCAGGTGCCCTGCACCCGGGGGGTCGAAACGCCGGGGCCGGCGCAGCGGACGCGGAAGCGGCGGGGCGGACGTGTCTCCGCCCCGCCGCTCCCGGCTGCCGGTGCCTCAGGAGGTGAACTTGTCCAAGGCCACCTCGATGGCGCCGCTGTCCGGTTGGGCGTACGCCTTCATGGTCTCCTTGTTGTAGGAGATGAAGCTCGGGCAGCGCACCGCCGGGGCGTTGACCCGCCCGCCCTCGCCGATCTTCTCGCCGGTCTTGGCGGCGTAGAAGGTCAGCGTGTAGCGCGAGGAGACGTAGTCGACCGTGACCTGCTTGTCGTCGCGGTCCTTGTACTGGCACTTCCGGGGGCTGCCCTCGCTGCCCTGCTCGAAGGTGAGGCAGCCGACGACCGAGACCGACGCCCAGTCCGCGGTCTTGGCGTAGTACGGCTTGTCGAAGCCGACCGACTTGCTCAGCCAGGACTCCGGACGCTCCGGGGAGTTGGCGAAGGTGTAGACCTTGGTGCCCTTCGCGCCGGTGTACGGGGCGGCGTTGAGGATCGGGCTGCCTTCGCACACGGCGGACATGTCGCTGGAATTGCGGGCCGTCACCGCGTTGTTGTTGTCCGGCTGTTCCTCGGCAGGCGGCACGATCGACGGTGCGTCGCTCGGAGCGGCGGGCACGCTGCTCTGCGGTCCCGCCACCGGCGTCGGATCGTCGTCGTCGCCGAGCAGGAAGAAGCCGACGACGCCGCCGCAGGCGACGAGCACCGCCATCACGGCGGCACCGATTCCCAGACCGAGCCAGAGGCCCTTGTTCGAGGACTTCGTCGGCTGAACGCCGTACGGCGGAGGCGGAGGCGGCACCGGCGCTCCGTACGGCGAGGGGTAGCCGGGCGCGCCGGGCTGGCCGACCGGGGACCCGGGCGGAAGCGGCTGACCGACCGGAGAGCCCGGCGGAACCGGCGGACCGACCGGGGAGCCCGGCGGTGTGCCCCAGGGGGCTGCGTTCGGATCCGGCTGCTGCCCGCCGTACGGAGGGTGGCTGTCACTCATCTGATGCCCTTGTCAAAGTCGAGAGGTTCGCTGGCAGATGATCAGAGTCAGGGTAGTGAGCAGCGCAAGTCGGCACGCCATCGCCTCCCGACCACCGCTCGGACGACCGACGTCGGACGGCGGTCGCCGTGTGCCGGGCGCGGTGTGCCGGCGGCGCGCGACGGTCACGGTGTGCCGGCGGCGCACGGCGGGTACCTACCGGACACCGGAGAGGAGGACGACATGACCACCGACCCCAGGTACACGCCGATCGCGCTCACCGCGAACGGGAAGCTGATCGACGATGAGGGCGACACCGACACCGGCACCGGAAGCGGCACCGGCGAACTGGTCGGCGCGGACGACGCGGCGGCCGACGCCGTACGGGCCGGCGCCGACATCGACCTGAGCGCAGCACGACGGAACGGCGATCCGACGCCCGTCGGGGCCGCCGATGCCGAAGCCGACCGGCGACGGGCTGCCGGCGAGGACTGAGCCGGACCGACGCCTCGTGCGGCCCCGGGACGGTGTCCCGGGGCCGCGGCACGTCCAAGGCTTCGATGTATCGAAATATTGCGTCATCGTTTCGAAGCATCGTAGGCTGCCGTGGGAGCGCTCCCGGTTCCTCGTCCGGTGTCGCCGGAGTGCCGTGCCCCCACCACCACGACCAGATTGCGATGGTCCACCATGAAGCATCCCCCACGCCGCCTGCGACGCCTGCTGGTCGCGGCCGGCGCCGTCGGCGCGCTGACCCTCGGCGCGCTCACGGCCCTGCCCACCACCAACGCGATGGCCGCGACCGGCTGCTCCGTGACCTACACGACGAACAGCTGGTCCGGCGGGTTCACCGCGAGCGTCACCATCACCAACCTCGGCGACGCGGTCAACGGCTGGACCCTCGGCTTCAGCTTCCCCGACAGCGGTCAGCGACTCAGCCAGGGCTGGTCGGCCACCTGGAGCCAGAGCGGCAGCGCCGTCACCGCGCAGAGCATGAGCTGGAACGGTTCGCTCGCCACCGGCGCCAGCACCAACATCGGCTTCAACGGCAGCTTCACCGGCGCCAACCCGTCGCCACGGTCGTTCAGCCTCAACGGCACGGTGTGCACCGGCTCGACCACGCCCACCACTCCCCCGCCGCCCACCACGCCGCCGCCGACCACTCCTCCGCCCACCACTCCCCCGCCCGGTGGACAGACCCCGGTAGCGATCAACGGGCAGCTCCGGGTCTGCGGGGTCAATCTCTGCAACCAGTACGGCCGGCCGATCCAGTTGCGCGGCATGAGCAGCCACGGCATCCAGTGGTTCGGCAACTGCTACAACAGCGCCTCGCTCGACGCCCTCGCCACCGACTGGCGCTCCGACCTGTTCCGCATCGCCATGTACGTGCAGGAGCAGGGCTACGAGACCAACCCGACCGGGTTCACCAACCAGGTCAACAACCTCGTCGAGGAGGCCACCCGGCGCGGGATGTACGCAATGATCGACTTTCACACGTTGACGCCCGGCGATCCGATGTACAACCTGGAGCGGGCCAAGACCTTCTTCGCCGCCGTCTCGGCCCGGCACGCCGCGAAGAACAACGTGATCTACGAGATCACCAACGAGCCCAACGGCGTCAGCTGGTCCACCATCAAGAACTACGCCGAGCAGGTCATCCCGGTCATCCGGGCCAACGATCCGGACGCCGTGATCATCGTTGGCACCCGCGCCTGGTCCTCACTGGGCGTCTCCGAGGGAGCCAACCACACCGAGATCGTCAACAACCCGGTGAACGCCAGCAACATCATGTACGCGTTCCACTTCTACGCCGCGTCGCACAAGGACAACTACCGGGCCGAGGTGGAGCGGGCGGCCGCCCGGCTGCCGCTGTTCGTCACCGAGTTCGGCACGGTGGACTACACCGGTGACGGGGGCGTCGATCTGACCAGCAGCGCCCAGTGGCTCGACCTGCTCGACCGGCTGAAGATCGGTTACGCCAACTGGACCTTCTCCGACAAGGCCGAGGGCAGTGCGGCGTTGCGGCCGGGCACCTGCAACGGCAGCACCTACACCGGCACCTCGGTGCTCACCGCCTCCGGGGCGTTCATGCGCGATCGCATCCGCACCCCGGACAACTTCCCCACCAGCTGATCCGAACGCACCACCACCACGCGGCCCCGGCGGGTACCCCGCCGGGGCCGCACTGGTGCCTGGTCAGGACACCTAGTGCGGCGGCGGTTGGCACCCGGGCACCGGCCCGATCAGTGAGTCGGCCGGCCCGGTGGAGCCCGCCCGGTACTCCTGTAGCGGCACCGTGCCGGCCTTCCAGGCGTCCAGCACCGGCTCCACGATGCGCCAGCACTCCTCGGCGACGTCGCCGCGCACCGACAGCGTCGGATCACCCTCGAAGGCGCCGCGCAGCACCTCTCCGTACGCGGGCAGATCGCCGGGACCGAAGTCCGCCGCCAGCTCCACCTGTTCCAACTCGAAGGGATTTCCCGGCCCGTTGATGTTGAGGTCCAGGCCGAGCCGGTCCGGGCCGAAGCCGATCCGGAGCCGGTCGGGCCCTTCGTAGCCGATCAGGCCGTCGGGCACCCGGGGCGGCTGCTTGAAGGTGATGATCGCCTCCTTCCGTACGGCGGCCATCGCCTTGCCGGAGCGGAGCCGGAAGGGCACCCCCGCCCACCGCCAGTTATCCACCATGACCGTCAGCTCCGCGAACGTCTCCGTGCCCCGCGCGGGATCGACGCCCGGTTCGTCGGCGTAGTTCGGCAACGATCGTCCGCCCACCTCTCCCGCGACGTACCGGGCCCGCCGGCTGGCCACCGCCGGATCGTCCCGCCACAGCCGGGTGGCCCGTAACACCTGCGCCTTGCGGCCCCGCACCTCCTCGGCCCGCAGGGTCGGTGGCGGATCCATGGCGAGCAGGGCCAGCACCTGGAGCAGGTGGGACTGCACCATGTCCACCAGCGCGCCGGCACCGTCGTAGTAGCCCGCCCGCCCCTCCAGCCCGAGAGTCTCGTCGAAGACGATGTCCACGCAGGCCACGTGCGCGGAGTTGAGCACCGGCTCGAAGATCCGGTTGGCGAAGCGCAGGCCGAGCAGGTTGAGTACGGTCGACTTGCCCAGGAAGTGGTCGATGCGGTGGACCTGGTCCTCGGGCACGAGGGTGGCCAGCAGGTCGTTGAGCGAACGAGCGGAGATCCGGTCGACGCCGAAAGGCTTTTCCAGCATCAGCCGGGTGCCGGGCGGCACGCCGATGCGGGCCAGCGCGGCGGCCGAACGGGCGGTCACCAGCGGCGGCAACGCGAAGAAGATCACCAAGGGTCCGGTGCAGTCGCGCAGCAGCCGCCGCAGGTCGTCCTCGCGCGTCACGTCGGCGACCAGGTAGCGCGTCTCGCGGATCACCTCGGACTCCGCCGCACCCACCGCACCGACCGCGCCGAAGGAGTCGGCCACCCGCCGGCGCCACCGTTCGTCGTCCCAGCCGTCCATGCCACTGCCGATCAGGCGCAACCCGGGCACGGCCCCACTGGCCACCAACCGACCCAGGCCGGGCAGCAACAGCCGCCCGGTCAGGTCGCCGCTGGCACCGAGGACCAGCAGGGTCTGCGGTACGCCGGAGGTGGCGGGTCTTCCGGGGGCAGCTGCGGGTGCGCTGGTTGCCGACGTCGTCATGCCACCACCATGCCCTGTCCGGGCGACCGACAGACACCGGACCCCCGTGGACTCGCCGGCTCTTCGCGTACCGCGCCCGGGTCCGTGCGGATCGTGACAGGTGCCGTGTCGGGCTGGCGAGCGGATCTTCGTGTGGCAGTCTGGTCTCACCGCCGGCCGGACGAGGCCGGCGGCGTGCCGACCCTGCGAGGAGACGATCGATCCGATGGCTGCGGACGTCACCAGCACCGACGAGTGGCAGGCCCTGCGCAAGCACGCCGACGAGATCCGCGGGACGCACCTGCGGGAGCTGTTCGCCACCGACCACGACCGGGGCCGACGCCTGACGGTCGAGGTGGGCGACCTCTACGTCGACTACAGCAAGAACCTCGTCACCGACGAGACGTTGCGGCTGCTGACCGCCCTGGCCGAACGGGTCGGACTCGCCGACCGGATCGCCGCCATGTACACCGGTGCCCACATCAACGGCACCGAGGACCGTGCGGTGCTGCACACCGCGCTGCGGCTGCCCCGGGACGCCACGCTGACCGTCGACGGACAGGACGTGGTGGCCGACGTGCACGCCGTGCGGGAACGGATGGCCGAGTTCGCCGAGAAGGTACGCTCCGGCCAGTGGCGCGGGCACACCGGCGAACGGATCCGCACCGTGGTCAACATCGGCATCGGCGGCTCCGACCTCGGCCCGGTGATGGCGTACGAGGCGTTGAAGGCATACCGCGACGGCGGTCTGAGCTGCCGTTTCGTCTCGAACATCGACCCCACCGACATCCACGACACCACCGCCGACCTGGATCCGGCCACCACCCTGTTCGTGGTGGTGTCGAAGACCTTCTCCACTCAGGAGACCCTGGCCAACGCCGAGCAGGCACGCCGCTGGCTGCTGGCCGGCCTCGACGCCGACGCCGACGCGGTGGCCCGCCACTTCGTCGCGGTCAGCACCAATGCCCAGCGGGTGGCGGACTTCGGCATCGACCCGGCCAACATGTTCGGCTTCTGGGACTGGGTGGGCGGTCGGTACTCACTGCCCTCGGCGGTGGGCCTGTCGGTGATGCTGTCCATCGGACCGGCCCGCTTCGACGAGATGCTCGCCGGCTACCACGCCGTGGACGAGCACTTCCGCACCGCTCCGCTGGCCGAGAACGCACCGGTGCTGCTCGGCCTGCTGAACGTCTGGTACACCAATTTCCTGGGCGCCCAGACCCACGCGGTGTTGCCGTACTCGCAGTACCTGCACCGGTTCCCCGCCTACCTCCAGCAGTTGACCATGGAGAGCAACGGCAAGTCGGTACGCACCGACGGGCGGACCGTGTCGTACGACACCGGCGAGATCTTCTGGGGCGAGCCCGGCACCAACGGCCAGCACGCCTTCTACCAGCTGCTGCACCAGGGCACCCGGCTGGTGCCGGCGGACTTCATCGGGTTCAGCGAGCCCAACCACGACATCGGCGACATGCACGACCTGTTCATGTCGAACTTCTTCGCCCAGACCGCGGCGCTGGCCTTCGGCCGGACCGCCGAGCAGGTCGCGGCCGAGGGCACCGCACCGGAACTGGTGCCCCACCGGGTGATGGCCGGCAACCATCCGACCACGTCGATCGTGGCCGACCGGCTCACCCCGGCCACGCTCGGCCAACTGGTCGCCCTCTACGAGCACATCGTGCTCACCGAGGGCTCGATCTGGGACGTCAACCCGTTCGACCAGTGGGGCGTCGAGCTGGGCAAGGTGATGGCCAACCAGCTCGCCCCGCTGCTCACCGGCGACCGGGCGGACCTGGACGGCGTCGACTCCTCCACCGCAACCCTGATCCGCCGCTACCGCGCCCAGCGCCACCGGGACTGAGCAGGGTTCGGTACTCCCGGGCCGGCTGCCAGGCGTGCCTGGCGGTCAGCCCGGGGCCGGCCGGTTCCTACGCGCTCGGGGGGCGACGCCCAACCACTCGCCGAGCCGACGGCGGATCCGGCCGCGACGATATCCGCCGTGCACCGCTCCGGTCGGTGGTGCCTCGGACAGCGATCCCGACCCGGGTGCCGCCGGGGCCGGCCTGGTCAGGAGCGCGGCGCTCCACCGGGCGACCAACGACTCGGTGACACGCGGTGCCAGGCGGTGTGCGACCAGCGCCAGGTGTGCGACCACCCCCGTTGTCGCCTGCCTGCGCGGGCGGCGAGCGCACGCGAGGATCTTGGCGGCTAGTCGCTCCGGTGCGTACGCGGGAGGGATGGCGCGCAGTTGGCGACCCGAGTGGTTGGCGGCCCGCTTGAAGAAGGGCGTGTCGACCGGCCCCGGTAGCACGAGGCAGACCCGGATCCGAGGATGACCGGCGACGGCCTGCTGAAGGTTCAAGGCGAGGCCCCGGATGGCAAACTTGCTCATGGAGTAGAGCGGGACCAGCGGGTTGGGGAACAGCGACAGCAACGACCCGACGAGCACGAGGGTCCCGTTGCCCTGCGCCTGGAAGGTGGCCAGGGCGGCGCGGGCGCAGAGCGCGACGCCGAACACGTTGGTGTCGACCAGCCGACGAAGCTCGTCCACCGACTCAGCGCCCAGCGGCCCGGCAATGCCGACGGCCGCCGCCTCCACCCATACGTCTATCCGCCCGAACCGCCGCACCGCCGACCGGGCCAGTCGCTCGACGGCCGCCGGGTCCGCGATGTCGGTCGGCACCACCAGCACCTGCCCGCCTCGTGCCCGGCAGTCGTGTGCCACCCCTGCGAGGGCCTCCTGGCTGCGCGAGGCGAGCACCAATCGGGCCCCCTCAGCGGCGAAGGCCAACGCGGTCGCGCGGCCGATTCCGCTCGACGCTCCCGTGATCAGCACCACGGCGTCACGGAAGGTCCTACGCCTGACCATCACACCTCCCGCAACGCGGCAACCCCGACATGGACCATCTACCCGTGGACGAACCGATCACTCCCAAGAGCGCCAGGCCGACGGTGACAGCGGGCCGGTGGTTCAGGCCACGAGGAGACGGAGACCGAGTTCGGCCGCGTCGAGGGCAGCGAGTTCGCGGTTGCGGTCGGTCCACCGGCCCGAGGCGAGGTCTTCGTGGAGCTTGTTCACGGCCCGTTGCTCGGCCTGCGGCCCGACTCTGGTCCAGACCGACACCGCGCGGCGCACGTGCTCGTCCAGGTACGCCTCGGGTCTGCGCCAGTAGGCCTCGAAGAAGCCGTCAGCGCAGTCCCACGGGATGAGCACCGGCTCCATGCGGGCCCCGATCGCGTGGGCCAGCCGGTCCACCGAAGGGCGGCCGGCTACCAGGCCGGCGACCTCGGGCAGATAGTCGCGGGTGAGCCAGAACCGGTGACGCCAGCCGGTGTCGCTGGCGTCGTGGGTGAACACCACCACGCGGCGGGCCACGCGCCGCATCTCGCGCAGCCCGGCGATCGGGTCGTGCCAGTGGTGAACGGTGCTGAAGGCCATCGCCGCGTCGAAGGACCGATCCTCGAACGGCAGGCTCTCCGCGGCGGCGGCCACACACGGCGCCGCGCCCGCGGGACGTTGTGCCCGCATGACCGCCGACGGTTCCACCGCCGTGACATCACGGTCGGGGGGTTCGTAGGAGCCGGTGCCGGCCCCGACGTTCAGTACCGTCCGTGCGTCACCGAGGGCGTCCCAGACGCGCGCGGCGATCCGCGGCTCGGTGCGGCGCGTCGCCGGGTACGCGGATCCGATGGACTCGTATAACTGCGCACCGAACGCTGTCAGTTGTTCCTCGGGTGTGATCCTGATCCCCATCGCCCGCGCCTCCAGTTCCCTGTCTATGGCCGTCACCATGGCAGCGGAGCGGTCGCGCTGCTCCGACAACAGAACGCGCAGCCGGTGCAGGTGTGCCACCGCGTCGATGGTCGGGTCGTCGACCAGGTTCGCGATCTCCCGCAATCCGAACCCCAGCCGTCGATAGGCGAGCACCTCCCGCAGTCGCTCCACATCACCCGCCGAGTAGGCCCGGTGCCCGGCAGAGGTCCGCGCGGACGGCCGCAGCAGGCCGATCTCGTCATAGTGATGCAGCGTGCGGACGGTCACGCCGGCCAGCACGGCCACCCGTCCCACGGTCAGGTTCTCCCCCACGCCACGACTATGTGGCATCACGCCACGTCAGGGGCAAGCCCTCCGCTCCTGGCAGGTCTTCGACGGTTCGGCATTGGCTATGGTGGCCGGTGACCCGTGCCGTCGACGACGAGGACCGCGATGACCCCGATCGACGATGACGTCGCCCTCGACTCGGCGGTGGATCCGCTGGTCCTCGCATTGGACATCGGATCCACCGCCACCCGTGGCGGCGTGCACGACGCGTCGGGCCGACGGGTCCAGGGGTTGCAGTACAAGGTGCCGCACGCCTTCACGGTCGCGCCCGACGGCACCTCGGTCATTGACCCCGACCAGGTGACCGCCGAGGTGGAGCAGGTCCTCGACACCGTTGCCGGGGATCCGGAGCTGGGCAGCCGGATCGCCGGTGTCGCGATGGACACCTTCGCCGCCTCGCTGATCGGGGTCGACGCGGCCGGACGGCCGCTCACTGCCTGCCTGACCTACGCCGATTCCCGCAGCGCCGACGCGGTCGCGGCGTTGCGGGAGGAACTCGACGAGCAGGCGGTGCAGCAGCGCACCGGCACCCGCCTGCACACGAGCTATCATGCCCCGCGCCTGCGCTGGCTCGCGGCCGCGCAGCCGCGCGTCTTCGCCGGTGTCACCCACTGGTGGTCCCTTGGCGAGTACGTCCTGGCCCGGCTGGTCGGGCACCCACTGGCCGGAACCTCCACGGTGGCGTGGAGCGGCCTGCTCGACCGGCGCAGCGGTGAACTCGACGCCGAGTTGCTCGCCGCCGGGGGTATCGGCCCCGAGCAGCTCTCCGCGCCGCGCGACGCGGCGGAGCCGGTCGCTTCGGTGGCCCCGGCGCGTTGGCCCGCGCTCGCTCGGGCGGCCTGGTTTCCGGTCATCACCGACGGCCTGGCCAGCAACATCGGCTCCGGGGCGACCGACGCCACCGTGCTGACGGCGGCGACCTCCACCAGCGGCGCGCTGCGGGTACTGCTCGACGGCCCGGCCGACCCCCTTCCGTTCGGGCTGTGGAACTACCGGGTCGACGCGGAACGCACGCTGCTCGGCGGAGCGATCAACGATGTCGGCCGCTCCATCAGCTGGGCGCAGCACACGTTGCGCCTCAGCCCCGAGTTCACGAACGCGCTCACCGCGCCACCGAGTGACGCCACACCGCTGGTGTTGCCGTACCTCACCGGTGAACGCGCGCCCGGCTGGGCCGGCGAGGCCCGCGCCGTGCTCGGCGGGGTGTCGGCCGCCACGGACGCCGACACGCTGTTCCGCGGGATCGTCGAGGGCGTGGCCATGACCTACGCGCGCGTCGCCGACGAACTGCGTCCCGCCGCGCCGGACGTCGTGGAGGTCGCGGCGGCGGGCCGGGTCAGCAACGACCATCCCGAGTGGCTCCAGATCCTCGCCGACGTGCTCGGGCGACCCGTCACACACGTCACCCGTCGGCGCGCCACGCAGCGCGGAACGGCACTGCTCGCACTCGACGTCCTGGCACCCGACGTCCCCCGCGCGGCCCGGGCCACCGGTACGACGTACGAGCCCCGACCCGCCCACGTCGAGCACTACGCCGAACGGCGCGCGCGGTTCGCCGCCGTGTACGACGCGCTCGTGCGCCGCTGAAGAACCACCGCCGTCGCTGCGGCGTCGGTCGTTCGGTTGGCTTTCGGTCCCTTCTGGCCCAATGGGTCATGTGCGGGTGCCCGGGCTTCCCCCCGTTGTCCGGGTACCCGCGTCCACAGAGGCGACCGAGGAGGAGCAGCGCATGGGCAGCACCATCCAGGATCTTCCCGCACCGGCACCAGATCTGATGGCGGTGCGCGCCGACGACACCCGACTGCTGGAGCAGACCCTCTTCGAGGTGAAGCGGGTCATCGTGGGCCAGGACCGGCTGGTGGAGCGACTCCTGACCGCGCTGCTCGCCAGGGGGCACTGCCTGCTCGAAGGGGTGCCCGGGGTGGCCAAGACCCTCGCCGCGGAGACCCTCGCCACCGCGGTGGGCGGCAGTTTCGCCCGGATCCAGTTCACCCCCGACCTGGTGCCGTCGGACATCCTCGGCACCCGGATCTACCGGGCCTCGAAGGAGAGCTTCGACGTCGAACTGGGGCCGATCATGGCCAACCTGGTCCTTGCCGACGAGATCAACCGGGCTCCGGCGAAGGTGCAGTCGGCGCTGCTGGAGGTGATGGCCGAGGGACACGTCTCGCTCGGCGGGCGGACGTACCCGGTGCCGACCCCGTTCCTGGTGCTGGCAACGCAGAACCCGATCGAGTCCGAGGGGGTCTACCAGCTTCCCGAGGCCCAGCGGGACCGGTTCCTCATGAAGATCGTCGTCGACTACCCCACCGACGACGAGGAGCTGGGCATCCTCTACCGGATGGGCACCGGCACGCCGGCCGCCCGGCCGGTGCTGGATCCGGCCCGGCTGGTGGCGTTGCAGGCCCGCGCCCGTGAGGTGTTCGTCCATCACGCCCTGGCCGAGTACGTCGTACGGCTGGTGCTGGCCACCCGGGACCCCCGCCGGTTCGAGCTTCCGGACGTGGCGGCGCAGCTGGCCTACGGTGCCAGCCCTCGCGCCACGCTCGGCCTGGTCGCCGGGGCGCGGGCCCTGGCACTGCTGCGCGGCCGCGACTACGTGCTCCCCGCCGACGTTCGGGAGATCGCCGCCGACGTGCTCGCTCACCGGCTGGTGCTCTCCTTCGACGCGGTGGCCGACGACGTCGACCCACGCGATCTGGTGCGGCGCGTCGTCGAGGCGGTGCCGCCACCACAGATCGCCCCCGCCCAGGAAGACCAGGGTCCGGGCCTGGGGGCGGCGGCATGAACGGGAGCGCGAGCAGCGTCGGGCAGCTGGCACCGCAGCGGCGGCTGCGCCGGCTGGAACTGACCATCACCCGCCGCCTCGACGGGCTGCTGCACGGGCAGCACCTGGGCCTGCTGCCGGGACCGGGCAGCGAGGCGGCCGGCAGCCGGGAGTACCGCCCCGGCGAGGACGAGGTACGACGGATGGACTGGTCGGTGACGGCGCGGACGACCGTGCCGCACGTGCGTACCCTCGACGCCGACCGGGAGCTGACCACCTGGACCCTGGTCGACGCGACGCCCAGCATGGACTTCGGCACCGCCGAGCTGGAGAAGCGGGAGCTGGCGGTGGCGGCCGTCGCCGCGGTGGGCTTCCTGACCGCCGGCTCCGGCAACCGGCTCGGCGCGCACGTGCTCGGCGACGCCGGAGTACGCCGGTTTCCCGCCCGCACCGGCCGGCCCCACCTGCTCGGCCTGCTGCGCACCCTGCTGGAGGTGCCGCGTGGCCGACCGGCCAGCGACCCGGTGCCACTGGCCGAGGCCATCGACGGGCTACGCCGGTCGGCCGGACGACGCGGGCTGGCGGTGGTCGTCTCGGACTTCCTGGACGGTCTGCCCGACGAGGGCGTGGCCGGCGCCGCGGGCGCGCCCCCGGACTGGGAACGGCCGCTGCGACGGTTGGCCGCGCGACACCAGGTGCTCGCGGTCGAGGTCCGCGACCCACGCGAGCTGGAGTTGCCCGACGTCGGCCTGATCACCCTGCTCGACCCGGAGAGCGGACGACGACGCGAGGTCTCCACCGGCAGCCGTCGGCTGCGCGACCGCTATGCGGCGGCCGCCGCCGCACAACGACTGGCCGTGGCCCGCGCGCTGCGCCGGGCCGGCGCGGCGCACCTGCCACTGAGCACCGACCGGGACTGGATCGCCGACATCGTCCGGCACGTGCACGCCCAGCGCCGACTGGCTCGGGCGACCCGACCCACGAACGGAGGAGCCGCGTGACGAGGCGGCAGCGAGGGGACCATCACACGGCCCGGCCGCAGGGCGGCACGCGACGGATCGAGGTGCGGCCGTGAGCTGGGAGTCGCCCGAACGGTTGTGGCTGCTGGCCGGCGTCGCCGCCCTGGTGGTCGGCTACCTGCTGGTCCAGCGGCGGCACAGTCGGTACGCCGTCCGGTTCACCAACCTGCGTCTGCTGGACAAGGTGGCGCCGGCCCGACCCGCGTGGCGTCGGCACGTACCTGCCGGGCTGTTCATCGCGATGCTGGCGCTGCTGGTGGTGGGCTTCGCCCGCCCGACCGACGAGGTGCGGGTGCCCCGGGAGCGGGCCACCGTCATCGTGGCCGTCGACGTGTCCCGGTCGATGCTCGCCGACGACGTACCACCGGACCGGTTGATCGCGGCGAGGGAAGCGGCCCGCGAGTTCGTCACCGAGCTGCCGGAGGAGTTCAACGTGGGTCTGGTGGCCTTCGCCGGCAGCGCGTCGGTGATGGTCGCCCCCGGCAGCGACCGTGAGGCCGTCACCGCCGGCATCGACCGGCTCGACGAGGGCGTCACCGGCATCCAGGGTACGGCGATCGGCGAGGCGATCCACACCTCTCTGGAGGCGATCCGCACCCTGGACGCGCGGGCCGCCGAGGAACCGCCACCGGCCCGGGTGGTGGTGCTCTCCGACGGGGCGAACACCTCGGGACGCCAACCGACGCTGGCCGCCGCCGAGGCGGTGGAGGCGGGCGTACCGGTCGACACCATCTCCTTCGGCACCCTGGACGGTCGTATCGGCGGCGGTCAACCGGTCCCGGTCGACGGGGAGACCCTGCGAGCGGTGGCCGAGCAGGCCGGCGGCGGCTACTACGAGGCGGGCAGCAGCGACGAGTTACGCGAGGCGTACTCCGACATCGGTTCGTCGGTCGGTCACCGGCTGGAACGCCAGGACGTGTCGGCACGGTTCATCGGTGCCGGTCTGGTGCTCGCCCTGCTGGCCGCCGCCGCCTCGATGTTCTGGTTCTCCCGACTGCCCTGACCGCCCCGTACCACGGCCTTCCCCGAGGAGAGGACGACGCATGTCGAGCACGATTCCGGGGCTGGGCGAGCCGCGCGGCCCACGCTTCGTCTCACCCGCCCTGACACCCGACGACCAGCCGGCCGGGTCCGCTCCGGTCGCCGTACCACCGGGCGCACCGGCGGGGCCCGCGGGTCCGCCGTACCGGCCGACCGATCCGAGGGACCGACCCGCCGAACCGGCCGCCGCCACCACGCGCTGGCCCCGGACGCTGCTGGCCGGGCTGGCCCTGGTCGCGGTGTCGGCCGGTGCCGGCGGCGTCGCCGGTCACGTCGCCGCCGACGACGCGCCACCGGCCGCCCAGGGGGCCGCGCCGGGCGACCCGGCAACCGGTACGGGTGGCGACCTGGTCGCCGCCGCCGACCGGGTGCTGGCCGGGGTGGTGTCGGTGCGGGTGTCGACCGGTGGCCGGGGCGCGTCCGGATCCGGGTTCCTGATCGACGAGCGTGGCCACGTGGTCACCAACGACCACGTGGTGGCCCGTGGCGGCACGATCCATGTGGTCGGTCAGGACGGCCGTCGGCTCACCGCACGGTTGGTCGGCCGCGACCCGGGTACCGACATAGCCGTGCTGCGCGTCGATCCGGGTAACGGCCTGCGCCCGCTGCCGCTGGCGCCGGCCGGCCAGACGCGGGTCGGTGAGCCGGTGCTCGCCGTCGGTTCCCCGCTCGGACTCTCCGGGACGGTGACCGCCGGGATCGTCAGCGCCCTGGACCGGCCGGTCCGCCTCGGCGGCGGGGCCAGGCAGCCGGCGGTGCAGACCGATGCGTCGATCAACCCGGGCAACTCCGGCGGCCCGCTGGTCAACGGCCGGGGTGAGGTGGTCGGCGTGAACACCGCCATCGCCACGCTGGAGGGCAGCGGCAACATCGGCATCGGCTTCGCCATCCCGGTCGACCGGGCGGCTCAGGTGGCACAGGGGCTGATCGCGAGGGGATGACGGGAAGATGCGGCTGCTCGTGGTGGAGGACGAAGAGGACCTGGCCGGCGCGTTGCGGGTCGGGCTGGTCCGGGCCGGTTACGCCGTCGACCTGGCCGCCGACGCGGCGCAGGCGTACGAGCTGCTGTTGGTCAACGCGTACGACCTCATGCTGCTCGACGTCAATCTGCCCGACGTCGACGGGTTCGCGATGTGCCGGGCCATCCGCTCGGGCGAGGTCGAGGTGGCCGGCGGGCAGGAGCTGCGGGTGCTGATGCTCACCGCCCGCGGTGCGCTCGGCGACCGGGTCCGTGGCCTCGACGAGGGTGCCGACGACTATCTGGTGAAGCCGTTCGCGCTGGTCGAGCTGCTCGCACGGGTACGGGCGCTGCTGCGCCGGGACACCGGCGGGACCGGGGCGGTGCTCACCGTCGGCGCGTTGAGCCTGGACGTGGCGCGGCACGAGGCCCGGCGCGGCAGCCGGCAGCTGCACCTGACGCGCAAGGAATTCGGCGTCCTGGAGTACCTGATGACCCGCCCCGGACGGGTGGTGCCCGCCGAGGAGCTGCTGGAGCACGTCTGGGACGCCAACGCGGACCCGTTCACCGAGACCGTCCGCGTCACCGTGGGTACGCTGCGGCGCAAACTCACCGGTGACGGCGACGCCCCGGCGATCGAGACGGTCGTCGGGCGCGGCTACCGGCTACGGGAGGTACGGACGTGACTGTCTTCCGCTCGATCCGGTTCCGGTTGACGGTGCTCTACTCGACGCTGCTGTTCGCGCTGGCCGGTGCGGGTCTGCTGGTGGCGTACATCGCGGTGGACCGGGCGGTCGATCCCAAGCCGATCACCAAACGGTACGAGGCGCAGTTGGTCAAGCTCAAGAGCGACGGGAGCAAGGTGCCCACCGGCACCACGCTTGAGGTGGCCGAGGTCCAGCAGATCGAGGACGAGGTGAACCTGCGGCTGTTGCAGACGGTCCGGGACTATTCGTTGATCGCGCTCGGTGGGCTCTTCGTGGCCAGCCTGGGCATCGGCTGGGTGCTCTCCGGCCGGGCGCTGCGCCCGGTGGGCGCGATCGCCCGCACCGCTCGGGAGATCCAGGCCACCGACCTGTCCCGACGGATCCGCCTGACCGGTCCCCGCGACGAGCTACGCGACCTCGGTGACACCATCGACTCCATGCTCGACCGGCTGGACCATGCCTTCCACGCCCAGCGGCAGCTCATCGACGACGCCTCGCACGAGCTGCGCAGCCCGCTGGCGATCATCCGGGCGAACCTCGACGCCTCACTCACCTCGCCGGAGGCCGGCGAGCAGGAGCGCACCGCCGCGGTGGCGACCATCGACCGGGCCACCACCCGGATGTCCCGGCTGGTCGAGGATCTGCTGGCCACCGCCCGTCGGGACGCCGACTCGATGTCCGACACCGATGTGGACCTCAGCACCGTGGCCCGCGAGGCGGGCGAGGACTTCGCCACCCTGGCCACCGGCCGTGGCCTGCGGATGCGGTACGCCCTCGGCCCGGGTCTCGCCCTCATCGGCGATCCCGACGCGCTCCGTCGGGCCGCCGGGAACCTGCTGTCCAACGCGGTACGCCTCTCCCCGCCCGGCGGGGCGATCAAGGTGGCGACCGGCCGGGCGGGTGACTGGTTGTGGTTGGCCGTCGTCGACGAGGGACCGGGCATCGCCGAGGGCGACCAGGGCCGCGTCTTCGATAGGTTCTGGCGTGGCGAGGCCGGGCGGAACGGTTCCGGTGACCGGCGGACCGGGTTGGGGTTGGCCATCGTCCGGCAGATCGTCGAGTCGCACGGCGGGCAGGTGGCGGTGTTCTCCCGGCCCGGAGCGGGCAGCACCTTCGTGTTGTGGCTGCCGTCGGCCGACCGGACCGGAGACGGCCGGCCACCGACCGGCGCGCCGCTGTGACTTGTGCCGACGCCGTCCGGGTGAGCGGCTGACCGCGTCCGGAGCGGCCGGGCCCACGCACGGTCCGGCCGCTGCGGGCTGAGCGATTCGTCATGCAACTGTCATGCAACCGTGCGGTCGACTCCAAGGTCGTTGCGCAAGGTGGTGGTCGATCGAAACGGCGCGTCGGGTCGCCGGTGTCGACGACGAAGGAGACCGTTGTGGTGATGCCGTGGCCTTGGCCGATGCCCGACGATCACTCCTTCCGCGCCCTCTGGGACGAGCCGCAGCACCACGACGAGGACGTCCGCCTCGCCGCCCTGGTCGCCCAGCGGCTGAGTGCCGACTGGTCGACCCGCCGGCAGCAGATCACGGTGATGGTGCAGAACCGGGTGGTGATCCTCACCGGCCTGGTCGCCAGCGCCGAGACCCGTCGCGCGGCCGGTGAGTTGGCCTGGGACGTCGAGGGCGTGACAGACGTGTGCAACGCGCTGCGGCTGGCCGGGCACCGGCGGAGCCGCCGCTGAACTCCGGCCCGTCCACGGCGCCCGGCACCGGCGCCGTGGACGGGCCGGACGCGGCGACCGATCAGTCGCGGCGCGCCTGCGGGTCCGCACCCGCGGAACCCTCGAGGCGGGCCAGCGCGGCGGCGCGTGAGTCCGCGACCGGGAACACCTCGTCCAGTCGGGTGACGCGGAGCACCTGCCGGATCAGTGGCGAGGTCGACACGACGCAGAGCAGTGCGCCGCGGTCGGTGGCACCGCGGTGAGCGCGGACGAGCACCCCGAGGGCGGTGGAATCGAGAAGATCCGTCCGGCCGAGGTCCACCACGACGTGTCCGCCCATGTCAGCCGCGTGTTGCAACGCCATCTGCAGCGTCTCGCCGGTGTCGAGATCGACGTCGCCGGCGACGGTCACCACGGTCACGGCACCGAGATGCTCGATGCCGAGGATGCCGCCGGGCACGCCTGCGGCGGCGGGGCCGAGGCGGGTGCAGTGCACGCAGCGGTGCGGACCGTCGGCCAGCGGGAAGCCGCTCCAGCCGTGCTCCGACAGCAGCGGCCACACCAGCTCCGCGTCGGAGGACAACCGCGGCCCGGTGACCGTGTCACCGCAGTTGTCACAGGTCAGGGTGACCAGGTGGTCATCCAGGACGACGGCCATGGCGTGCTCCTTCCCAGGTCAGAGGGGACGGGATCCCACCCTGCCGCCACCAGGTGGCGGGCACCGCGCGGACACATGACGGTTGGATGACGAAACGGCTTCTCGCCGCTCCCGCCACGTCCAGCGACGTTCACCGGAACGTGCCGGGCCGTACGACGCGCGGCGTTCGGAGCGCCGCCGGCACGGACGGTGCGACACCCCGCGGGGGCTGTCGGGTCGGATGGGCGACGACGGGTTCGCGTTCGTCGTCCGGTTTGAGATGATAGACGTAAAGAGATCATTTAATCCCTGTGCGTGACGGGAGGTCGAGGGATGCGTATCGCACTACCTAGGGACGAACCGGTCGGCACGCTGGACGTGGTGCACCGGTTCCGGGGCCCGATGCCCACCGGGGTGACCGTCTCGCACCGTGGCCGCCTCTTCGTCAACTTCCCCCGGTGGGGTGACCAGGTGCCCGCGACCGTGGTGGAGTTGCGCCGCGGCCGCGAGGTCCCCTATCCCGATCTGCGATGGAACACTCCGTCCGGCGACGACGACGCCTCGGCCTTCGTGTCGGTGCAGAGCGTGGTGGTCGACCCGGCCGACCGGCTCTGGGTGCTCGACACGGGCAGCCCGATGTTCCAACCCACCTCGCCGGGCGGACCGAAGCTGGTCCGCGTCGACCTGAGCACCGACACGGTCGCCCAGGTGATCACGTTTCCGCCCGAGGTGGCCCTGCCCACGACGTACCTCAACGACGTGCGTTTCGACCTGCGGCGCGGCGAGGCGGGGTTGGCTTACATCACCGACTCCGCCGATGGTGCTCCCAACGCCATCATCGTGGTCGACCTGGCCAGCGGGACGTCGTGGCGGCGCCTCAACGACCACCCCTCCACCAAGGCGGCGCCGCTGGCGGATTTCCGTCCGGTGGTCGAGGGACGCCCGTTCATGGTCCGTCCCCCGGACGGTCCGCCACAGCCGGTGGGTGTGGGCGCCGACGGCATCGCGATCTCCGCCGACGGCGCACGCCTCTACTACTGCGCCCTCGCGACCCGGCGCTGGTACAGCGTCGCCACGGACGCCCTGGCCGACCGCAGCCTGGGCGACGCGGAGGTCGCCGCGACCGTGATCGACGAGGGAGACAAGGGCGGCGGTGCCGACGGCCTGGAGTCCGACGACGCCGGCCGGCTCTACCTCACCAACTACGAGCACAACGCGGTCCTGCGGCGTCGCCCCGACGGCGAGTACGAGACGGTGGTGCACGACGCCCGCCTGCTCTGGCCGGACACCCTGAGCGTGGCCACCAACCGACATCTCTACATCACCGCCAACCAGGTGCACCGCCAGCCGCCGTTCAACCGGGGGCGCGACCTGCGACGCAAGCCGTACGCGTTGTTCCGGACCCGTATCGACGCAGGACCGGTCCTGCTGCGACCGTGATGGCCGCCGCCCCCGATCGGGTGGCGGTGGCGCCCGGTCGGGGCGACGCGTCGCACGTCGCACGTAGCGTCGGGGAGGAATGTCCACGAGGTGAGGAGCGGGTCGTGACCGAGCCGGAG
The DNA here is from genome assembly GCF_056150025.1 of Micromonospora aridisoli. Classification (NCBI taxonomy): domain Bacteria; kingdom Bacillati; phylum Actinomycetota; class Actinomycetes; order Micromonosporales; family Micromonosporaceae; genus Micromonospora; species Micromonospora aridisoli. Next base: position 7,512 of record NZ_JAXCFK010000014.1, on the reverse strand, counting down.
GAAGAGCGTGAGAAGAGCACGAAGACCGACCAGGTGCTGTTCTCCCCGGACGGCGACCCCCACCACGACCCGGCGCAGACCCCACGACCCGACGAGCACCCGCCGGTTACGTACACCCACGACGGCGAGACCGACGTCATCGACGGCGAGCAGTAGCACCTAGGCTCCGCCGGCGCGTACCGCGGCGGCCAGCTCGTCGTCGTACGTGGCCAGGGCACGTCCATCGGCGGAGTAGGCGACCAGCCGCCCGTGCACCATGGTGGCCGAACGGAACGAGAACGTCCGCACGCCGGGGTAGGCGGCCAGCAGCGGAATGGTGCGGGGTGGACCGCCCGGGGCGGAGTGGTGTCGAGCCGGGCCACCTGGCCGGAGACCACACCGTTGACGCGTACCTTCGTCTTCTCCCGCCGGGTGCCGAAGGTGACCGGGGCGTCGGTGCGGTAGCGGGCGCATTCGACCGGACCCCGACACACGAAGAAGTACCGCGGGTCGACCACGTCCGACAGGCGGTACGCCTTGAAGGTGGGGTCGGCTCCGGCGGGCAGCGGCTGCACGGCGAAGAACGCCAGCGCGCCGAGGGAGGCGACACCCACCCGCAGCCAGCCGCGCCGGACGTCGACCCGGCGGTGGGTACGACCGGCGGTGAGCGCGACAGCGCCGAACCCCGCAACGCAGAGCAGGCACACGCCGAGCGCACGGGCGTTCTCGAAGAGGAACTGCACACCGGGTCGGGTCGACACCGGGGCCAGGACGACACCCAGCGACAGCACCATGCTGGCCAGCAGCGCGACGCCGGCGACCCGACGGGTCACGCCGACGGCGCCGACCAGCAGCATCGCCGCCAGCACGGTCCACACCTGGTGATGCGTCCAGGAGACCGGGGAGGCGGCCACGGTGGCGCAGCCGACCAGCACCACCGCGTGCCCGGTTCGGCCCTGCCCGGCGAGCCCTCGGGCCCGCAGCAGGGCGAGCGCGCAGATGAGCGCCACCAGGGTGGCCCAGATCAGTGGCAGGGACCGTTCGGCCACTCCGAGACGCAGCAACATCCCGTGTACCGACTGGTTGCCCAGCGACGCCAGGTTGCCGATCCGGGAGGTCTGCGCCACCGTGCCCGCCCAGTAGGTCATGCTCTCCGTCGGGAGGACGACCAGCGCGAGCGCCCCGCAGCCGACGAAGGCGGCCGTCGCGCGGGCCGCGTCCCGGTACCGGCCGCAGGCCAGGAAATAGAGCACGAACAGCAGCGGGGTGAGCTTGATCGCCGCCGCCACCCCGACCAGCACCCCTCGCGCCCGCGAGGGCCGTCCCATGCCGTCGAGCAGCGCCATGAGCACGATGAAGATGCTCACCTGCCCGAAGCGCAGATTGCTCTGCACGGGTGCGGAGACCATGAGCGCCACGGCGACGGCCGCGACGGCGGCGGAGGGCGAGGCCATCACGCCGGCCGCACCGGCTTGCGGGCCAGCCGACGGCAGGGTGCCGCGTCCCGCAGCCAGCGCGTGGCCGACCGGTACCGCGACGGCCACCACGGCAGCGCAGGTCGCCGCCAACCAGAACGCCTCGGTCACACCGAGGGGCACGGCCGTGATCGGCCAGAGCACAAGCGCGGCGAACGGTGGATACGTGAACGGACCCCCGTTCGTCGCCGCGTACTCGTACAGCGGTCGCCCGGCCCGCAGGTCGACCAGTGCGCCGTGATAGATGTGCAGGTCGGACAGACGGTCGGGACGCCGGAGCACGACGGCGACCGAGATCAGTGCGGCCAGCGCGAAACCCGCCCACAACAGCATCACCCGTCGATCCCGCACAGCCAGAGGATAGGGCGCGGATGCCGCTCCGGGTGCGGTGCGGCCGCTTGCCGCTGATCCACCGCCGCTGGGCGCGGCCCCGTCGCCGCTGGGCGCTACCCGGCCGACGCTGGGCGCTGCCGGGCCGGCGCACCTTGTCACACCACCCGAAGACCACGAAGCTTGTCGATGTTCCTGAGTCGGACGAGGTAGGGCACGGGCAGTCCTCGATGGGAACGAAGCCCTGTCCACCTTCCGCCCGGAGGACCTGTTTCGATGAAGAAGGCGATCAGACTGTGGTGTGCCGCCCTGGCGGCTGTCGCCCTGACAGCGCTGGCCGCGCTGTCGGTGCCGAACCCCGCGTCGGCGGCCACACTGACCGAGGTGACCAACTTCGGCAGCAATCCGAGCAACCTGCGCATGCACCTGTACGTGCCGGACCGGGTCGCGCCACGGCCGGGGCTGCTGGTCGTGGTGCACTACTGCACCGGCAGTGGGCCCGCGATGCACTCCGGCACCCAGTTCGCGTCCCTGGCCGACCAGTACGGCTACATCGTGATCTACCCGTCGGTGACCCGCAGCAGTCAGTGCTTCGACGTCTACTCCCCGCAGGCCCTGCGTCGCGGCGGCGGCAGCGACCCGGTGGGCATCATGTCGATGGTCGATCACGTCCGGGCCCGCTACTCCGTCGACCCGGCCCGGATCTTCGCCACCGGCGTCTCGTCCGGGGCGATGATGACCAACGTGCTCCTCGGGCTCTACCCCGACGTGTTCGCCGCGGGAGCCGCCTTCGCCGGCGTACCGTTCGGCTGCTTCGCCACCACCGGCGGCTCGGAATGGAACAGCGAGTGCGCCAACGGCCAGGTCATCCGGACCCCGCAACAGTGGGGTGACCTGGTGCGCAACGCGTACCCGGGGTACACCGGACCGCGGCCGCGGATGCAGATCTGGCACGGCACCAACGACGAGATCCTGCGGTACCCCAACTTCGGGGAACAGGTCAAGCAGTGGACCAACCTGCACGGGCTGAGTCAGACGCCGACCTTCACCGACAGCCCGCGGTCCGGCTACACCCGCACCCGGTACGGCATTTCCGGCGGCAACGCGGCGGTCGAGGCGATCAGCATGCAGGGCGTGTCGCACAACCTGCCGGTCGACGCCGCACAGGCGCTGCGGTTCTTCGGGCTCGACAACGCGACTCCCTCGCCGACGCCGACGGTCACCCCCACCCCGACTCCGACGGTCAGCCCCACCCCGCCGCCCTCCCCGACGCTGCCGCCGGGTACCGGCTGCCGCATCGGGTACGCCGTCAACGCCTGGAACACCGGCCTGACCGCGTCGGTGACCATCACCAACACCGGTCCGACGGCGGTCAACGGCTGGAACCTGGCGTTCACCCTGCCCGCCGGGCAGAGCATCACCAACGGCTGGAACGCCACCTACTCACCGGCCTCCGGGGCGGTGACCGCCCGGAACGTCTCCTACAACGCCGCCATCGGCCCCAACGGCTCGACCACCATCGGCTTCCAGGCGAACCACAGCGGTAACACCGCCAGCCCGACCTCGTTCACCCTGAACGGCACCCCCTGCGCGATCGGCTGACCGTCCACCCTTCCCGCCCGACACCGGTGCCCGCCACGGGCACCGGTGTCGGCTCGCGTCGACGCACCCATTGGCTTAATCGAGAGTTGCAGATATATTTCTGTCGATGTCAGGAAAGCGCTTGCCCTGCGTCGTCAACCACTCCGGCACGCGCTCCACCACCAACCCGCACCCGGAGGAACCCGCATGCTGCTCAGGACAGGAAGACGGACGCCGCGACGCTGGCTGGTCACCACAGCCACCCTGGCGCTGCTCGGTGCCGGTGTGGTGGTGGCATCGCCGAGCGCCCAGGCCGCGACGGTCGATCCCAACACCACGTACGTGTTCGTCAACCGGCACAGCGGCAAGGCGATGGACGTGTGGAACTGGTCCACCGCCGACAACGCCCCGATCAACCAGTTCGCCCGTAACGACGCCGCCGTGCAGCAGTGGCGCTTCGTCGACGTCGGTGGCGGCTACTACCAGATCCGGTCCGTGCACAGCGGCAAGGTTCTCGAACTACCCAACGCCAACGACGGCGTCCAACTCGTACAGAACACCGCCGCCAGCGGCAACACGCGTCAGCACTTCCGGCTCGCCGACTCCGCAGGCGGGTACGTCCGGTTCCTCAACCGGCACTCCAACAAGGCCCTGGACGTCTGGGGGTGGTCCACCGCCGACGGCGGCATGATCTCCCAGTACCAGGACCTCGACGGCACCAACCAGCAGTGGCAGTTGGCCACGCTGAACACCGGTGGCGGCAGCGGGTGTGGCAGCGGATCCTTCCACGCCGAAGCAGTGCTCAGCGGCAGCACCTGGACCGCCCGCAACGGCGGCAGCACCGTCTACAGCGGTAGCAGCATGCAGGCGGCCGTGCAGGCGGCGGTGAACAGCCTCAGCGCCGGCCGGACCAGCAAGCAGCGGGTCGTCGTGCGGGGCTCCGGCACGATCAGCGCGGGCTCGCGCATCTCGCTGCCCAGCTACACCACGATCGACGTGTGCGGCACCATCAACGTGACCGGTTCCGGCTCCGGCGACCAGGCGCCGATCTACTCCCGCGGCACCACCCAGGTCGAGGTGCAGAACCTCACCGTCACCGGCGCCCCGCTCTACGGCATCTTCATGCGCAACGTCACCAACGTGATCCTCGGCCGTATCGACCTGCGGCTCTCCGGCGGGCTGGGGGTACGCATCGACAACCGGGGCGACACCAGCCAGTGGACCCGCAACGTCCGCATCGACGACGTCTACGTCTCCGGCACCGGCACCCACGGTGTGGAGACGTACGGGGTGGACGGACTGACCGTCGGTACGGTCACCGCCCGCAACGTCGGCGGCTCCGGCCTGCTGCTCAACGAGACCATCAACGCCACCGTGACCACTGTCGACGCGGAGAACGCCGGCACCGGCACCGGCTACGCGGCGTTCCGTACCGCCAACCGCGCCGGGCGGGTCGGCTCCGGCTACCCGACCAACATCCGGGTCGGCACCGTACGGGCACGCGGCGGCGGCCGGGGCGTCTTCTGTGTCTCCGAGTCCGGCGGCGTGGCGATCAACCGCGTCGACATCGCCAACACCGGCAACAACGCGATCCTGATCGAGAACTGTTACGGCGTGGACATCGCGGCCGGCGGCGGCACGATCAGCGGGGGCGGTGAGGTGCGGTTGGCCGCCCGTACCGAGTTCCCCGGCAACCGGGACATCACCCTGCGGAACTTCACGCTGGCCAACAGCCGAATCCTGGAGAGCCCCTGCACGAGCAACCTGACCATCAGCAACATCACCCTGAGCAACTCGACCATCAGCCGGTGCTGACGGTCCCGGCGCCGCCCGCGTCGCGCGGGCGGCGCCGGACAGGGTGAGGCGAGCGGGCTGGGCGGTGCGCTCAACGTCGATCCGTCACGGTTGACAGATCATTCAGAGCAATCCCAGACTGGCCCGGTCGATCCGGACGGTCACGCTGGGAGCCTGGATGAAGATCGCCGATGCCCGGGTCATCGTCACCTGTCCCGGACGGAACTTCGTCACGCTGAAGATCGTGACCGAGGACGGGGTGACCGGCGTCGGCGACGCCACCCTCACCGGCCGGGAACTCGCGGTCGCCAGCTACCTGACCGAGCATGTCGTACCGCTGTTGGTCGGCCGGGACGCCGACCGGATCGAGGACACCTGGCAGTACCTCTACCGGGGCGCGTACTGGCGGCGCGGACCGGTGACCATGAGCGCCATCGCGGCGGTGGACACCGCGCTGTGGGACATCAAGGGCAAGGTGGCCGGGCTGCCCGTCTACCAACTGCTGGGCGGTCGCAGTCGCGAGGGGGTCACCGTCTACGGCCACGCCAACGCCCCCAGCGTGGAGGGTCTGCTGGCCGAGGTGGCCCGTTTCCTCGACCTCGGATACCGCGCGATCCGGGTGCAGTGCGGCGTGCCCGGCCTGGCCGACACCTACGGCGTCGCACGGCACGGATCGCATCACGAACCGGTGGGCTCGGCCGTTCCGGACGAGACCGTGTGGAGCAGCGAGCGGTATCTCACCCATGTGCCGTCGGTCTTCGCACAGGTCCGCAGCGAGTTCGGACCCGACGTGAAGCTGCTGCACGACGCGCACCACCGGCTCACCCCGATTGAGGCCGCCCGGTTGGGCAAGTCCCTGGAGCCGTACGCCCTGACCTGGCTGGAGGACCCGGTTCCGGCGGAGTTGCAGGAGGGCTTCCGGCTGATCCGCCAGCACACCACCACGCCGATCGCGGTCGGTGAGGTGTTCAACTCCATCTGGGACTGCCAGCAGCTCATCACCGAGCAGCTCATCGACTACGTGCGGGCCACCGTCGTGCACGCGGGCGGTATCACCCACCTGCGCCGCATCTTCGACCTCGCGCACCTCTACCACGTACGCAGCGGATCGCACGGCACCACCAGCCTGTCGCCGGTGTGCCTGGCCGCGGCGCTGCACCTCGACGTGAGCATCCCCAACTTCGGACTACAGGAGTACATGCCGTACAGCGGGGCCACCGACGCGGTATTCCCGCACTCGTACCGTTTCGCCGACGGATATCTCCACCCGTCGGAGGAGCCGGGGCTCGGGGTCGACATCGACGAGGAGTTGGCCGCGCGGCATCCGTACCGTCCGGCCGCATTTCCGGTGAACCGGCTGGAGGACGGCACGCTGCACAACTGGTGACCACGCCGGAGCCCGGCGCGGGGCATGTCCCCGCGCCGGGCCGGTGAGGTGCGGATGGATCAGCTACCGGTGCAGGTGGGGGTACCGGACGGACCGGTGCCAGTGCCCTGGAAACCGAACTCGGTGCTGTTCCCGGCGCTGACGCTGCCGTTGTAGCTGACGTTGCGGAACGACACGTTGCCACTGGTGCCGCTGGCGGTGGCGTTCCACGTGTTCGTCACGGCGGCGCCACCCGGCAGCGAGATCGCCACCGACCATCCGTTCAAGCTGGTGGAACCGGCGTTGACCCGTACGGTGGCGACGAATCCGCCGTTCCACTGGTTCAACGACACCGATGCCGTGCAGCCGGATCCGCCGGGCGGCGGGGTGGTCGGCGGCGGGGTCGTGGGCGGCGGAGTGCTCGGCGGCGGGGTGCTCGGCGGCGGCGTGGTGGGCGGCGGGGTGGTGCCGCCCGCGTTCAGGGCCTCAAGGGTGGCGTTGTACGCGGGCTTCTTGTTGCCGTTGTTGTCGAACAGCAGCGGGGTGCCGTAGGAGCGCCACGAGTCGCTGTCGCGGATGCCCCACACGGTGATGCCGGTGCAGCGGGGCACGGCGAGGCAGTCGTTGACCACGTTGCGGTAGGTGTTGGCCTGCGTGGTGCCGGAGCCTTCGATGTCCAGCTCGGTGATCTGCACGTCCACCCCGAGGGCGGCGAAGCTGGACAGGGTGGTGCGGTAGTTGCTGTTGTACGCCGACTGGGCGTTGAAGTGCGACTGGAACCCGACGCAGTCGATCGGTACGCCGCGCTGCTTGAAGTCCTGCACCATCCGGTACACGGCCTGGGTCTTGGCCCACGTCCAGTTGTCGGTGTTGTAGTCGTTGTAGCAGAGCTTCGCGCCCGGGTCCGCGGCGCGGGCGGCGCGGAAGGCCGCCTCGATCCAGTCGTTGCCGGTGCGCTGCAGGTTCGAGTCCCGCCGCGCGCCGCTG
>NZ_JAXCFK010000013.1:0-176938 GCF_056150025.1 Micromonospora aridisoli | reverse complement strand
CCACCCGCTACGACAAACTCGCCGTCCGCTACGAAGCCACCATCACCATCGCCGCCATCAACAGCTGGCTCCGCACCCACTTATGAAACACGCCCTAACACTCACCACCTCGCGGCGGCACCTTCACGTACTCGTGAGTTCGGGTGTGTGTGCGGCGGGTCGATCCACAGCCGGACGGTGGTGCCGAGGCCCCGCCGGGACTCGTACGCGTCCTCCACCATCTGCCGGACGCGGCGCGGTTCGCGGCGGATCTGGGCCGGCGTGAAGTGCAGCACGAGGATGCCGCGCCGGCTCAGCTCGTTGTGCCGGTCGAGCGTGCGCGCCCAGTCGCCCGGGCGGTAGTGGTACTCCTGCGAGTCGACCTCCAGCGCCACCGCGGCGTCGGGCAGATAGCCGTCGGGCGTCGGCAACGACCCGCCATCCGCCTCGCGCAGGCGGGGATTCCAGTGGATCTCCGGTAGCACCGGGCTCTCCGCGAGGCACTCCCGCAACTCGGCTTCGGGTGCCGACCGGGTGCCCTGGGCCACCTCGGAGAACGCCTTCCGGATCAGCGCCGTCCGGCTGCGTCGAGCCCGGCGGATCTCCCTGTCCAAGGACGCGAGGTCGGCGTACCCCCGTTGGATGGCCTCGGCGACGACCGCCCGCACCGGACGCAGTTGCCGCAGGTCGCGGGCCGCGTCGACCACCGCGCGCGCCGGTGAGCACACCGAATAGAGCGGCGTGGCGCGGGCCCGCTCGTCCAGGGCCATGGTCCGTGAGATCACCGCGTAGCCGGCGGACTTGCGGCGCGCGTGATGCGGCACGACCAGATGTACGGCGTCGGTGCGCGGGCTCTGCCGAAAGCCGTACCAGATCAGCGCGGCGAGGCCGGTCAGCTGCGCTTCGGCCCCGGCGTACAGGGCCGCCGCAATCCGCCGCTGCTCATCGGTCAGGGTGCCGGTGACCAGGGCGTATGTCGCGGGCAGGACACGCTGCCACAAGCCGCGGCGGGTCTGCCGGTACAGGTACATGTCGTGGAAGCCCGCGGCCAGCAGTTGGGTGCGGATGACGATCTGCTGTTGCCGTTCGGCCAGGTCGGCGAAATCGGGTGGGTGCGTACGCATGAGGTGCAGCATCGGCGGCGCATCCGCGTCTGTCCGGCCCGACCGGCACGCCTGTGCGTAGCCAGCCGTCCTGTGGACGACGCCCCGACGCCCGCCCAGGTGTGTTATGCATCGCGTTAAGAGGGGGCCCTTCCTATGCACGAGACGTTAAGAAGGGGCCCTTCCTTACACTTGGGCCGGTGACGACGAATGCTTCCGGCCTGCGTCCGCTGGCGATCGGAGCGCACCAGGTGTGGCCGCCGGTGGTGCTCGCCCCGATGGCCGGCATCACCAACGTCGGCTTTCGGCAGCTCTGTCGGGAGCAGGGCGGTGGCATCTACGTCTGCGAGATGATCACCACGGTCGCCCTGGTCGAGCGGAACCCGAAGACGCTCCGGATGATCGCGTTCGGGCCGGACGAGTCGCCACGCAGCCTCCAGCTCTACGGCACCGACCCGGAAACCACCGCCGCCGCCGTGCGGATCGTGGTGGAGAGGAACCTCGCCGACCACATCGACCTCAACTTCGGCTGCCCGGTGCCGAAGGTGACCCGCCGGGGTGGCGGCGCGGCGCTGCCCTGGCGGCGGCGGCTCTTCGCCCGCCTGGTGCGGGCCGCGGTGGATGCCGCGTCACCCGCCGGGGTGCCGGTCACGGTCAAGATGCGCAAGGGCATCGACGACGACCACCTGACGTACGTCGAGGCGGGGCTCGCCGCCCAGGAGGCCGGCGTCGCCGCGGTCGCGCTGCACGGGCGTACGGCCGCCCAGCGGTACTCGGGCACCGCCGACTGGGACGCGATCGCCACCCTCAAACAGGCCCTTGACGTGCCGGTGCTCGGCAACGGCGACATCTGGGAGGCCGACGACGCGCTGCGGATGGTGGCGCACACCGGGGTCGACGGAGTGGTGATCGGTCGGGGCTGCCTGGGTCGGCCCTGGCTCTTCGCCGACCTGGAGGCCGCCTTCAACGGCTCGCCGCAGCGTCGGCTGCCCACCCTCGGCGAGGTGGCGGTGACCATGCGGCGGCACGCTGAACTGCTGGTCCAGCAGTTCACCGTCGGCGCCCGCAACCCGGCCCGCGGTGAGCGGGACGGCTGCACCGACTTCCGCAAGCACGTCGCCTGGTACCTCAAGGGCTTCCCGATCGGCAGTGAGCTGCGTCGTGCTCTGGCGATGATCGACAGCCTGGCCGAGTTGGACGACCTGCTCGGCAAGCTCGACCCGGCCGTGCCGTTCCCGGTGGAGACGCTTGGTCAGCCGCGTGGCCGCACCAACTCGCCCGGCAAGGTCTTCCTGCCCGACGGCTGGCTGGCCAGCCGGGACGACGACACCGTCCCCGAGGGCGCCGAGCTTGAGGACTCCGGCGGCTGACCCGAGGGCTGCCTCAGCGACGGGAAAGCAGCGAGGTGACCCGCATCCGCTCGCTGTGGATCCACACGTCGGAGTACTCGATGGGCCGTCCGTCATCGAGATAGGTGATCTGTTCGAGGTAGAGCAGCGGGAAATTCTCCGGAACCCCGAGCGCCTCGGCGGTCCGACCGGAGGCGGCGGTCGCGGTGAAGGTGCGCCGACCGGTGCTGATCTTCAGCCCGTAGTCGTTCTCCAGCAGCCCGAACAGGGAGCGGTCAGCCAGGTCGGCGTCCTCCAGGCCGGGCGCCAGGTCCACCCGTACGTAATTGACCAACCAGGCGACCGGTCCTGCGGAGATGGACCGGAGTCGTTCCAACCGAAGTACCGACTGACCTGGTCGAAGGTCGAGCAGGGCCGCCACCGGCGACGGTGCGGGCATGACATCCCGGGAGATCACCTGCGTGGTGACGGAGACGCCCTGCCGGGCGAAGTCCTCGGACAGGGTGGTCAGCTTCTGGGCGATGGAGGGTTCGATGGCGGTGGAGGTGACGAAGGTGCCGCGACCGCGTACCTGCACCAGCAGGCCGTCGCGGATCAGCGTGGACAGCGCTCGACGCAGGGTGCCCCGGGAGATGCCGAGTTCGGTCGCCAGCTCCGGCTCGCTGCGCAGCCGGTAGTGCGGTGGCCATTCGGCAGACAGGATCCGGGCCCGGATCTGCTCCGACACCTGCGCGTGCAGCGGTACCGGCGCGTCGCGGTCGAGCTGCTCGGACGCCCCTGCCGCCTGCAACTGGTCGGACATGTCACCTTCCACTCTGGGACCGCCGCCCCTCGACACCGAACGTGGTGCGGTCGCTCGGGCCGAGGGGCGACGGTGGCTCAGTAGCTCGTCGTCTGATCGTCGGTCGTGTCGGTGACGATAGCCACCCCGGCGCTGGTGCCGAGCAGCACCGCGCCCGCCCGCAGCAGGGCGACCGCCTGATCGAACGACTTGATGGAACCGGAGGCCTTGACCGTCACGCCCTGCGGCGCCCGCGACACCAGGTAGGCGATGCTGTCGGGGTTGGCCACCTCGACGGCGCCGCTGCTGGCGTTCTTGAGCACGGCGGCGCCCGCCTCCACGGCCAGATCCACGGCGATGTCCCGTTCGGCCGGCGTGAGTAACGGCAGTTCGAGCATCACCTTGATCGGTACGCCGGCGGCGCGGACGACGCCCCCGATGTCGTCGCGGAACGCGTCGTACCGCCCGCTCTTGAGCCAGCCGATCTGCACCCCGATGTCGATCTGGGTGGCACCGGCGCGCACCAGGCTCTCCGCTTCGGCGGCCTTGCCGGCGCTGGTGGTCACCCCCACGGAGGGAAAGTCCAGGGCCGAGGCGACCTCGATGCCGGTGCCGCGCAGCACCTCGGCGACCTCCGGTACCCAGGAGCCGGGGACCATCGCGGCGTTGAAGCCGTATCGGGCGGTCTCCTCCGCGTGGGCCACGATCCGGTCGCGGGTGACCCCGACCTCGATCAGGGTGTGCTGGATGTAGGGGGCCAACGCGGCGGGGGTGACGGTGTCGGCCAGGATGGCAGTGCTCACGTTCTTCTCCAATGTGGTACGTCGTGGCGCGGTGCGCGCCGCTACATCCGGTCCCGGTAGTAGTCGGGCACGATGACCCCGGGTTCGTCGAACCAGCGCGGTACGTCCACGCCACAGATCAGTCCGACGTTGCCCCACGGGTTGAAGGCACCGGTCCGGACGATCGCCTTGGCCTGTCCGGCCAGCTCGCCGAGCATCTCGGCGTGCTGGCGGGTGCTCAGCGGCACGCCCGGGAAGCGCTGGCCCAGCCAGTCCGCGAGCGGCTTGTTGTGGGTGGTGACGTCCTCGGCGACGACCACACCCTCGACGATGATCTCGTCGGCGATCAGGCCGAGCACGGTGGTGAGCGACGGCAGGTCCTCGGCGAGGGCCAGGTCGACGCGGTGGGCGGTACGCGGGATGGGGAAGCCGGCGTCCACCACCAGCAGCAGGTCGGTGTGACCGAGGGTGGCCAGTACTCCGGACAGTTCGGCGTTGAGCACGCCCGTACGCTTCATGTCTTCTCCTTCATGGTGTGCGCGCCGGTGGCCAGGGCCATGACCTTCTCCTCGGTGGCCTCCGCCGCGGGCATGACGCCGACCACGCGTCCGGCGGCCATGACGGCTATCCGGTCGCTGATGGTCAGCAGTTCGGGCAGGTCCGACGAGGAGACGAGGATCGCGACCCCGTCGTCGGCCAGGCTGCGGAACAGCCGGTAGATCTCGGCCTTGGCGCCGACGTCGACGCCCCGGGTGGGTTCGTCCAGCAGCATCAGCCGGGGTTCGATGGAGAGCCACCGGGCCAGCAGCGCCTTCTGCTGGTTACCGCCGGACAGCTGGGTGATGCCCTGGGCGGTGGACGAGGTCTTCACCCGCATGTCCCGCGCCCGGTTGTCGGCGTCGCGGCGCAGGGCCTGCCGGCGCAGCAGGCCGAAGCGCTGCCGGCGGCCGAGCGTCAGGATGGTGACGTTGTCGGCGACGCTCATGGTCGGCAGGATCCCCTGCTGGCGGCGCTCGCCGGGCAGGTACGCCACGCGGGCCTCGATGGCGTCGCGCGGCGTCCGTGGAGTGAAGGCCGTCCCGTCCAGCGCCAGTTCCCCGCCGCTGATCGGGTCGGCCCCGAAGACGCCGCGCAGCAGTTCGATCCGGCCGCTGTCCGGCAGGCCGGCCACGCCGACCACCTCACCGGGCGCGACGTCCAGGTCGACGTCGGTGAAGCCGGTGCCGCAGACGCCGCGCATCCGCAGCCGGGGGGTGGCCGTGGCGGCGGGCGCCGGGGTGTCGTGCCGGGCGAACTCGGCGGCGAGTTCCCGGCCCACCATGGCGGCGACCACGGTGTCGGGAATGACCTCGGCGGTGGGCCAGTGTCCGACGTGGCGGCCGTCGCGCAGCACGTGGATGTGCTGGGAGAGGGCGAAGACCTCGGGCATCCGGTGCGAGACGTACAGCATCGTCACCCCGTCGGCCCGCAGCGAGTGGATCACTTCGAAGAGCCGGTCCGACTCGGCCGGCGACAGGATCGAGGTGGGCTCGTCGAGGATCATCAGCCGGGCCTCCCGGGCCAGTGCCCGGGCGATGACCACCAACTGCTGGGTGGCCGCGTCCAGGTGGCGGACGGTGCCGCGGGGGTCGACGCGTACGCCGAGCCGGTCCAGCAACTGCGCGGCCCGCTCGTCGAGACGGCGCCGGTGCGGGAAGGTGCGGGAGCCGGGCTCGACGCCGAGCATGATGTTCTCGGCGACCGTACGGTCCTGGGCGAGGGCGAGTTCCTGGGGGACCAGGGCGACCCGGTGCCGGCTGAGCAGCGTGGCCGGGTCGAAGCGGCGGACCTCGTCTCCGTCGACCCGGACCGTGCCGGCGGTGGGGCTGTCCAGCCCGGCCAGGATCTTCATCAGCGTCGACTTTCCGGCACCGTTCTCACCCATCACGGCGGTGAGGCTGCCCGTGGGGACGCTCAGGGTCACGTCCTGCAGGGCTCGGACGGCTCCGAAGTGCTTCGACAGACCCGTCACCTCGACGGCTGCAGCCGTCGTCGGGGCGGCGATCGTGGCCGGGCTGGTCATCGGTCAGCCCTCCACCGGCACGTCGGCCACGTTGTCGCGGGTGACCACGAGCGCGCCCGTGTCCACGTCGGAGATCTCCGTGCCGTTCTTCAGGAAGTCGGCGAGCAGCTTGACGGCCTGGAAGCCCTGCTCGGCCGGGCCCTGGCTGATGCTCAGATCGACCACGCCGCGTTCGAGGTACTCGACGGTCTGCGGCTGCACGTCGAAACCGACAGAGTGGATCTTCCCGGCGTTGCCGGACTGCTGGAGCCACTGCGCGCCGGCCGTGAAGCTGCAGCAGTCAAGGGAGACCAGGGCGATAGCGTCGCGCTGCGCGGCCATCGTCGACTCGATGGTGTTGTACGCGGCGCTCGGCTCGTTGCCGGTGTTCACCGGGCCGACGATCTCCAGGCCGGAGCCCTGCACGCCGGTCTGGAAGCCGGAGAAGCGGTCGTTGGACCACCCGGCACCGGAGTCGACGGAGACCACCACTACCTTGCCGGTCCTGCCCTCGAGGACACCGAGCAACTCCTTGGCCAGCGACTCACCCGAGGCGACGAGGTCCTGCCCGACGAAACCCATCTGCTTCGACTCGGGGTTGTTGGTGTTGAACGAGATGATCGGGATACCCGCGTCGTACGCCTGGGCGATGACCGGCTTGAGCGCGTCGTTGCTGGCCGAGGAGACGGCCAGGCCGTGGATCTGCTTCTGGTTGATCAGGGTCTGCAGTTCGGCGACCTGGTCGGCGGCGTTGCCGCCGGTCGGGCCGATCATCTGCGCCTCGACGCCGAGCTCGGCCGCCCCCCGCTCCATGCCCTGCCGGATCGGTACGGCGAAGGCCAGCGACGGGTCGTGGTAGCTGAGCCGGATCTTGAGGGTCTCGCCGTTGTCGACGGCCTGCTTGATGTAGTCGGCGAGCTGGAACTCGCCGTCACCGCTGCTGGCGTTGCCCGCTGGCGTGACCGCGCCGCAGGCGGCGCCCGCGAGCAGCGTCAGGCCGAGTGTCGCGGCGACCGCGACCCGGCGTCGGATGGACAGTCTCATGGAGAACTCCTTGCGATGTGGGGGACGGGCGATGGGCGGGTGCCGACGCGGGGTCAGCGACGCCCGGAGCGTCTGCGCAGCCAGTTGTCGGCCGCCACGGCGAGGATGATCACCGCACCGGTCGCCACCGTCTGCCAGAAGGAGGAGATGCCGCGCAGGTTGAGGATGTTCTGCAGGACGCCGATGAAGGCGACGCCGATGACGGTGCCGAGCATGGTCCCGGAGCCGCCGAACAGGGCCGCACCACCGATGATCACGGCGGAGATGGCCACGAGTTCCATCCCGGTGCCGGTGACGCCCTGCACGTAGGACAGGAAGGACAGGCCGAGTACGCCGGCGAGGCCGGCCAGGGTGCCCGAGAGGGTGAAGGCGGCGATCTTCACCCGGCCGGTGTTGATGCCGCACAGGCGAGCGGCCTCGGCGCTGCCGCCCACGGCGTAGGTGTTGAAGCCGTAGCGTGAGCGCGACAGCACGATCGCACCGAGCACCGCGACGAGGGCGAAGATGACCAGCTGCATGGGCAGGAGGCCGAAGAGCTTGCCCTGACCGAGCAGGTTGAACTCGGCGACGTTGGGGTCGTTGGCGGACAGCGAGATCGGCGATCCGCCGCTGAGCAGCAGGGTCACTCCCCGGTAGACGCTCAGGGTGCCGAGGGTGACGATGAAGGACGGGATCCCGAAGCCCACGGTCATCAGGCCGTTGAGCAGGCCGGCGACCGCACCGGCAGCGATCCCGCCCAGGGCCGCGAGGGGCCAGGCGATGTCCGAGGTCATCAGCAGGCCGGTGACCACGGCGCCGAGGCCGTAGATCGAGCCGACGGAGAGGTCGATCTCCGCGTTGATGATGACGAAGGTGACCCCGATCGCCATGATGCCGATTTGGGCGATCTGCTGTCCGACGGTGAGGAAGTTGTCGGTGCCGAGGAAGCCCGGGGCGAGCATCGTGCCCAACAGAAAGAGCACCACGAGGGCGAGGAACGTGCTCGCCTCGCGGGCGTGCAGGAACCGTTGCAGGGGTGAAGGGCTGCGGGGGGCGGCGGCGGGCACCTCCGGCGGGGCCGCCTGCGCGGTCATCTGGGCCATCTCTCTCATCTCCTCAACAGGGCCGCGACATCGTCCGGGCCAGGCAGGGCAGGTATGACCTCGGCGACTCCGACGGCGTGGGCGCCGGCTGCGGCGGCGTACCGGACCGCCTCGATGAGGTCGTCACCTCTGGTCAGAGCGACGGCGAGCGCGGCGGTGAAGGCGTCACCCGCACCGGTGGTGTCGACGATCCGGGGCGCGGTGACCGGCGCGACGCGGGTCTGCCGCCCGCCGGAGTCCACGAGGGCGCCGTCGGCGCCGAGGGTCAGTACGACGGTCCCGGTGTAGCGGACCCGCAGGCGCTGCACGAGTTCCTCGGCGCTGGCGGAGCCGGCCGGGTCGAGGCCGGTGAGCACCCGCGCCTCGCTGGCGTTGGGGGTGAGCACGTCGATCCACGCCCACGCCTCGTCGGGCAGGGCCGCGGCCGGGGCCGGGTTGAGCAGCGTGCGCACCCCGTGTTCGTGGGCGGTACGCAGCGCGGCGAGTGCGACCGGCAGCGGGATCTCCAGACTGACGACGACCAGGTCGGCCTCGGCGATGCGAGCGGCGAATCGGTCGACGTCGGCCGGGCTCAGCTCGTCGAGGGCGCCCGGCGCGATGGCGATCCGGTTCTCGCCGTCGTCGTCCACGAGGATGAACCCGACCATGGTGGCCGCGTCGGTGGTGCGGACGGCGCTGGCGTCCACCCCCTCGTCGGTCCACAGTTGGCGAGCGGCCTCGCCGAACTGGTCCGCGCCGATTGCGGTCAGGAAGCTGACCTCCGCACCGAGGCGCGCCGCGGCCACGGCCTGATTCGACCCCTTGCCGCCGTGCCCGGAGGCGAACCGGCCGCCGGAGAGGGTCTCGCCCGCGACCGGTGCCCGTGGCACCCGCATGGTGAGCCCGGCACCGTAGCTGCCAATCACCGCGATCCTCATGTCTGCCTCTTGTCTATGGACAACCATGTACAACTCCAGAGGACACTAGGTCGGGCCCGATGGGGTGTCAATAGCTCCCGAGGCTTCCGCAGGTAACTTTCTCGACCCGGTGAAGCGGCTCTGACCTGCTCTGACGCTGGCACGATGCGCGTACCGGGGCGGCAACTTCGGGGATGTCGCTGCCTCGCGACGACCCGGGACGGCAACATCCCGAAGTCGCGGTGCGGTGGGATGGGTGGGGACGACGAAGGGCCGACCCCACGGGGGGGTCGGCCCTTCGTGATGTTGTTCGGTTGTCAGGAGGTGGCGCTGTAGCCGCGGGTGGCGATCCAGTCGGCGAGCGCGTCGATGCTCATCCGGTAGGAGGCCTGGGCGGGGTCGGCGGAGTCGGCGATGGTGACCGTCTCGCCGCCGTCGCGGTAACCCACGACGCTGATGTAGTGGCCGCCCTCGAAGCTGTGCGCGATGCCGTCGGTGTCGGTGGCGGTGCCGGCGATGTTGGCGACCACGGCCCGGCCGTCGTCCACGGTGCGGACGATGTCGTCGCGCAGCTTGTCGGTCTGCTTGGCGTCGGCCTTGGCGCCGGAGATCTCGACCGACTTGTAGACGTCCTTGCCGGTCTGCTTGTTCAGCACCGGGGTGATGTCGTTGATCGAGTTGGTGCCGGCCTCGGTGGTACGCATCTCCTTGGCCATGGCGTCCACGTCGATGTTCTTGCCCTGCACGCTCAGGGCGTTGCGGGCGGCGGCGGGGCCACAGTAGTAGAAGTTCGGCTGCGCCTCGTAGCGCACGTCGAGCTCACGCTCGCCGCCGGGCTTGCGCTCGGCCTGCACCTGCACGACCGGCTTGGTCGCGGGAGCGGCCTGGGCGGCGATGGCGGGGCCGGCGATGCCACCGGCGGTGGCGGCGGCTGCGGCGATGGTCAGGGCGGTCTTGCGCAGGATGGTGGTAGCCATGATGATTTGCACCTTTCGGTCGGGGGTGCGCGGCGCGCGCCGCAGGGGGTGCGGTGGGCCGCGTTCAGAAAGGGGATGTTGGTCGTCGGGGGATCGGGGATCCTGCTCGCGACGTCCGGGGGATGTAACGCCCGGGGGTGGGGGGTCATTCCGGCCCCGGGGGGTGCGGCGCGGGGGGCGCTCGCGGTTACCGGGGATGTAACGCCCGGGGGTGGGGGGTCATTCCGGCCGGCCCGGGGGCCGCGCTCGGAGGTGCCCGTGGTTACGTCATGTACAACCGTCGGACGGGTCCCGCGATTCCACCCGCGGGGTGGTGCCGGTCACCGCCGAATCGGTCATCGCGGGATGCGGCGCGTCGCTGGCCAGACACGGTCGCGCCGAACCGGTCTATCCAGACATAACTCGCCATCCGGTCACGAGGCCCCGAGAGGGCGCAGGCCACACGGCCGGCATCAGACAGGTCGCCTCATCCCCGGCCTGAGGCGGTCTCTGGACGGGCCGGCGGCTCGCCGGGACGGCTGAGCGGCTGGTCCCCGACACCGTCGGAACCGGTCGACGGGTCGCGCGGAGCGGGAACCGGCGTCGCCGGAGTCGGCCAGGGCAGCTCGGGAGAGCGGTGGTACGCGATGCCCGCGGCCGCCCAGCGCGGAACGTGTCCCGACAGCCGCTCGCGGAACGAGCCCCAGTCGTGCGTCGACCGGGGTGACCAGCCCAACTCGGCGATGGCGGGCAGCCGTGGGAAGAGCATGAACTCGATCTCGGCGAGGGTGGTCACCGACTCGGTCCACAGCGGGGCCTCGACACCGAGCACCGCCTCGGCCGGTACGCCGGCCAGGTGACCGCCGGGGTCCCAGTCGTACGCCCGGCGCAGGTCGATCAGGCCCGCCCAGTCGTGCCCGATGGGTGTGTCCGGGGCGTACTTCATGTCGAGATACGCGTGGTTGCCGGGGGAGAGGATCAACCGGGCACCCCGGCGTACCGCCTCGGCGGTCACCGGGTCCTCGCCGGTCGTGCCCCACCACTGGAGGATCCGGCCGTCGGCGTGGGCGGCGGGCGCGATCTGATGCCAGCCGATCACCTCCCGGCCCAGCCCGGCGACGATGCGCTGCACCCGGTCGACGAAATCGGCGTACACCTCGGCGGGCACCTTGAACGCCTCGTCGCCCCCGATGTGCAGCCACCTCCCGGGGGTGAGGGCGGCGATCTCGCCGAGCACGTCGGCGACGAAGTCGTACGTGCGCTCGTTGGCCGGGTCGACGTAGCTGAACCCGACCTCGGTGCCGGTGTACGGCGCTGGGGCGACCCCGTCCGGGGCCAGCTCGCCGTACGCGGTCAGCGCCGCGTGTGTGTGACCGGGCAGGTCGATCTCGGGGATGACGGTGATGTGCCGGTCGGCGGCGTACGTCACGATCCGCTGGTAGTCGGCCCGGGTGTAGTACCCGCCGGGGGCACCGTCGACCGCGCCGGCACCGCCGACGGCGGTCAGCCGGGGCCAGGACTCGATGGCGATCCGCCAGCCCTGGTCGTCGGTGAGGTGCAGGTGCAGCCGGTTGAGCTTGTACCGGGCCAGATGGTCGATCACCCGTAGCACGTCGCCGACGCCGAAGAAGTGCCGCGCCACGTCGAGCATCGCGCCCCGGTGCGGGTAGCGGGGGCGGTCGAGGATCGAGCCTCCGGGGAGCACCCAGCGTTCGGCGACCGGGGTGGCGCTCTCGACGGCGGCCGGTAGCAGCTGCCGCAGCGTCTGCACCCCGTGGAAGAGACCGGTGGCGGTGCCGGCCGTGATGCGAACCCCGGTGGTGGTGATGTGGAGCCGGTAGCCCTCCGCGCCCAGCCCGGCCTCGCCGGTCAGGTCGAGGACGATGCCGCCGAGGTCACCGACGCCACCGGTGGCGGTCGCGGACCCGGCGTCGGCGGCCCGGGCGGACGTGGTGGTGTCGGTCACCGGCAGCGGGTACCCGGTGGCCGGCCGCAGCAGCGCGGCGAGTTGTCCGGCGACGGCGAGGGCGGCCGGGTCGGCGCTGACCCGGATCACCGTGTCGGCGGTGATCAGGTAGTCGGCCGTGTCGTCCGGCTCGACCCGTTCCGGAGCGGGCACCACATCGCCCAGCCGGACCGGTGCCGGCGGGGCGAGCAGCGTCGCAGCCTCCCGGTCCGCCGCCCTGGCCAGCTCCCCGGCGGTACGCCCGGCGGTCTGGGCCGTGGCGTGCGCGGCGGTTTCGGTCCCGGCGGTGACGTCGGCCCGCGCGGCGGCTCCGTCCGCTGCGGTGGGCGCGGGGTCGGGCCGGACGGCGACGTCGGCGGTGCGGGACGGATCGAGGGGCTCTGGTGTGTGGCTGGACGGCGCGGACACGAGGACTCCGAGGGGGTGTATTCGCGGCGGTTGTGGCAATGGTGCGAGGCGTGGTGACACAGCGTGCCGTCAAGGGTACGGGGAGGTCGGCAATTGCGTGAATGTGCGCGTGGAAACGTTCCCAAAAACTGTCCCGAACGCGGACAGTCGTGATTGCTGTGCCTATTGTCACCGAATGCTCCCGGGCCGCGCGTTGTTCGCTTAGCCTTCGCCCACCGATCGGCACGACCTCCCGGATTACCAGCGTGTGGTTCCGGGGAAACAGAAAACTGAACCTTCGTTAAGTGTCAATCCGGGCGCGTGGGAGGCTCTGGTGGCAGCACAAGAGACGGTCGAGCACAAGTACGTCTACGACTTCGCCGAGGGCAACAAGGATCTCAAGGACCTCCTCGGTGGCAAGGGAGCGAACCTGGCCGAGATGACCAATCTCGGCCTACCGGTACCGCCCGGTTTCACCATCACCACCGAGGCGTGCAAGGCGTACCTCGACACCGGCGCGGAACCCGCCGGGCTGGCCGGTCAGATCGCCGCCCACCTGGCGGCGCTGGAGCGCGGGATGGGCCGGCGGCTCGGTGACCCGGACGACCCGCTGCTGGTCTCCGTACGCTCGGGGGCGAAGTTCTCGATGCCCGGAATGATGGAGACCGTGCTCAACGTCGGTCTCAACGACCGCTCCGTCGTGGGCCTGGCGGCACAGGCCGGCGGTAACGAGAGGTTCGCCTGGGACTCCTACCGGCGGCTGATCCAGATGTTCGGCAAGACGGTCTGCGAGGTGCCGGGTGAGGAGTTCGAGCACGCGCTCGACGAGGCCAAGCGCGCCCGGGGCACCACCGACGATCTCGACCTGGACGCGGCCGACCTGCGCGAGTTGGTCGACGCGTACAAGAAGATCTTCAGCAAGCACACCGGCCGGGAGTTCCCACAGGATCCGCGGGAGCAGTTGGATCTGGCCGTGCGGGCGGTGTTCGAGTCGTGGAACGCCGAGCGGGCGGTGGTCTACCGCCGGCAGGAGCGCATCCCGGCCGACCTCGGCACGGCCGTGAACGTGGTCGCGATGGTCTTCGGCAACCTGGGCCCTGACTCCGGCACCGGCGTGGCCTTCACCCGCGACCCGGCCAGCGGCGCCCAGGGCATCTACGGCGACTACCTCGCCAACGCCCAGGGCGAGGACGTGGTGGCCGGCATCCGCAACACCGTGCCGTTGCAGGAGCTGGAGCGGATCGACAAGGACTCCTACGACGAACTGCTCGACTACATGGCCCGGCTGGAGCGGCACTACCGGGACCTGTGCGACATCGAGTTCACGATCGAGCGCGGCAAGCTGTGGATGCTCCAGACCCGGGTCGGCAAGCGGACGGCCGCCGCCGCGTTCGTCATCGCCGGTCAGCTGGTCGACGAGGGCCTGATCGACCTCGACGAAGCCCTGCACCGGGTCAACGGCGCACAACTGGCCCAGCTGATGTTCCCGCGTTTCCAGCTCGACCACGAGTTCCAGCCGGTCGCCACCGGCATCGGTGCCTCACCGGGCGCGGCGGTCGGCAAGGTGGTCTTCACCTCCGCCCGGGCGGTCGAACTGGCCGCCGAGGGCGAGGCCGTCATCCTGGTCCGCCGGGAGACCAACCCGGACGACCTGAACGGCATGATCGCTTCGAGGGGCATCCTCACCTCGCGTGGCGGCAAGACCAGCCACGCCGCGGTGGTGGCCCGGGGGATGGGCAAGACCTGCGTCTCCGGCGCCGACGAGCTGGACATCGACGTGCCGAAGCGGCGGTTCACGGTGGCCGGACACACGGTGACCGAGGGCGACGTGATCTCCATCGACGGCACCACCGGGAAGGTGTACCTGGGTGAGGTGCCGGTCAGCCCGTCGGAGGTGGTGCGGTACTTCGAGGGCGATCTCGACCCGGCGACCACGGACGACGCCCTGGTCAAGGCCGTACACCGGATCATGTCGCACGCCGACGGCAGCCGGCGGCTGGCGGTACGCACCAACGCCGACACCGCCGCCGACGCGGCGCGGGCCCGGCGCTTCGGCGCCGAGGGGATCGGGCTGTGCCGCACCGAGCACATGTTCCTCGGTGACCGTCGCGAGCTGGTGGAGCGGCTGATCCTGGCGCGGGACGCGACGGAGCGGGAGGAGGCGCTCGCCGCGCTGCTGCCGTTGCAGCGGGCGGACTTCGTGGAGATCTTCCGGGAGATGGACGGGTTGCCGGTCACGGTCCGGCTGATCGACCCGCCGCTGCACGAGTTCCTGCCCCCGTTGGAGCAGCTCGCGGTCAACGTGGCGGTCGCCCAGGAGCGCGGTGAGGACGTCGCCAAGGAGGAGGCCCTGCTCGCGGCCGTGCGGCGGATGCACGAGGAGAACCCGATGCTCGGGTTGCGCGGCGTGCGCCTGGGCCTGGTCATCCCTGGCCTGTTCGCGATGCAGGTCCGGGCGATCACCGAGGCCGCCGTGGAGTGCACCCGCCAGGGCGTACGGCCCTGCCCGGAGATCATGGTTCCGCTGGTCGGTGCGGTCCAGGAGCTGGAGACGGTACGCGCCGAGGCCGAGCGGATCATCGCCGAGGTGGTCGGCGGCAGTGACGTCGACGTGTTGATCGGCACGATGATCGAGGTACCTCGGGCGGCGCTGACCGCCGGGCAGATCGCCGAGGCGGCCGAGTTCTTCTCGTTCGGCACCAACGACCTGACCCAGATGGGCTGGGGCTTCTCCCGCGACGACGTGGAGGGGGCGTTCTTCTGGCGCTACCTGGAGCTGGGCATCTTCGGCATTTCACCGTTCGAGTCGATCGACGCCGACGGGATCGGCCGGCTGGTTCGCATCGCGGCCGAGGAGGGCCGGGCGGCTCGCCCGGGGCTCAAGCTCGGTGTCTGCGGCGAGCACGGCGGAGACCCGGACTCGGTGCACTTCTTCCACTCCGTCGGGCTCGACTACGTCTCCTGCTCCCCGTTCCGGGTACCGGTGGCGCGGTTGGAGGCCGGCCGGGCCGCAGTTGTCACCACCGGCTCGGACAGCCGCTGAGGGTGCTGACGTGAGGCAGCGACATCGGGGATGCTGCTCTGTCGAGCCACCGGCGAGGCAGCAACATCCCCGATGTCGTCGGACGGTCGACCCCGGATGGGAAGTCAGATCGGGGGGCGGCGCCAGGTGATCGACGGGTCGCGGCGGGGGCGCTGGTTCGGCAGGGTCGCCATCGGGGTGCGTACCGCCAGCGGGGCGTGCGGATCCGGCTGGTGGGGCAGCAACGTCGGACGACGGCATGCGGCCAGCGCCGGACCGGCCCGGCGGACCATCCCGCGGGCCTCCTCCCGCAGTGCCGCCAGATCCGCCCCCGGGTCGGCGACCAGGGTCAGCAGGGCGTCCTTACCGGCCGGGAAGGTGATCACGCAACCGGCCGCGGTGTGCACCACGGACTCGTGGAACTCGCCGTGCCGGACGGTGGCCGCCATCCGGTGCCCGAGGCCGAAGCTGGCCGCCGCCAGCGCCGCCAGGTGGGTGGCGTCGGTCATGGGCAGGTCGCTGGAGATCAGCAGGCCGTCCGTGCCGGCGAGGACCGTGCCGGCGACCTCGGGGCGACGGCGGCGCAGCCCCCGCAGCTCGGTGCCCATCATCGTTTCCGCGTTCACGAGCGTGCCTCTCCCACCGGTCGTGTCTCCGCCGCAACAGGTGACGTTCCGCGATGGCGACGCTACCCGTGGACGTCGATGTGCGCGATCCCGTCACGGTCGGCGATCAGACGACAACTCTCGTCTGATCGGAGGATGCGGACCCGCCGTGGGAATGTCGCCGACGCGCCGAACCGGGTGGCCGGGCGTAACCTGACCTAAGGTCCCTGGCCGGCCTGCGGCGGGCCCAGACAACGACCGGCGGCGTTGGAGATCGGTCCGGATGCGACACCGGTATCCGGACCGATCTCCGCCTTGCCGGCCGCCGCCTGGACTCCGCCTCGGCGTGACGGAGGACCTTGACACAGGCCCTGGCCCGTGGGCCGACGTCGCGAAGGGATGGCCGGATGAGATCGCGTACCGAGCTGTCGGAGGCTGGCCCGGCCGCGGCGGTGGTGCCGGCATGACCAGCGTGTGGGAGAGCCTGACCGTCGACGCCCGGGACCCGGGCCGGCTGGCCCGTTGGTGGGCCGAGGCGCTCGGGTACCAGATCGTCGAGGAACGGCCGGACGAGGTGGAGATCCGGCAGAGTGCGGACCGGCTTCCCGGCATCGTCTTCGTGCCCGTGACCGGTGCCAAGGAGAGCAAGAACCGGCTGCATCTGGACCTGCGCCCGACCGATCGGGAGGCCGAGGTGGAACGGCTGGTCGACATGGGTGCCCGGCACGTCGACGTCGGTCAGGACGGCGACGACTGGACCGTGCTGGCCGACCCGGAGGGCAACGAGTTCTGCGTGCTGCGGCAGCGTGGGGATTGAGCCGGACGCGGCCCGTCGGGCGACCGAGCCGGTCAAGGACCCGGAGCACGGCCGGTCCCCGTACGAGCGGGACCGCGCCCGGGTGCTGCACTCGGCGGCGTTCCGCAGGCTGGCCGCGAAGACCCAGGTGCACACGGCCGGCACCGACGACTTCCTGCGGACCCGGTTGACCCACTCGTTGGAGGTGGCCCAGATCGCCCGGGAGATGGGCGCTCGGCTGGGCTGCGACCCGGATGTGGTGGACACCGCGGGGCTGGCCCACGACCTCGGGCACCCGCCGTTCGGTCACAACGGCGAGGCCATGCTGGACGAGTTGGCCGCCGACTGCGGTGGGTTCGAGGGCAACGCCCAGACGCTGCGCGTACTGACCCGCCTGGAGGCCAAGGTGTACGGGCCCGACGGCGAGTCCGCCGGGCTGAACCTCACCCGCGCCTCACTGGACGCGGTCGGCAAGTATCCGTGGACCCGCCGGCCGGGCCGGCGCAAGTTCGGGGCGTACGCCGACGACCTGCCCGCCTTCGAGTGGGTCCGCGAGGGCGCGCCGCCCGGTGAGCGGCGCTGCCTGGAGGCGCAGGTGATGGACTGGGCCGACGACGTGGCGTACTCGGTGCACGACGTCGAGGACGGCATCCACGGCGGGTACCTCACCCTGGAGCCGCTGCTCGCCGACGCCGACGAGCGGGCGGCGCTCTGCGCCGACGTGGCCGCTGTCTACTCGACCGAGCCGCCGGGCTACCTCGACGAGGCGCTGGTCGAACTGCTCGCCGATCCGGTGCTCGCCCCGCTGGCCGGCTACGACGGCAGCCACCGGGCTCAGGCCGCGCTCAAGGCCACCACCAGCGTGTTGACCGGTCGCTTCGTGGCGACCGCCGTCGCCGCCACCACCGAGCGCTTCGGCCCGGGGCCACATCGGCGGTACGCCGCCGACCTGGTCGTGCCCCGGTCGTTGCGCGCCCGGTGCGCGCTGCTCAAGGGCATCGCCCTGCGCTACGTGATGCGTCGGCCCGGCGCGCAGGGGCGCTACCGGCGGCAGCGGGAGATCGTCGCCGGCCTCGTGGAGGCACTCGCCGCGCGGGCACCGGACGCGCTCGACCCGGTCTTCGCCCCGCTGTGGCGGAGCGCACCGGACGACGGCGCCCGACTGCGGGTGGTGATCGACCAGGTGGCCTCGCTGACCGATCCCGCCGCCCTGGCCTGGCACGAGCGCCTGATCAGAAGCTGACACCGGGGCCGGTGGGCGACCGGCGCCCCACGAGTGAGGTTAGCCTTACCGAATGACGGATCGTCCGAAGAAGGTCACCTCCGCCCGCGTGCTGCGTACCTGGCGGCCCACCCCGCACGTGGTTCGGCTGGTGCTCGGCGGGGACGAACTGGTCGGCCTGCCGGTCGGCGAGTTCACCGACCACTACATAAAGATCGTTTTTCCGGTCGCCGGAGTCGACCATCCGCGCCCGATCGACCTCGCCGCCATCCGGCGCGAGCTGCCCCGCGAGCAGTGGCCACGGTTGCGCGCCTACACGGTGCGGGCCTGGGACGCGGCGGCCGGTGAGCTGACCGTCGACGTCGTGCACCACGGGGACCAGGGACTGGCCGGCCCGTGGGCAGCGGCACTGCGGCCCGGCGACGAGGTGCTGTTCGTCGGCCCGGGCGGGGCCTACTCGCCGAGCCCGGAGGCCGACTGGCACCTGCTGGTCGGTGACGAGAGCGCGTTGCCGGCGATCGCCGCCTCCCTGGCCCGGCTGCCGGTCGGCGCGCCCGCGTACGTCTTCGTCGAGGTCGACGGCCCGGCCGACGAGCAGCCGCTGCCCAGCCCCGGGGAGGTCCGCCTGACCTGGCTGCACCGGGGCGAACGTCCGGTGGGTGAGGCGCTGGTGGCCGCCGTACGCGCGCTGGAGTTCCCGCCCGGGACCGTGCACGCCTTCGTGCACGGCGAGGCGTCCTTCGTACGGCAGCTGCGCCGGCTGCTGCGGGTGGACCGAGCGGTTCCCCGTGAGTGGCTGTCCATCTCCGGCTACTGGCGTCAGGGCCTGGACGACGAGGGCTGGCGGGCCACCAAGCCCGACTGGAACCGCCAGGTCGAGGCCGACGAGCAGGCACGGGTTCCCGCTCCGCTCGGTTGACCTGCGGACCGATAACCGGCAAGGTGGCACCCCAACACCGCCCTGGTGGGTCAAAAGCCGACCATCGGGGGTGATTCGCCGGAAGTCGGATCACGACCGCAGCGGAACGGGAGGATGGTCAGGGGTGACCATGACCGAGCGGATGGACGAGAAGACCGCCGAACCTGGTGGTACGGGCGGCGCTATCGACCGGATCGTGCTGGGCCTGGGCGTCGGCGGGGTGCTCGCCGTGGTCGTCTGGGGCGTGTCGGCCCGCGACTCGCTGGCCAGCGTCGGCGAGTCCGGTCTGACGTGGGTGATCGACACGTTCGGCTGGTTCTTCGTGGTGGCGGCCAATGCCTTCCTGGTGCTGGCGGTGGTGCTGGCGCTGTCCCGGTTCGGCCGCATCCGGCTGGGCCGCGACGACGAGGAGCCGGAGTTCACCACCCTCGCCTGGATCGCCATGATGTTCAGCGCCGGCATGGGCATCGGCCTGGTCTTCTTCGCCGTCGCCGAACCCATCCAGCACTACGCCACGCCGCCCCCGGCGACCGGCGTTCCGCCGGAGACCGGGCAGGCGGCGTCGGCGGCGATGCAGTACACGCTCTTCCACTGGACCCTGCACCCGTGGGCGATCTACGCGGTGGTGGCGCTGGCGCTGGCCTACTCGACGTTCCGTCGCGGCCGGCAGAACCGCATCTCTGCGGCGTTCCGGCCGCTCATCGGGGACCGGGCCGACGGTGCCACCGGCCGGGTCATCGACCTGCTGGCCGTCTTCGCCACCGTCTTCGGCTCCGCCACCAGCCTCGGTCTCGGCGCTCTCCAGGTCGCCGCCGGGCTCGACCTGGTCGCCGGCGTGCCGGACAGCACCGCGGTCGAACTGGTGGTGATCGGGGCGCTCACCCTGGCGTTCGTCATCTCCGCCTTCACCGGGCTGCACCGGGGCATCAAGTGGCTCTCCACCACAAACGTGGTGCTGGCGGTCGCGCTGATGCTCTTCGTCTTCGTGGTCGGGCCGACCATCTACACCCTCGAGGTACTGCCCGCCTCCATCGGTGACTACCTGAACAACCTGATCTTCATGTCCACCCGCACCGGAGCGTTCTCCGACCACGCCTGGCTGGGCGGCTGGACGATCTTCTACTGGGCGTGGTGGATCTCCTGGGCGCCCTTCGTCGGCACCTTCATCGCCCGCATCTCCCGGGGTCGTAACGTCCGGCAGTTCCTGATCGGCGTGTTGCTGGTACCCAGCGGCGCCAGCGCCGTGTGGTTCGCGATCATGGGTGGCAGCGCGCTGCGGGTGCAGGCCACCGGGGTGCGTGACCTGGTCGCGGACGCGACCGCCAGCAGCGAGCAGGCGTTGTTCGGATTGCTCGACGCGTTGCCGCTGGCGGCGCTGAGCAGCGTGCTCGCCATGGTGCTCATCGCGCTGTACTTCGTGACCAGCGCCGACTCCGCCTCGCTGGTGCTCGGCTCGTTGACCTCCCGGGGTGCCCTGCGCCCGCACCGGGTGCTCGTGGTCAGCTGGGGAATCCTGATCGGCGCGGTCGCCGCGGTGCTGCTGCTGGTCGGCGGGCTCAACGCGCTCCAGCAGGCCACCATCATGGTGGCGCTGCCGTTCGTGGTGGTGATGCTCGGACTGGCCGCCGCCCTGATCAAGGACATGGCCCAGGATCCACTGCTGGCCGCGCCGGCCCGCAACCGCCGGCACGGCCTGGCCGAAGCGGTCCGCGCCGCCCGGTCGTACGAGGAGGAGGATCCGCCGCCGGTGCGGCGGTACCTGCGTCGCCGTCCTCGCTGACCGTTCCTGCCCGCCGCGCCGCTGCCCTTCGCCCACACTCGGCGCGCCGCTGTCCGCGTGTGCCCGCGTGTTCCCGTGTGTTAATAAGGGGCCCTTCCTCTACCGCAGGCGTTAACAGGGGGCCCTTCCTTACCCGCGTGAGCGGGCAGGCAGGATGTAGGTGGAGGGGGTGGCGCAATGACGGGGCGGATCCGGGACGAGGACATCGCGCTGGTCCGCGAACGTACGTCCATCGCCGAGATCATCTCTGACACGGTGACGCTCAAGTCGGCCGGCGGCGGCAACCTCAAGGGGCTCTGCCCCTTCCACGACGAGAAGAGCCCGTCGTTCAACGTCTCGCCCGCCCGCAACGTCTGGTACTGCTTCGGTTGCGGTGCCGGCGGCGACGCCATCAAGTTCCTGATGGACGCCGAGCACCTCAGCTTCGTCGAGGCGGTGGAGCGGCTCGCCGCCCGCGCCGGCCTGCAACTGCGGTACGTGGAGGACGACCGGTCCGCGCCTCGGGCGAACCGCCCGCAGCAGGGGCAGAAGCAGCGGCTGGTGGCGGCGCACGCCGCCGCCGTCGAGTTCTACACCGCCCAGCTGGCCACGGCCGGTGCCCGTCCCGCCCGGGAGTTCCTGGCCGAGCGCGGCTTCGACCGGGCCGCCGCGCATCGGTACGGCTGCGGCTTCGCCCCCGACGGCTGGGACCTGCTCACCAGACACCTGCGCCAGCAGGGCTTCACCCACGACGAACTGGTCACCGCCGGGCTGTCCCGCCCGGCCCGCTCGGGCAGCCTGATCGACCGGTTCCGCCGCCGGCTGCTCTGGCCGATCCGGGACCTGACCGGCGACGTGATCGGCTTCGGTGCGCGCAAGCTCTTCGCCGACGACGACGGCCCGAAGTACCTCAACACTCCCGAGACGCCGATCTACAAGAAGTCCCACGTGCTCTACGGCATCGACCAGGCCAAGCGGGAGATCGCAAAGCAGGGCCGGGTGGTGGTGGTCGAGGGCTACACCGACGTGATGGCGTGCCACCTGGCCGGCGTACCGACCGCCGTGGCGACCTGCGGCACCGCGTTCGGCGCCGACCACATCGGCGTGCTGCGGCGGCTGCTGCTGGACACCGACGCGGTCGCTGGAGAGATCATCTTCACCTTCGACGGGGACGCGGCCGGGCAGAAGGCCGCGCTGCGCGCCTTCGACGACGACCAGCGTTTCGTCGGGCGTACCTTCATCGCGGTCAGCCCCGACAACATGGACCCGTGCGAGCTGCGCCTGGCAAAGGGCGACCTGGCCGTCCGCGATCTGGTCGCCCGCCGCGAGCCGCTTGTCGACTTCGCGCTGCGCCACGTGATCAGCCGGTACGACCTGGACACCGTCGACGGTCGGGTCGAGGCGATGCGCCGCGCCGCGCCGCTGGTGGCGAAGCTCAAGGACCGGGAGAAGCGCCCGGAGTACGTCCGCAAGCTCGCCGGTGACCTCGGCATGGAGATCGAGCCGGTACAGCGGGCGGTGCTCGCCGCCGCCTCGGGACGCCCGGGAGACGAGCCGACCGTGCGCCCCGGCCGCACCGAGCCGACCGTGGACAGCCCACAGTCGATGGTCGAGCGGGAGGCGCTCAAGCTGGCCCTGCAGGAGCCGGTGCTGGCCGGACCGATGTTCGACGCGGTCGAGGCGAGCGACTACCGGCATCCGGTGCACGTGGCCGTCCGGGTAGCGGTCGCCGCGGCTGGCGGTGCCGCGTCGGCGGCCGGCGGCGCGGTGTGGATCGAGGCGGTACGGGACGCCTGCGCGGACCTGGCCGCCCAGGCCCTGGTCGGCGAGCTGGCCGTGGAGCCGCTGCGGATCGACGGGGAACCCGACCCGCGCTACGTCTCAATCACGATGGCCCGGTTGCAGTGGGGATCGGTCACCGCGCGGATCCGGGAGCTGAAGTCCCGGATCCAGCGGATCAATCCGGTCAACAACAAGGACGAGTACTTCGCCGCCTTCGGTGAGCTGCTCTCACTGGAGCAGCACGCCCGTGCCCTGCGCGAGCAGGCGGCGGGAGGGTTGTAGGGATGCCACTTTTCCGCCGCCGGCCCAAGCTGCCACCGGCCGACCGGCCGCCACTGGAGCGCGACGAGCGGGTGCTTGCCTGGGCCGCCGCCGGCAACGGCGAAGGCGACGGGGTGGTGGTCGCCACCAATCTCGGGCTCTGGCTGCCGGGGCGGGGCCACCGCATCGGCTGGCACGACATCGTCAAGGCCGTCTGGTCGGGCCGGGAGCTGACCGTGACCCCGGGGGAACAGACCGCCGAGCGGGACGGTTACCGGGTGGTCGCCGACCTGCCCGCCGAGCGGTACCTGCTGCTCGATCCGGGTGACCTGCCGCACCAGGTTCGTACCCGGGTCACCCGATCCGTCGCGTACACCCAGCACCACGCCCTGCCCGGCGGATCCGGCCGGATCGTCGGCCGCCGCGTCCCCGGCAGCGACGGGCTGACCTGGATGGTCCACTACGACCCCGGCACCCCCATCGACGACCCGGACGTCCTCGCGGAGACCGACCGCCTCGTCGCGGCCGCCCGCACCGCCACCACCCCCCACGACCTCTGAGGTCGCGTCCGGTCGCTCTTAATCCGTTGGAAGTGTCGTACCCGGTGTCTAAGGTCCGGGGGTGACCACGGCACAACCACTCATCCAGGCTCGGGGGTTGGTGAAGCGGTTCGGCGGCTTCACCGCCGTCGACGGCATCGACGTGGAGGTCCGCGCCGGTGAGGCGTTCGGTTTCCTCGGGCCCAACGGTGCCGGCAAGTCGTCCACCATGCGGATGGTCGGCTGCACCTCGCCGCCCAGCGGCGGAGAGCTGCGCATCCTGGGCATGGATCCGGTGCGGGACGGTCCGGCCATCCGGGCCCGGCTCGGGGTGTGTCCGCAGCTCGACAACCTCGACCCGGAGCTGACCGTCCGGGAGAACCTGACGACGTACGCGCGCTACTTCGGCATCCCACGCCGGACGGCCCGGGCACGCGCCGCCGAGCTGCTCGACTTCGTGCAGCTCAGCGACCGGGCGGACAGCAAGGTCGAGCCGCTCTCCGGTGGCATGAAGCGCCGGCTCACCATCGCCCGCGCGCTGGTCAACGAGCCGGACATCGTGCTGCTCGACGAGCCGACCACCGGTCTCGACCCGCAGGCCCGGCACCTGGTCTGGGAGCGCCTGTTCCGGCTCAAGCAACAGGGCGTCACGCTGGTGCTCACCACGCACTACATGGACGAGGCCGAGCAGCTCTGCGACCGACTGGTCGTGATGGACGGCGGGCGGATCGTCGCCGAAGGATCACCGCGCACGCTCATCGAGCGGCATTCCACCCGCGAGGTGGTCGAGCTGCGGTTCGCCGCCGAATCGCAGGAGGCGTTCGCCGGCAAGCTGGACGGCCTGGGTGAGCGCGTCGAGGTGCTGCCCGACCGGATCCTGCTCTACGTGCCCGACGGTGACGCGGCGGTGGCCGAGGTGGCCGCGCTCGGTCTGCACCCGACCAACGTGCTGGTCCGGCGCAGCAGCCTGGAGGACGTCTTCCTGCACCTCACCGGCCGCACCCTCGTCGACTGAGCCCAGGACCGGAAGAGAGCTGGCATGACACAACTGACCCGGGACCGACCCGCCCTGCCACGGGTGCCGGCGCTGCGGGTGCTCGAATACCACCTGATGGGTTACCGGCGCACCTGGCGGGCCGGTGCCTTCTCGTCCTTCCTGCTGCCCACGCTGACCGTGCTCGGGTTCGGGGTGGGCGTCGGGGCGTACATCGACCGGGGTGTCGGCGGTGTCTCCTACCTGGAGTGGATCGTCGGCGGATTGCTCGCGTCGACGGCGTTGCAGGTGGCTGTCGCCGAGTCGACGTGGCCGGTGTTCGGCAACCTCCAGTGGCAGAAGATCTACCTCGGGCAGCGCTCCTCCCCGCTGCGGGTCGGCGACATCCTCGCCGGCCACCTGTCGTTCGTGCTGTTCCGGGTGCTGACCTCGGTCACCGCGTTTCTGCTGGTGACCGGCGTGCTCGGGGCGCTGCGGTCGCCATGGGCGGTGCTTGCGGTGCCGGTGGCGGCGCTGCTCGCCCTGGCCGTCGCCGCGCCGACCTTCGCCTACGCCGCATCGGTCGACTCGGACAGTTGGCTCGCCATGCTGTTCCGCTTCGCGGTGATCCCGATGACCCTGTTCGCCGGGGTGTTCTTCCCGGTCGAGTCGCTGCCGCTGGTGCTGCGTTGGCTCGCGTACGTCACGCCGCTGTGGCACGCCGTGGACCTGAGTCGGGCGGCGGTGCTCGGGGTCGCGCCGCACTGGTCGGTCGCCGGTCACCTGTGCTACCTGGCCGCCTGGGCGGCCGGGGGATGGCTGCTCGCCCGCCGCGCCTTCGCCCGCAAGCTCGTCGTCTAGGAGGGGTCATGGTCAGTCTGATGCTGCCCCGGCTGGTCGACGTCTCGGCCGCGTCGCGGCGATCCGCCTCGGTCACCGAGCGGAACGTCGCGGCCCTGAGGTCCGTCTACTGGCTGCTGCTCGTCTCCGGTTTCGTCGAGCCGCTGCTCTATCTGCTCTCCATCGGCGTCGGGGTGGGCGCCCTGATCGGCGACCTGACGCTGCCCAGCGGCGCGGTCGTCACGTACGCGGCCTTCGTCGCCCCGGCCATGCTCGCCTCGTCGGCGATGACCGGCGCGCTGGCGGAAACCACCTTCAACTTCTTCGGGAAGATGAAGTACATGAAGCTGTACGACGGGGTGATCGCCACGCCGGTGCAGCCGTTCGAGATCGCCCTGGGCGAGCTGGCCTGGGCGATGCTGCGGGGCAGCGCGTACTCGGCCGCCTTCCTGGTGGTGATGGTCGTGATGGACCTGACCACTCCCGTTCGCGCCCTCGCCGCCTTCCCGGCGGCGGTGCTGGTCGGCTTCGCCTTCGGCGCGCTCGGCATGGCGATCTCCACGTTCATGCGCAGCTGGCAGGACTTCGACCTGATCAGCTCGGCACAGTTCGTCCTGTTCCTGTTCTCCGGCACCTTCGTGCCCGCCGAGGCGTACCCGGCGGTGCTGCGGTGGCTGGTCGAGGTGACTCCGCTCTACCGTGCCGTGCACCTGATCCGTGAGCTGACCGTCGACACGGGCGGCTGGAGCTGGCTGGTCGACGTGCTCTACCTGCTCGCCGTGCTGGTCGCCGGCCTGCTGATCGCCTCCCGCCGGATGGCCCGCCTGCTCTACAAGTAGGTCGCGGGTGGTCCCGCACCGCCCGGGCGTCCCGGGTGCCCGGCGATTCGTGGCACTCCAGGTGTCCTCAGGCCGGCGTTTCGTCCACCAGGAGTGCCACAGTCCTCGTCGCGCCTCAGAGGGTCAGCCGCCCTGGTAGTAGCGGGCGGCGCCGGGGTGCAGGGGGATGGGGTCGGTGGTGGCGGCGGATTCGCGGTCGAAGTTGCGCGCCTCGGGGTGCGCCACGGCCAGGTCGGCCTGGTAGGTGAAGAGCAGGCGGGTCAGGTCGTACGCCAGGTCGTCCGGCATGTCCGCGCTGACCAGGATCACGTTGGCGACCGTCACGGTCGGGGTGCCGGACGGCGTGTCGTAGGCGTCGCGGGGCAGCTCGGCGGTGGTGTAGACCGAGCCGTGCGCCGCGGTCAGCGGCTCGATCAGGTCGGCGACCGGCAGCAGGGCGAACCGGTCCGGTGCGCTGCTGATCAGGTCGGCGATGCCCGGGGTGGGCAGACCGCCGGAGAAGAACATCGCGTCGAGCGTGCCGCTGCGCATCCGGGTCACCGTCTCCGGCAGCGACAGCCGGGCCCGGCGTACGTCCCGCTCCGGATCGAGCCCGGCGGCGGAGAGCAGCCGGCCGGCGATGACGTCGGTGCCGGACTTGGGTGAGCCGGTGGAGACCCGCTTTCCACGTAGCCCGGCGAGGTCGGCGATCTGGGCGTCGGCCCGGACGATCACGTGGGTGTAGTTGCTGTAGACCCGGGCCAGCGCCCGCACCGGCTGTGGCCGGCCGTTGAAGGCGCCGCGTCCGGCGCTGGCGTCCGCCGCCGTGTCGGCCAGGCTGAAGGCGATCTCCATGTCGCCCTCGACCAGCCGGGTGATGTTCTCACCGGAGGCCCCGGTGGGTTCGGCCCGCGCCTCGTAGCCGGGCAGGTGACGGCTGATGACGTCGGCGTAGCCGCCGCCGAGCTGGTAGTAGACCCCGGTGGTGTTGCCGGTGGCCAGGAAGATCCGCCCGTCGTGCCAGGGGCGCGGCTCCGGGCTGCTCTCCGCCGCGCAGCCCGCGACGACCGTGACGACCAGCAGCGCCGCCACGAACCAGCGGCCCCGGCTCATGCCGGCACCCCGCCGTGCTGGGGGTCCGCCCAGGCCCGGGCCGCCGGTTCGAGCGCCTCGGCGACCCGCTGGACCAGCGTCGCCGTCTCGTAGCCGATCTGGCCCAGGTCGCACCCGGAGGCGGCCAGCACTCCGAGCAGGGCACGGTCGCCGACGGCCATCACCAGCAGCACGCCGCCGTCCATGTCGACGATCTGCTGCCGGACCCGCCCGGCGGACATCAGCCGGGCTGCGCCGACGGTCAGGCTGGCCAGCCCGCTGATCACGGCGGCGAGCTGGTCGGCCTGATCGGTCGAGAGGTGGGGTGAGGCCGCCAGCCGCAGCCCGTCCCCGGAGACGGCGAGGGCGTGCGACACGTCCGGTACCTGCTCGGCGAAGTTCGCCAGGAGCCAGTCGAGGCCAGGGCTGCCGTTGGGCATCATCAGGGTCTCCCGTTCGTCTGCTGGTTACGTCGCATCGCGTGGGCCACCCCGGCGGAGAGGGCCGAGAGCCGGGCCCGTACCACCTCGGGGTCGAGCAGGTCCGGGGCGGCCTGCGGCTGCGGCACGTCGTGCAGTTCCGCCTGGAGGCCGCCGCCGCGGATCCGTCGGGGCAGCCCCACGGCGGTGCCCTGTTCCGGGCGGGCAGCGTCGGGCCGCCAGGCCGGCATCCCGTTGGCCGAGGCGGTCGATCCGTTCGGCGTAGTGCCGACCGGCTGCCCGGGCGCACCGGTGGGCGGCTGGCCCGGCTGCGCCGCTGACCAGGACGTCGCCCCGTTGCGTACCACGGGCAGGGTCATCGTCGGTGCCCGATGCACGTCGAACCGGTCCGGTCCGGCGCCGGCCGGCATCGCGGCGACCTCCGTGCCGCGGGGTCGGAACCAGGCAGCGACGGCCGGGGACGCCGGGCGGCCGACGGTGGTGGGTCGGCCGGTGACCTGCTCCATCCGGGTGAGCACCGCCTCCGGCACGTCCACCTGGGCCACCGTGCCGGCACCGGCGCTGTGCAGCCGCACCTGGATGCCGTGCCGGGCGGCCAGGTGGGCCACCACGTGCAGGCCCATGCTGCCGGCCGCGGCGCTGGAGAGTACGGCCGGTGCGCGCAGCCGCTCGTTGATCTCGGCAAGCCGGCTCTCGCCGATGCCGATGCCCTGGTCGTGTACGCGCAGGGTGAGCCCGTCGACGGTACGCCGACCGTCCACATGCACCGGCGTGTGCGGCGGGGAGTAGGAGGTGGCATTCTCCAGCAGCTCGGCCAGCAGGTGCACCAGATTGCCCACCGCCGAGCCGTGCACTGCGGCGGTCGGCACGTCGATCTCGACCCGGGCGTACTCCTCGATCTCGGAGGCGGCACCGCGCACCACATCGGCCACCAGGTGTGGCCCGTCCTGCGACCGACCGGGCTCGCCGCCGGCCAGGACCAGCAGGTTCTCCCCGTTCCGCCGCATCCGGGCGGCGAGATGGTCGAGGGCGAAGAGCCGGCCCAGCGCGTCCGGATCCGTCTCCTCCCGCTCGAACTCGTCGAGCAGACGCAGCTGCCGGGTGATCAGGGTACGGATCCGGCGGGCCAGCGCCTCGACCATCCGGGTCACGTCCATCCGCAGCTCGGCCTGCTCACCGGCGAGCCGCAGCGCGGCCCGGTTGACGGTGTCGAACGCCTCCGCCACCTGGGCGATCTCGTCGCGTCCTCGGCTGATCCCCGCGGTGAGCTGCGAGGCCGGCCCGTCGACCGGCCCGCTGTCCCCGGCCGAGATGGCGGTGATCCGTTCGGGCAGCTCGCGATGCGCCATGGTCAGCGCCGCCACCCGCAGCCGGCGCAGCCGCCGGCTGGTGCGTACCGCCAGCAGTGCGGCAGCGGCCAGTGAGAGCAACGCCAGGGTGGCAGTGGAACCACCGGTGATCAGGGCTCGTTGGCGCGCGTGCGTGGCCAGCTCTGCGGCACGGCGGTCGAGTTCGTCGGAGAGTTCCCGGCCGAGCAGGTTGAACCGGCGGATGGCACCGCTCTGGGCGACGTACCAGGCGTCGCCGTCGGCGGCGAGCGCGGCGGGTTCGGTGTCGGCGTTCAACGCGCTGTCGCGCATCCGCCGCGCGGTGGAGACGTCGCCGCCGGCGAGCAGCCGGGTGTACGCGTCGGCGGCGCGCTCCCCGGCGATCCGGGAGAACTCGGCCTGCCGCTGTTCCTGCGCTCCGCGCAGCCGGCCCAACCGCGCGAGTTCGCCCTTGGCCAGCTCGCCCCGGACGAAGACGGCGCGCAGCAGGTCGCGTTCCAGCGACGCCAGGTGTTCCTGAGCCGCGACCGCCGCCACCTCGCGGGCCCGGTTGGCCAGCTCGGGATCGCGCAGCTGGGCGGGGAGGGCGTCGGCGACGGCGAGCAGCGACTCCACCAGAGCGACGTAGAGACCGTCGGCGGCGTCGGTGCCGAGCGCGGCCACCCGTGCCTCGTCGAGCTGGTCGAGGTGCTCGGTGACGCCGTCGAGGGCGCGACCGAGGTCCGGCGCGGTACGCCGGGCGTCGGAACTCGCGGCCCGGTAGCGTTCGCCGGCCTCGTCGACCCGGCGTCGCTGGGCGTCGACCAGTTGCCGGCCGGAGGTACCGCCGCGCTGGCGAAGCGCGGCCGTCTCGCCGAGTTCCCGCTCCAGCTCGTGCACCAGCGAGACGGTGGCGGTGGCGGTGCCGGCCAGCACCCGGGCCCGTTCGGCGTCGGTGGAGGCGGCCAGGGCGTCACCGGTCTGGATGGCCCCCAGCACGAGCAGGCCGGCGGTGGCGACCAGGATCGGCGCGAGCAGTTGGGTACGCACCGACCACAGGCGGTCGGTGTGGCCGGACGGACGGCTGTGCCGGCGTACGCGGGCCAGCGAGGACAGCGGCACGGGGGTCTCCCGAGGTCGGGGCGGCCGGACCGGGTGTCACGCGCCCCCGGCCCGGCCCGCCGTCGGTCAGCTCGCGCCGAGGTCCTGCAACGCCTTGGCCGCGCCCCGGTGC
Source organism: Micromonospora aridisoli (assembly GCF_056150025.1). Classification (NCBI taxonomy): domain Bacteria; kingdom Bacillati; phylum Actinomycetota; class Actinomycetes; order Micromonosporales; family Micromonosporaceae; genus Micromonospora; species Micromonospora aridisoli. Next base: position 146,963 of record NZ_JAXCFK010000013.1, on the reverse strand, counting down.
AGACCGACCGGGTCGGTCTTGCGGGCGGTGTCCAGGGCGATGCCCTTGGCAGCGGGGTTCGCCTGGGCCAGCGCGTCCTTCTTCTCGAAGACGGTGCGGGTGATGGCACAGGCCACGTTGGCGTCGAGGTCCTTGCGGACGAGCAGCACGTTCGGGACCACGATGGTCGGGGTGTCCGCCGCCGTGGAGTAGACGTCCTTGCCGATCGTGCCGGCCTGGTACGCGGGGTTCAGTTCGCTCATCTTAGGCAGCAGCGGCGTGATGTCGATGAACTTCACCTTGTCGCCGGCCGTGGTGAACAGATCGGTGACGCCGCCGGTGGGCAGGCCGCCGGACCAGAAGAAGCCGTCCACGGTGCCGTCCTTGACACCCTCCACGGTCTTGGTGAGGTCGAGCCGCTGGGCCTGGATGTCGGTGGCCGGGTTCAGACCGGCGGCCTCCAGCAGCCGGTTCGCGATGACCTCGGTGCCGGACTTGGGAGAGCCGGTCGAGATCTTCTTGCCGCGCATGTCGGCCACCGAGTTGATGCCCGAGTCGGCCCGGACGACCACCTGGGTGTAGTTGTCGTAGATCCGGGCCAGCGCCTCGACCGGCTGCGGGGCGGTGAAGCTGTCCTTGCCCTCCACCGCGTTGACAGCGGTGTCGAACAGCGAGAAGGCCACGTCGTACTGGCCGCCGACGAGCTGTTCGATGTTCTGGACCGACGCTCCGGTCTCGGCGGCCGTGCCGGTCAGCCGGCCGCCGGTGCTGTCCGAGAGCTGCCCGGCCAGGGCGTTGCCGACCACGTAGTAGACGCCCGTGGCGTTACCGGTGGCGATGCCCACCCGGGTGTTCTCGGCCACCTCGCAGGTGACGGCGCTCGCGGTGTCGTCCGTGGCCGCGGTGCCCTGGCGGCCTCCGCAACCGGCGGCGCCGGCGGCGACGAGGGTGAGGGCTCCCACCCCGGCCACGAGTCGCACGTTGATCCGTCCCACACTGTCTCCTTCCTGGGTCATGCCGGTGATCCGGCTCGCGTCCCGCCGGAGGGGCCGGCGGATCCGCGTCGTACGAGCACGCCCACCGCCATGACGCCGGCCAGCACGGCACCGATCGCGACGGGCACGGGTTGCAGCCAGAGCAGCGTCACTCCGGCGGCCGCACCGACCAGGCGTTCCGGCACGCCCGCCGGGCCGACGCCGGGCAGCCAACCGCCGGCCGCGACGGCCAGCACCGCGACACCGAGGGCGGTGACCGCGGTGGCGACGAGGATGCGTCGCGGGCCGCCGATGCCGAGCAGACCGAGCCCGGTCGGCGTGATCACGAACGCCAGCGGAATCAGGTACGCGGGCAGCGCGTACCGCAGGGTGTGCCACATCGTCGGCACCACCCTGGCGCCGGTGACCGCGGCGGCGGCGACCGCGGCGAGCGCGGTCGGCGGCGACACCTCGGACAGCACCGCGAAGTAGAAGACGAACATGGCGGCGGCGGGGGCGCTGACACCGAGGTCGAGCAGGGCCGGCCCGATGATCACCCAACCGATCACGAAGGAGGCGGTCACCGGGATCGCCAGGCCGAGCAGGCTGAGCGCGACGGCGGCGAGCAGGGCGGTCAGCGCGAGCACCACGGCCGGCTCGGAGCTGACCGCGCTCGCCGCGCCGACCAGGAGCGCCGCGGCCTGCGGTCCGAGACCGGTCTTGGTGGTGGTGGCGGTGATGACGCCGGCCGCCGCGCAGACCACGGTCACCGCGAGGACCCCGCGTACCCCGCCGGAGAGCGCGGCGACCAGTCGGGACGGGGTCAGGCGGTGCTGCCGGTCCAGGAAGGACAGGCCGACCGCCAGCAGGGTGGCCAGCACCACGGCGCGGGTGGCGGACAACCCGACAGCGAGCAGCCCGACGATGGCGAACAGCGAGGCGAAGTGGTAGCCGGACCGGGCCAGCAGCCGCCAGGCGGAGCCGGCCGGCAGGGCCGCCGGGCGCACCCCCGAACGCCGCGCGTCGATCTCCACCGAGAGCACGATGCCGAGGTAGTACAGCACGGTCGGCACCATCGCCCAGCCGAGCACCTGAAGGTAGGACACCCCGAGGTACTCGGCGATGATGAAGGCCGCCGCGCCGAGCGTCGGTGGAGAGAGGATGGCGCCGACGCCGGCCGCGGCGAGCATGCCACCGGCCCGTTCCGCCGGGTATCCGGCGCGACGCAGGATCGGCCAGGTGACCGCGCCGATGCTGACGGTCGTGGCCGCGCCGGAGCCGGAGACGGTGCCCAGCAGGAATCCGGAGGCCACCGCCGTGCGGCCGGCGGCGGTACGGGAGCGGCGGAACGCCGCGGCGGACAGGTTCACGAAGAACCGGCCGGCGCCGGAGAGGTCGAGCACCGCCCCGTAGATGGTGAAGAGCACGATGTACGTGGCCGCCACGTCCAACGGGGTGCCGTAGAAGCCGCTGTCGGAGTTGTAGAAGGCGTCGACGAGCTGCCCGAAGTCCAGCCCGGCGTGCGCCACCGCCCAGGTCTGCGGCAGCAGCCCGCCGTAGTAGCCGTAGCCGAGGAAGACCAGGCAGACCGCGGGCAGGATCCAGCCGGTGGTGCGCCGGCAACCCTCCAGCAGCAGGAGCAGCAGGATGGTGCCCATCGCGACGTCCATCCCGACCAGCAGCCCCTGCCGGTCGAGGAAGGCGTCGTAACCGCCGCCGCCACCGCCCACGGCGATCGGCAGCACCGGGTAGAGGCAGCCGGCCAGCGCGGCGGCGGCCAGGACCCAGTCGACGCGGCTGGGGCCGGACCTGCCGGTCAGGCCGGGTGTCGGTTGTGACGCGGCCCGACCTCCCAGCACCGCCCGCAGGCCGCGCGGCAGCCGCAGGCCGGCCGGGTAGGCGAGGAACACCAGCGGGAGTACGCCGGCCAGGAAGAAGATCAGGTAGTACTTGCTGCCCTGCGCCAGCGGCCGGAACACCTGCCAGAGCGCGAGCAGTCCGATCGCCAGCGTCGCGGCGGTCAGGACGAGGGCGACCGGTCCGACCAACACCCGGCCGGGTTTCTCGTCCTCGAACCGGCCGGCCAACTCGGCCGCATCGATCGGAGCGGCGGGTAACTCCGCCTCCGCCACACGGCTGTGTCCGCCGTGGCGTTCGCGTCCGGAATCATCGGTGAATCGGATAGCCGACACGAGGGGGGACGATACGCGAATTGGCTCCGCGTTGGGGGCATTGTCGAACATCGCTTCGCTGAGTGACTTCAAATTCGTTCAAGTCGCGCAACGTGTCAATGATTAAGAATGGTGTTCACGATCGCCTCGTACGGGCCGATGGTGGGGTTGGCGGGTCTCGGACGAGCGGTTCGGGCGGAGTCCGTTTTTCCGCATTAGCGGGTATATTGACGCCATCTCGGGGGCGGCGAAAATCTACCCATCCGACTACTCTCCGTATGCGAGATTACGTTCGGTGGTTCGACGACTCGGCGGAGTTGCGGTGGGAGTGGGCCCGCGCGCGACGTCGTCCGCGCCGCTTCGAGGGCCTACCGCCGTCCGTTCGGGGCCCTCGGCGGAGGGCGCGCGGCCATTACCCGAGTGATCGGATCCGGCACCGTCGCCATCGATGGGAACCGCGGGCGGCGTATTCCCGTGAACGGGGAATCGTGTCCCGGTCGGGGGTGCTGTGGGCCGGGTGGTTACCCCACGCCCGTGGCTGGGCATGTGTCCTGGGCGATCACAGCGAACGGAACCGAGGGGAGGGGCGATGGCCTCCGAGGAGTCTTCCCGTCCGGTGCGGAATGACCCGGAACCCGACACCGCCCCGCAGGGCCAGGGGGAGCGGCCGGGTGTCGACCACGACGAGCCCAGCCGTCCGAGCAGGCTGTCGCGCGGCGAGTGGATGGCGGCGATGCGCCGGACCTTCCGCGAGTTCGGCGACGACAGACTGACCGACTGGGCCGCCGCGCTGACCTACTACGGCGTACTCTCCATCTTCCCGGGACTGCTGGTGCTGGTCTCGTTGCTCGGCCTGCTTGGCCCGGCGGCGACCCGGACGGTACGGGACACCGTCGCGGAGTCCGTACCCGAACAGAACATCCGCCAGATCCTCGACGCCGCCATCGAGCAGGCGCAGCAGAACGGCGGACTGGCCGGCATCGCCGCGATCGTCGGTCTGCTCGCCGCCTTCTGGTCGGCCTCCGGCTACGTCGCCGCCTTCATGCGTGCCTCCAACGCGATCTACGACGTGCCGGAGGGACGGCCGATCTGGAAGACCCTGCCGATCCGGGTGGGGGTCACCGCGGTCATCGGCGTGATGCTGCTGGCCAGCGCGGTGATCGTGATCTTCACAGGTCGCTTCGCCGAGGAGGTCGGTGCCGCCCTCGGGGTGGGACGCACCGCCGTGCAGGTGTGGGACATCGCCAAGTGGCCGGTGCTGCTGGTCCTGGTCAGCCTGATGTTCGCGATCCTCTACTGGGCGTCGCCCAACGCGCGGCAGGGCGGCTTCCGCTGGGTGAGCCCCGGTGGAGTGTTGTCGGTGCTGCTCTGGTTGCTGGTCTCCGGCCTCTTCGCCCTCTACGTCAGCAACTTCGGCTCGTACAACAAGACCTACGGCGCGCTGGCCGGTGTGATCATCTTCCTGGTCTGGCTCTGGCTGAGCAACATCGCGATCCTGTTCGGCGCGGAGTTCGACGCCGAGTTGGCCCGGGCGCGGGCGATCAGCGGCGGGTTGCGGCCGGTCGACCGGGAGCCCTACGTCGAGCTGCGCGACGACCGCAAGTTGCGTACGAAGGAGGGTGAAACGCCTTCCCAGTGACCTTCCGGACGCCTCCGCGCCAACTACTCACCGGCCCACGGCGTAACTTTTGCTAGAAAAGGCAAAAGTTGATCCCAATAACGTTCTAAGGTCTGGACAGCGCGGGCCGAAGCCTCCTACTGTGTCGGGCACCACACGTCGGCATTTCGTCGATGTGAACCCCGGTGGGAGAGGTGAGCCGTGCCCAACGCCGACCCCCTGCACGTACGACTGTTGCGGTTGTTACGCGACGAGGGAGCCTTGTCGCGGGCCGAACTCGCCGACCGACTGGAGATGCCCCGGCCCCGGCTGCTCGCCGAGTTGGAGCGGCTGGTCGGTCTCGGCTACGTGGCGGAGGCGGGCAAGGCCGCCTCCCGGGGCGGCCGCCGCTCCACTCTGGTCGAGCTGAGCCCGCAGCTGCGCTTCGCCGCCGTCGACCTCGGTGCCAGCTCGATCGACGTCGAGGTGGTCAACGGCCGGCTGGAGCCGGTGGCGGCGTACGCGGAGGCGGCCGACATCCGGTCCGGCCCGAAGGCGATCCTCCAGCGCGTCAACGAACTGCTGCACAAGGCCCGGGTCGACGGTGTCTACGAGCGACTCGACGCGGTCGGCATCGGCGTCCCCGGCCCGGTCAGCTTCCGCGACGGAGTGCCGGTCTCGCCGCCGATCATGCCTGGCTGGGATCGCTTCCCCGTCCGCGAGCTGCTCACCCGGGAGCACGGCTGCCCGGCGGTGGTCGACAACGATGTCAACATCATGGCCATCGGCGAGCGGCACGGCGGGGTGGCCCACTCGGTCGACGACTTCCTCTTCGTCAAGATCGGCACCGGGATCGGTTGCGGTATCTACCTCAGCGGCGAGGTCTACCGGGGCACCGACGGGTGCGCCGGCGACATCGGCCACATCCAGGTCGACCCGCACGGGCCGGTCTGCTCCTGCGGCAACGCGGGCTGCCTGGAGGCGCTCTTCAGCGGGTCGGCACTGGCCAAGGACGCCACCGCCGCCGCGCGGGCCGGCCTCTCACCGGCGCTGGCCGAACGGCTGGAGACCAACGGCCGGGTCACCGCCCTCGACGTCGCCGCCGGGGCCCTGGAAGGGGACGTGACCTGCATCCAGCTCATCCGCGAGGGAGGCCGACGGGTCGGCGGGGTGCTCGCTGGGCTGGTCAGCTTCACCAACCCCTCGATGATCGTGATCGGCGGTGGGCTCGCCCAGCTCGGGCACATCCTGCTCGCCGAGATCCGCAGTGTGGTGTACCGCCGCTCGTTGCCCCTGGCGACCGGCAACCTGCCGGTGGTGCTCTCCGAGTTGGGCCCGCGCGCCGGCGTGGCCGGCGCGGCCGTGCTCGCCAGCGACCTGGCCTTCGGGGAGGCGGCATGACCGGGCATCCTGGCACCCCGAGCGGGCACGACGCCGCCGTCGGGGACGGCACTCCGCTGGTCGAGGTGCCGGCCGACACCGTCGCCGGTGAGGTGGTCCTGCGGCTGACCGACGTGGTGAAGACCTTCCCGGGCGTACGGGCCCTCGACGGTGTGCAACTGGAGGTCAGGGCGGGCGAGGTGCACTGCCTGCTCGGGCAGAACGGTGCCGGAAAGTCCACCCTGATCAAGGTGCTCGCCGGTGTGCACCGGCCCGACTCGGGGTTGGTCGAGTGGCGGGGCGAGCCCGCCACCTTCGCCAACCCGCAGGCCGCCATGCGCGCCGGGATCGCCACCATCTACCAGGAACTCGACCTGGTCGAGGATCTCTCGGTGGCGGAGAACGCCTTCCTCGGCCACGAGCCGCGCAGCTTCGGCTTCATCCGGCGCGGACAGATGGCCCGGCACACCCGGCAGATCCTCGGCCGGCTCGGCCACGCGGAGATCCCGCCGGGCCGGATGGTGCGGGCCCTGCCCGCCGCCGGCAAGCAGGTGGTCAGCATGGCCCGGGCGCTCTCCCACGAGGCCCGGCTGCTCATCATGGACGAGCCGAGCGCGGTGCTCGCCCACGACGAGGTGGAGAACCTCTTCCGGATCATCCGCGAGCTGACCGCGCAGGGCATCGCGGTCATCTACATCTCGCACCGCCTGGAGGAGATCCGCGAGATCGGCGACCGGGTGACCGTACTCAAGGACGGCCGGACCACCGCGGCGAACCTGCCGGCCCGGGAGACCCCGACCCGCGACCTGGTCTCCCGGATGACCGGTCGGACCATCGAGTACGTCTTCCCCGACCGCCCCACCGAAACCGTCGTCGGCGACGAGCTGCTCCAGGTCGACGGGCTGACCCGCGCCGGCGAGTTCGCCGACGTCTCGCTGACCGTCCGGGCCGGCGAGATCGTCGGCATCGCGGGCCTGGTCGGCTCCGGTCGCTCCGAACTGCTGGAGACCATCTACGGCGCGCGAATCGCGGAGGCCGGTTCGGTGCGGATGGGCGGCCGGGCGCTGCGGCCGGGCAGCGTCGGCGCGGCGGTGAAGGCCGGCATGGGCATGGCACCCGAGGAGCGCAAGAGCCAGGCATTGCTGCTCGGCGAGCCGATCTACCGCAACGTCACCCTGGCCACCTTCGGTCGCTACGCCCGGTTCGGTTTCACCGACGCGGGACGGGAACGGGCGGCGGCGGACCAGATCGCCGAGAGCCTGGAGATGCGCCCGCGTGACGTCCGCCGGGCGGTACGCACGCTCTCCGGCGGCAACCAGCAGAAGGTGGTGGTCGGTCGCTGGCTGCTCGGCGGCACCAGACTGCTGCTGCTGGACGAACCAACCCGCGGGGTGGACGTGGGCGCCCGGGCCGAGCTGTACCAGGTGATCCGGCAGCTCGCGGCCCAGGGGGTCGGTGTGCTGCTGGTCTCCAGCGAGGTGCCCGAGGTGCTCGGCCTGGCCGACCGGGTGCTGGTGATGCGGGAGGGACGGGTCGTCCGGACGGCCCCCGCTGACGAACTCGACGAGAACACCGTGCTCGACCTCGTCATGGCGGGGTCCCTGATGGAAGGCGCACCGGCATGACCGACAGTCCTCCCACGACCCAGTTGCCGGCGCAGTCGCCGCCGGTGGACCCGGCGGAGACCGAGGCGGCCGAGCACCGGGCGTCGACCCCGACCGCCGCCGGTCGGCTCTCCTGGTGGCACGGCGACGGTGGCGAGGGCGCAAAACGGAATCTGGCCCTGATCGGCGTGCTGCTGGCGCTCTTCGTGATCGGCGCGGCGACCCGCTCGGACCTCTACTCCAACCCGGACTGGGTCTGGGCGAACATGCTCAGCATCCTCAAGCTCGCCTCGGTGGTGGGGGTGGTCACCGTCGGGATGACCTTCGTCATCATCGGCGGCGGCATCGACCTCTCGGTCGGCGCGATCGTCGCGCTGGCCGGGGTCTGGTGCACCACGGTGGCGACCCAGAGCTACGGCGCCGGCGGCATGATCTTCACCGCGGTCGTCGTCGGGGTGGCGGTCGGTCTGGTCAACGGGGTGCTCATCGCGTACGGCCGGCTGGTGCCGTTCATCGCCACGCTGGCCATGCTGGTGGCGGCCCGGGGGCTGGCCGCCGAGATCTCCGACAAGCAGACCCAGATCTCGCAGAACAGCGTCATCAACGGCATCGCCAGCACCGACCTGCTCGGCATCCCGCTGCTGGTCTACATCCTGGCCGTGGTGGTCGGCGCGGGCTGGGTGCTGCTCAACCGCACCACGTTCGGCCGACGCACCGTCGCCGTCGGCGGCAACCCGGAGGCCGCCCGGCTGGCCGGCATCAACGTCAAGCGGCAGACCCTGCTGCTCTACGCGCTCTCCGGTCTCTGCTGCGGCATCGCCGCGATCATGCTCACCGCCCAGGCCACCTCGGCCCAGGCGGCGATGGCGAATCTCTACGAGCTGGACGCGATCGCCGCCGTGATCATCGGTGGCACGTTGCTCAGCGGCGGGCGGGGCACCATCATCGGCTCCCTGCTCGGGGTGGTCATCTTCGCCACCATCACCAACCTGTTCGCGATCAACGGCCTCTCCACGGAGGTGCAGAACATGGTCAAGGGCGGCATCATCGTCGCCGCCGTCCTGATCCAGCAGGTCCAGTTCGGCAGTCTCTCGCAGTTCTTCCGGCGCAACCGGCTCACCACGAGCTGACCACTTGCTCCATCCGGGCCACCGAGCAACCGACGGTGGCCGGGCCCCGTACACCCAAAATCCCCACCACTGAATAACCAGGAGGTCGTCATGACCCAGCACAGTCGCGACATGTCGCGACGCCGGCTGCTCTTCGGCGGGGCGGCCGTCGGCGCCGGCGTACTGCTCGCCGGCTGCACCAGCAACGAGCAGACGCCGACCGAGGCGCAGACCAAGGCGGCCGACAACAACGCCAACTCCGAGCCCGGCAAGCAGGTGACCATCGGCTTCTCGGCGCCGGCCGCCGACCACGGCTGGATCGCCGCGATCACCAACAACGCCAAGGCCCAGGCCGCCGCGTACTCCGACGTGGAGTTCAAGACGGTCGAGGCGGGCGCGGACGCGGCGGCCCAGCGCGCGGCGTTGGCGACCCTGATCTCCCAGCGGCCCGACGTGATCGTGCTGCTGCCGCACGACGGCAAGGAGCTCAACTCGTTCGGGCTGGAGGCGATGCAGGCCGGCATCCCGGTGGTCAACCTGGACCGCGCCTTCCCCGACGCCAAGGCGTACCGGCTGCAGATCAAGGGCGACAACTACGGCATGGGCGTCTCCGCCGCGACCTTCATCGTGGAGCAGCTCAAGGCCAAGGGCGTCAGCAACCCGGTGATCGCCGAGATCGCCGGCATGGACGAACTGGAGCTGACCCAGGAGCGGTCGAAGGGCTTCGCCGACACCCTGGCCCAGAGCGGCCTGCGGGTGGCCAACCGGCGTGCGGCCCGGTTCACCGCGGACTCGGGCCAGCAGGAGGCGGCGCAGCTGCTCCAGGCCCTGCCGAAGATCGACGCGGTCTGGAACCACGACGACGACCAGGGCATCGGCGTGCTGGCCGCGATCAACCAGGCCAGCCGCAACGAGTTCTTCATGGTCGGCGGTGCCGGCTCGAAGAAGGCGATGGAGGACATCCAGGCCGACAACACGGTGCTCAAGGCCACGGTGACCTACAGCCCGTCGATGGCGTCCTCCGCGATCTCGCTGGCCCGCCTGATCGGTCAGGGCCGGGGCATGTCCGACCTGGTGGAACTCCAGGTGCCCAAGGAGATCATCCTCGCCTCCGAAACGATCACCAAGGAGAACGCGAGCGACTACCTCAAGCTCGGGTTCTGACACAACGGGGGGAGACCCACCTTGTCCACGACAGACAATCAACTGCGGGTCGGCATGGTCGGCTACGCGTTCATGGGCGCCGCGCACTCGCAGGCGTGGCGGACCGTGAACCGGGTGTACGACCTGCCGGCGCGGGCCCGGATGGTGCTCGTCTGCGGCCGGGACTCCGGGAAGGTGGCCGAGGCCGCCGACCGGCTCGGCTGGGAGGAGCACACCACGGACTGGCGGGAGCTGGTGAACCGCCCGGACATCGACGTGGTCGACATCTGCACACCGGGTGACAGCCACGCCGAGATCGCGCTGGCGGCGCTGGCCGCGGGCAAGCACGTGCTGTGCGAGAAGCCGCTGGCCAACACGGTCGCCGAGGCTCGGGAGATGGCCGCCGCGGCGGCCACCGCCCGGGCCGGCGGGGCACGGTCGATGTGCGGCTTCAACTACCGGCGGGTGCCCGCGGTGGCGCTGATGCGTCAGCTGATCGCCGACGGACGGCTCGGCCAGATCCGGCACGTCCGGGCCACCTACCTGCAGGACTGGATCGTGGACCCGCAGTTCCCACTGGTCTGGCGGCTCCGCAAGGAGGTGTCGGGCTCCGGCGCGTTGGGTGACATCGGTGCGCACATCATCGATTTGACCCAGTACGTCACCGGCCAGCGGATCAGCGGCGTCAGCGCGGTGACCGAGACGTTCGTCAAGGAGCGGCCGTTGCCGACCGAGTCGAGCGGGCTGGCGGCGCAGGCCGACGGGGCCGGCGCCACCACCGGCCCGGTCACCGTCGACGACGCGGCGATCTTCGTGGCCCGTCTCGACGGCGGGGCACTGGCGACGTACGAGGCGACCCGGTTCGCCACCGGCCGCAAGAACGCCCTCCGCGTGGAGGTAAACGGGTCGCTGGGCAGCGTGGCCTTCGACCTGGAGCGCCTCAACGAGCTGGAGTTCCACGACGCCACCCGGCCGGCGGCCGAGCAGGGCTTCAGCCGGATCCTGGTGACCGAGGCCGAGCACCCGTACCTGTCGGCCTGGTGGCCGCCGGGACACATCATCGGGTACGAGCACTCCTTCACCCACCAGATGCGTGACTTCATCGAGGCGGTGGCGACCGGCGGCGATCCGTCGCCCTCCTTCGCCGAGGCGTTGCAGGTGCAACTGGTACTGGACGCGGTGGCCCGCTCGGCCGACCAGGGCTCCTCCTGGGCCGAGGTGGAGCCGACGCTCGCGACGGTCGCCGCCTGATGAACCACCTCCGGAGCCGACCGGCGAGGACGGCCACGGTTGCGCCCCGTGGCCGCAACGGGTCGGGACCGGAGGTCGTGTCACCCGGCCATCCGACCCGGTGGCACGAGCAATGCGGTTCCTCCGGTGCTGCCGGACCGGGATTCCCCGGCAGCACCGGAGGGCCGCCGCCCCGTCGACCGGTCCACCCACCGTCCACCTGAGAACTCCCGCCGCCAGGCGGACCGCGTCCGACGAGTCGTCCGGTCGGGCCACCGTCGTCCCGACCGGGCCGGATGCGGGGGAGGCAGGGGGGAGACGCCGACTACCCCTGCCTGCCAGCCCCGTCCGTCCGCACCACCGGTACGCCAGGCCGACGTCGTCGCCGCCGACCTCGACGTCGGCCGGCGGGTATCCACCGGAACGGGCGGCGGACGGGGCGCATCAACCTAACCAGTATATTTTTCAGCTATTTCCTGATATCAAGATCTATTGATGCATGTCGGTTCCCTGGACACCGGAAGGAGCGCCATGCGTACGGGTGTCTGGCTGGTAGGGGTACGCGGCTCGGTCGCGACCACCAGCATCGTCGGGGCGCTCGCGCTGCGCGCCGGGCTGACCGGGCCGACAGGCTGCGTCACCGAACTGCCCGGGGTCAACAACCCCGCCCTGCCGAGCTTCGCCGACCTGGTCTTCGGTGGTCACGACGTGGTCGCCACCCCGATCGCCAAGCGTGCCGAGGAACTCGCCGCCGCCGGGGTGCTGCCGGCCCGCCTGGTCGCCGCGCTGCCGGAGGAACTGGCCGCCGTCGAACGGGAGCTGCGTCCCGCACCCACCACCGGGAGCCAGGCCGCCCGGGCCGCCGCGATCGTCCGCGATCTCACCGCGTTCCGCCAGCGGCACGGGCTGGCCCGGGTGGTGGTGGTCAACGTGGCCGCGACCGAACCGGCCCCCCGCCCGCACCCCGCGCACGCCGACCCGGACGCGCTGCAGGCCGCCCTCGCCGGTCCAGACGAGGTGCTGCCGCCCAGCTCGCTGTACGCCTACGCGGCCGTCACGGCGGGCTGCCCGTACGTCGACTTCACCCCGTCGACGGGACTGCGGCTGCCGGCGTTGACCGCACTGGCCGACAGGCACGGCGTGCCGTACGCCGGCCACGACGGCAAGACCGGCGAGACCCTGCTCAAGTCGGTGCTCGCCCCGATGTTCGCGATGCGCCACCTCGCCGTGCGGTCCTGGTCCGGGCTCAACCTGCTCGGCGGGGGCGACGGCGCCACCCTCGCCGACCCCGACGCCAACGCCGCCAAGGTGCGCAGCAAGCAGCGGGTGCTCGGCGAGACGCTCGGCTACCTGCCGCAGGGGGACACCCGGATCGAGTACGTCGAGGAACTCGGTGACTTCAAGACCGCCTGGGATCTGATCACGTTCGCCGGGTTCCTCGGCACCGGGATGCGGCTGGAGTTCACCTGGCACGGCTGCGACTCGGCACTGGCCGCCCCACTCGTGCTGGACCTCGCCCGGCTGACCGCCGCCGCGCACGCCGCCGGCCGCGCCGGGCCGCTGACCGACCTGGCCTTCTTCTTCAAGGATCCGCTCGGCACCGCGACCCACTCGCTGGCCGACCAGTGGAGCCGGCTGTGCGCCTTCGCCCGCCTTCTGGACACCGGAGGCAGCGATGCCGCGCGTGGCTGACCTGGCCGAGCTGGTCCGCGCCCCGGCCGCGCTCTCCGTGCCGGGGGACGTGGTCGCCGGTGCCGCCGCGGCGGGCGCCCTCGGTCCGCGTACCCCGGCCCTCGCCGCCGCCTCGGTGCTGCTCTACTGGGCCGGCATGGCCGCCAACGACTGGGCCGACCGCGAGCTGGACGCCGTGGAACGCCCCGAGCGGCCGATACCGAGCGGCCGGGTCAGCCCCGGCCTCGCCGTCGGCCTTGCCGCCGGCCTCACCGCGGCCGGTGTCGGTCTCGCCGCCGTCGCGGGCGGTCGACGCGCCGCCGCCGTCGCCCTGCCGTTGGCCGCCGCCGTCTGGGGGTACGACCTCGCGGCCAAGAACACCGCCGCCGGTCCCGCCGTGATGGCCACCTGCCGGGGGCTGGACGTGCTGCTCGGTGCCGCCGGTGGCCGGCCGGCCAGGGCCTTGCCGGCGGCGGTCACCGTCGCCGCGCACACCTGGACCGTCACCGCCCTGTCCCGCCGGGAGGTCAGCGGCGCCGACCGCGCCCTGCCGCTGCGTACCCTCGCCGGCACCGCCCTGGTCACCGCCAGCGCCGCCCTTCCGCCCCGTCGACGGGAGGCCGCGACCGCCGCCTGCCCGCCCGGTCGGCGCGCCCTCGGCACCGTGGCGGTGGCGCTGCCCGCCGTGCTCGCCGGCTGGTACGCCGCCCGCTACGGGAACGCACAGGCGCAGGTGGTGGCCCGGCCCACCGCCGGGCGGGTCCGCTCGGCGGTGGGCGCCGGCATCACCGGCCTGCCCGCGTTGCAGGGGGCGCTGACCGCCCGCGCCGGCTCCGGCCTGCTCGGGCTGGCGGTTGCGGCGGCCGCGCCACTGGGCCGGCGCCTGGCCCGGAAGGTCTCGCCGACATGACGCCCACCGGAATTCCCACGATCCCCGGTGCCGGCGGCGGGCTGCGGTTCGGGTACGGCACCAACGGCTTCGCCAACCACCGGCTCGACGATGCCCTCGGTGTCATCGCCGACCTCGGCTACGCCGGTGTCGCGCTCACCCTGGACCACGACCATCTTGACCCGTTCGCGCCCGGGCTGGCCCGGCGGGTGGAGGCGGTCGGCCGGCGACTCGCCGAACTCGGCCTCGGGCTGGTGATCGAGACCGGCGCGAGGTACCTGCTGGACCCCTGGCACAAGCACGCCCCGACGCTGCTGCACGCCGACCCCGCGCTCCGGATCGAGTTCCTGCGCCGCGCGGTGGCGATCGGCGCGGACCTGGACGCCGAGGCGGTCTCCTTCTGGGCCGGGGTCCGGCCGGAGACGGTCACCCCGACGGTCGCCTGGGACCGCCTGGTCGCCGGCTGCGCCACCGTGGTCGAGGCGGCCGAGGCAGCGGGGGTGACCCTGGGGTTCGAGCCGGAACCGGGGATGCTGGTCGAGGACATCGCCGACTGGCGCAGACTGCACGCGGCGCTCGGCTCACCCGGCCGCCTCGGCATCACCCTCGACATCGGACACTGTCGTTGCCTGGAGCCGCTCCCGGTGCCCGAATGCGTCCGGGACGTCGCCGCGCACCTGGTCAACGTGCAGATCGACGACATGCGGCGGGGCGTGCACGAGCATCTGGAGTTCGGCACGGGAGAGATCGACTTCCCGCCGGTGCTGGCCGCGTTGCGCGAGGTCGGCTACGCGGGGCTGGTGGCCGTCGAGTTGCCCCGCCACTCGCACGCCGCCCCCGCGGTGGCCGCCCACTCGCTCACCTTCCTCCGCGCCGCCGAGTCCCAGCCGGCTACCACCGGCGATGCGGCGAGCGGCGATGTGGCGAGCGGCGATGCCACCACCGGCGGTGCGGCGGGCGGCGGCGCGGCGGGCGGGGCCTCGGCTGCCTCGGCCGACACCTCGCGGCACACCCTTTGCTCTGCTTCAACGGACGCGACGCCGGGCGTCCGCTATCCGGACTACGACCGACGCGTGGAGTGAAGCAGAGCAGCGGACGCTTGCGGTTGCACCACCGGCACCAGCACCACCGTCGCCACCGCCACCGGCCGTCGACGGCGGCGGACGAGGGAGGAGATCCGATGACAGTGGACGAGCTACGGGCAGCCCTGCGGGGCGTACCCGATCGGGACTGGTTGACGGCGGCCCTTGACCGGGTCGCGGCCGAACCCACCGCCATCGCTCGGTTCTTCCCGGCGGCCGGCCGCCGCTGCGGCCGCGCCGACCTGCCCGACCTGCCCGGCTGGAGCGCCGACGAGGCGGCCCGGGCGCTGCTGCTGGCCACCCTCCGGACCGACCATGCCGGGCAGGCCGAGACGCTCTACCGGACCGGGGACGCCGCCGAGAAGCGGGCCGTGCTCAAGTCGCTGCCGCTGCTGCCGATCGGCGCGGCCGGACTGCCGTTGCTGCACGACGCGATCCGCACCAACGACACCCGGCTGGTCGCCGCGGCCCTCGGCCCGTACGCCCGCCACCTCGACCAGCCGGCCTGGCGGCAGGCGGTGCTCAAGTGCGTCTTCACCGGCGTGCCGCTGGCCGTGGTGGCCGACCTCGACGCCCGGGCGGACGCCGAGCTGGCGGCGATGCTCGCCGGGCTGGCCGACGAGCGCCGGGCGGCCGGTCGGCGCATGCCAGCCGACGCCACCGAACTGCTGGATCGGCTCACCGCCGCCAGCCGACCGCAGCACAGGGAGGTGTGATGCGGATCTTCGACCCGCACATCCACATGACGTCCCGCACCACCGACGACTACGAGCGGATGGCCACCGCGGGCGTCCGGGCGGTGGTGGAGCCGGCGTTCTGGCTGGGCCAGCCGCGTACCAACGTGGGCTCGTTCACCGACTACTTCGACTCGCTGGTCGGGTGGGAGCCGTTCCGGGCCGGTCAGTTCGGGATCCGCCACCACGCCACGATCGCGCTCAACCCGAAGGAGGCCAACGACCCACGCTGCCGGCCGGTGCTCGACGTGCTGCCCCGGTACCTGGAGAAGGACGGCGTGGTGGCGGTCGGGGAGATC
The DNA here is from genome assembly GCF_056150025.1 of Micromonospora aridisoli. NCBI lineage: Bacteria > Bacillati > Actinomycetota > Actinomycetes > Micromonosporales > Micromonosporaceae > Micromonospora > Micromonospora aridisoli. Next base: position 131,101 of record NZ_JAXCFK010000013.1, on the reverse strand, counting down.
GGGTACGACTCGATGACGCCCGAGGAGGACGACGCCTTCGCCGCCCAGCTCGCCCTGGCCGTGGCGCACGACCTGCCGGCCCTGGTGCACACCCCGCACCGGGACAAGGCCCGGGGTGTCGAGCGCAGCCTGGCCGTGGTGGCTGAGTCCGGCATCGCACCGGAGCGGGTCGTGCTCGACCACCTCAACGAGGTGACCGTGCGGCAGGTCCGCGACACCGGCTGCTGGCTCGGCTTCTCCATCTACCCCGACACCAAGATGTCACCACCACGGATGGTCGAGCTGCTCAAGACGTACGGCACCGAGCGGATGCTGGTCAACTCGGCCGCCGACTGGGGGCGCTCCGACCCGCTGCTGACCCGGGCGACCGCCGAGGCGATGCTGCTCGCCGGCTTCACCGACGACGACGTCGACCGGGTGCTCTGGCGTAACCCGGTCGAGTTCTACGGGCAGTCCGGGCGGCTCGACCTGGCCGATGACGACGTCGCCGAGCCGACCTTCGCCGGCAACTCGATCCTGCGCGGCGGCAGCTGATGCGGCTGCGGCACGCCGGCGGACGCATCGTCCACCTCGGGTACTGCACCAACGTGCACCCCGCCGAGGACCTCGCCGGCATCGTCGCCCAACTGGACACCTACGCGGTGCCGGTCCGCGAGAGGCTCGGTGTCGACGCGCTCGGGCTGGGCCTGTGGCTGGCCGCGCCGGTCGCCGCCGAACTGGCCGCCGACCCGGCCGCCCGTCGCCGGTTGCGCACCGAGCTGACCGTACGCGGGCTTGAGGTGGTCACCCTCAACGGCTTCCCGTACGCCGCCTTCCAGGCCCCCGTGGTCAAGGGCGCGGTGTACCGGCCGGACTGGACCACCGACGAGCGGCTCGGGTACACCCTCGAGCTGGCCCGGGTACTGGCCGACCTGCTGCCGGACGACGCGGCGCGGGGCTCGGTGTCGACCCTGCCGCTGGCCTGGCGTACGCCCTGGGACGGCAGCCGCGCGGACGCCGCTCGTCGCCGCCTCGACCGGCTGGCCGCCGGCCTGGCCACCGTGGAACGGGACACCGGCCGGCCGGTGCGGGTGGGCTTCGAGCCGGAGCCGGGCTGCGTGGTGGAGAGCACCGCCCAGGCCGTCACCGTCCTGTCCGGCGTGGACACCGATCGCCTCGGGATCTGCCTCGATCTCGCTCATCTCGCCTGCGCCTGGGAGGAACCGGCGACCGCCCTGGAGCGGCTGGCCGCCGCCGGCCTGCCGGTGGTGAAGGTGCAGGTCTCCGCCGCCCTGGAGGCGGCGGACCCGGCCGGTGACGACGCCGCGCTGCGGCGCTGGGTCGAGCCGCGTTTCCTGCACCAGGCCCGCACCGCCGGCTGCGCCGCCGCGACCGGCACCTCGCCCACTGCCGATCCGGCGGATCCGCGCTGGGCGGCCGACGACCTGGACGCCGCCCTCGACGCCGCGCTGCCCGGACCCTGGCGGGTGCACTACCACGTGCCGCTGCACGCCCCGCCCGAACCGCCGTTGGGCTCGACGCTGCCGGTGCTGCGCGCCGCGCTGGCCGCGCTCTTCGCCGGCGCCGACGCCGGCTGCGACCACCTCGACGTCGAGACGTACACCTGGGGGGTGCTGCCGGTGGCGCGGCGCCCGCGCACCGACGCGGACCTGGCCGCCGGGATCGCCGCCGAACTGGCCTTCACCCGGGACGAACTGGTCGCCCTCGGGCTGACTCCGATCCGAACGGCGGTACGAGCATGAGCAGGCAACTGGTGGTGCTGGACGTGGTGGGACTGACCCCCCGACTGCTGGCGCACATGCCCCGGCTGCGCGCGGTGGCCGACGCCGGGTTCCGCGCCGAGCTGGGCACGGTGCTGCCGGCGGTGACCTGCTCGGTGCAGTCGACGTTCCTCACCGGTGCCCTTCCCGCCGGGCACGGCATCGTCGGCAACGGGTGGTACTTCCGGGACCTCGGCGAGGTGCTGCTCTGGCGGCAGCACAACGCGCTGGTCGGCGGGGAGAAGCTGTGGCAGGCCGCGCGCCGGGCCCGGCCGGGGTACACCGTGGCGAACGTCTGCTGGTGGTACGCGATGGGCGCGGACGTGGACTGGACGGTCACCCCGCGACCTGTCTACTACGCCGACGGTCGCAAGGAACCGGACTGCTACACCGACCCGCCGCAGCTGCACGACGCGCTCACCGGACGGCTCGGCACCTTCCCGCTGTTCACCTACTGGGGGCCGGGCGCGGGGCTGGCGTCGTCGCGCTGGATCTGTCGCGCCGCCGAACAGATCCTCGCCGAGCAGTCGCCGGACCTGACCCTGGTCTATGTCCCGCACCTGGACTACGACCTGCAACGCTTCGGCCCGTCGGCACCTCAGGCCGCGGCCGCGGCGGCCGAGTTGGACGGCGTGCTCGCGCCGCTGCTGGACGCCGCCCGGGCCCGCGACGCCACGGTGGTGGTGCTGTCGGAGTACGGCATCACGGACGTGTCCCGGCCGGTGGACGTCAACCGGTTGCTGCGCGCCGAGGGGCTGCTCCGGGTGCACACCCAGGCGGGCATGGAGTACCTCGACCCGTGGACCTCCCGGGCGTTCGCGGTCGCCGACCACCAGATCGCCCACGTGTACGTGCGCGACTCCGCGGACGTACCGGCGGTGGCGAAGCTCTGCGCCGGTCTGCCCGGGGTGGCCGAGGTGCTCGACGCCGACGGCAAGGCGGCGCACGGGCTGGACCATCCGCGCGCCGGCGAGCTGGTGCTGGTGGCCGAGCCGGACGCCTGGTTCACGTACTACTACTGGCTCGACGATGCGCGTGCGCCGGACTTCGCCCGGCTGGTGGAGATCCACCGCAAGCCCGGGTACGACCCGGCGGAGCTGTTCTTCGACCCGGCCGCGCCCTCGGCGGCGAAGCGACGCGCCGCGGTCGCGCTGGCCCGCAAGAAGCTCGGCATGCGCTACCTGATGAGCGTGGTCGGGCTGGACGCCGGCGCGCGGGCGGTCCGGGGTTCGCACGGGCGGCTACCCACCGATCCGGCCGACGGGCCGGTGCTGCTCTGCTCCGACGCGTCGGTGGCACGGGACCGGGTAGCGGCCACGGAGGTGAAGGGGCTGCTGCTGGAGCTGGCCGGGATGGAGGGACGGTGACGGTCACCGAGGCGCCGGTCGACAACGCCGGGCTGCGCGCCCGGTTCGACGCCGAGCTGACCGCGTTCCTCGACCGGCAGGATCCGGACTGGCCGGACGGCGCGCCCCGGGGCGTCTTCACCACGCTGCACCGGTTCGTGCTGGCCGGCGGCAAGCGACTGCGGCCGCTCTTCTGCTACTGGGGCTGGCGGGGGGCCGGCGGCCCGGACGGCGATCCGATCATCGCTGCGGCGGCCGCGCTGGAGCTGTTCCACGCCTTCGCGCTGATCCACGACGACATCCTCGACGGCAGCGACCGGCGTCGAGGTGAACCCTCGGTACACCGGATCTTCGCCGACCTGCATGCCCGGTCTTCCTGGCGCGGCGATCCCGAGGCGTACGGGCGAAACACCGCCCTGCTCTGCGGTGACCTCTGCGCCGCCTGGTCGGACCAGATGTTCCACGAGTGTGGACTGACCCCCGAGCAGGTGCACCGGGGGTACGGCGTCTTCGCGCTGATGCGTACCGAGGTGATCGCGGGGGAGTACCTCGACCTGGTGTCCGGGGTGGGCGACGGCTCGGTGGCCAGCGCGCTGACGGTGATCCGGATGAAGGCGGCCCGCTACACGGTCACCCGACCGTTGCAGATCGGCGCGGCGCTGGCCGGCGCGCCCGGCGAGCTGATCGACACGCTGGCCGAGTTCGGTGACCCGCTCGGCGACGCCTTCCAGCTCCGCGACGACGTGCTGGGGGTCTTCGGTGACCCGGCGGTCACCGGCAAGTCCGTTCTGGACGACCTGCGCGAGGGCAAGCCGACGGTGATGATGGCGCTGGCCCGCGACGCCGCCGACCGGGTGCAGAGTTCCCGGCTGCGCGAGCTGTTCGGCAATCCCGACCTGGACGCCGAGGGCGCCGCCGAGCTGCGCGACATCATCGAGAGCACCGGTGCCCGCGGGAAGATCGAGCAGATGATCCAGGTACGCGCCGAGTCCGCGCTGGCGGCGCTGGAACACATCGAGGTGGCCACAGAGAGCCGCACCGCCCTGGCCAAGCTGGCCGCCCAGGCCGTGGATCGCCAGCGCTGAGGCCTCGGGCCAGCCGTCCATTCAGGACGACTTTTTGCACATCTGACGAAAGTCGGCATCGGGCAGGCAGAAGATATAGACACATCGACGAATGGCGTTTAGTGTCGTCGCCAGCACCGAAATGTTTCGTCGAGGTGAACCGGCGGCGCGGGACCCCCCTCGGCACCCCCGCTACGGCATCCGGCGCGACGGCGCGCGCCCCGCCCTGGCAGAGCACTCGTCAGGAAGGGACAGCACAGCGATGTCCACAGTGCGCACCACCCACCACCCCGCACGGTGGTTCACCGGCGCCTCGGCGCTGCTCCTGCTCGTCACAGCCGGCACGGTGACCCTCGGCGCCGGCCCGACGACCCTGGGCGGTCCGGCCCCCGCCCAGGCCCACCCCATCGTCGCCAGCGATTTCCAGCAGGTCACCCTCGCCAAGGGGGTGGCCGAGGTCGGTGAACCGATGACCCTCGCGGTGCTGCCGGACCGCTCCGTCCTGCACACCGCCCGCAACGGCACGCTGCGCCGCACCGACGCGGCCGGCACGACCACGGTGATCGGCAGCGTGCCGGTCTACACCCACGACGAGGAGGGGTTGCAGGGCGTCGGCGTCGACCCCAACTTCGCCAGCAACCGGCACATCTTCCTCTACTACGCCCCGCCGCTGTCCACCCCGAGCGGCGACGCACCGGCCACCGGCACCAACTGGTCGTCCTGGCAGGGAGTCAACCGGCTGTCCCGGTTCACCCTCAACGCCGACTTCACGCTCAACCAGTCCAGCAAGGTCGACATCCTCGACGTTCCCGCCGACCGGGGCATCTGCTGCCACGTCGGCGGCGACATCGACTTCGACGCCGCCGGCAACCTCTACCTGTCCACCGGCGACGACACGAACCCGTTCGACTCGGGCGGATACTCCCCGATCGACGAGCGGACCAACCGCAACCCGGCGTACGACGCGCAGCGCAGCGCGGCCAACACCAACGACCTGCGCGGCAAGATCCTCCGGATCAAGGTCAACGCCAACGGGACGTACTCGATCCCGGCCGGCAACATGTTCGCCCCCGGCACCGCCCGGACCCGTCCCGAGATCTACGCGATGGGCTTCCGCAACCCGTTCCGGATGAGCGTCGACAAGGCGACCGGCATCGTCTACGTCGGCGACTACGGGCCGGACGCCGGCTCCACCACCGGTCGCGGCCCCAGCGGACAGGTGGAGTTCAACCGGGTCACCGGACCCGGCTTCTACGGCTGGCCGTACTGCACGGGCACCAACACCACCAACGAGACCTACGCGGAGTGGGACTTCGCCTCCGGCACCGCCGGCCCCAAGTACAACTGCACCGGCGGCGCGACCAACAACTCGTTCCGCAACACCGGCCTGGCCACCCTGCCGGCGGCCAAACCGTCCTGGATCCGGTACGCCGGTGACGCCGGCAGCCCGCCCGAGTTCGGCGGCGGCTCCGAGTCGCCGATGGCCGGCCCGGTCTATCGGTACGACGCGGCCCTGAACTCGGCCACCAAGTGGCCCCAGAGCTTCAACGGCCAGTTCTTCGCCGGCGAGTTCGGGCGGGGCTGGATCAAGCCGATCCACGTGAACAGTGACGGCACGATCGCCGGCATCGACGCCTCCTTCCCCTGGAACGGCAAGCAGGTCATGGACATGGCCTTCGGCCCCGACGGCGCGCTCTACGTGCTGGACTACGGCACCGGCTACTTCAACGGCGACGCCAACTCGGCCCTCTACCGCTACGACTACGTCGCCGGTGGCAACCGCGCACCGACGGCGGTGGCCTCGGCCAACCGGACCTCCGGCGCCGCCCCGTTGACGGTGAACTTCTCTTCGGCCGGGTCGTCGGACCCGGAGGGCGGGGCGTTGACCTACTCGTGGGCGTTCGGCGACGGCACCACCTCCACGGCGGCCAACCCGACCAAGACGTACAACACCAACGGCAGCTACACCGCCACGCTGACCGTGCGCGACCCGCAGGGCGCGACCGGCACCGCGAGCGTCCAGATCCGGGTCGGCAACACCGCACCGACCGTCACCATCAACGGCCCGGTCAACGGGTCCCTGTTCTCCTTCGGCGACACCGTGCCGTTCAGCATCACGGTGACCGATCCGGAGGACGGCACGATCGACTGCACCAAGGTCCGGATGACCTACGTGCTGGGTCACGACAGCCACGGCCACCAGATCACCTCGCGGACCGGCTGCTCCGGCTCGATCACCATCCCCGTCGACGGTGAGCACGACTACGCGGCGAACATCTTCGCCATCTTCGACGCCGAGTACACCGACACCGGCGGGCTCACCACGCACACCCAGCACACCCTCCAGCCGCGCAGCCGCCAGGCCGAGCACTACAAGACGTCGTCCGGCGTCGACATCTTCGACAAGGCGGCCGCCGAGGGCGGCAAGACCGTCGGCAACATCAACAACGGCGACTGGATCGCCTTCGAGCCGTACCGGATCAACAACGTGACGTCGTTCAGTGCCCGGGTCTCCTCGGCCGGCTCCGGCGGCACCCTCCAGGTGCGGGCGGGCTCGGCCACCGGCACCGTACTCGGCTCGGCCACCGTCCCGGTCACCGGCGCCTGGGACACCTTCACCACGGTCACCGGCACCATCACCAACCCGCCGTCCGGCACCACCACGCTCTACCTGACCTTCGCCGGATCCGGCACGGGCGCGCTCTACGACCTGGACTCGTTCACCTTCACCACCGGCAGCGGTGGCACCGGCGGGACCGGGCCGATCATCGGTCTGGGCGGCAAGTGTCTGGACGTGCGGAACGCGGCCACGGCCGACGGTACGCAGATCCAGATCTACACCTGCAACGGTACGGCGGCGCAGACGTGGACGGTGACGCCGAACTCGACGATCCGGGCGTTGGGCAAGTGCCTGGACGTCAACAACGCCGCCTCGGCGGATGGCACCAAGATCCAGTTGTGGACGTGCAACGGCTCGGCGGCGCAGAACTGGTCGGCCCAGTCGAACGGCACGTTGCGCAACCCGAACTCGGGCAAGTGCCTGGACGTGTCGAACAACAGCTCGGCCGACGGCCAGGCGGTGCACCTGTGGACCTGCCACACCAACGCCAACCAGCGCTGGACCCTTCCTTAGCTGAAAGGAGGGGCCCCCTGTTAACGCCTAGTGTGGTACAGGGGGCCCCTCCTAACACCAACGATCGTTGGGAGAGCGACATGCGCAGACTCCTCCGAGCCACCGTCGGCCTGGCCACCGCCGTCCTCGCCGTCCTGGCCTGCACCACCCCGGCCACCCCGGCCAGCGCCGCCGACGCCCCGTACGACGTGCTGGTCTTCTCCAAGACCGCGGGCTTCCGGCACGACTCCATCGCCGTGGGCACCCAGGCCATCCGTGACCTGGGCGCGGCGAACAACTTCACCGTCACCGCCACCGAGGACGCCGCCGCCTTCACCACCGGCAACCTCGCCCGGTTCCGGGTGGTGATCTTCCTCAACACCACCGGTGACGTGCTCAACGCCAGCCAGCAGACCGCCTTCGAGTCGTACATCGGCTCCGGTGGCGGCTTCGTCGGCGTGCACGCCGCCGCCGACACCGAGTACGGCTGGTCCTTCTACGGCAACCTGGTCGGGGCGTACTTCCGTTCCCACCCGGCGATCCAGCAGGCCACCGTCCGGGTGGAGAACCGGGCCCACGCGGCCACCGCCCACCTGCCGCAGAACTGGGTCCGCACCGACGAGTGGTACGACTTCCAGGCCAACCCCCGCTCCGGGGCGCGGGTGCTGGCCACCCTGGACGAGTCGACGTACTCGGGCGGGGTGATGGGCGCCGACCATCCGATCGCCTGGTGCAAGACGTACAGCGGTGGTCGGTCCTTCTACACCGGTGGCGGCCACACCCAGGCGTCGTACGCCGAACCGGCCTTCCGGGCGCACCTGCTCGGCGGCATCAGGTACGCGGCCGGTCGCACCAAGGCCGACTGCCGGCCGGAGACCGGCTACACCACGCTCTACAACGGCTCGACCACCGGCTGGTCGCAGGCCGGGCCGGGCAGCTTCAGCAACTCCGACGCCACGCTGACCTCCGTCGGCGGCATGGGCCTGTACTGGTACAGCGCGAAGCAGTTCACCAACTACTCGCTCAAGCTGGACTGGCGGATGACCGGTGACCACAACTCGGGCGTGTTCATCGGCTTCCCACCGTCGAGCGACCCGAACTCGGCGATCAACAACGGCTACGAGGTGCAGATCGACGCCACCGACACAGCGGACCGGACCACCGGCGCGGTCTACGGCTTCAAGTCAGCCGACCTCGCCGCCCGGGACGCCGCGTTGAACCCGCCGGGGGAGTGGAACACCTACGAGCTGCTGGTGGAGGGGGAACGTCTCCAGGTCTTCCTGAACGGTACGAAGATCAACGATTTCACCAACACCGACCCGGTCCGCTCGCTGCCCGGGCACATCGGCATCCAGAACCACGGCGCGGGTGACAGCGTGTCGTTCCGGAACATCCGGATCAGGGAGCTCGGCGGCTCGAACCCGCCGCCGGGCGGCGACGTCCGTACCGGCCGGATCACCGGTCTGGCCGGCAAGTGTCTGGACGTGCGGAACGCGGCCACGGCCGACGGTACGCAGATCCAGATCTACACCTGCAACGGTTCGGCGGCGCAGACGTGGACGGTGACGCCGAACTCGACGATCCGGGCGTTGGGCAAGTGCCTGGACGTCAACGGCGCCGGTTCAGCCGACGGCACGAAGATCCAGCTCTGGACCTGCAACGGCAGTGGCGCCCAGAACTGGTCGGCCCAGTCGAACGGCACGTTGCGCAACCCGAACTCGGGCAAGTGCCTGGACGTGTCGAACAACAGCTCGGCCGACGGCCAGGCGGTGCACCTGTGGACCTGCCACACCGGCGCCAACCAGCGCTGGGTACTGCCCTGATTTGAGGGCCCCTGGTACGCCGCCTGGCGGCGTACCAGGGGCCCCTGCCCGCACCGCCGGTGCCGCTGGGCGCCGGGTCTTTTCCGTCGCGGGCTCCCGGCCTAGAGTGAGAGGCGGCGACCGCGAGGTGGCCGGTGAGTCGGCGGGAGGCGCAACCCGTCGACCCCAGGCGCGACCGCGTCCACCGGTGCATCGTCGGGCCGCCGACGATCCGGTCGTTCCTCGCCCCGGTCCCGCAGGTACGGAATCCCCCACACGACAGGGGAAAAGGACACATGGCGCGACCGATCACGCTGTTCACCGGCCAGTGGGCCGACCTTCCGTTCGACGAGGTGTGCCGGCTCGCCGCGGAGTGGGGCTACGACGGTCTGGAGATCGCCTGCTGGGGCGACCACTTCGAGGTCGACAAGGCCCTGGCCGACGATTCGTACGTCGAACGCAAGCGGGAGACGCTCGCCAAGCACAACCTCCAGGTCTTCACGATCTCCAACCACCTGGTCGGTCAGGCGGTCTGCGACCACCCGATAGACGAGCGCCACCAGGGCATCCTCCCCGCCCGCATCTGGGGCGACGGCGAACCCGAGGGGGTGCGGCAGCGAGCCGCCGAGGAGATCAAGGACACCGCCCGCGCGGCGGCGAAGCTCGGCGTGGACACCGTCGTCGGCTTCACCGGCTCGTCGATCTGGCACACCCTCGCGATGTTCCCGCCGGTGCCGCCGGCCATGATCGAGCGCGGTTACCAGGACTTCGCGGACCGGTGGAACCCGATCCTCGACGTCTTCGACGAGGTGGGCGTGCGCTTCGCCCACGAGGTGCACCCCAGCGAGATCGCCTACGACTACTGGACGACGAAGCGGACCCTGGAGGCCATCGGGCACCGGCCGGCGTTCGGGCTGAACTGGGACCCGTCGCACTTCGTCTGGCAGGAGCTCGACCCGGTCAACTTCATCTTCGACTTCGCCGACCGGATTTACCACGTCGACTGCAAGGACGCCAAGGTGCGTACCGGCGACGGACGTCGCGGCCGGCTGGCCTCGCACCTGCCCTGGGCGGATCTGCGCCGGGGCTGGGACTTCGTCTCGACCGGTCACGGCGACGTGCCGTGGGAGGACTGCTTCCGCGCGCTGAACGCCATCGGCTACTCCGGGCCGATCTCCATCGAGTGGGAGGACGCCGGGATGGATCGGCTGGTCGGCGCTCCGGAGGCGCTCCAGTTCGTCCGCCGGCTCGCCTTCGACGCCCCGGCCGCCGCCTTCGACGCGGCGTTCAGCAGCAAGGACTGAACCGACCGGACCCGGGGGCCCGGCCGTCCCGCCGGCCCCCGGGCACCGCTTCGCCGGACCGCGTCACCGCCGCCCGAGGTCGTCCGCCACCCTGCCGCGCCACCACCCCGGCCGACGCCGACGATGCCGTACGCCGGCTCCGCCCGCCGCCGTCCGAACCGCCGCCGTCCGGTCGTCGCGGCGGCCCCGGTCAGCCGGCGCTGAAGACATGGTCGCTGGCCAGGCGGGCCGTACCCACCAGGGCGGCCCGGCCCGCCAGGTCGGAGAGCACGATCGGCATGGTGCCGGTGGCCAGCGGCGCCGACCGTCGGTAGACCACGCCACGGATCTCGGAGAGCAGGACGTGGCCGAGCCCGTCGGGCGCTCCGCCGATCACGACGATGCCGGGGTTGAAGAAGCTGACCAGACCGACCAGTACCCGACCGAGGCGGCGGGCGGCGTCGCGGACCAGCACCTGGGTGGTCGGGTCCCCGGCGGTGGCGGCCGCCACGACATCCGCGACCGTGAGCGCGCCCGCCTCGGCCAGCCGCGCGGCCAGCACCGGCGATCGGCCCGACCGGGCCGCGGTCAGCGCCGCCCGGATCAGCCCGGCGTCCCCGCAGTAAGCCTCGAGGCAGCCGACCTCCCCGCAGGCGCAGGCCGGCCCCTCCTCGCCGAGCGGCAGATGGGCGATGTCGCCCGCGCTGCTGGTCGCCCCACGGTAGAGCGAACCGCTGAGTACCAGTCCGCAGCCGATCGCCGTGCCGAGCTTCAGGTAAAGGAAGTCCTCGACGGTGCGGCCGATGCCGGCGTGCCGCTCGCCGAGGGCGAGCACGTTCGCGTCGTTGTCGACCAGCACCGGGCAGCCCAGTTCGGCGGCGAACGCGTCCCGGACCGGAAACCGTTGCCAGCGCGGCAGCACGGCCGGCGCGGTGGAGGCACCGCCGTCCACCGGCCCGGGCAGGGCCACGCCGGCACCGGTGAGTTCGGCGACGCCCAACTCGGCACGGAGCTTGTCGACCAGCTCCACGGCCCGGCCGACCACCGGCTCCGGTCCGTCGCTCACGTCCGCCGCCTCGCCGGTCTCGGCCAGTACGTTCAGCTCGCCGTCCGTGATCGCGACGGTGATCCGGTCGGTGGCGACCACCACGCTGGCGAAACGTACCCCGGCGGAGACGCGGAGCAACGACGAGCGGCGCCCGCCCCGGGAGGCCGCCGGCCCGGCGGTCTCGACCAGCCCTCGGGCGACGAGCCGGTCCAGCTCGGTGGTGAGGGCAGTCCGGGACAGGCCCAGCAGGTCGCCCAGTTCCACCCGGGAGCGGGGACCCTCGTCACGCAGCAACCGGACCAGCCGTGCCTGCTGCGGATTCTCCGGCCGGACCAGGGCCATCACGACCACCTCCGGGGGGAGTCTTCCACGGCGGTGTTTCCGGGCAGTGGCCGGCCGGAGCCGAACCCGTCAACGGATGTCGATGGCGCTCCGGTCGTCGGCACGCCCCGTGGCGGGCGCACGGACGGGCCCGGCCACCGATGTCGGTGGCCGGGCCCGTTCGGTACTGCTCAGACCGTGCTGCCGTTGGTTCCGGAGCCGGACGGCTTGCTGCGGGAGGTGGCGGACGTCGAACCGGTGCTCGACGAGCCGGACCCCGACTTGCTGCCGGCCGTGGCCGGCGTGCCGGCGAACGTGTCGTCGGCGGGGGTGAGCCCCTCCTTGCCGTTGGAGCTCAGCTTCTCGCCCAGCTTGGAGTTGCCGAGCTTGTCCTTGCCCTCGTGGTAGAGGCGGTTCGCCTGGGCCTGCGCGACCCCTGCCGCCTCCTGGACGGTCGGGTGATCGAGCACCTTGCGGCCCCGGACCACCAGTTCCTCGTACTTCTCCCGGCCGGCACGGGCGCCCAGGACGAACCCTGCAGCCAGCCCGCCAAGGAACATGATCTTTCCGCGCATGGCGGCTCCTTTCGTACCTGACGCGCCGTCGCCCCGCTCCGGAACCCCGGAGGGCGGGACCGACCGATTCGCGCCTGCGTCCTGTCGTCGGCAGCTAACTACCCATCCTGCTCTCCGCTCATACCTCCTTGTGCCGGGATGACGATTTGTCTGGTAAACACCTTGAAGGATCCTCGGTGGTGGCCGTTGAAACCCCCTGGACCAACACCCCCCGCCGTCCTGTACTCTTGTGCCCGGCGCGCGGTGCGGAGCGATCCGCTCCGGGCGTTGTTGCGGTCCCCCGTAGCTCAATTGGCAGAGCAGCCGGCTGTTAACCGGCAGGTTTTTGGTTCGAGTCCAAACGGGGGAGCTTTCTTCTCGACCTCGCGCCCACCGGCCCCTGACCGGTGGGCGTTTCGTCATTCCGGGTCGAACCCCGCCCATCGACGTGCCGTCCGCATCCGCGGCGGGGGCGGGCCGTCCGGTCCTGGCGACTGGTCGAGGCCGCCGACCGGCTCGGTGGCCGGGTCGCCATCGACGCCGTCGACCCGCCCACCGCCACCCGGCTGCTGGGCCTGCCGCCGGTGCACATGCACAGCTACACCACCTACTACCACGCCACCACCGAGCCCCCGCTGGACGAGCCGATCCTGCTCATCGATGGCGACCGGCGGGAACTGGTCGCCACCACGGTCGTGGTCAGCAGGGCCGCACCCGGGTACGCGCCGCCCAGCCGGCACCTGATCGCCACCTCCGTGGTCGGTCCGTCGGTACCGCCCGAGCCGACCGTGCGGCTGGAAATGACCCGACTGTACGGGCGGCCCAGCGCCGACTGGGAGCACCTGACCACAGTCACCATCCCCGCCGCGCTGCCCGCCGCGCCGCCGCCGCAGGGTCGACTGCGAAAGCCGGTGGCGCCGGGAAACGGCCTGTTCGTCGCCGGTGACCACCGCGACAGCCCGTCCATCCAGGGGGCGCTCGCCAGCGGATGGCGCACCGCCGGAGCCACCCTGCGGCACCTGCGCCAGCACTGAGAATTCGGGGTCACCGGCCCGAAGATGATCACCTATGATCCTCGCCATGCCCGCACCCCTCGCGCCGCCGGTCTTCGACACCGCGGCGGCGTATCCCCAGGTGGCAGCCGCGCGTGGCGCGCTGACCGCCGGTGACTGGCCGGCCCTGCGCGCCCTCGTCGACGCCCAGGACGCCCACGGCCGGACGGCCCTCGTCGGCGAGGTGGGCGACGCGGCCGACGCCGGTGCCTTCCTCCAACGGGCGCTCGCTGAGCAACCGGACGACCCGGTGGCCGCGGCGACGCTGGGGGCACACCTGATCCGCGCCGGATGGCGGATCCGGACGGGCCTGCGGGCGCAGCACGTCAGCCGGGACCAGTTCGTCCAGTTCTTCGACCACCTGCGCCGGGCCGAGCAGATCCTGATCGAGGCCACCGCCCGTCACCCGGAGGACGCGGCGGCCTGGACGCAGCGGGTCACCAGCGCCCGCGGCCTGCAACTCGGCCAGGCCGAGGCCCGCCGACGCTACGACCGGCTCGCCGCCAGGCACCCGCATCACCTGCCCGCGCAGAGTTCCCTGCTGCAGCAGTTCTGTCCCAAGTGGAGCGGCACCTGGGAGAAGGCGTACGCCTTCGCCCGGGAGTGCGCCGACGCCGCACCGGCCGGCGCGCCCAACGCCGTCCTCGTCGTCGAGGTGCACCTGGAGCAGGCGTTCGAGCACGACACCCTCGCCGCTTCGCGGGCATTCCTGCGCGGCCCACAGGTGCGCGCCGCGATCCACGAGGCGGCACAGCGCTCCATCTGGCACGGCGAGTTCCGCCACGGCTGGGGCTGGGTCCGGGTACGCAGCACCTTCGCCCTCGCCTTCTGCCTCATGCAGGAGTGGGCCCCGGCGGCACAGCAGTTCGCCGCCCTCGGCGACCTCGGTGACGAGTCGATGTTCGGCTACTTCGGCGACGCGGTGACGCAGTTCCAGCGGTTCCGTGACAAGGCGTACGCGAAGGGCGGCCGGCCGTGATCCAGCACCTGGAAACCGACGGCGTGCCCACCCTGCTCGCCCCCACCGGCGGGCCGATGCGCGCCGGGCTGACCTTCCGGGTCGGCACCGCCGACGAGACGCTGGCCCGACACGGCATCACCCACCTGCTCGAACACCTGGTCCTCGCCCCGCTGGGCACCGCCGACTACCACTTCAACGGCGCCACCGGGCCCACCTTCACCACCTTCCACATGCAGGGCTCCGCGACCGACATCGCCACCTTCCTCACCTCCGTCTGCGCCAACCTCACCGACCTGCCGACCGGACGACTGGAGGTGGAGAAGGACATTCTGCGCACCGAGTGGAGCAGCCGGGGAAGCGCGGCCATCGACGACATCCCGCTGTGGCGTCACGGTGCCCGCGACCACGGGCTTAGCAGCTATCCCGAGTGGGGGCTGGGCAGGCTCACCACCGACGACCTCCGCCAGTGGGCGACGCGCTGGTTCACCCGGGAGAACGCGGTGCTCTGGATCGCCGGCGACCGGGTACCCGAAGGGCTGCGACTGGACCTGCCCGCCGGCACCCGGCAGCCGGTGCCGACCGCCTCGTCGGCACTGCCGACCACCCCGGCGTACTTCGTGCACGGCGCGCGGGCGGTGGTACTCGACGCGGTCGTGCGGCGCCGGACCGCCGCGAACGTCTTCGCCGAGGTGCTGGAGCGCGAGCTGTTCCGGGCGCTGCGCCAGGAGGCGGGCCTCTCCTACACGATCACCACCGGGTACGAACCGCGCGGCGACGGGCAGGCCCACCTGCGCGCCCTGGCGGACGCGCTGGCCGAGAAGCAGGACGCCGTGCTCGGCGGGTTCATCGACGTGCTCGCCAAGCTGCGCGTGGGCCGGATCGAGCAGGGCGACCTCGACGCCGCGGTGGCCAAGCGGATCGACATGTACGCCACCGCCGAGGCCGACGCCGCGCGGTTGCCCGCGTACGCCTTCAACCTGCTCGCCGGCGAGCCGAACCACACCATCGACGAGTACCTCGCGCAACTCAAGGCGGTCACCGTCGCCGACCTGCACGAGGTCGCCCAGGAGGCGTACGCGTCGGCGCTGCTGATGGTGCCCGACGGGACCAGCGCCGACTGGGCCGGCTTCACGGCGGCACCGACCTCGTCGGAGTCGGTCGTGTCGGGCACCACCTACCACTCCCGACACGACGACAGCCGACTGCTCGTCGGCACCGAAGGGGTCAGCCACCTCGGTGCCGGTGGCACCCTCACCGTCCCGTACGCCGACTGCGCCGTCATGCTCGCCTGGCCGGACGGCGCCCGGCAGCTCATCGGCCACGACGCGATCGTGCTGCACATCGAGCCGACCCTGTTCGACACGCACCCGGCGGCGATGAGCGTCATCGACAGCGGGGTACCGCTCGACCGGCAGATCACGATGCCACCCCGCGACCCGGGTGACATCCCGCAACCCCGCGCTCTCCGCGAGGCCCGTGGGCGCCAGGCCCGGCGGGAGCGGGCCTGGTGGGAGATCCCGCTGATGGTGCTCAGCGGCCTCGCCACCCTGGTGGTCGGCGGGTTCACCCTGTTGCTCACCATCGGCATGCTCGTCAGCCCCACCGCCGAGGAGGACGTCGCCGTACTGTGGGGTGTGGTCGTGATCGGCTGGCTGCTCACTGTTATCCTCGCGTTGCCCATCGCGCTGCTGGCCCGAGGGCGACGCCGGTGAGGAAGGGCTGTCGGGATAAGATCCGGCCCGGTGCCGGGGCGGTAGCTCAGCCGGTTAGAGCAGGGGACTCATAATCCCTCGGTCGCGGGTTCGAGTCCCGCCCGCCCCACCAGCCGTCTTCCCTGTTCAGGCATGCTGCCGACGATCCGGAAGAACCGCGTCGAGGTCCGGACCGACGCCCTCAGTCCGCACTGAGTCCGCAGCAGCACGAGCCGCCGCCCGGTCAAGGCGGTGCCTTGCGGGGCCGGCTGGCTTTGAGGTTGCGGACGGGCTGGTCGGTGGCGCGTCGGACGGTGCGGGTGCTGTCATCGCACGCGATGGGAGTCCCGAACGCACCGACAGAATCAACCAGCAGCGCGGCATCGTGATCAGGCCTGGTCCGCCGGTGCGACAGCAGCGAGGGTGAGGATGCCGGGAATCGTGGCGAACGCGGTGCGCGTGTCGGTGGTCAGTTGATCGGCGGTAGCAGCGTGCGGCCGGCTGGCCCTGGTTTCCAGTCCGCGGTGGAACGCGGCGACGAGGACGTCCAGCGCGAGCCGGGGGCGGAGGTCGTGAGACGCGAGACCGAACCTGCGGTGCAGGACGTCGAGCGCGGCGCGGACGGTGACGTCGCAGAAGTACAGGCAGTGAGCTTCGATCGCGGGGGTCTTGCTGGCCAGTTGCGTGCAGAGCAGTAGCCGGCGTGCCCAGTCACCGGAGTCCATGATCTGCATGGCGGCCAGCACGCTGTCCTGCAACGCCAGCAGGATCGGCCGGCCCGGAGAAGCCGGCCGCAGTGACAGGTCGTCGACGAATGTTCGCCAGAAGTCCTCGTAGGGCGCCATCGCCACTTCCTCCTTGCTGGCGAAGGTGCGAAAGAACGTGCGCTTGGAGACCTCGACGCGGTCGCATCGCCAGGCGCGACAGTTGGAAGGACGCCGGCACCACGATCCAGGCGCTGAACGAGGGACTTGTGCACGGCAAGGTTGTCCTCGACATCGGTCAGTAGCCGCAGTGCTCCGAGGCTAAGGTTTCCAGGCCGCGCCAGGCCGACCTCCGTCCGGCCCGGTCCGCACGAACTGTTCTGTTCGACCTCACCGCCGTCATCGGTTGAGGAATTCGCAGCGATCTCGCTGCTGGAGGGAAGTAAGGCGAGAAATGGCACGACCACGTAGGGCTGTTCCCAGCGACGCGGCTGCGTTGGTACAACTCCGCGTCATCATGCTGGAGGCGATGGGGGCACCCGTCGGCGACGCCACGGCGCCTTGGCGGTCCGCTGCCTTGGACTGGTTCACCCGCTCGCTGAGCGACCCGCAGACGTTCGCCGCATTCGTGATCGAAGACCCCGAACACGGCATCGTCAGCAACGCCTCCGGCCTGTGCGATCGGCATGCGCCAGGGCCCGGCAATCCAGAAGGCCTGCGCGGTCATGTCTTCAATGTCAGCACCGAGCCCCACGCCCGCGGACGTGGCCACGCCCGAGAGTGCCTGAACGCGCTCCTCCGTTGGTTCGCGGACGACACCACGGTCAGTGTGGTCGACCTCAACGCCACACCGGGCGGCGAACGTCTCTACCGAACCCTCGGATTCCTACCGCCACGCCACCCCGCCCTGCAGCTGCGCCGAGACCAGATGTAGGGCCGCCAGAGTTCTGGTTCCCTTCAATGAGCTGCTTCAACAGTCGCATGAGGGCTCCTCTGTGAGACCCCGCGGACCCGGGTTGCCGCGACAACCACGAACGCTATGGATCCGACGACCCGAAATCGTCACCACAGGGTGGACACTTGCGGGTAGCTCGCACGGGGGACACGACGCGGTCACCGCTGCGTCCGGGTCCACGATCGGTGCCACTGATCTCACCTGGGGGAACCTTCAAGACCATGCGGAAGCGAGCGGCCCGCTCGATTCCGTTGACCACGCTTGACTCCTGGCTGTCCTCAGCTGATGGCGGTTTGCTGCGACGAAGGCCACAGCTCGAGTTCGATCGTGTTCGCCTCCTGCTCGGCGCTCACCGCCATCGGTCCAGGTCTGCCGGTCTTGTAGCCCTGGGCGAAGTCGACGCCAAAGCCCTTGAGAAGTTCCAACGTCTCCTCGTCCTGGACGTATTCGGCAGCGACACGGATGCCGAGCGCGTGGCACAACTCGACGAGCTTCGACACGACGGCCTGGTCCGCCGGCGACCGGCAGAGATCGACGATGAACAGACCGTCGATCTTCACCAGGTCCACTGGCAGGTATTTCAGGTGGGCGAGGGCGCCATATCCGGTACCGAAGTCGTCCAGCGCGAGGTGGCAGCCGATCTGCCTGATCCCCCTGGCGAAGGCCAGAGCTTCGTTGCGGTTCTCGATGAGAGCGGTCTCGGTGATCTCGAAGGTCAGACATGCTGGGCTCACTCCGTGCCGGCGGATCGCCTCGGTCACGTACGTGAGCAGGCCGGGGTCGGCGAGGGACTTGCCAGAGATATTGACCTGGTAATGAGAGGTCTGAGCGCTCCGGGCGATGAGTTCCAGGGCGTGGTCGATGACCCACTTGTCCACCGTGAGGATCTCGCCGACGCGCTCGGCCATATCCAGGAAGGCCCACGGTGCGACGGAGTCACCCGTGTCGCTACGGATTCGCAGAAGGATCTCGTGGCGCGTGACCTCGTTGAGGTGAAGGTCGACGATGGGCTGGGCGTAGAGGGTGAACCTGTTGGCCGAGACTGCCTGTCGTACCCGATGGCGGCACTGGTCCAGCCGATCGTTGTCCGCCAAAGGCTGATCGAGAACGTTCAGCGGGATGCCACGACGACGTGCGTCGCGGGCCGCCTGCTCGCCGTCGAGGAGCAGGTCGAACCCGGTGGTGAGGACGCCGCTGCCGAAGTGGACCAGACCGGCCCACGTGTTGAGGCGCAACGTCTTCTGCTGCACGTTGAACAGGTGGCTTCGGAAGGTGTCAACGATCTGGGCCGCCAGGGCCTCGGGAGCTTCCGCGGACTCTCCGGAGGGGCTGAGGAGGACGCCCCAGAGGCCGGAGCCGACCAGCCCGCAGGTCACCTCGGCGCCAACGGTCGCCCGCAGGCGACGGGCGACCGCCGCCGTCAGATGGTCGTGATTTTCGTCGGTGAGCGCGTCGGGCAGTCGAGTGGTGGGTTCGGTCGCCACGACGATGAGTGCGCCGCCGGTGGTACGGCGTGCTCGATCGACCTCGTCGGTAAGGTAGCTGCGGGTCGGCAGCCCTGTGACGATGTCCAGTGCGTTGAGGTCGGCGCAGAGCATCCGACCGCGGATAGCGAGCCGGTTGCGCTCCTGCCGAGCGAGTTCGAGCGCCGTGGCATCTTCTCCGGTCGCGATGATGCCCGTCGGCCTGCCGCCGGTGGTGAGTATCTCGACGTGGCAGTGGACGTGGCGGATGCTGCCGCCCGGCTGGATCACCCGGAAGCTGATCTCTTCGGGGTGGCGCTGTTCCCATGCCGACCGGACAAGTCTGCGCACCATCTGGACGTCCTCCGGATGGACGAGGTCAGCGAGTTTCTCGGGGGTGAGACGCAGCGTCCCGGGCGCATGTCCGAAGATCATCGCCATCTCGTCCGACCAGAAGAGACGCCCGGAACCGTCGGTCCCGCCTCTACCGGTCCTCCAGGTGATCGTGCCGAGCTTCGCCAACTGCGCGGCGCGCGCGATTCTGGTCGCCTCGTCGACCTTCGTACTCAGCGGGTCGATGAGATCGGTGTCGGTGATGATCTCGTATCCATCGGCGACGGAGAGGTCGTACTGGCTCTGCGCCGCCCGAGCTACGCGGCGCGCGCGGGCGAGTTCCAGAGGACTGGGCTGACTGGTCTCGGCCAACCGCAGGATTTCATCGAGGTCCACGGGTGCCTCCCTGACGCCGGCGCCTTTCCGCGTCCGTGTAGCCGGCTGCCTCGGCGAGTTCACGCAACCGCCGTTTCGCGGCGAGTTTGTAGGAGCGGACGCTGTTCTCGGCCAGTCCGAGGAAGTGGGCGATCTCCTGATTGGAGAAGCCCTCGCGGGCCATCTGGAACACCTCGGCCTGTCGCGACGGGAGCTGGTGCAACCAGTTCCGCAGCGTCTCCTGCGCCTCCCATGCGTCCGCTATGTCTGTGCGCGGCGCCGGCGGGAGGTCTTCTGGCGCTACCGCGGCTTCGCGCTGACGCCGTTGACGCTCTTTGCGAATCTTGTTCCGAGCCGTGATGATCACCCAACCGATGGGCTCGGTGTAATCACGAATCTTCGGCCACTGGACGCGTCCGTGCAGGTATGCCTCGTTGAGCGCGTCCTGAACCACCTCTCGGTCCGAGCATCCCGCCCGGAGAATCCGCTCCACCGTGTGGTAGGTGTCTTCGGCGAAAACGGCGAACTCCTGGTCGTGCACGGCCTTGAGGCGCAGTTGCTCGGCCTTCCGCGCCGCTTCACTGGTCGCCGGCTCCGGCACCAGGGCGGCGGTGCCCTCCACCCCGATCACGCCGCCTCCCGGTGGCCGTCGCAACCCAACACGTTCCGGCCGCCCAGTTCCACCTCGCGGCGCCCGTCACGATCGCGCTCCACGAGCCGTACGACGTGGTGGTCCGCCTCTGCCAGCTTGAGCAGTCCGATCATCCGGGTGGCTGTACGTGTTGATGCCTCACGTTCCTCATGCAGGCGCGTTCGGTATGCAAGGTAAGCCCGTACAAGCCCCGCCGTCGGTCCGGCAAGGGCTAGAGCCAAGGCCAACACTCCGTAATCGGAGAGCGGCACCGCCAGCGTCTCGATCATCGTTTTCCCCTCGTCACCCCAAGTTCGCCAATTACTATCCGTGGCGAGGGGCGAATGTAGATGCCTCTCTGTCGACAATCTTCGGGAAGATCAGTGATCAGGAGCTTGACCCGGTGATATACCGCAAAGTCATGCTCGCGGCACTCTGAGCAAGAAGCTTGTTGGCGGGGGCCGACATCCGTTTGCAGAACAGGAAATCACTGTAGGTAGTGAATTGATCACGTGATCTCTGGGGGCGATCACGGCTTACGCTCATCTCGAAGGCTCGTGATGGCACTGAGCGCCGCCTCTGCACCGACGACACCGACAATGGGCGCGTCCGCTCATAGCCGATGAGCGTGCGTGTTGGGCGTGAATGGGGTGGCGATCGACGTCCTCGGTCGTCATGATTCCAGCGTGGATCAGCAATCGAGTGACATCGTCGAGTACTACACGTCCCGGTACCGCGAGGCCGCTCGGCTGGATGCCCGGCCGCAGGCGAGGCTGGAGCGTACCCGCACGATGGAACTCCTGCGGGATCTGCTGCCCTGCCCGCCGGCCCGGGTGTTGGACGTCGGCGGCGGGACCGGCGAGTACTCTCGGGCGCTTGTCGCTGAGGGCCACCAGGTCCGACTCGTGGACCTGGTGCCGAGTCACGTGGCTCAGGCCGCCAGCGGGCAGCCTCCGGTGGACGCCGTGGTGGCTGATGCCCGGGCGCTGCCCGAGGACGACGATCACTACGACGCCACGTTGCTTCTCGGGCCCCTCTACCACCTGGTGCACCGTGCGGACCGGATGGCCGCCCTGCGTGAGGCTGCCCGGGTCACGCGTCCAGGCGGCCGCGTCGTCGCTGCCGCGATCTCCCGATTCGCCGGACCACTCGACTTCGCAGCCACCGGGCGACTGACGGAGGGGTCGATCCGGGAAGCTCAGGCGTTGCTCACTGATGGTGTGAACGATCCATCCAGCAACTTCACCCCTGCCTACTTCCATCGGGCCGAGGAACTCATCGACGAGTGCCGGGCCAGCGGGCTGACCGACGTCGTGGTGCATGGACTCGAAGGGCCAGCCTGGACGGCAGCCGAGGCCGCCGCGGACGGGCCCTTGGCCGAAGTTGTCTTTACGGGCGCGCTGGACCTTGCCAGGGTCTATACCAGCGAGCCGGCGGTGATCTCCACGAGCGCACATCTGCTGGCAACCGGGCTGGTCCCCGAGAGCGACAGGGAACGGCGACAGATCAGATAGCTGCCCCACATCGGCTCATGCTGCCGATCGATCGAACCGTTGGGGTGGCTACCGGTCGGCGAGCGCCGAGCTCCTCCCGCCGCAACCCCTGGACCGGCAACGTCCGACCGGTAGCCCGACAGCCGCAGGCGCTGTGCTCTCCCGCGACTGGCTCACCGCGGCACCGAACCCGTGACGTTCCACGGCCCAATTGTGCCCCGGACAGGCCTCTGCGCTCCGCCCCGAACCCCGTCCCTCGGAGATCCGCTCTCGAGTCCTGGTTGCGCGTCCGCAGCGATCTGACCGCCGAGGGCGATGCGCGATGCGATCATCCAATCCGGCCCGCCGCTATGATCTCGTGACCGCATCACGGTGGGAGGCCGGATGGAGACGTGGCGGATCCTCGCCGTTGTCGCCATGTGCCTGGCACAGAGCCTCGTAGGTATTGCCCTCGCGACCAACTTCCGCGGGGTGACCGGGTGGCACGTACGGCGATCGATGGCCACCACGAGCGTGCTACGGCGGGTGCCGCCATGGCGCTGGCTACCAGTGCCGAGCTACGACCAACGCGTGGCACGCTTCGTTCTGCTGGCGCGTGGGATCGGCGTGGTCTTCGCTGCGATGGGAGTCATGTTCCTGATCGTCCTCGCATACGCCGTCGTCTCGGGCGAGCCGATCGATTCGAGTCGTTGAGCAGCGGTTGACCTGGTCCGTTCCCCCGGGGCGGCCGATCAGCCAAGGCCATCTGCTGACGACGACGCCGACCGACAACGCTTGGCGAGCGGTCCACGGCTCAGTGGCAGGACCACGGCGGGGTGGCTCAGGGTGAAGGGCATCGTGACTCCAGCTCAGGCGGCATCCGGCAGGTCGTTGCTGGCCGACGTTGAAGAACTGGTCCGGCGACGGCGTCGGGCGGGTCGAGAGGTGCCCTGTCCACCCTCGCCAGCCGGTCGTCGCCATGGCCGGTCCGGTGCAGCCGCTGGTGGCGCAGGCCCGCTCCTGGATCCAGGACCGTCCCTCGTCACCGAAGACGCTCTGCGCCACGACGTGACCGACGAATCCTAGCTGCCCCGATCAGGTCGCCTGATCCCCTGGTGCTCCGCATGGACGTCAGGTTAGGACAGCGCCGAAGCATCATCAAAAGAACGCTTGCACAAGCAGATGTTTGTGTTAGCGTGGCGTATGCCCGCCTCACTCGTGGCGTCTGGTGCCGAACTCGACTCGGCCTTCGCTGCCCTCGCTGATCCCGTCCGTCGGGCGCTGGTGACCCGCCTCGCCCGTGGTGACGCCACGGTGGGAGAGCTCGCTGAACCGTTCGACCTGACCCCGCAGGCGATCTCGCACCACGTCGGGGTCCTGCGCCGGTGCGGCCTCATCGAGCAGCGGCGCGACGGCACGAAGCGACCCTGCCGGCTGAGGGTCGATCAGTTGTCGTTGCTCGGCACGTGGATCGACGAGCAACGCGCCGTCTGGGAAGACCGGCTCGACGCGCTCGAGCAGCACCTCACCGACACGGAGACGGCCCGTTGACCGCCAGGTCGCAGCTTCACGGCGACGAACTGATCGCCCGACGCCACCTTCCCGCCGAGCCCGAACGAGTCTGGGCCGCCTTCACCTCGCCCACGGGCATCGCGGCGTTCTGGGGAGGGGCACACGCCGTCGTGCCGCCCGCGTCCGTGATCGTCGACCTGCGTCCCGGCGGAGAGTTCGCGCTCGACACACAGGCCCCGGACGGCACCATCCGCCGGCTCCGGTTCGTCTACGTGAGCGTCGCGGCACCGCGCGAGCTCGTGTTCGACGAACCTCTCACCGGGCTACGCACCACCGTCAGCGTCCGCCCTGCCGACGGCGGCACGGATCTCACGGTGCACCAGCGTCGGCTACCCCCTGAACTGCGGACAGCCCAGGCGGCCGACGGGCTCGCGTCGATCCTGGACGCGCTCGCCGCGCACCTGCGGCACCCCGACGTCACACCGGAACGGAGCACATCATGACCCAGCAGACCCAGCGCAGCCTCGTCGCGGAGTACTTCGACGGATTTCGGACGAGCGACCATCCGCGCATCCTCGCCACCCTCACCGACGACGTCGAGTGGGTGATCCATGGCCACCGGACCACCCACGGCAAGGCCGAGTTCGACGGCGAGATCGAGAACCCGGCGTTCATCGGCAGCCCCGAACTCGACGTCCAGCGCATTCACGAGGACGGCCGGGTCGTGGTCGCCACCGGCGAGGGTCGTGGAGCCAGCGTCGACCACGGGCCGTTCCGGTTCGCCTTCAACGACCTGTTCACCTTCCGCGACGGGCTCATCGCCCGCGTCGACTCGTACGTCGTTCCGTTGCCCTGAGCCGGTCACCTCGCCCGGGCACGCCCGCGAACCGGAGAACGGTCGAGGCGCCGGATCATCGGCCGTCGGGTCCGGTGGACATCCGGGCGGTGCACCGGGCCAGCAACCACGGCAGGCGGGTGGCCTGGCCACGGGCGTCGCCGAGCACCATCACCAGCACGATGGTGTCCCCGACCCGCAGTACGGCCCGGTCGCCGGACGCGTACGCCGCGTCGCCGATGCCGGGCAGTTCCCGCCCCCGGGAGTTGAGCCGCCAGATCCACCGCGCGGCCGTTCCACTGAGCGTCTGGGCCACCAGGACGGGCCGGCCGTCGCCGGCCGCGCGGAACTGGACGCCACCCAGCGGACCTGGCAGGTCGAGCCGTTCGGCGGCTCGTACCGGCAGCCCGAGAGCCTGTCCGACATCGTCCACGGTGAACAGCTCCACCGGCTCGATCACCGCCCGCGTGGGCCCGGCCCGCCCAAGGCCGTCCGGCGGCGGGGCCTGCTCCGGCAGGGCCGGCTCGACCAACCGTCGGGCGCGGCCGTGGCCGACGACCGACAGGCCGACCAGGCGCCGGGTCCACGGCCTCACCCTGATCGTCACGACGTCCCCGTCGTGGCAGTCGCCGGCCCACTGGCTCGGTAGCCCCCAGGCGGTGGTCCGATCGCCGGTACCGTCGTCCACCGCCAGGTAGTGCAACCAGGGCCGGGCCGGCCGATCCTCACCCTGCCCCGTCGTGCGCCACACCTCCAGCCACATCACCTCGCCGGTGATGGTCCGTTCCGTGACCACGTCCGCGACACCGCGTACCAGGGCGTAGCCGCCGGACACCAGCAGCAACAGGCCCGCGACGACGATTCCGTCGGCGGCGAATGTGAAGATCCGGTCCGCTCGGTCGACTGAGTCCGGCACGAGGTCGAAGACAGGGCTGAAGACCTTCAGCAGGAAGCCACCGACCACCATGCTGATCGCCGCGCGCAGCAGCAGCCTCGGCAGGGTCTGGCCGTAGCGGGCCCCGAGACGTGGGTACCGGACCCGCACCCGACGCCACGTGCCGCCGAACGAGGACCAGACCAGTCTCCGGTCGCCCATACCGAGGTCGAGGACGGCGCTGGTCAGGCGGGTGGCGCCGAGGGCGGCGCCGTACCCGAGGTAGCGGTCCCAGATCGCCACCGACGCCGGCGGCAGTTCGTGGAACTGCTCGTGCCCACGCAGCCAGTTCCGGACACCGAGCCAGCGTGCCGCAACCTCCCGGCCGTGGAGAGTGTCTCGTTCGCCGGGTGACAGCCCGGCGATGGCGGTGAGCGCGGCGAACGTGGCGGTTCCCGCCTCGATGGCGAGGTTCTCCTCCGTCTGGTTCCAGATGCTGTAGTGCCAGACCGCGATGCCGACAACCACTCCGACGACCACTGCGGCGGCGGTCAACAGGCTGGTCACGGTGGAGCCGAAGCGCCGCCGGGACAGCCCAGCCGTCCGGGCGTCCGCCACCACCTCCGCCCGCAGCCGCTTGTTCCACGCTTTCGCCTGCGCGCGGTTCCGGAAGGTCAGCGCGGTCAGCGGCACCACGCCGTTCATCGCGAGTCCGCGTACGCGGTCGAGCACTCGGCGTTCGTACGGCCGCAGCACGCTGTCGTCGGGTGGTGCCGTCGGCAGGTGCAGCGTGGTCTGCATCGGATCGTCAGCCGGCTGACGCACCTCGAGGTGACCACGGGCGGCAAGGTCGAGCAGCGTCGACTCGGCCGCGTCCTCGGTCACCGACCATCGGTTGACCAGCAGACTGACCAGGGCGGGCGGTTCGGGTCCGAGTTCCATCGTGGCCGGTCCGGGCGCCGGGCCGGCCGGTCGGGTGATCAGTCTGACAAGGCCGTAGGCGGCGAACCAGCCGGCGAGCGCGACGATGCTCACCGCGAGGTCGAGAAGCAGCCGGGAGTCCACGGGCCCACCCCGTCAGTAGCGCACCTGGACGGCGGCGCGCTCCCCGTCGAGGGCCTCGAAGTAGTCCATCGCCCGGAAGCCGCCCAACCCGGCGATGAGGTTGGTCGGGACGGACTGCGCGCTGGTGTTGAACGTCAGGACGGCGCTGTTGTAGAACTGCCGGGCGTAGGCGATCTTGTCCTCGGTTCTCGCCAGCTCTGTCTGCAGGGCCACGAAGTCCTGGTTGGCCTTCAGATCCGGGTACGCCTCGGCGAGTGCGAAGAGCCGGCCGAGCGCCCGGGTCAGGACGTTCTCGGCATCCGCGCGGCTGACACCCCCGGGTGTCGCGGCGGCGGCGATCGCGCCGGTACGGGCGGCCACCACCGCCTCCAGGGTGCCGCGCTCGTGCGCCGCGTAGCCCTTGACCGTCTCGACCAGGTTGGGAATCAGGTCGTACCGGCGCTTGAGCTGGACGTCGATCTGCGCCCACGATGCCTGCACCTGGTTGCGCTGGCGGATCAGGCGGTTGTAGACGGCCGCGGCCCAGCCGATCATCACGATCGTCAGTAGGCAGAGCAGCCCTCCGACGGCGCTCAGGATGAATGCGGTCCGCACCTCTGGACTCCCCGAATCCCGTCCCGCAGAACACGGGACCTCCACCCGCCCTACCTGGCATGAGCATGCGGACACCGGCGGGCGGCCGCAATCAGGCGATCGGCCGGCCGCGCAGCGACGCGTTGAGTCGGGCGGCCTGTCGCGTGAGGTGTTCGCATTCGGGGAGGCTGGGTGCCAACCGGGCGGCCTCGGCGTAGAGTCGCGCCGCGGTGGCCGGGTCACCGTCGCGTTCGTGCAGGTACGCGGCGACAGCGGCGTACCGGGGCAGGGTGGGATCGAGCCCTGCCAGTGCGGCCAGCCCGGCCCGGGGTCCGTCGGCCTCGCCGACCGCGACGGCCCGGTTGAGGCGGGCCACCGGGCTGTCGGTGAGGCGCACCAGTTCGTCGTACCATCCGACGATCTGCACCCAGTCGGTCTCCTCGGCGGTGCGGGCGTCGGCGTGCAGCGCGGCGATGGCGGCCTGCGCCTGGAACTCGCCGAGGCGGTCGTGGGTCAGGGCGCTCTGGAGCACGTACACGCCCTCGGCGATGAGGCCGGTGTGCCACCGGCTGCGGTCCTGCTCGGCCAGCGGCACCAGGCGGCCGTCGGCGTCGGTCCGGGCCGGACGTCGGGCATGGTGCAGCAGCATGAGCGCGAGCAGCCCCGCCACCTCCTCGTGCCTGATCCTGGCCGCCAACTGGCGGGTGAGCCGGATCGCCTCCGCGGCGAGGTCGACGTCGCCGGAGTAGCCCTCGTTGAAGACCAGGTAGAGCACGCGCAGCACGGTGGCGACGTCGCCGGGCTGGGTGAACCGGACCGTCGAGACGGTTCGCTTGGCCCGGCTGATCCGTTGGGCCATGGTCGTCTCCGGTACGAGGTAGGCCTGGGCGATCTGCCGGGTGGTCAAACCACCGATCGCCCGCAGCGTCAACGCGACCGCCGAGGCCGGGGTCAGCGACGGATGCGCGCAGAGGAAGTACAGCGCAAGCGTGTCGTCCACCGTCTCGGCCGGGCCGGGCGGGGGCTCGACCTCCACCAACGCCTCGCGTCGCCGCCGGGAGGTGTCGGCGCGGGTCGCGTCGACGAACTTCCGCCAGGCGACGGCGACCAGCCAGCCCTTGGGGTCGCGCGGCGGATCGGCCGGCCACACCCGTACGGCTTCCACCAGCGCGTCCTGCACGGCATCCTCGGCCGCCGCGAAGTCAGCTCCGCGGCGGACGAGGATCCCGATCACGGCGGGAGTAAGGGTCCGCAGCACGGCCTCCTCCACCGGGCGTCACTCCGTGATTGTCGGGGGCTCGGTCAGGAACGGGCGTACCTCGAGCCACTCATGCAGCGGCTTGCCGCCGGTACCCGGCGCCGCGGACAGCTCGCCGGCCAGTTCGAGCGCCCGCTCGTAGGTCTCGACGTCGATCACCATCCAGCCGGCGATCAGGTCCTTGGTCTCCGCGAACGGGCCGTCGGTGACCGGCGGTCGCCCCTCGCCGTCGTAACGGACGAAGGTGCCCTCCGGAGAGAGAGCCTGGGCGTCCACGAACTCGCCGGTGTCCTCGAGCCGCGCGGCGAAGTCCCGCATGTACTGCACGTGCGCCGTGATCTCCTCGGGCGTCCACTGGTCCATCGGCACGTCGTTCAGCGGTGTGGGACCGCCGCGGTAGTGCTTCAGCAGCAGGTACTTGGCCATCAGTGCTCCTCGTCGGGTACGGCCCATTGTGGCCGTGTTCGCAGCGGGGACGGAGCCCGACCCGGCTTCTCGACATGTCGGCGGAAAATCTTCCGCGGATCTCCACGGATGGTCCGGGTCCGGTCAGGCCGGCACTCCCGCCACCTCCGTCACCAGGGACAGGGCCCGGGCGGTGGCCGCCGGCGTGGCGGGCAGCAGCGGAGGCCGGACGTTCGGCGTCGGGATGCGTCCCTGGGCGTGCAGCACCGCCTTGGTGACGGCGGGGTTGGGCTCGGCGAACAGCGCGGCCGACAGCGCGGCGAGACGGTGGCCGAGCGGCCGGGCCCGGGCGACATCGCTGGCCTGCCAGGCCGCGACCAGGGCGACGTAGTCGGCGGTGGCGAGGTGCGCGGAGGCGAGGATGCCGCCGTGCGCGCCGAGGGCGAGCAGTGGCGAGACGTACGCGTCCTCGCCGCAGAGCACGGCGAAGCCGGGCGGCGGATCGGCGAGGAGGGTGATCGTGTCGGCGTCGATGCCGCCGGTCGCGTGCTTGACGCCCACCACGCCGGGCAGCTCCGCGAGGCGACGCAGGGTGTCGGCACCGAGGTGCTGTCCGGTGCGGTACGGGACGTGATAGGCGACCAGCGGCACCGGGGAACTCCCGGCCAACCGGGCGTAGTGCGCGAGCACCGCCTCCTCACCGGGGCGCAGGAACGGCGGGACCAGGCAGAGTGCCGCCGTGACCTCGGGTCGTTCGGCGAGGGCTCGCAACTCCTCCGTGGTGTGCGCACCGACCAGGAGGCCGGCGCGGTGTGCCCGGCAGGCCGCGGCGATCGCGTCGACGACCGCCCGCTGCTCGGCGGCGCTGAGGGCGTGCGGCTCGGCGGTGGTGCCGAGGGCGACCAGGCCGTCCGCGCCGGCCGCCAGCATCTCGTGGGCGAGGGTGGTCAGCGTGTCGAGGGCCACGTCCCCGTCCTCGTCGAACGGCGTGATCATCGGTACGTAAAGGCCGGCAGGTGTCATGTGCCCAGCCTCCGGCAGCAGAACGTGAAGCACCAGTTCCGATTACTCAATGAATGCGTAAGCTCAACTGATGCTTGACGTCCGCCGTCTGCGCCTGTTGCGGGATCTTTCCCACCTCGGCACCATCGCCGCCGTGGCGGACGCGCACACCTACACGCCCTCCGCCGTCTCCCAGCAGCTCGCCGCGCTGCAACGGGAGGCCGGCGTCGCGCTCCTGGAGCGCCGCGGCCGGCGGGTCACCCTCACCCCCACCGGGGAGGCGCTGGTCCGGCACGCCGAGGTCGTCCTCGCCGCGCTGGAGGCGGCCGACGCGACCCTCGCCGCCGCGCGGGGCGGGCTCTCCGGCACGGTACGCATCGGCGCGTACCCCAGTGCCGTGCGTACGCTGCTGCTGCCCGCCCTGGTCGCGCTCGGCCGCGACCACCCCACGCTCGACCTCATGGTGACCGAGCTGGACCCGGTCGCCGTGCCCCACGCGCTGCGCGACCGCCGCCTCGACGTGGCCCTCGTGCACGACTACGACATCGTGCCCGTCGCGCCGGACCCGGCGCTGGACTCGACGCCGCTGCTCGACGAGACCGTGTACCTGGCGGTCGGGGCGGAGCAGGACCCGACCGGCGACCCGATCCGCGCGGTACGCGACGCGGACTGGATCGTGGGCAGCCCGGGCACGCTCTGTCACTCGGTGACCCTGCACGCCTGTGAGCTGGCCGGGTTCCGCCCGACCGTGCGGCACCACGCGGACGACTTCACCGCCGTGCTCGCCCTGGTCGCCGCCGGTCAGGGCGTCGGGCTGGTACCGCAACTGGCCGTCGGGCAGCCGCCCACCGGCGTGCACCTCGTGCCCCTCACCATCCGGCGGCGGACGCGGATCGCCTACCGCCTGGGTGCCGGTGGCCAGCCCGCGGTCGCCGCGAGCGTCGCCGCGCTCCGGGCCGCGGCCGGCGACCTGCCCGGCGAGCGGCCGGTCGCCGGCTGAGCCGAGGTCGCCGGCCAGGTGCCGTACCCGACGTCGGTCCCCGCCCGGGGATGCCTGGGCGGGGACCGGCCGGGCTCAGGCGCTCGACGAGAAGGTCGCGCTGAACTCGACGTCCTGCGGACGCCCGACGTTGCTGAAGCAGGAGACCGGCAACACCGCGTCACTGCCGAACTGTGGCCACAGCGTCTGGATGGTGCAGTACGAGGGGCCGTCCCCGATCGCGGTCACCTGCGCGGTGGTGCTCTTCTCATGCAGGGCCGGGAACTTGACCGCGTAGGTGCCGACGCCCAGGGGAGCGAAGCTGTTGGCGCCGAAGCCGAGCGGGTAGGAGTAGTTGGTCGGGCCGATGAAGGGCGTCGCGAGGTACCCGAAGTGCTTCGGCGGGCCGAACGACGCGTAGACCGAGCGCTCCCGATGGAACGAGACGGTGAAGTCGCTGTTCAGCAACGCGCCGGTGACCGGATCGTGGCAGGCGACGTAGACCACCACGTCGGGGCCGGCGGTGCCCCAGCGGAGGATCTTGCAACGGCGCGGTTGCGCGTTCGGCTGCTGGGCGGTCACCTGCACGTTGCCGGACTGCACGCCGGGTGGCGCGCCGACCGCCGGGAAGCGCACGTCGTAGATGCCCACCGCGACGTTGGCGACGGTGACGGGCGCACCGGTCGAGTTGTACGACTGGGCGAGGACGTTGGACAACACCTGCGCCGAGGCGTACGCACCGACGCCCGCCGGCAGGACGCCGGAGCTGACCGTCCAGAGCACCGTGAACGGGGTGTCGGCCGGGGCGCCCCCGGGGCGGAAACACTGCACATCGACGATCTCGTCCACCCCGGAGCTGTTCCAGCGCACGAGCTCGCAGAAGCGGCCGTCCCTGGCCACGGCGGTGACGTGCGCGTTGCCACGGGCGCCCAGGCCGATGTCCGGGAACCTCACCAGGAACCGACCGGGCGCGACCTTGCCGCCGGTGGCCACCGGGCCCGGTGCCCAGCTGCCGTACTGGTAGGCCGCGGGCAACGGCGTCCAGATCGGCACCGTCGGATCGTCGACGTACGCGAACCCGAAGCGGTCGGCGGTGGCGGCCGTGGCCGGTACCCCCGGCATGATCAGTGCGGCGGCCAGCACCACGGCCAGGGCGCGCCACAGGGCGGCGGAGAGATGACGGAGACGGGGACGGAGGGGCATGGTCCACTCCAATCGGCGGTAGTCGATGCTTGTGGCTACTGTTCCGGTCGCCGCGCAAGGTCACAGTCGGCTTGCCTACAACCGGTGGGACGGGTGCTCGGTACCAGCGCGGTCGCCCTGCCGAGACTCGTCGAGACGGGGGTCGCTCGCCCCCGTGACCGCCGGCACCGCCGGGACGCGGAATTGGGTGGCTCTCCCGCCGGGCGCGGCGACAGGATCGCGGTGTGACGCTGCATCAGGGTGAGATCCCCCTCGACGAGGGGGTCGTCAGGTCGTTGGTGGCGGATCAGTGCCCACAGTGGGCGCATCTGTCGCTGTCCCGGGCGGGCGCGGGCACCGACAACACCATGTACCGGCTCGGTGCCGACCTGCTCGTGCGGCTGCCGCGTACCGCCGACAAGGCGCGGTCGCTGCGCAAGGAACAGCACTGGCTCCCGCGACTGGCGCCGCTGCTCGCCTTCCGCATCCCCGAGCTGTTGCACACCGGCGTACCCACCGAGACCTTCCCGCTCGCCTGGTCGGTCTACCGGTGGATCGACGGTGACGAACCCGGGCCGGACACCGTGATGGACTGGGTGGCCTTCGGAGCCGACGTGGCCGCCGTGGTCCGGGAGCTGCACGGCCTGGACCTCATGGGGGCGACCCGCACCGGGAGCCTGAGCTGGTACCGCGGGGGAGCCCTGCGGGACTGCGCCGGCTGGGTCGGCAGCGCCCTGGCCGACTGTCGGACCATCGTCGGCGCGGACCTCGACGTCGAGACCGTGGCACGGCTGTGGCGCACGGCGCTCACCCTGCCCGAACCGTCCGGGCCGTACGTGTGGCTGCACGGCGACCTCAGGCCCACCAACCTCCTGGTTCGACACGGCAGGCTGCACGCGGTCATCGACTTCGGCGGACTGTCGATCGGCCTGCCCGACGCCGAACACGCCCCGGTGTGGGACCTGCCGCCCGAGGCCCGCCACGCCTACCGGAACAGCCTCGACATCGACGGTCAGACCTGGGCGCGCGCCCGCGCCTGGGCCATCGCCGTGGCGGCCAGCGGCATCTCGTACTACCGGGACAGCTATCCGGAGTTCGTCGCCGAGTGCCGGGCCCGCCTCCAGGCGATCCTCACCGACGAGGAGACCGGGTGACGGGCTGACCGCCGGGGCGGTCCGCCGGTCGGGCCCGGCCGGCGTACGCCGTGGGTGGACACTCGTCGATACGGTGTTGTCCATGCCTGGCTGGTGGAGGACGTCCAGGATCCTGCCCCTCGTCGGGGTGGGACTGCTGGTGGCGACCGTCCTTGTCGGTGACCGGGGCAGGGGCGGCGCGGCCCGCCTGAGTCTGGACGTGGCGCCGGTCGTCACACTCGCCGACGAGCCGGTCCGGGTACGCGTGGGCGGCCTGGCCGCGCGGGAGCGGGTGGTCGTCTCCGCCGAGGCCCAGGACTACACGGGGCAGTGGTGGCGCGCGGAGGCGACGTTCGTTGCCGACGCGAACGGTGTCGTGGACGTGTCCCGGGATGCCCCGGTCGACGGCTCCTACTCGGGCGTCGACCCGATGGGCCTGTTCTGGTCGATGGACCCGCTGGACGGCGACTCCTCCTACTTCGCGCCGGTCTGGCCGCACGTCCAGGGCGACTTCACGGTCCGGCTGTCGGCCGCTGGCGGTGGGCGCGAGCCGGCCAGCGTCACCGTACGGCGGGACTGGGCGGCCGGCGAGGTTTCGTTCACCGAGCTGACGCCGACGGTCGACGGGGTGCGCGGGCTGCTCGTGCTCCCGCCGCCGGAGATGCCTCGACGCCGTGGCGTGCTCTGGTTCGGTGGCTCGGAGGGCGGTGTCGGCGGGCTGTACGAGGCGGCGCTGCTCGCCTCCCGTGGGCACCCGGTGCTGTGCGTGGGCTACTTCGGCGCGTCGGGTCTGCCGGAGAGCCTGCACAACATCCCGCTGGAATACTTCGCCACCGCCGCCGAACTGCTCGCCCCGTACTCGGACGGGGAGGTGGCGGTGATGAGCTACTCGCGCGGCACCGAGGCCGCGCTGCTGCTGGCCCAACTGCGCCCCGACCTGGTGCGCGCCGTGGTGGCCTACGCTCCGAGCAACATCGTCCATTCCGGTCACCCGTACACGGGAGCGCCCGCCTGGACCTACGGCGGCCGACCCGTCGCCAGCGGCCGGATACCGCTCGACCGGGTCGACGGGCCGGTACTGGCCATCGCCGGAGAGGACGACCAGATCTGGGAAGCGGCGACGCACACCGCCGAGCTGATGCTGACCCTCGGCGGTCCGCCGCACCGCGCGCTGTACTACCCGGAGGCCGGCCACGGCGTGGGCACCGTGCCGTACCTCGCAGCGAAGACGGTGCACCAGGGGCGCACCGAGGAGCAGACGCACGGCGGTACCCGTGCCGCTGACGCCGCCGCCAGGGTGGACGGGTGGCAGCAGGTCCGCGCCTTCCTGGCCGCACTCTAGGCCCCGACCCGCTCGGCCGCCCGGACGCGCGGGAATCGGGGCGGGCCGGCGCGGTCAGCGTGGAGCTCGGTTCTTCGGCAGGTCGAACTGGTCGGCGCGGCGGCAGTCGCTCTGGTTGCCGATGGCGTCGGGCCCCAGCCGGTCGAGCACCGCCCGGGCCCGCTGTCGACCCAGGTTCCAGGTGTGCCACGGGTCCGGCTCGGCCAGATCGTCGGCGATCCAACTGAGCGTGCACCGGCGGACCGGATCGGGCAGGGTGGACAGGGCGGGCGTGGCGTCCGCGGAGAGCGCCCGCAGGTACCAGGCGTCGATCCGGCCAGTCTCCTCGTACCGGGCGACGTTGCGGCGGGCCGCGTAGTCCTCCGGGTTCAGCACCGCCAGGCTCAGCAGCATCACCACCGCGAGAGCGGCGGTCAGGCGCGGGACCCAACCGCCGCGCCAGTGGACGCCGGCCACCAGGATCATCAGGAAGACCGCACCGAGGAGCAGTTCGAAGGCCATCACGAAGATCCGCTCACCGGTGAAGCTGTAGACCTTCTGGTAGGTGTACATCCGGGACAGCGCCGACACCACGATGACCACGCTCAGCGCGCTGAGCAGCCCCAGCAGGACCCTCAGCAGCACGCGGTCCAGCGGCCGGTCCCGACGAGCCCACCGGGTCGCCCCGCCGAGCACGGCCAGGGCCAGCATGGTCACCACGACCAGTTGCCAGAAGCCGCTGCGGGCGTACTCGGCGTAGCTGAGCCCGGTGGTGTCCAGCACGTGCCGTTGACCGCCGAACAGCACGGTGAACTGCACGGCGACGAAGCCGCCGAACAGCGCGGTCAGGGTGGCGATCGGCGGCGCCCACTCGCCCAGCCCGACGCTGCGTGCGGTCGGACGGTCCACCGAGGACAGCTCCGGTGGGGCGGCGATCGTGTAGACGGCGGCCACCGCGATCAGGGCACCGGCGGCGGCCAGGAACAGCCACCGCAACACCCCGCTGACGCTGATCTCCGGAATGAGCACGCCCAGCGCCTGGGAGAAGGCGGCATCGGCGGAGGAGAGCAGCGCCCCGAAGACGATCAGGACCGCCACGGTCGCGGCGACCGAACCGACGACCCGACGCGCGGCGCCAGGGTCGCCGGGCGCCCGGACGTGGGTACGCACCCACGGCACGCCGCGTACCGCCGCGATCGGGGCGGCCACCAGGCTGAACAGGATCGACCGGATACGTCGCCCGCCGACGATCGCCAGCGCCGCGCAGGCCAGCGCGCCCAACACGCAGAAGGTCACCAGCCACCAGGCGTTGCGGAACCCGAGGACCGCGAGCAGCGCCAGGGCGGCCCCGGCCCAACCGGCCCGCGTCCATCGCTCGGCTCGGGGCAGCTCGGCGATGTGCCGCCGCACCGCGACGGCGACGCCGACGGTGAGGACCAGCCAGCCGAGGAACCAGCCGAGACCGGTGCGACCCAACGGCACGAACGTGGCCACGCCGAGCGCCCCGGCCAGGACGGCCAGTGGTGTGGCCCGGTTCCGGGTGGGCGCAGGGCCGGGCCACACCCGGTCGAAGAACGACGTGCGCGGCGGCAACGGCCGGAACGCGTACGGCGAATTGGGCGGCGGGTAGCCGAGAGTCGCCGGCTGGGCAACTCGTGGACCGACGTCGGTCACCGGCCCGGTCCGGGCACCGACCGGCGGCCGGCCCCCGGTGGGGCCGGCCGCCGCCGTCGTGGCTGCCGGTTCCGTGCCTGCTGCTGTGCTGGCGGGTGGCGCCGTGGGGCGACCCGAGGCGGTACCCGCCGCAGTGTCCGCGATCTCCCCGTCGGTGGGCCCGGCGGGCGGGACGTTGTCCGCCGGTGCCCGGTCCGGCCCGGTTCCGGGCGCGGACGGGCCGGCGACCCCGACGGTGACGACACCCGCCGTCGCCGGCGTCGCACCGGTGGCGGCCAACCGAACCGGCTGCCCGACCCCGCGTTGCGCCGGTGGCGTGAGTTCCGCCGCTCGGGGAGCGTCGGGCTCCGGCTGCCCGGTCGCTGCCGGAACCACGCCCTCCGGTACCAGCGGCAGGAAGATGGCGTAGCCCTGCGTGCCGGGCGGAACGGTGACCGGTATCGCCCAGGCCGGCCGGTCGGCCGGCCCGGGCCAGACGATGGGCGCCACCCCGTCGGTAGGTGACATGACCAGCAGGCGCGGCGGCTCCGCAGGCGGCGGCGTGGCAGCTTCGGGACCGGTGGCGACGGGAAGCGCGCCGGGTTCCCCGGTGCCCGGGGAACCCTCGGCGGGTGGCGGCTCGGACACCGCGTCCTCCTAGATCGACATGTTTGGCGTCACTCTAGAGCCGGTCGTGTCGCTCGGTCGGCCCGCCTCAGGCCCTACGGCATGCCGGCACCGCTGCCGCGGTCGTCGAGGACCAGCGGGGCGCGGCCGCGTACCACGTACCGGACATGGGTCACCTGCGGGCCGGGGACCACCCGCTCGGCGGTCAGCTCGATCGCCTCGAAATCGTCGAGGCCCAGGTCATCGAAGAGCCGCATTCCGGCGCCGAGGACCACCGGTGCCACGTGCAGCTCCAACTCGTCGAGCAGGCCCGCTCGCAGCACCTGCCGGACCAGGCTGCCGCCGCCGGCCACCGCGACGTTCTTGCCACCGGCCGCCGCCCGGGCCTGTGCCACCGCGCTGGCCAGCCCGTCGGTGACGTAGGTGAAGCTGGTGCCGCCCTTGCGGTGCAGCGTCGGGCGGGGCCGGTGGGTCACCACGAAGACGGGTGCGCGGAACGGGGGTTCGTCGCCCCACGGCACCTCGCCGCCGTCGGCCATCCGGCGACCCATCACGTACGCGCCGGCCGCGGCGAACGATTCGGCGATGATCTCGGAGTCGGCATCGTGCCGACCGCCGGCGAAGCCCTGTCGCTCGCGCCACGCCATCGCCTCGGTGGCCCACCGGGTCACCCGGAAGAAGCCGTGGCTCTCCGCCGACCGCAGCCAGTCGCCGTCGCCGTCGTGCCGTGGCCCCGCGTAGCAGCCGTCCAGCGACACCGACAGTTGGGCGGTCACCTTCGTCATGTCCAATCCTCCCGGATCCTGCCGCACCCGCCGTGGGTGCCGGCTCACCGGTGGATCGGAGCCGGCCCGGCCGCTTCTACCGGGCTTGACGGTGACCCGCGTCACAGTGGTTTGTCGCTCGCGGCGGCGGCCCGGCGTAGCAGGTGTCGCCGTTCGGGATCGTTGCCGGCACGCTGGGCCGCCTCCCGCCAGGCCGCCGCGGCGGCGGCCGGTTCGTCGGCCAGCTCCAGCAGGTGGGCGCGGACGGCGTGCAGTCGGTGGTGTCCGGCCAGCAGTCCCGACTCCAGCTCGGACAGCAGCGCCAGGCCGGCGGTGGGTCCGTGGACCAGGCCCACCGCCACCGCCCGGTTGAGCGTGGTGACCGGGTTGGGTGCCAGGTGCTCCAACAGCTCGTACAGGGCGAGTACCTGTGGCCAGTCGGTGGCCTCGGTGCTCGGTGCCTCGGCGTGCACCGCCGCGATGGCGGCCTGGATCTGGTATGGCCCCGGCGGTGCGGCGGACAGGCTCCGCTCGACAAGTGCGCACCCCTCGGCGATCGCCGTCCGGTCCCACCGTCCACGGTCCTGCTCGGCCAGCGGCACCAGCTCGCCGTCCGCGCCGACCCGGGCCGCCGCCCGCGCCTCGGTGAGCAGCATCAGCGCGAGCAGGCCGGCGGTCTCGCCGTCGCCGGGCAGCTGGTCGTGCAGCCGGCGGGCCAGCCGCAGCGCCTGCTCGGTCAGCTCGGCGCGGTGCAGCTGCTTTCCGCTGCTGGCGCTGTATCCCTCGTTGAACATCAGGTACAGCACCTGGCGTACGACCGCGAGCCGCGTCTCCAGTTCCGCTTCGGACGGCGGCGCGAACCGGGCGCCCGCCTGACGTAGCCGCAGCTTGGCCCGCGAGATGCGCTGCCCCATCGTGCGCTCCGACACCAGGAAGGCGGCGGCGACCTCCGCGGTGGTGAGCCCACCCACCGCGCGCAGGGTCAGCGCCAGCTGTGCGGGCGCGGGCAACGCCGGGTGGCAGCAGAGCAGGAACAGCTCCAGCAGGTCCTCGCGGGGCGCCTCGACGTCCGGCGGCGGGGCGACCAGCGCGTCTCGTGGGGTGGCGTCGAGCACCGTACGCTCCCGGCGGGCCTGGGCCGCGTCGACCCGCACCTGGTCGACGTAGCGGCGGGCGGCTACGGTGTGCAGCCAGCTCGCGGGATGCTCCGGGACGCCGTCGCGCGGCCACCTCTCGACGGCGGCCACCAGCGCCTCCTGCACGGCGTCCTCGGCCCGGCCGAAGTCCCCGTACCGGCGTACCAGCGTGGCCAGCAGCCGCGGCGCGAGTCCGCGTAGCAGCTCGACGGTGTCCTGGTCGAGGCTCAGCGGTCCACCCCGTCGCCGGCCATCAGCGGCCAGATCTCGATGCCGCCGGAGGCGGTGCCGAACCGCAGGCCCGGGTAACCGCGGGCGATCTCCAGCGCCCGCTGTTCGCTGTCCACGTCGACCACGAAGTACGAGCCGACGTACTCCTTGGCCTCCAGGTACGGTCCGTCCGTCACGACCGGAGTGTCGCCGGCGATCCGCACCGCCCGAGGACGCGACACCAGCCCCTGCACGTCGACCAGCTCGCCGGAGGCGCGTAGCGCCTCGTTGAACGCGTCGACCTTGCCGATCAGCGTGGCCAGGTCGGCCTCCGGCAGGCCGCCCCAGATCTCGTCGTTGCCGTAGATCAACATCAGGTACTTCACGGGTCGCCTCCATCGTGGTCAATGTGTCTGAAAACGGACAGGACGGCGGACCCTGCCCCGACG
The DNA here is from genome assembly GCF_056150025.1 of Micromonospora aridisoli. Classification (NCBI taxonomy): domain Bacteria; kingdom Bacillati; phylum Actinomycetota; class Actinomycetes; order Micromonosporales; family Micromonosporaceae; genus Micromonospora; species Micromonospora aridisoli. The sequence goes on along the minus strand of NZ_JAXCFK010000013.1, from coordinate 92,196 downwards.
CACTGTTGTAGCAGGTAGAGAGGCCGCGGATGGCGGGCCACATCCGACCCTCCGGCCGGGACGGGACGCGACGTCCCCGCCGGCCGCCAGCACGGATCCCGCCGGGGCGCGCCGTCGCGCCGCCCGGCTCCGGCCCGCCGTAGCAGACCGCCGCACCAGCGGCGTAGCCCCGCTGGTGGCGGCGGACCGAGCCAGGAAGGAGCTGCCATGGCCGCTCCCACCGCTACCGCCTCCTTGAACTCCACCACCTACTCGCCCGGCGAGCAGATGCTGTTGACCGTCACCTACAGCGACGCCGACAACCAGCGGATGACGGTGACGGTCGTGGTCACCGACGCCCAGGGCAACCGCAGCGCCCCGGTCACGGTGACGGCCGTGATCGACCCCCTCACCCTGACCGTCACCGACGACTCGGGGCGCACCTGGTCCCGGGTCTCCGACACCGGCGCGGTGGCCGTGTTCCGGGCGGTGGCGTGATGCCCCGGGTGACCGTCACGGTGCGGGACTCCACCAGCCGGACCGCCACCGCCAGCGTCGCCTACACGGTGCTGCCGCCGGTGCTGGGCGGGTACTACCTGTCCGGCGGCGCGGATCCGACCGCCGACATGGCCGGCGGCAACTTCCGGTCGCTGACCCAGTACCGCAGCTTCGCCGACGCGTACATCTTTCCCGGCTACAACCGGCCGTGGCTGGTCACGCTCGGTCGGGCCGGGGTCGAGGTCAACATGGTGCTCGAACTGAAGCACTACGGTACGGCCGACGCCGGCCCGCAGACCTTCAGCGTGGACGGGGTGACGTACACCGTGCCGGCGCCGGCGATGACCATCCAGCAGCGACCCGGCACGGTCTGGCCGAAGGCGTACGGCTACGGCCAGGTCATCGCCGGGCAGTGCGACGGCTTGTTCGCCCGGGCGCTGTCGCAGTACCGGACGATGAGGTTCGGGGTGAACATCCAGCTCGCCTCCGAACTGGACACCGATCATGAGTTCGGCACCACGGAGGCCGGCAAGGCGTACACCTGGGCCGAGTCGGACGCCCGGGCGGTGCAGGCGATGACGTACATCGTCAACTGGTTCCGGGCCAAGGGCCTGCCGCAGGGCAGCACCTTCTCGGTCGGGCTCGGCGGCTTCGACCGGGCCTGCTTCCAGCGCACCCACCCGGAGGCGCTGATGGCACGCCTGGACTATCTCCAGTGGAACGTCTACGCGACCAGTCCCAGCCACACGGCGCTGGAGCGCTTCCGCCGCACCAAGGACTGGGCGGTGGCCGACCTCGGCCCGGTGGCGCTGTCCCGTCCGGTGCTCATCGCTGAGTGGGGCGTGCGGGTCGCCGAGATCCCTGACCAGGCGGCCTGGATCGCTACCGTGCCGCCGGCCATCGCCCGGCTCAACGCCGAGCGCGGCCCCTTGATCGCCCGCACCAACTACTTCAACTCCGGCTGGGGCACGCTCAGCCCGAAGTCGACCGGGCTGGCCGCGCTGCGGGCCGCGTACGCCCGGCCTCCGTACGGCTGATCCCCCTCCGCCCGGCCCGGCCCGGCCCGACCCGTCAAGGTCGGGCCGGCGTGTGTGCTCGGCCTTGACAACGACATCACCATGGTTGCATGGTTAGTTACATGAGTAATGAACCAGCGAACCAGGATGGCGACTGGGGATGGCCGACGTGATGGAGGAAGGCCGGCCGATCTTTCTCCAGATCGCGGAGCTGCTGGAGAACTCGATCCTGGACGGGACGCTGGCCGAGGAGGCCCAGGTGCCCTCGACGAACGAGCTGGCAGCCTTCCACCGGATCAACCCCGCGACCGCCGCCAAAGGGGTCAACAAGCTGGTCGACGACGGAACCCTCTACAAGAAGCGAGGAATCGGCATGTTCGTCTCTCCCGGCGCCCGAGCGAAGCTCCGCGGCCGGCGCCGCGACGAGTTCGCCCGGCAGTACGTCACGCCGCTGCTCACCGAGGCGCGCAAGCTCGGCATCGAGCCGGCCGAACTCAAGAACATGATCGACACCTGGGAGGAGCGTCGATGAGCCCGGTGGTCACCGTCACCGACCTGACAAAGCGGTACCGAGGAGTCACCGCCCTGGACGGGGTCAGCTTCTCGCTCACCGAGAACCGGATCTACGGCCTGCTGGGACGCAACGGGGCCGGCAAGACCACCCTGATGCAGATCCTCACCGCGCAGAGCTTCGCCACCAGCGGGGAGATCGCCGTCTTCGGGCAGCACCCGTACGAGAACGAACGCGTGCTCTCCCGAACCTCCTTCATCAAGGAGAGCCAGACCTACCCGCCGAACCTACGGGTGGCACACGTGCTACGGGCGGCCGGCCTGGTCCACCCGGGCTGGGACGAGGAGTTCGCCCAGCGGCTGGTCGACGTGTTCCAACTGCCGCTCGGACGCAACGTCCGCAAGCTCTCCCGGGGCATGCTCTCCGCGCTGGGCATCGTCGTCGGGCTCGCCTCGCGGGCTCCGCTGACCTTCTTCGACGAGCCCTATCTCGGCCTGGACGCCGTGGCCCGGCAGCTCTTCTACGACCACCTGCTGGCCGACTACACCGAACGACCACGCACCATCGTGCTGTCGACGCACCTCATCGACGAGGTCAGCGACCTGATCGAGCACGTGCTGCTGATCGACCGGGGCCGGCTCCTGCTCGACGTCGAGGCGGAGGCCCTGCGCGGCCAGGTGGTCACCGTCTCCGGTCCGGTCACCGCGGTGGACCGGTTCGCCAGTACCGGCACCGAACTGCACCGGGTGCTGCTCGGCGGGACGGCCCGGGCCACCGTACGCGGTGACTTCGGCCCGGCGGCGCACGACCGCGCCCGAGCCCTGGGGCTCGGCCTCGAAGCCTCCTCGCTTCAGGACATCGTCGTACGCCTGACCACCTCGAACAACGGGCACGCGGCCGGCACCGGTGCGGCCGCCGCGGCCGGCAAGGAGGCTCTCCGATGAACCGCGCCCTGACCGTCGCCCGGTTGCAGTTCGTCGCCTGGCCCAGCGTGGTCGGCTGGCCCTGGGGCATTCTCGCCCTGAGCTTCCTGATCAACCTGGCGCTCTTCGCCTCGATGGGCGACATCGATCGCACCCCGACCACCGGTGGCCTGATGAGCATCTACGTGGTGATGTTCGTCGCCTGCACCAACAGCATCACCCAGGACTTCCCGTTCGCCATCGGGCTCGGCATCTCGCGCCGCACCTTCTACCTCGGCAACCTGCTCCAGTTCGCCGGCCAGGCGATCAGCTACGCGGCGGTGCTCTACCTGCTGGCCGCCGTCGAGGAGGCCACCGACGGCTGGGGCATCGGCCTGACCTTCTTCGGCCTGCCCTTCCTCCTGGTGGAGAACCCGCTGCTGCGGCTGCTCGGCTTCGCGCTGCCGTTCCTGCTGCTCGGGTTCCTCGCCATCACGATCGCGCTGATCTTCAAGCGGTGGGGTGTGAACGGACTGCTCACCCTGAGCACCGTGGCGCTCGTCGGGATCGGGGGACTCGTCGTCCTCGCCACCTGGCGCGGCTGGTGGCCGGCGATCGGCGGCTGGTTCGCCGACCAGTCCGGAGCCGCCCTGCTGGTGGGTTGGCCGGCGCTGCTGACGCTGCTGCTCGCGGCGGCCAGCTACCTGATCATTCGTCGCGCGACCCCGTGACCTTCGTTCTGCCCGGTGCCCGGGTGCCGCCGGCAACCGGCGTCCGAGAGGGGGACGGACGCCGGCCACGGACAGCGCGGCGGCGGTAGAACGGGGGCGGCCCCTCCCGACCGAGGTCGGGAGGGGCCGCATGGTGCGGGATTCAGCGCCAGGTGTCGGTCAGCGTCAACGAATCTCCGGATCTCATTCCCGGAGTGGTCGGCTGAGCGTCGCCGAGCGCTGCGGTCGGCGGCTTTCTATGCTCGACCCATGGAACTGCGGATCTTCACCGAACCCCAGCAGGGCGCCAGCTACGACGACCTGCTCGCCGTGGCCCGCCGTACCGAGGAGACCGGCTTCGGCGCCTTCTTCCGCTCGGACCACTACCTCAAGATGGGTTCGGCCAGCGGCGAGCCCGGCCCCACCGACGCCTGGACCACCCTGGCGGGGCTGGCCCGCGACACTCGGAGCATCCGGCTCGGCACGCTGATGAGCGCCGCGACGTTCCGGCTGCCCGGCCCCCTCGCCATCACCGTCGCCCAGGTCGACCAGATGAGCGGCGGACGGGTCGAGCTGGGCATCGGCACCGGCTGGTACGACGCCGAACACCACGCGTACGGGATTCCCTTCCCGCCGCTGGGGGAGCGGTTCGACCGGCTGGATGAGCAACTGGCGGTGATCACCGGTTTGTGGCGCACCCCGTCGGGCGAGACGTTCGACTTCACCGGCCGCCACTACCAGGTCGCCGACTCGCCCGCGCTGCCCAAGCCGGTTCAGCGCCCGCACCCACCGATCCTGCTCGGTGGCAAGGGTGCGAAACGTACGCCGCAGCTCGCCGCCCGCTACGCCGACGAGTTCAACCTGCCGTTCGTCTCGATCGACGAGACGGTCGCCCAGTTCGAGCGGGTCCGCGCCGCCTGCCTCGGCATCGGTCGCGACCCGGAGGAGTTGACCTGGTCCAACGCGCTGGTGCTCTGCTGCGGGCGGGACGACGCCGAGGTCCGGCGACGGGCGGACGCGATCGGCCGGGAGCCGGACGAACTGCGTGCCAACGGGCTGGCCGGCACCCCCGCCGAGGTGGTCGACAAGATCGGACAGTACGCGGAGATCGGCAGCCAGCGCCTCTACCTCCAGGTGCTCGACCTGGCCGACCTGGACCACCTGGACCTGGTCGCCGCCGAGGTGATGCGGCAGCTCTGACTCCGGCAGATGTGGTGCGGCTCTGAGCCGACGCGATGCGGCCGGCCGGTCAGACCCGGTGCTCGTCGCGCAGCACGGTGTCCAACCGGCCGTCCCGGTCGCGGTCGATGTAGGTGACGTCCGGCAGCCCGTCGCCGTCGAGATCGAACTGCACCACGTCGGCCACACCGTCGCCGTCGAAGTCCGTGACCACCTGGACGGAACCGTCCATGTGCCGGGTCACGATCGACCGGGCACCGCCCTCGACCCGAGGCGGCGGGCCGGGGGTGGGCGGTGGCGCCGGCACCGGTTCCGGGGCGGGGCTGGGCTGCGGGTCCGGCTGGCTCGCCCACGGACCGGCCTCGGCCCAGCCGGCCGAGGCGCCGGCGGGGCCGCTGGCCGGCTCCACGCCACTGCCGGCCGGGTCGATCTCCTCCTCGGAGGGGTACACGTCGCCGCGAGGGGCGGGATCACGGTAGCTGCTCATCGGCGTAGGGTTCCCCGACGGAGCCGGCGGTAACCGCCGGCGGGGAGAGGGGGTCGCTGTGTCGACGCACCGCAACTGGGCCGGCAACGTCGAGTACGCGGCCCGGGCCCACCACCGGCCGTCCTCGACGGACGAGCTGCGTCAGCTGGTCGCCGGCAGCGACCGGATCCGGGCGGTGGGCAGCGGGCACTCGTTCAACCGGCTCGGCGACACCACCGGCGACCTGGTCACGCTCGCCGGACTGCCGGTCGGGGTGCGACTCGACGAGCAGCGGCGGGTGGTGCACGTGCCGGCCGCGCTGCGCTACGGCGACCTGGCCACCTGGCTGCACGAGCGGGGGTACGCGCTGGCCAACCTCGCCTCCCTGCCGCACATCTCGGTGGCCGGCGCGGTCGCCACCGGGACGCACGGCTCCGGCGAGGCCGTCGGCAACCTGGCCACCGCCGTCGCCGGGCTGGAACTGGTCACCGCCGCCGGTGACCTGCTCACCGTGGACCGCACCGACCCCGACTTCGCCGGCATGGTGGTCTCCCTCGGCGCGCTCGGCGTGGTCACCCGTCTCACCCTGGACGTGGTGCCCACCTTCGAGGTGCGCCAGTACGTCCGCCTCGACCTGCCCCGGGAGGCGTTGGACCGCGCATTCGCCTCGGCGTACAGCGTCAGTGTCTTCACCGACTGGCGCTCCACCCGCGGCACCCAGGTCTGGCGTAAGCAGCTCGCGGACCAGCCCCCGCCACCGGCGGACTGGCTCGGCACCACCGCGGCCGACCGCCCGTGTCATCCGGTGCCCGGCATGGCGGTGGTCAACTGCACCGAGCAGCTCGGCGCGCCCGGCCCCTGGCACGAGCGGCTGCCGCACTTCCGGCTCGGTTTCACGCCGAGCAACGGCGACGAGTTGCAGTCCGAGTACCACCTGCCCCGGGCGGCGGCCGGCGAGGCTCTCGCCGCGCTGGACGAGGTGGCGCACCTGATCGCCCCGGTCACGCAGATCAGCGAGCTGCGTACCGTCGCCGCCGACGAGCTGTGGCTCAGCCCGCAGTACGGCCGGGACAGCCTCGCGGTGCACTTCACCTGGGTGGCCGACGCGACGGCGGTGCTGCCGGTCGTCGCCGAGGTCGAGCGGGCGCTGGCCCCCTTCGCCCCGCGTCCACACTGGGGCAAGGTCTTCACGATGCCCACCGAGGCGATCGCCGCCACCTACCCCCGCTGGGCCGACTTCGCGGCCCTGCTGCGCCGCCTCGACCCGCACGGCAGTTTCCGCACCGCCGAACTCGACCGCCTCTTCCCCCGCTGACCCGCCCACGCCCCGCACCGGCCCGGCGCGGCCCGGTGAACGTTTCTACGCACCGAACTAGGATGGGGGCTATGAGCGCTGAGGCCGTCGGCATGCACATGCCCGCCGTCGTGACGCTCGACGACGTGGCGGCGATGAACGCCGCCGACGTGAACGGTCATCGCTACGAGACCAGCCCCGAGGGGGTCCTGTCGGTCATGCCGCCGCCCGACTCGGAGCACGCGATGATCGCGAGTCGCCTGTTCGCTTGGCTGATCATGGCGGGCTGGCCGGCGGAACAGGTGCTTCAGGCCGTCGGCGTACGCATCCCCGGACCGGACGGAAACGGTGGCAGGATTCCGGACCTCAGCGTCTGGCGTAAGCCGCCACGGCGTGGGGTGTGGGCGACGGTGGCGGACGTCGCGCTCGTGATCGAGATCGTGTCGCCCGGTTCCGAGGCGATGGACTCGGTGACGAAGGTCCGCGAGTACGCCTCGGCGGGAATTCCCCGGTACTGGGTCGTGGACCGGGACGGTGCGCAGACGGTCACGTTGCACGAACTCGGCGGCGAGGGGCGGTACGTCGAGCAGGCCCGTATGCCGTTGGCCTGGCTGCTCCAGACCGCGCCGGCCGACCATCTCGACTGAGGCACCCGGCGTCAGCGGCCGGTGGTGAGCTGGTCGCGCATGCTGCCCCGCTGGACGGCACGGCTGATGTCGCTGGGGGAGACGATGCCGACGAGGCGTCCCTCGGTGACCACCAGCGCCCGCCCGTCGGCGCAGTCGCTGAGCCGGGGCAGCAGATCGGTGAGCGGCTCGTCCGGTGAGGCGAGCACCAGGTCGTCGGCGCGGCAGGCCACCGCCTCCAGGGTGGTGCTGCCCCGCTGGTCGGACGGCACGCCGCGGACCCGGTCGAGGGTGACCAGGCCGACGGGCCGGCCGTCCTCGATCAGCGGCAGCGCCGTGTGCCGGTACGCGAAGAGGTAGTTGTCCACGAAGTCGGCCACCGTCATCTCGCCCGAGGCGGTCTGCGGCTGCGGGGTCATCACGTCGGCGACCCGGAGGCCGCGCAGCGCGTCACCCACCCGGGCCTGCCGTTCCTCCATGGTGGCCGCGCCGATCAGGAACCAGCCGATCAGCGCCAGCCACAGCCCGCCGACGCCGGCGCCGGTGAGGAACCGCCACAGCCCGAAGCCGATCAGCGCCAGGCCGAGGATCCACCCGGCCCGGGCCGCCACCACCGTGGCGCGGGTCCGGTCGCCGGTGGCCTTCCACACCGCCGCCCGCAGCAGCCGTCCGCCGTCCAGCGGTGCCGCCGGCAGGATGTTGAACACGGCGAGCAGCAGGTTGATGCCGGCGAGCCAGGCCATCACGCCCAGCAGCAACCCCTGCACCCCGGCGAGGGAGAGCAGCATCGCGACCGCACCGAAGAAGACGCCGATGATCAGGCTGACCAGCGGCCCGACGCCGGAGATGCGCAGCTCGGCACCGGGGGAGCGGGCCTCGCCGCGCAGTTCGGCGACCCCACCGAAGAGCCACAGGGTGATTCCCTGCACGCCCAGGCCGTTGCGTTTGGCCACCACGGCGTGGGACACCTCGTGGGCGAGCAGGCCGAGGAAGAAGACCACCGCGGCGGTCAGCCCGGCCAGCAGGTACGCGACCACGGACCGGTCCGGGTACGACGCGGGGAACAGGTTGGCCGACAGCCCCCACCAGATCAGCGCGAAGATGACCAGGACACTCCAGTTGACCCCGACGGGTACGCCCACGATCCGGCCGAGCCGGAAACTCGCCCTCATGTGTCGGTCATACCCCGGTAGCCCGTTTCCATACCAGGGCCGAGGGTCACCGGTTGACGCTGAGCGTCGGAGCGGGCCGCTCGCCCGGCCGAGTCGACTTCCTCCGGCCGTGGCGCGCGGTCCCGCGACCACGTTCCGTAAACGATGAGAAACCCGTTGGCGATCAGGTGCCCGACGGTCGGACCCGCCGGCACGGACGGTGACGCGACGCGCGCCCGCATCAATGCGGCCCGGTGTGCCGTACTTCCACGTATCTCGATGCGCCCCTTGCGATTATCGAGACCTCCTCGTAACATTCTGCTGGGTTTTGGTCGGTGTTGGTTCGTACACGGGGGATTTGCCATCTTGACAGCGAGGGAATTCGGCGCTGGCGCTTTCTGGTCGTCGTCGGTGGCCGATCCAAAAAGGCCGTTGACCGATTCATGTCGCCCCGGCCCCAGGTCGCAGGGTCCGGTCGTTCGATGAGTGTCCGATGGGGTGTGATGAGCACCGCCGCGATCGCGGTCGAGCACGTGATTCCCGCGATCCAGCAGACAAGCGGGTGCGCGGTCGTGGCCGTGGCGAGTCGGACGGAAAATCGGGCTGCGGCGGTGGCGCGCCAATTCGGAATCCTCCGGAATTACGGTTCGTACGCCGATCTGCTGGCCGATCCGGAGGTCGATTGTGTCTATCTGGCATTGCCCAACTCCATGCATGCGGAGTGGGCGATCCGGTGCGCCGAGGCCGGAAAGGCGGTGTTGTGTGAGAAGCCGATGACGCTGACTCTCCACGACACGAGACGGGTTGTACGCGCCGCTGAGCAGTGCGGCGTGTTGCTGACCGAGGCCTTCATGTATCGATATCACGCGCAGTTCCGCTGGCTACGTGACCTGCTGAAGGGCGGCGCGGTGGGCGAGGTGCGGTCCATCCGCGGTTCCATCGGGTTCCTCATCGGGCCGCCGCCGAACATCCGCCTGGAACGTGATCTCGGCGGTGGCGCCCTGCTCGACGTTGGCTGCTATCCCCTCGACGCGATGTGCCTGCTGTTCGATGCGGCACCGACGTCGGCGGAGGCGATCGCGTTCCAGGCGGGCGGAATCGACCACACCTGCGCGGCCGTGCTGACGTTTCCCGGTGACCGCCTCGGTGTCATGGATGCGACCTTCGGGCTGCCGTGGTTGCAGGCCCCGTTGGAGATCGCCGGCACCGAAGGGGTGGTGCGGCTCGAAGACGCGTACAACCCGGGCATGCGGCACTGCCGGGCAACGCTGACCCGGCACCGGGGCGAGCCGGAACGCGTCGAGTTTCCCGGCATGAACATGTACCAGGCGATGGTCGAGTCGTTCAGCCGGTCGTACTCGACCGGGGGAGCTGCCGAGTTCGGCCCCGCGGCCTCCGTGGCGACGGCGACGGCGAGCGATCTCGTCCGGCAGGCCTTCGAGGCGCGCTCCGCCGTTCGGGTCGGCGGTTCCGTGGGGAACGCAGGCGAATGAGCCCGCTCGTCTCGGTGGTGATTCCCACCTACAACCGCGCCTCCGAGCTGGCGCGTAGCTTGTCCTCGCTCGCCGGGCAACGTACGCCGATCGACGACTTCGAGGTCGTCGTCGCCGACGACGGCTCGTCGGACGGAACCGCCGAGGTGGTCCGCGCCTTCGCGACCCGGCTCAACCTGCGCTACCACTACCAGGAGGATCAGGGCGCCCGCGCCGCCGAGGCCCGCAACGCGGGAGCCCGCCTGGCGACCGCCCCCATCCTCGTGTTCCTCGACGCCGGCACGGTGGCGGGCCCCGACTTCGTCCGGGGGCACCACGGTCTGCACGAGGACGCTGGCTCCGCGTCGCGTGCCGTGATCGGCTACACCTACGGCTACCGCCCATTCGACCCGACTCCCGGGCTGGCGGATGCGGTGGCGGCCCTGACGCCGGAGAAGGTGCGGGCGCGGTACGGCGACGATCCGAGCTTCCTGGACACCCGACATCGTCAGTTCGCCATGGTCGACTTCGATGCGAACGCGCTGGCGCTGCCGTGGATCATGTTCTGGAGCATGAACATGTCGGTACGCGCCGACGACTTCTGGCACGTCGGGGGTTTCGACGAGGGCTATCGAGGCTGGGGAGTGGAGGATCTCGACCTCGGGCTGCGGTTGTACAAGCACGGGACGCGCTTCGTGGTCGGCCGCGAGGCGTGGGCCATCGAGTACCCGCATCCGCGCAATCCGGCCGCCAACTCGGCCAGCGTCACCCGGAACGCGCTGCGGATGCTCGGCAAGTTCCCGGAGCCGGCCCTGGAGCTGAACTGGGCCTGGTTCGCCACGGGGGACTGGCTGGTCGAGGAGGACTCGCTGGATCTGCATCGGCGTTACCAGAGCCTGGTCGACTGGCAGCAGCAGTCCCGTGGCCTACGCGTCGACGGCGTCGTCGACGCGGCCGTCCGCGAGATGCCGACCGGGTCGAGCGTCGCCGTGTTCGGCTGCGGAGCCACGGTGCCGGCGTCACTACCGACCGGCACCCTGGTCGACTTCGATGCGGAGGTGCTGGCAGAGGCGGCCCGCGACCGGCCGCACCAGACTCATCACGCGTTGGGCCTGCGTACCCCGATCCGGGACCAGTCGGTCGACCTGGTGGTCATCACGCCGAGGCTGCACGGCATGTGGGACCGGTACGGCTCGCAGATCCTCGCCGAGGCGCACCGCGTCGGTAGGTCGGTGCGCGACTGTTCTCAGGATCGTCCCTCGGCCACCTGGTGATCGGTTCGCGGGTTGCCGGGAGCGTCGACCCCGGTCATGATCCCCGGCTCCCGCGACAACACCGCGACGGCCGCCGCCACGAGCGCCGCTGCCGCCAGGACGGTGCTGCGCACCCCGAGCGCGGGAAGCAGCACCGCACCGACCAGCGCTCCCACCGCGACGCTGGCGTTGAAGACGGCGCTCAGCCCGGCGGACGCGATGTCGGTGCGCCCCGGTGCCACGTCCAGCACGCGATTCGCGAGCGCAGCGATCATCACGAACATGCTCGCGCCGGAGAGCGCCAACAACCCGATCACGGCCGGTGGATAGCTGCCGAGCACGTGGAACCCGAACAGCGACAGCGCCAGCAGGGCGGTCGGAACCACGAGTGCGGGGCCCGGCCAGCGTTGCAGCAGGGCCCCGCAACAGGCCACCGCGACCACACCGGCCACGCCTCGGACGAACAGCAGCGGACCGATCGCGCTACCGGAGAACTCGCTCACCTCAAGCAGGAACGGCACCGTGTAGGTGGTCGCGACCGACAGGCCCGCGACCGCCAACGCGGTGGCGGCCAGCAGGACGGCGTACCTGCGGGCGTCCGGGGTTGCCGCCCGTGCCGCGTGTCCCTCCTCGGGCGCGGTCGCCGGTAGCAGCATGGCGACGGTGACCAGCGCGACCAGGCCGAGACCGGTCAACGTCAGGAACGCGGCGCGCCATCCGGCCCACTCGCCGAGCCAGGCACCGGCGGGCACACCGAGCACGGTCGCGACCGAACTGGCTCCGAACACCACCGAGACCACCCGCCCTCGCACCCGGGGCGGGAAGAGCCCGGCGGCGGTGACCACCGCCACCGACCAGAAGACCGCGTGTGCCAGCGCGCTGGCTATCCGGCTGACCAGCAGCAGTTCCATGCCCGGGGCGAGGGCGGCGGTCAGGCTCGCCAGCACGAACACCGCCAGCAGGATGGAGAGCAGGCGGCGCCGGGGAACCCGTCGCGCGGCCCGGGTCAGTGGCACCGCGACCGCTGCGACGGTCAGCCCGTACCCCGTGACCAGCAGGCCGATCGCGGACAGCGACGTGTCCAGATCGGTGGCCATCAGGGTGAGCAGCCCCGCCGGCAGGTTCTCCGAGACCACGAAGCAGAACGTGGCGACGGTGAGCGCGGCGAGTCCGGAGACCGCGGTGGTTCGGGACCAGGCCGCAGCGACGGGCGCGGCGTCCGGCATCAGGCGCACCGCTCCAGGATCTGCTCGACGTGCGCCTCGTAGGTGTGGTGCCGCTCGACATGCCCACGCAGCGCGGCGGCCGCCGCGCGGAGTTCCGGCAGGCGGCGCAGCGAGTCCTCGATGGCGTGCCGTAGCGCGTCGGCGTCCCCGACGGGGACGATCCGGCATGCCGGCGAGACCGGCACCTGCTCAGCCAGCACCTCAGAAACGATCACCGGCTTGCCCATGACGAGCGCCTGGGCGAGGGCACCCGACGCGCCGCCGTAGTCGCTGAACTCCGGCTGGTACGGGAAGACCGTCAGGGCGGCGTCGGCGATCACCTGGTTCAGTCTCTCGCGCGGAATCCAGCCGGTCTCCCACTCCACCCGGTGCCGCGGGTGACGAGCGTGTATCCGCGCCACCGTCTCCTCGTACTGCTGACCCACGATGCGAAGTCGCTGACCCTCGGGAAGCGCCGACATCAGCAGATCGATGCCCTTGTCCGCACGGGCGCTGCCGATCGAGAGCACGTAGGGGTCCTCGTCCGGCGGTGCGGATGCCGGTCCGAACCATTTGGCGACCTCCGCTCGCGTCGCGGTCGGCCAACCGGTGCGCAGCAGCCTGCGGGAGTCGACGAACTTCGCCGCCAGCCGTTCGGCGGCGGGCGAGTGCACCACGAACAGGCCGGAGGGTGCCAGGTCGCGGATGATGTCGGCGACCGGCCGCTGCGGAGGGAACCGGTCGGTCAACCCGGTGGTGAAGTAGCCGGGACGGTGCAGCGAGAGGACCTGGCGCAGCCCGATCTCCGGGGCCGGCCAGGCCGGATAGTTCTCGTCGAAGTAGCAGTCGACGAAGACCGTCACGCCACGGGCGGCGGCGCTACGGCAGGCGGCGGCGAGGTTGTCGGGGGTGACCAGCCGGGAGTACGGCAGCTTGACGGCCCCGGAGCCGGGCGAGACGCCTTCTGCCGGGTGGTGCGCGACCCGCTCGTCAAGGCGATGCTGCGACAGGTAGCCGGTCGGACAGTGCAGCTGGACGGGCTCCGCGTCACCGGTGAGCTCGGCTGCTGCGTTCGCGAGCCCGACGATGAAGTCCGGGTGGTGGCCGAGCACGGTGTCGGTGAAGTCGTCGAAGAAGGCCACTCCGGTCACCGCGACACCGCCCCGTCGAACCGGGCGTGGTCCATCTCGGCGGCCTCGTCGCGCGTGACGACCCGGTCGAGGGCGGACAGGATCAGCTCGATCGGTACCGCGGTCAGCGGTCGGCCGTTGCCGTCCGTGACCGGCGTGCCGAGCGCCTTCAACAGGACCATCGGGACCTCGCCCGGCCGGCAGCGCAGATATCCCCGTTTGTTGTCCCTGGCCAGGACCGACCGCAGTTGGTCGTGGCCCAACCGGCCCGGCCCGGTGGTCGCCGGCGGCATCCGCAACAGGCGCACCGCCCGGTAGTGGTCGTCCACCTCGCGGTCGCTGAGATGTCCCAGCTCGCGGCTCACCTCCGCCGCTACCAGCATGCCCCAGGCGACCGCCGCGCCGTGGTTCACCGCACCGGCCGACACGAACTCGATCGCGTGCCCCATCGTGTGGCCGTACTCGAAGATCAGCGCCGCCCGCTTCTCCCGAGGGTCCTCATCCAGATACGGAATCTTGGCGGAGAGTCCGAGTTCGAGCAGGCTGAGCAGCGACTGCACCGGCTCTTCGGGCAGCCGGTGCAGCGCCCGTTCCAGCGTCAAGCGTTGCCGCGGCAACACCGCCAGCATGTTCTTGACCATCTCGGCGAGGCCGGTGAGCGTCTCGTCGTGCGGCACGGTGGTCAACCACCGCAGGTCACAGCCGATGAGCGAGGGCGCATGGTACGTGCCGCAGAGGTTCTTGCCGCCGCGGAGATTGACCGCCTGCTTCACGGAAAGCACCGAATCGAAGGCCGCCACCGGGGTCGTCGGTAGGTGAACCAGCCGGATTCCCCGCATGAGCAGCGCCGCCGCGAGACCGGCGACGTTACCGACCATGCCGCCGCCCATGCCGACCACGACCGTACGCCGGGTGGCGCCCATCGCGACGGCGCGTTCCAGGATGCGCTCCACGAGAGAGAAGGTCTTGTGGTTCTCACTGGCCTCCACGGTGAAAGTGGTCACCGCAGCCAGGTCGGCCAGCGCCCGCCCGATCGGTTCGGCGTGCGCCGTCACCCGACTGTCCACGACGAGGAGCAGCGAGTCCATCGCGCCGAGGTGAGCCGAGAACGCCTCGGCAAGTTGAGAGGCGCAGTCAACGCCGTAAAGGTAGGGAACCGGACTGCCGTCGAGAGGGATCTTTCGTTCGCGCACCGAGAGTGCCTTCCGCGAGGGGTTCATCGTCGGTTGTGCACAGACGCTCGTCTTCTGCGGGCATGAGGAGGTTCTACGTGCGGGCCTGTCGGCGCTCAGTTCCGCCTACCGCCGGCCGGGGCGCGCCGTCGCCTGCACCGCCTCCGCGATCAGCGCGTCAGCAGGCTGGACCGCCGGATTCAAGGACGATCGGAGGCCTCAGGGGCGGCAGAGTGCCGCTCGGGCTGAGCAATCCGGCGACTGTCGCAGCGGTACGGCATCCATGACTTCCCCCGTTGACGTGACCGTAACGTCTCGGCGTCGAGTCCCCCATCGGTGCCCGCGCGGGACCGAGAATAGTCGATCTATGTACATGTGTCGAACGTCGGCTGCTCCGGGTCGACGTGATCCGGACGTCAGTCGCCATGTCGACAGCGGCCGGCTGAGGCATCGCGGCGGTCGTCGGCCATAGTTCGAGGGTGGCGACGTCGACCGATGACAGCGAAGACCCGTACCTCTGGCTCGAAGACCTCGATGGCCCGCAGGCCGCGGGGTGGGTCCGGGAGCGCAACGACGAGGCCGTCGCGGCGCTGACCGGAGGGCCGGGGTTCGCCACCCGGCAGGCCGAGATCCGGCAGGTGCTCGACGCGGACAACAGGATTCCGTACCCGGCCTGGCGCGGCGACGGCTTCTACTACGACCTCTGGCGCGACGCCGCCCATCCGCGCGGACTGTGGCGGCGTACCACGCCCGACCAGTACCGCCGCGCCGCGCCGGAGTGGGACGTCCTGCTCGACCTGGACGCGCTGGCCGAGCGGGAGGGCGAGAACTGGGTCTGGGGCGGCGTGACGACGCTGCCGCCGCAGCACCGGCGTTGCCTGGTCAGCCTCTCCCGGGGCGGCGCGGACGCGGTGGTGGTACGCGAGTACGACCTGGCTGACCGGGCTTTCGTGGCGGACGGGTTCACCGTCGCGGAAGCCAAGACCGACGTCTGCTGGATCGACGCCGACCACATCTGGATCGGCACCGACCTCGGGCCGGGGTCGTTGACCGACTCCGGCTATCCGCGTCTGGTGCTGCGCTGGCGACGGGGCACGCCGCTGACCGAGGCCGACGTCGTCTACGAGGTCTCCGGCACGGACGTCGGGGCGTACGGCTGGCGTGACCTGACGCCCGGGTTCGAGCGCGACTTCGTCACGCGCAGCGTCGACTTCTACCGTTCGGAGAGCTTTCTGCTGACCGGGGCCGGGGCCGGGGCCGGGGCCGGGGAGCGGATCCGGATCCCGGTGCCCGAGGACGCCAACTGGGACGTGCACCGGGAATGGTTGCTGGTTCGGCCACGTACGCCGTGGCCGGTGGCTGGCGTCACCCACCCGGCGGGTGCGCTGCTGGCGATCCCGATCGACGCCTTCCTGGCCGGGGACCGGGACTTCGATGTGCTGTTCGAGCCGGACGACCGGACCTCGCTCAACGGGTACGCCTGGACCCGCAACCACCTGATCCTGACCACCCTCACCGATGTCCGTAGCCGGCTGGAGGTGCTCACCCCCGGCGAGGGCGGCTGGCGGCGTGGACCGCTGCCGGGGGTGCCGGCGGACGAGGAGGGCTGCCTCGTCGAGACGGACCCGGACCGCGACGACGCCTACCTGGTCGCCTCGGAGGGCTTCCTCCAGCCGGCCACGCTGCGGCTCGGGCGCATCGGCGGCGGCGTCGAGACGCTGAAGCGGGCACCGGCGTTCTTCGACGCCGACGGTCTGGCGGTACGCCAGTTCTTCGCCACCTCCGCCGACGGCACCCGGGTGCCGTACTTCGTGGTCGGGGATCCGGCCGCGCCCGCCGCGCCCACGCTGCTGCACGGCTACGGCGGTTTCGAGGTGTCGCTGACTCCCGGCTACGGCGGGATCATCGGCCGGGGCTGGCTGGCCCGGGGCGGCACCTACGTGGTGGCGAACATCCGAGGCGGTGGCGAGTACGGCCCACGGTGGCACCGTGCCGCGCTGCGCGAGCACCGACCGAAGGCGTACGCGGACTTCGCGGCGGTGGCCAAAGATCTGGTGAGCCGGGGCATCACCACGCCGGCCATGCTGGGCGTCGAGGGCGGCAGCAACGGCGGCCTGCTGATGGGGGTGATGCTGACCCGCTATCCGGAACTCTTCGGTGCCGTGGTCGCGAACGTCCCGTTGCTGGACATGCGCCGCTACCATCGGCTGCTGGCCGGTGCCTCCTGGCTGGCCGAGTACGGCGACCCGGACGACCCGCAGGACTGGGCCTTCCTGCGGGAGTACTCGCCGTACCACAACGTGCGTGCCGGGGTGCGGTACCCGCCGGTCCTCTTCGTCACCTCGACCCGCGACGACCGGGTCCATCCGGGGCACGCCCGCAAGATGACCGCCCGACTGCGCGAGCACGGCCACGACGTCTTCTACTACGAGAACGTCGAGGGCGGGCACGGGGCGGCAGCCAACAACGAGCAGCGGGCCTTCATCGAGGCACTGACCTTGGAGTTCCTCTGGTGCAAACTCGACTCCTCGCAGGTGGTCCCACCTAGCCAGAGCATCCGGGCTAGAGCCCTGTTGTGATCGAGTCGATCCGGCTCCACAACAGCCATCCCGCTGCACCGGCGGCGACGGAAGCAGCGAGGAAGACCGGCCACGACTTCTCCGACTTCCGGTACCCGAGACGTACGGCGGACGGCTGGCTCTCCGACTGCGGACTCAGGCCGTTGGTGGTGGGGTGGGCAACTCGTCGACGACGACCACCGGGGTGCCGGGGCGTACCTTCTCCAGTAGCAGGCGCTGGCCGCTGGCGGTCAGTCGGATGCAGCCGTTGGTGGTCTGCTGGCCCAGCTCGCCGTCGTGGTACCAGGTGTGGATGCCGATGTGTGCGCCGCGCAGTCCGGCCGGCACCGAGTCCAGGTCGTCGGGGATCGAGCCGAGGGCGTAGATGTCCACCCCGCCGTACACGGACTCCGGTGGCGGGGTACGGCCCAGCACGAAGGTCCGGCCGAGTGGGGTTTCCTGGCCGCGTTGACCGAGGCTGACCCGCCAGGACCGTTGGGCGGTGCCGTCGCGGTACCAGGTGAGCCGGAACGGTGTCCGTTCCACCACGATCTGGTCGCGCAGCGCGACGGTGCGGAAGCCGCCGGGTGGCAGCCAGGCGAGCTTGCGGTTTGCGGAGGGGAGCAGCACCGCCGTCCAGCCGGACTCCCGGCCGGCGATCGGCACGGTCAGCTCCACCCCGCTGATGGTCGGCATCAGGAAGGCCAGCGGTCGGCCGCCCGGCGCGTCGTACGCGGCGAGCTTGCGGGTCGGATGCAGGCCCCGGGTCAGCGGGGTGGTGTCGAGGGTGTCCGGGTCGTCGGGGAAGCCGGCGGGAGCCGGATCGTAGTCGATCTCCGGCAGCCCGGCCGGTGCCGGCCTGGCGGGCAGCACCCGCTCGGTGCCGGCGGGAGGCGGTACCTCCGAGGTCGGCGCCACCGCCACGCCGGCCGGCTCGGCGACCGTTGCCGGCCCGGGCGCGGGGGTCAGCGCCCATCCGGTGTACGCCGCCCCACCCATCAGCACGGCCAGGCCCGCTCCGACGGCGACCCCCCGCCGCCCCCGAAACCCCAAACCCCCCAAAAACCCCACCCGCCCACCCTAACCCCAAACCTCCCAAAACACTCCCAAACCCCCCGGCCAACCCCCACCCCTCACCCATCCCGCCGGCTGATCATGAGGTTATTGCCCGTATTCCTGGGTGAAAGTGGGCAATAACCTCATGATCAACGCGTCGAGGGTGGGGTGGGGTGGGGGGTGGGTGGGGGTGGGGTGGGGGTTAGGGGAGGCGGGCGGATAGGTGGAGGGCTATGGCGTCGTGGGCGGGGATGTTGGCGGCGAACCAGCCGTTGGCGTCGACCGTGATGACCGGGCCGGAGCAGGTGCCGTTGGCGAAGGTGCCGTGGATGACGTCGCAGTAGCGGCCGGCCGGCAGGCCGGTGTAGTAGGAGCGGCCGTTGATCGCGAAGTCCTCGTCGTTGATGGTGAGGTAGCCGCGGCCGGTCCGGCTGAAGGCGATGTGGTTGTTGCCGTTGTCGTACCAGTTGCTGACCCCGGCGCCCTCGGTGGCGTTGCGGAAGCCGACCATGTTCGCGATCACCGGCCAGCGGTGCTCGCACTCCCAGCCCGAGTAGCAGACGGTGTTGAGCGTCTTGTTGTTGCCGTCGGAGGGCGGGCCCGCGTCGCGGGCGCTGAAGGTGTAGCTCGACATCACCGTCGGGGAGCCGTACGGCCAGGCCAGCATGAACGCGTTCGCGAGGGCGTAGATGCCCCGGTCGCGGTAGGTGAGCACGCCACCGTCGTCGCGCTGCGTGTCGTGGTTGTCCACGAAGACCGATGACACGTTGCTGGGCAGGTGCCCCCAGCCCTCGCCGAAGTTGCGCAGGTACGCCAGCCGCTCGGAGCGGAACACCCGGGCCAGGTCCTTGCCGTAGCGGAACTCGTGCACGTCACCGTTGCCGGTGTACTCGTTCGGCGTGATCGGCTCGCCCGCGCCGTAGATGACCTCCTGCACGATGTACGCCGGTCGGTTCAGTCGACTGAGGATGTTGGCGATGTCGGCGGCTGGCATGTGCTTGCTGGCGTCCAGCCGGAAGCCGTCCACGCCGAGCGACAGCAGGTCGTTCAGGTACGCGGCCAGCCGGGAACGGACGTAGTCCGAACCCGTCTTGAGGTCGGCCAGGTTGACCAGCTCGCAGTTCTGCACCTCGTACCGGTCGTTGTAGTTGACGATGTCGTTGTTCCCGTTGCGACCGCAGTAGTGGAAGTCCTGCGCCTGGTAGATGCCGGGGTAGACGTGGTGCTGGAAGGTGGAGCCGGCCCAGCCGGTGCCGCCGCCGGACTGTCCGGACATGTGGTTGACGACCGCGTCGACGATCACCTTGACGCCGGCCGCCCGGCAGGTGTCGACCATGGACTTGAACTGGGCACGGGTGCCCTTGCGGGACTCGATCCGGTAGCTGACCGGCTGGTAGGCCACCCACCACTGGTTGCCGCGTACGTGCTCCTGCGGTGGGGAGACCTGGACGTAGCCGTAGCCCTTCGGGCCGAGCGTGCTGGTGCACTCGCTGGCGACCGAGGGCCAGTTCCACTCGAAGAGGTTGGCGATGACCTTCTTGCCACCGCTCGGGGCGGCAGCGGCGGGGGGTGTGGTCACCACGCCGGGGGCGAGGAGGCCGACGATCAGGGCGAGGGCGACGATCGCCGGGCGGAGTCGACGTCGATGCATCGGATGCTCCAGGGGTGCCGGGGGACGGGGGAGGTGAGGCGGTTGCCCGGATCTTGCAGCCGGGACTGAAAATTTCCGAAAGGTTACAAGCTCGTTTCAATGACTGTCAATGCATCGACGTGGGTGGCCGGCGGCGCGGCCGTTACACGCGCCCGGCGGCGGGACGGTTCGACAACTCGTCGAGATTTTTTCTTCTGACACTGATCCGACCGGAGCCGTGCTGCGTACTGGAGTGGGGAACAGGGTCGGCCGGCGGTGCGCCGCCGCGAGACGATCGAGGAGCAGATGGCCCGGGCTACGCAGAACGAGAAGACTCCTGCCGTCCGTACCAGCAGCAGCAGTCGAGGCATCCGCGTCTGGTCGCGCGGCCAGATCCTGGCGCTCTCCGCCTCCGGGCTGGCCGCGCTGTGGGCGCTGACCATGCTCACCGGCGCGGGCCAGAAGATGTACGCGATGGGCTTCTTCTTCACCGAGTTCTTCGCCGGCGTGATCGCGCTGGTCGCGCTGAGCCTGACGGTGATGATGGGGCTGCTCGCCACCGACCGGCTGGTGCTGCTCATCCGGCACCGGGTGCTGTTGCAGTCCGCGCACCGGGCCACCGGCGTCCTCGGCGTGGCCGGCCTGGGCTTCCACGTCATCACGAAGATCGCCAGCGGCCGGGCGGGGGTGACCGACGCCGCCGTGCCGTTCGTCGGTGGCCGGGGCCTCTACGTCGGGCTCGGCACCATCGCCGCGCTGCTCATGGTGGGCGTGCTCTGGACCGGCATCATCCGGGCCCGGTTCGCCGACGTCGGGCCGAAGTGGGTGTGGCGGGCGCTGCACTCCATGGCGTACGTCTCCTGGCCGTTCGCCATCTTCCACGGTCTGCTCGCCGGCCGCCCGCCCGCCACCTGGGTGGGACTGAGCTACTTCGCGTGCGTCCTGCTGGTCGTGGTCGCCCTGATGGTCCGGCTCTCGGTCACGCTGCAACGACGCAGTCGCGAGCAGCAGCAGGCCGCCGCCCTGAACGAGATCATGACCGGCAGCAAGTCCACCGAGGAGACCCTCGGCAAGAACCTGCTCGGCACGCTGACCGGCCGCCGGGGTGCCGCGGACGACGGCCGCGAGAAGCGGGTCCGCCGCGACACCAGTTGGGCCGACAGCACCTCCGGCACCTGGGCCAGCCCCACCATCCGCCGCAACGACCCGGAGCGGTTCACCGTGCCGGTGGTGCCCGAGCCGGGCACGCTGCGCGAGCCGGTGCGGCCCGGCCGGGACCGCCTCGACGAGGAGTTCGAGCCGGTCGTCCGGCGTGCCTCGCGTCGTGACGAGGAGGAGTTGGAGCGGGTCGTGCGCCGCGAAACCGAGGTGCTGGAGCCGGTGACGCGCCGCCGCCGCGATGCCGAGCCGACCGGCCGGCGGTCCCGGCGGGACGAGGAGCTGGAGACCACCGGCCGGCGTTCCGCGCGGGTCGAGGAGGATCTGGAGCCGGTGGCCCGTCGGTCGCGGCGCGACGAGGAGCCGACCCGTCGCCGGTCGCGGCGCGACGAGGAGCGTGAGCCGGTGGGCCGGCGCGCGGCCCGTCGCGACGAGGACATGCTGGAGTACGAGGAGCCGACGCGTCGCCGTCGCCGCGACGACGACGAGGAGTACGGCCGCTCCCGCCGCTCCGAGGCCGCCAGCCGGTACTCCGCACCGCCGCAGCGCGCGGTGGACGAGCCGGAGGAGCCGTGGGACAGCCCGCGTCGGTGGGAGTCGGCCGGCCCGATCTCCGGTGCGCCCATCTCCGGCTCGCCGATCTCCGCCGCGCCCCGCAGCGGCGGTGGGCGGCACAGCGCCGAGGACGACGTGCCGGAGGCGGAGACCGACTACTGGCGCCCGCCGGCGCGGTACGCCCCGGACGACGCGGCCGACGACGACACCCCCACCCTGGTCGACCTGGCCTCCCGGCGGGCCCGCCGGGCCTCGTCGGCGGAGAGCCGGCGCCGCCGCAAGGCCGACCCGGACTCGGTGGACGGTGCCTACTGGGCCGGGCTGCGGGGTGAGGCGAAATGACGATGCGTACCACCGTTCCACCGGTGGCCGCCGTCGGTGAGCCCCGGCTCACCGCCGGGTTCGCCGAGTTCGGACGTCTCGACCTGCGTGCCCACGAGATGGTGCACGGCCCGATCAGCCCGATGGAGCCCTCCGCGTTGCTGCGCCTCGCCGACGGCGTCCAGCTCAAGGGCAAGGGCGGTGCTGGTTTCCCGTTCGCCAGGAAGCTGCGGGCGGTGCTGGAGTCCTGTGAACGCCAGGATCTGCCGCCAGTGGTGGTGGTCAACGCCACCGAGGGCGAGCCGGCCAGCTGGAAGGACAAGGTGCTGCTCACCCGGGCCCCGCACCTGATTCTCGACGGCGCCGCCCTGGCCGCCTTCGCGCTGGACGCCGAGGAGATCGTGCTCTGCGTGGCCGACGACCTGATCGGCCGGGACTCCCTGATGGAGGCGCTGGACGAGCGCCGGATGCCGGCACCGACCAGTGTCGTGACGGTGCCGCACCGCTTCATCAGCGGCGAGGGTGGCGCGCTGGTGAACGGGATCAACGGGCTGCCGCACATCCCGCCCGGCACCAAGAAGCGCTCCAGCGACTCCGGGGTCGGCGGGCTGCCGACGCTGCTCTCCAACGCCGAGACGTACGCCCAACTGGCCATCGCCGCCCGGCTCGGCCCGTACGAGTACGCGGCGCTCGGCACCGACGAGGAGCCGGGAACCGTGCTGCTCAGCGTCACGGGTGCGGCGGAGCGGCACGCCGTGGTGGAGTGCGCGGCCGGCACCCCGCTGGCCGAGATCCTCGAACTCTGCGAGGTGCCGGACGGCCCGGGCATCCTGATGGGCGGCTACCACGGCAAGTGGATCACCCGGGAGGCGGCCGAGAAGGCCGAGGTCTCCCGCAAGGGGCTCGCGGCGGTCGGCGGCACGCTCGGCGCCGGCATCATCGTTCCGCTCGCCAACGACACCTGCCCGCTCGGCGAGGCCGCGCAGGTGGTGCGCTACCTGGCCGGCGAGTCCGCCGGCCAGTGCGGCCCGTGCAAGCGGGGACTGCCCGACCTGGCCCGCGCCGTCGATCTGGCGGTCTCCGGCAGCGCGCCGGTGGAGGTCGTCCGGGCCGCCGCCGGCGACGTCAAGGGCCGCGGTGCGTGCAGCCACCCCGACGGTACGTCCCGCTTCGCGCTCTCGGCGATGGAGGTCTTCGCCGAGGACCTGAAGAAGCACACCACCGGCGAGGGCTGCGGCCGTCGGGTCAAGGGGCTGATGGGCCTGCCCGGCGCGCCCGATCCCGACCCGAAGAAGCTGGTCCTGGACTGGTCCCGATGCGACGGGCACGGTCTCTGTGCCCACGTGGTGCCGGACTTCATCCGGCTCGACCAGAACGGATACCCCGCCTTCCCGCCCACCCCCGTGCCGACCTGGTTGCGGGAGGGCGCGGTGAAGGCGGTCAAGGTGTGCCCGGCGCTGGCGCTGCGGTTGACAGAGGCCTGAGCCCGCCGCCGGTGGCAGCGCGGCTGCCCGGGTGGCGGCCGAGCGAACCGAAGGAGACGCGGATGGGGTCGGTTTCAACGACGGGTCGGTCCACCGGGGTGGTCACCGTGGCCGCGCTGCTCGCCGCCGTGCTGGCCACCGCCGGTTGTGGCACCGGTCCGGGCGCCGAGGCGGCCCCGCCGGCCACCGGACCGGCGGCGTCCACGGGTGACGCCGCGCCACCGTCGACCGGGCCGACCGGCCCGGTGCCGGAGACCCTCCGGTTCACCGGTACGACCCTGGACGGTGCGGCCTTCGACGCCGCCACCCTGGCCGGTCGGCCGGTGGTGCTCTGGTTCTGGGCGCCCTGGTGCGCCACCTGCGCCAGCCAGGCGTGGACGGTCGCCGAGATCGCCCCCGGGTTCCGGGACACCGTGCCGATCATCGGCGTCGCCGGGCTCGGTGAGCGCAAGGCGATGACCGACTTCGTCACCGAGTTCGAGTTGGGCCCGGTGCCACAGATCGAGGATCGTGAGGGGGTGCTCTGGCGGCGCTTCGAGGTCGTCGAGCAGAGCACCTTCGTCATCATCGACCGGGACGGCCGGGTGATCCACCAGGGCTTCCTGGACGGTGAGGACCTCACCCGCCGGGTCACCGCCCTGGCCGCCTGATGGAGGCGCCGCTGCTGCTCGCGCTGACCGCGGGCATGCTCGGCGCGGTCAACCCGTGCGGCTTCGCGATGCTGCCGGCGTACCTGTCGCTGCTGGTGGCCGGGGCCACCGACACCCGCGGTGCCGTCGGCCGGGCGCTCACCGCCGCCGGTGCGCTCACCCTCGGGTACGTCCTGGTGTTCGGCGCCTTCGGGCTGGCGCTGGCCCCGGTCGCCGGCTGGCTGCGACCCCGGCTGCCCTGGTTCACCGTGGGGCTGGGCCTGCTGCTGGTGCTGCTCGGCTGCTGGCTGCTGGCCGGTCGGCGGCTGCCGAGCCCGCGTCCGCTGGCCCGGGCGCCCCGGCTGACCCGGTCGGTTCCGTCGATGGTGCTGTTCGGCATGGCGTACGCGACGGCCTCGCTGGGCTGCGCCATCGCGCCGTTCCTGGCGACCGTGGTGACCAGCCTTCAGGCCGGCTCGACGGCGCGTGGGCTGGCGCTGTTCGGCGCGTACGCCCTCGGGATGGGGCTGGTGGTGGCGGTGGCCGCGCTCGGCGTGGCGCTGCTGCGCGGCGAGGTGGTGGCCCGGCTGCGCGGCGCCGGTGCCTGGGCACCCCGGCTCAGCGGTCTGGTGCTGCTGCTCGCCGGCGGCTACGTCGCCTGGTACGGCTGGTACGAGGCGCGGCTGGTCGCCGGCCGCCGGGACGCCCTCACCGACCCGCTGGTCACCACCGCCGCCGGCCTGCAACGCTGGCTGGCCGACGCCGTCGCGACCGCCGGCCCCACCACCCTCACCATCCTGCTCGCCGCCCTCCTCCTCACCGCCCTGCTGAGAAGGAAGGGCACCCTATTAACGCCTGCGGTAGAGAAAGGGCCCCTTATTAACAGCGAGCCGGCGCACATCGAGCGAGCGCGCACCGAGCGAGCGCGCACCGAGCCGGCGCGCAGCGCCGACGGCTAGCCGCGCCTGCCGGCGGGGTGGCGGTGTGCGCGCCGGCCGGGAACGCCAGCGGCCCGGTCAGCGAGGGGTGAGACGGTCGGTGCCGAGGCGGTCGCGGAGGACCTCGGGGACCAGGACCGAGCCGTCGGGCTGTTGGAACTGCTCCAGGATGGCCGGGAGGAGGCGGCTGGTGGCCAGGGCCGAGCCGTTGAGGGTGTGCACGAAGCGGGTCTGCTTGCCGCCCGGCTCGCGGTACCGGATCGCCGCCCGCCGGGCCTGGTAGTCACCGCCCCAGGAGACCGACGAGACCTCCTTGTACTTGCCGGTGCTGGGCATGAACACCTCGATGTCGAGGGTCTTGCGCATCGACGCGCTGGAGTCCCCGGCCGCGAGCAGGCTGCGCTGGTAGTGCAGGCCCAACCCCTCGACCAGGCTCTCTGCGTGGTTGACCATCTGCTCCAGCGCGGCGTCGGCCTGCTCGGGCAGGGTGAACTGGAAGATCTCCACCTTGTTGAACTGGTGTCCCCGGACGGTGCCCCGCTCGTCGGAGTGCGATCCGGCCGCCTCGCGGCGGTAGCACGGGGTGTAGGCGAACACCTTGAGCGGCAGCTTCGCGGTCTCCAGGATCTCGTCCTGGTACGCCCCGAGGATCGCCGTCTCCGCCGTCGGCAGCAGGAACTGACCGCGCGGTGCGGACTGCTTGTCGAGGTGATAGACGTCGTCGTAGAACTTGGGGAACTGGCCGGCGGCGAAACCGGCGGTGTCCAGCAGCAGGTGCGGCGGAAGGAGGAACTCGTACCCGGCCTCGATGTTCCGCTCGATCAGCCAGTTGATGAGCGCCCACTCCAGCCGGGCGCCCAGGCCGGTGTACATCCAGAAACCTGAGCCGCCGAGCTTGACGCCGCGCTCATGGTCGACCAGGCCCAGCATCCGGCTCAACTCGACATGGTCGCGGACCTTCTCGATGGCCGGCGGCTCCCGGAAGGTCTTCACCACCCGGTTGGCCTCCTTGCCGCCGGGCACCACGTCGTCGGCGGGCAGGTTGGGCAGCTCGCTCATGGTGGTACGCAGCCGCGCCTGCACCTCGTCGAGTTCCGCCTCCAGCTCCGCGACCTGCTTACGGCCGGCCTCGTCGGTGACCTGCGGCTCGACACCGGCCCGCTTCGCCTGCGCGTACGCCCGGGCCTCGGCCTTGCGGCGCTGGCGTTCCCCGTCGATCTCACTGATCAGCCGGCGGCGCTCCCGGTCGAGCTGCTGAATCTCCTCCAGCGCCCGGTCGACCTCGGCGGCGTCGAGCCGCTTCGCCAGCGCGGCCGCCACCGCGTCGCGATCCTTCCGGATCAACTCCATGTCGAGCATGCTGCTCCGTACGCCTCCGTCCGGGCTCGGGTGAACCTCCAGATGCTACCGTCGCGCCCGAATCGCCCCGCCTCCCGCACCCGTTCTCAGAGTCTGATCGGCATCAGGATGGAGAACGCGGCCGGATCGTCGGGCCGACGGATGGCCAGTGGCGTGACCGGGTCGTTCATCTCCAGCACCAGGCGCGGGCCGCCCGCCGCGTCCAGCGCGTCGAGCAGGTACCCGCCGTTGACGCCGACCCGCAGCTCTGCGTCGGCCGGCCCGACCAGCTCGTCCGGGCCGAGCAGGCGCAGCGCGTCCGGACCGCCCAGCCCCAGCACGGTCACCGGCAGCGGGACGCCCGCGTGTTCCCGGGTCACCGTGGGCGCACCCGAGCGCAGCGCGCTGACCAGCCGGGGCGCGTCCACCGGTACGCGGCGGACCGGTCCGTTGGTCACCGCCGGCAGCAGGGCACGGTAGTCCGGGAAGTCGTACGGCAGGGTCGTGGCCCGCAACCGGCGTCCGGCGACGTCGGCGACGACCTGCCGACCGACCAGGGTCAGTCGCGCCTCGTCGGCCCCCGAGGCACCGGCCAGCCGGCGCAACCGGTCGACCGCGGCCACGGGCAGCAGCGCCCGCACCGCCGGACCGCGTACCGTCGCAGCGGCCGTCGCCACCGCCAGCCGGTGCCGATCGGTCGCCACCAGCCGTACGCCGTCGTC
Organism: Micromonospora aridisoli; assembly: GCF_056150025.1. Lineage (NCBI taxonomy): Bacteria > Bacillati > Actinomycetota > Actinomycetes > Micromonosporales > Micromonosporaceae > Micromonospora > Micromonospora aridisoli. Next base: position 65,243 of record NZ_JAXCFK010000013.1, on the reverse strand, counting down.
GGCCACGTCGAGCAGCACGCCGGCCAGCCCCGGCAGCGCCGGGTCGGTGCCGACCGCGAACCGGACCGCGTCGACGGCGGCGGCCAGGTCGTGTCCGGTCAGGGCGAGCCGGGTGGCTGGCGGGACCTCGTCCGCCGCGAGCAGACCGCGGATCCGGACGACCTCGCGGCGGGTCTCGGCCAGCCCGTCGGTCAACCGCCGCAGGTGCGCGTCGAGCAGCCGGCGCACCACCTCGGGTTCCGCCCGTACCGCCCGGGCGATCTCGGCCACCGGCAGGCCGATCCGGCGTAGCCCGGCCACCAGGCGGGCCGGCGCGACCTGGTTTTCGGCGTACCAGCGGTACCCGGTGGCCGGATCGACCCGGGCCGGGACAAGCACTCCGGCGGCGTCGTAGAACCGCAGCGCGCTGACCGTCAGCCCGCTGACGCGGGCCAGCTCGCCGATGCTGCGCAGGTCACTTTCCACGCCGGTGATCCTGCCCCCTCACCCTGGTCGAGGGTCAACCCCGGCAGGCGCGGCGCGGTGACGGCGGTGTTAAGCGGGCCCCCTGTTCTACCGCAGGCGTCAAGAGGGGGCCCTTCCTTCATCCAGGACCCGGAAGGTGATGCCGGCGGCGGTGAGACGGTGCAGCAGAGTGTCGCCCATCGCGGTGACCGGCGTGACCTGACCCGAGGTGGCCGGCAGGTCGTCCAGCGCCAGGCAGAGCGCCGACTCGGCGAGCATCTTGGCGGTCTCGTCATAGCCGGGATCGCCGCCGGCCACCTCCGTCACCACCCGACGTCCACCACCGACGCCGACGAACCGCACCGAGAACCACGACTTCGCCCGCTGTTCGGCGCTCGGCCCCTGCCCGGAGGCGAGCCGGCCGAGCAGCCAGCGCCGGGTCGGTGGCAGCTTCACCAGCCCCACCACGGCACCGAGCCCCGCACCCGCGGCCAGCACCGTCGGCAGCCGCCGCACGGCCGCGAAGTGCCGGTAACGGAAGTCCGGACCGTACTCGGGACGGGCCGCCGCCGAGCGGCGGACCACCTGCGGGTCGATGGTCGGCAGCGGCACCGCCCAGACGGGCAGGTCCCGGGAGCGGGCCAGCCGGCCCGGCACGGCCCGGACCCGTCGCCCGGCCGGGCGGGTCTCGGCGGCGCGGCGTTCGCGGGCCGCCCGCGACGCCTCGGCGGTACGCGAGAAGGCGGTCAGCGCCGAGTGGTACGTGCCGGCGGAGAAGCGCCCACCCGCCCGCACGTACCCGTCCACCGTGATCGGCACGTCGGAGGGCAGCTGTTTGACCGTGAACCAGACGCCGAGGTCGTGCGGGACCGAGTCGAAGCCGCAGGTGTGCACCAGCCGCGCGCCGGTACGTGCCGCCTCGGCGTGGTGGCGCAGGTACATCCGGTCGACGAACTCCGGTTCGCCGGTGATGTCGAGGTAGTCGGTGCCGGCGGCGGCGCAGGCGGCCACCAGCGGCTCGCCGTGGTGGACGTACGGACCGACGGTGCTGGCCACCACCCGGGCGTCGGTGGCCACCGCCCGCAGCGAGGCCGGGTCGGTGACGTCGGCGGTGAGCAGCGGCAATCCGGTCAGCGACGGGTCGATCGCGACCAGTTGGTCACGGACAGCGGCCAGCTTGCCGGGGTTGCGTCCGGCGATCGCCCAGCGCAGCCCCGGTGGCGCGTGCCGGGCCAGGTAGCGCGCGGTGAGCCCACCGGTGAAACCGGTCGCCCCGAAGAGGACCACGTCGTAGGAGCGTTGGGCAGCCATCCGGCGATCATGCCATCGTCGGCGCCGGTCCGCCCGGTGCCGGTCAGTGCGGGGTGAAGACCGCGCGTACGCACTCCTCGGGTCGGTCCCGGAACAGCGCGTACCCCTCGACGGCCCGCTCCAGCGGAAAATGGTGGGTGGCCAGGTGCTCGGTACGCAGCTCGTCGCGGGCCATCCGGTCCAGCAGCATGGGGATGTGACGCTGGCCGTGCTGCCGCCCGCCGCGCACCGTCAGTCCCTTGTGCACCACCACGCCGACCGGGTACGCGTCGACGTGGCGGGCACCGCCGTTGAGGACGAACACGGTGCCACCCTTGCGGCAGGAGTGCACCGCCTCCCGGACCGCGTCCGGTGCCCGGGCGCGGCCGGTGAACCGGTCGGCGAGTGAGCGGTGTTCCCCCGCGGGGCCGCCGACCGCCTCGACGCAGACGTCCGGTCCTCGTCCGCCGCTGAACTCCAGCAGTTGCGCCGCGACGTCGGTCTCCCGTCGATCGATGGTCTCGGCGCCGACGTGCTGCCGCGCCATCAGCAGCCGGGCGGGGTGCCGGTCCACGACGACCACCCGCTCGGCCCCGAGCAGCCAGGCCGCGCGGGCGGCCAGCTGGCCGACCGCCCCCGCCCCCCACACCGCCACCACGTCACCGGGACGCACCGCACCTGCCTCGGCGCCCAGCCAGCCGGCCGGTGCGGCATCCGAGGCGAACAGGGCCCGGTCGTCACCGACGGACTCCGGCACCGGGAACGCCCCCACGTCGGCGTACGGCACCCGCACGTACTCGGCGTGGCTGCCGGCGAAGCCACCGGCGGACCGGGGCTGGCCGAAGCAGCCGGCCACCGGATGGCCCCACTCCGCCTCGCTCGCGGCCGGCTCGGCGCTGCCGTTGTCGCAGCACGACGGCTGCCCACGCCGGCAGTACCAGCAGGCACCACAGGCCACCGAGGCGCAAACCACCACCCGGTCGCCGACCCGGTGCCGCCGTACGCCCGCGCCTACCTCGACCACGTCACCGAGGAACTCGTGGCCGAGCACGTCACCGCTGGCCAGACCCGGTGCCTGCCCGGTGAGCAGCGGCAGGTCGGCGCCGCAGGTGGCACTGCGCCGCACCCGGACGATCACGTCCTGGTCGTTGCGCAGCTCCGGATCGGGCACCTGGCGTACGGCCAGCTCACCGCCGGTCCAGCAGAGCGCTCTCACTGCGGCGGCCCGTCCGTCGGTGGCCGTCGGGAATCGACCGGCACCGGCCCGCGCTCTTCGGGCGCCCGGTCGGCGCGCAGCACCTCACCGGCCTCGATGAGCTGTTTGACCTGCCACAACGTCCGTCGCACCAGCAGGTCCGGGTCGTCGCCCACCAGGTGCGCGAAGAGCCCGGGCCAGGCCGCGTGCGGCCGGGGCCGGGCCGCCAGTTCGGTGCCCCGCCCGCCCGGTGCGCGCGCCACGGCGACCTCCACGGCACCGTCGAGCCGGCGCAGCGGCTCCGGCCAGACGGCGGCGGGAAGCACCTGCTCCGGCGGCCGGTCGACCGTCACCACCTGCCAACGCCCCGGGCGTCCCTCGGCGCGGGAACGTCGCCGGGCGACGGCGGTACGCCCGGCCCGTGCCGCCGCGACCCCCAGAGCGCCGGCCACCGCGACAACTGTCCCGACCCGTCCCACTCGTACCTCCGGCTCCCGCTCCCGGCCGTTCCGCCGCCCGCGAATCGAGCACGCGCGACGCCTCCGCCCAGCTCGCCGCCATCGTCACCGCCGGCCGGGTGAACCCGGTTCCTCCGGAAGGGGTGAACTGTCCCGGGTCGGGTAACCGCCCGCCGCAGGACCGGGGAGGAAGCACGCGTCCGTGGGGGTGGGCCGGATGCCGGATCAGCGCAGCACCGTCCGGGCCGAGGCGGCGGTCCGTGCGCCGGCCGGCCCGCCCCTGCTGGCGTCCCGGCTGGCACCCGCCGTGCCGCCCGAACCGGTGCTCCTGCGGCCCCGGCTGGCCCGGTTGCTCGACGAGGCGGTGACCCGCCCGGTCACCCTGCTCCGGGCACCCGCGGGCTGGGGCAAGACCACCCTGCTCGCCACCTGGATCCGGGCACTCCGGGAGGCCGACCCGCAGGCCCCGACACCGGGCTGGGTGTCGGTCGAGATGGGTGACGATCCGGACCGCCTCTGGTCGTACCTCGGCGCCGCGTTGCGCACCGTCGCGGACCCGGCGGAGGCACCGCTGCCCGAGCGGGCACCGCGCCCGGACGAACTGGAGGTCCTCGCCGCCGCCCTGGCCGCCCGGGAGAAGGCGGTGGTGCTGGTCGTGGACGACCTGCACCGGATCACCGAACCGGCGGCGTTGGCCGGGCTGGAATTTCTGCTACGCCACACCGAGCAGCGACTGCGTCTGGTGGTGGCCGGGCGTACCGCCCCTCCGCTGGCGGTGCACCGGTTGCGGCTGGCCGGGGAGTTGACCGAGATCGGCCCGGACGACCTGGCCTTCACCGACGACGAGATCGCCGACCTGCTCACCGCGCACGGCGTGGCGGTGCCGGCCGCCGCAGTGGCGCTGCTGCGGCAGCGCACCGGCGGTTGGGCGGCCCTACTGCGATTCGCCGCCCTCGCCCTGCGCGACCAGCCCGATCCGGAGCGCTGGATCAGCCAGCTCGGCGCGGACCAGCCGGAAATCGCCGGCTATCTGCGCGCGGAACCGCTGGCCGGACTGGAGCCGGCGGACCGGGAGCTGCTGCGCCGCGCGTCGGTCGTCGACGCTGTCTGCGCCGGTCTCGCCACCGCGCTCAGCGGTGACCCGGACGCCGAGGAACGCCTGAACGTTCTCGCCGAGGACAGCGGCCTGCTCCACCACGACGGCGGTCGACCGGCCTGGTACCGGTGCCAGCCGCTCCTGGCCGACCTGCTGCACCGCGAGCTGGTCCGGCTGCCCGCCGACGAGCTGCGCGAACTGCACCTGCGAGCGGCCGGCTGGTACGCGGGCAACGGTCGACCCGGCGACGCGCTACGCCACGCGCTCGCCGCCGGTGACTGGACGGCCGCCACCGACCTGTTCGTCAGCAGCTGGCCGGAGCTGGTGCCGTACGACCGGCCGGGGGCCGGGCCGGTGCCCACGCCGCCTCCGGCGGAGGCGGTCGACCGCGACCCCGAACTCGCCCTCGCCTGCGCCGCCGAACGGGCCCTCGACGCCGACACCCGGGCGGCCGCTTCGTACCTGCGGCTGGCCACCGGGCAGGCTCGGCGGCTGCCGCAACCGCGCAGGTCCCGCTTCGGGCGGTTGGTCGCCGCGGTCGAACTCAGCCTGGCCCGCCTCGCCGGCGATCCGCAGACCGTACGCGCCGCCGCCACCCGCCTGCTCGCCACCGGCGGTCACCCGGCCGGCGACCCGAAGGACGCCGATCGGATCGCCACGGGTGGTGACCTGGCGGGCGAACCGAAGGGTGCCGATCGGGTCGCCACCGACGGTCAGCCAGCGGGCGGGTCGGAGGACGTCGATACCGCCGACGGGCTGCCGGCCGACGTCGCCGCGCTGCGCGGCGGCCGGGCAGCCGTTCCGGTGGATGCGACGGCGACGAGGGCCGGCAGCGGTGTCGCCGGGACGCGGGGCCATGCCGGAGAGGACGCCGACGTGCGCGCGGTGGCCGGCACCGCGCTTGCCCTGCTCGCCCTGGACGCGGGCGACCTGGTCGGGGCGGTGGCCGGCTTCGGTGCGGCGTTGGGCGCCGCCCGGGAGGCAGGACGCCCGCGTACCGAACTGGTCTGCGCCAGCCGGTGGTCCCTGGTGGCGGCGCTGCGCGGGGAGCTGCGGGCCGCCGAGGAGAGGGCCCGCGCGGCGCTGGCCCTGCCGCCCTGCCAGGGCTGGGCGGCGCTGGTCGACTGCGGGTACGCCCACCTGGCGCTGGCGGTCGTGGCGTTGCACCGGGGCCAGCCGGTGGAGGCCGAGGCCCATCTGGGGTTGGCCGCGTCGGCGGGTGGGGAAACGGTGGCCGCGACGGTGGCCGGCTGGTGCCGGGCGCAGCTGCGCTACGACGAGGGAGACCTGACCGTCGCCCACCGGTTGCTGGTGGAGGCCCGTGACGGGTGGGGTGCTCGCGACGGTGAGCTGGGGTCGTGGCTGCGTGCCGCCGAACTGGACCTGCACGGTGCCCGGGGCGACGCGCAGACCGCCAGGGAACTGGCCGGTGACCGGCCGTCCGGGCCGGTGACCGGGGCGGCGGTGTCCCTGGCCGTCGCGGCGGCCCGGGCCGAACTGCGGGCCGGTGATCCGCGCGCCGCCGGGCACCTGCTGCCGGACTGGACCGCCGCGTCGGCGGCGGAGTGGCCGCTTCCGGTACGTCTGGACGCCGCGCTGCTGGGCACGGTGCTGGCCCTTCAGGCCGGCGACGACCGGCGGGCCGGCCGGACGTTGGAGCAGGCCCTCGACCTGGCGGCACCGGAGGGCTACCGTCGCCCGTTCATCCGGGCCGAGCCGGGGCTGCGGGAACTGCTCGCCGCCCACCTCGACTCCGGCACCGCGCACTGGTCACTGGTGAGTGACCTGGTACGCGCCGTCGACGCGCCGGCCACGGCGGCGGGTGGCCCGGCCACCGTCGATCCGGCGGCGTCGCTGGACGAACCGCTCACCGAGCGGGAGCTGACGATCCTGCGTTATCTGCAGAGCATCCTGTCCAACGTGGAGATCGCCGCCGAGCTGTCGGTCTCCGTCAACACGGTCAAGACCCACGTCCGCAACATCTACCGCAAGCTCGACGCCACCCGGCGCCGCGACGCCGTCCGCCGCGCCCGCCAACTACGCCTCATCTGACCCGACCAGCCACGCCCACGCCCACCATCTCGGCGATCATGAAGTTGTTGCGCCCTCAACCTGGCGTGTCGGGACAACAACTTCATGATCAACGGGGATCAGGGGGTGGTGGTGGCGTCCACGGCGGTGAGGAGGGTGGCCAGGTCGAAGTCGCCGTCGTGCCGGACGTCGTTGACGAAGAGCGTGGGAGTCGCGTCCACGCCGCTGCGGATGGCACCGACGAAGTCGTGCCGGATCCGGTCGCCGTGGGCGTGCCGTCCGATCTCCGCCTCCATCTCGTCGACGGGCAGGCCGAGCTGTTCGACACCGAGCGTCAGGTGCACCGGGTCCAACTGGTCCTGGTGCTCGTAGAGCCAGTCGTGCATCTCCCAGAACCGGCCCCGCCGCCCGGCGGCCTCGGCGGCCTCGGCGGCCCGTTCGGCGTACGGGTGGATGTTGGTGATCGGGAAGTGGCGGTAGACGTGGCGGACCGTGTCGGAACGCTGCCGGAGCAGCTCCTTCAGGTTGGCGTGGGCGAGGCCACAGAAGCGGCACTGGAAGTCGCCGTACTCCACGATCGTCACCGGTGCGCCCAGCGGACCACGGACGTGGTCGTGTTCCGTGACGGGTGTGCGGAGTCGCGCAGTGACCTGTAGGGGCGTGGTCAGCCGATCGGTCATACCCCCCAGCCTGCGGTCGGGCCGGGTGAACGTGGCTCACCCGGCCCGGGTGGTTCGGGCCGGTCAGCGGAGCACCGGCGCGACCGCGATGTGGTTCTGCACCTCACGGATGCCGGGGGCGGACCAGACCACCCGTTCCACCTCGGCGCGTTCGGGCATCGAGTGCACCAGTCCGCCGAGCAGCACCGTGTCGCCGTGTACGCGTACCGTCACCTGTTCCGCGTCGGTGGCGCGGTTGCGGGCCAGCGCGTCGACGATGCGCCTGGCCAGGACGCCGCCGTCCGGGCGTACCGCCGGTCGGACGGTCATGCCGTTGCTGACCCCGCGAACCCCGTTCAGCTGGCCAACCGCCTGTTCGGCGGCGCGCCGCTGGTACTCCCACTCGACCTCGCCATGCAGGGTGACCCAGCCCTGCGAGACCGTCACGTCGAGGGCGTCGACCGGCACGAACGCCTGCCACTGGAGCGCGTGCTGAACCGCTGCGGCGATCTCCGGATCGGTGTGTTCGGCGCCGGTGACCAGCCGCACCGCGAGATCGTTGGCCACCGCCCGTACCTGCGTGACCCGGTGTGCGGCACGCTCGGCCGCCCACTTCTTGGCGTAGCTGTCCACCCGCCCGGTCAGCGTCACCACGCCCTCGGCGACGGTCACCCCGATCTCGTGCGGCCGGACCCGGGGCTCCCAGTCGAGTTCGTCCAGCACCGCGGACCGGATGTCCTGGTCGGTGCGGTTGATCGTCGAGATGCTCGCCATCGGTCGCTCCCTTCTCACCAGAGATGGCGGGAACCGGAGCGCCGCCCACACCCGCAGCGGCGCGGGCGGGCAACCAGGTCCGCTGGCACGAGCCTGGTGGTGGTCCGGGTGATCCGACGTCACCCGCATCGGATGACCGGGGCCAGCACGACGGGCCCCGTCCGACCGCACTGGCCGGCGGGGCCCACCGCGGGGTCCGTCAGTTGCCGGGGTTGGTCGGGTCGGCGGGGGAGTCGGGCCGGTCCACGTCGACGAACTCGATGTCGTCCAGGGCCCGGTCACGGCTGCCGGCGGCCCGTGCGGCGGTGCCGGCCGCCCAACCGATCGCGGCGCCGACCAGGGCGGCGCCGATCAGCAACGTCCAGGGCAGCGCCGGCCGGCGGCCGGCGAGGGCGTCGAAGGCGCGGCTCGCGCGGTGGCGGGCCTCCTCGGCGGCCGACTCCACGAGGTCACCGGCGTCACCGGCGAAGCCGACGGAGCTGTGCCGGGCGGTGCGGGCGGTGTCGCGGATGCTGTCGCCCGCGTTGTTCACCGCCGAGACGAGGTGATGCCACGCCTGGTCCGCGATCCGCTCCGGCTTGCTGCGGCGCTCCAGCAGATTCGTTCCGAACATGGTGGTTCCCTCCTCGACAGTGCCGGAGCCGGTGGCCACCTCACTGGCGGCGGCGCTTCCCGACCGTGGCGGTTCGCATCGGAGGCTGTGCCCGCACCGGCCCGGCCGCAAACCACCAGAGCCTCCACCCGCCCCGAAGGCCACTCGTACGCGTCGCGTTGGCGCTGGCCCGGCGGCACGTCCGCGAACCGGGTCGACGCGCGCGACCGCAGGGTCAGCGGGCGACGACCGCTACCACCGCAGCACGGGCGAAGTCATCCTCATCGTCATCGCCGTCGTCATCTCCGCCGCCGCCGAACCCGCAGGCCAGCACGAGGGCGAGCAGGGCGCCGACGCCGGCCAGCTGGGCCAGTCTCCGGATCATGATGCGGTCCTTCCGTCGATGGGTCCCCGTGAGGCTGAGCACACGGGGTCACCCGGTGATGCTAGGCACACCACGCGAACGCCGCATGCCGAGCGCAGCTCAGAGCCGGTTGCGGCGGGCACGCCGGACAGCGGTGAGACACGACGTGGTGGCGCCGGCCCGCTACGCTGGACCAGCGGCGTCGGCGGCGGCTGAGCGCTGTGCAATAAGACCAATAAGTACGGATAAGGGCGATTTGGCGCGTCCGTGTCCGTGAATTGCTCATCCCGAGGGGTGGCGACCGAGGCAGTTGAAGGAATACTGTCGGTCGCGGCCCGCGTACTGATGAGGCGCCCGTCGTACGGGCGAGTGGAGGTGCTCGCGTGAGCCTGTCGATCCTGCAGACGGTTCGGCCCGGTGGTGTCATCGAGATCGCCCCGAGGGGCGAGATCGACGTCGACACCGCGTACGAGGTGAAAGAGGCCATCGCCGAGGTGCTGGCCAAGGGGCGGCCGGCCCGGATCGAGCTCAACATGCGGCTGGTCACCTTCATCGACTCGGTAGGCATCAGCGCCATGGTCGCCGGCTTCCAGACCGCCGAGGTCAGCGGTGTGAAGCTGGTCGTCACCGAGCCGAGCCGGTTCGTGCACCGGCAGCTCTGGGTGACCGGCCTGCTCGGCCTCTTCGGCGCACCCGAGCCCTACTACGCCGGCGCCGCCACGGCGCCCGAGGTGCTTCCCGGGGCCTGACCGGCGCCGGGATCGGCCCGGTCAGTCCCCGTCGAGGTTGGAGAGGTCCACGTCGGCCACCTCGGTGACCGCCCGGACCGCGGTCACCGACGCGTATCCGTCGGCGAGCAGGGCCAGGTCCGTGCCCGGCTGCACCGACTGGCCGGGCTCCTCCAACGAGGTACGCACGAAGCCGTGCCCCGACTCGGCGACGGTCATCTGCACCTGGCCGAAGGTCGCCAGGCTGGCCCGGCGTACGCCCCGCAGTCGTGCGAGCGGCAGATCGGGCGAGTTGACGTTGAGCACGCTCTCCGTCGGCCCGGCGGTCAGCCGGGGCAGCAGGTCCAGGGCGACCCGGGCCGCGGTGGCCCAGTTGCGTTCCGCGTCGCGTACCCGGGCGGCGGCTGCCACGGCCGCGCCCCCGCTGGCCGCGGTGGCCTCACCGGCCGAGAGCACGTCCAGCGACACCGCCATCGCCCGGCAGCCGTTGGCGGCGGCGGTGAAGGCGGCCCCCACGGTGCCGGAGTGCAGCACGGCGCGTCCCGCGTTGGCGCCCCGGTTGATTCCCGACAGCAGCACCGACGGCGGCGGCCCGAACGCGCCGTGCACGGCGATGAGCGCGATGAATCCGGGCGAGCCGCCGACGCCGAACGCCGGCACCCCGTCGAGCTCCGGCAGCGGATGCTCGCGGACCACCACCCGCCCGTCCTCCTCCAGGGCGCTCATCGCAGCGCTGGTGCCGCTCGCCTCCTCCAGTGGGGCGGCCACCACCACGTCCAGGCCGCGGTCGACGGCGGCCCGGGCCAGGGCCTGGATGCCGGGCGCGGCGATCCCGTCGTCGTTGGTGATCAGCACCCGTAGCGTCATCGGTCACCTGCCCGTTGGGCCAGTTCGTCAGGGGTGGTGCGCTCCTGCGGGCGGCTGCCCGCGGGCTCCAGCCGGACCCGGTCGACGAGGCCGTTGATCGAGTCGAGTCGGCCGGTACCGAGGCCGTGCCGAGTGACGTTCAGCGCGCCGGCCGCCGCGCCGGTGCGGATCGCGGTGCGGACGTCGCCACCGCGGGCCACCACCGCGGCCACACCGGCGGTCATCGAGTCGCCCGCACCGCGTGGGTCGGCCGCCTCCAGCCGCGGCATCCGCACCTCGAACACCTCTCCGTCGACCAGCGCCAACGCGGGCCGGTCGGCGCGGCTGACCACCACGTTCTCGGCGCCGGAGGCATGCAGGTCGTACATGGCACGGGTGAGCTGTTCCTCGTCGTCACCCTCCGCCCGCCCGTCGGCGACCAGTTCCTCGTGGCTGATCTTGAGGAAGAAGACCCCGCTCTCCAGGACGGCGGTGAGATGCTCGCCGCAGAGGTCCACCACCACCCGGCCGCCGTTGGCGCCGAGGTCGGCGGCGAAGCGCCGGTAGAGGTCGGCGGGGACGAGTGAAGGATGGTTCGGTCCGCTGAGCACGCTCACCGGGGCCCGCAGGCCCTCCCCGAGCGCGAGGTTATACAGCTCGTCGAGTTCGTGCCGGCTCAACGGCTGGCCGATCACGTCCACGATCTCCCGTCGGCTGCCCTCGCGACGGTCGTGCACGTACCCGCCGGTGCCGCCGGAGTCGCGGGCCACGACCTTGAGGTCGACCCCCTCGCTGACCAGCAACGGCTCCAGGACCTGACCGATCTCGCCACCGAGCGCCGCGCAGAGCACCACGTCGACGCCGAGGGAGAGCACCATCCGGGCCTGCCACACTCCCTGGCCGCCCGGGTGCAGATGCAGCTCCGGGGCGTCACTCGGCTGGTCGACGGTGACGGTCAGCAGCGGGGTCGGCGCGAAGACCATCACGTGACCGCTCATCGCCGCACCCCGCCGTGGTCCGTACCGACGTTGAGCCTGGTGATCCGCTCGCTGCGCTCACTCATGCACGTTCCTCCCGTTAACGGAGCAATGTCCGCTTCCTGGTACGACCGTAACCGTGCAGACGTGTCGGTGCGCGCCGAAGGGACGGTGCCCCGCTGGCGAAGGGTGGAAACGCGGCACCGGGCGAACCGTCCGTGCAGGACGGCTCACCCGGTGCCGTGGCGGATCAGTAGACCGACAGGTGTACGTGGTTGGTGTGATCGCTGGACGGGTCGCCCCGAGCGCCGCTGTACGACTTCCAGCCACTGCTGGGTAGCCAGATCTGCCTGTACCAGATCACGTAGAGCACGGCGAGCCGGTCGGCGTTGTTGACGAAGTACGCCGCCAGGTTGTTGCCGTAGGTCCGGTCGCCGCCGGTCGCGTCTCCGCCGAAGCCGTTCTTCTGGGCCGCGAAGTCGCAGGCCCGGCCCTTCGGGTGCTCACCCGAACCGCCGGAGCGGTAGCAGGAGACGTACCGGGTGAAGCCGGCCGACTTGGCCTGGTTCAGCGCGTGCAGGGTGCGCGGGGTGATGCAGCCGTTGGCCGGGGTGGGGTCGTTGACGCTGCACGACTCCGCCGGCCACGACCCGTCGGAGTTACGGGGCGCGGGCTTGGCGGTGGGGCTCGACCCGCCGCTGCTGCTGCTGTTGCTGCTGCGCGTCGGTGCGCGGTTGGCGCGCTCGGCGGCCGCGGCGCGCTCGGCCGCCTCGTCCCGCTCGATGGCCACGGTCAACGCCCGCTCGGCCTGTTCCTTGCGCTTGGCCATCACTGCCACCTGCTTGCGCTGCTCCTGGACCTCCACGTCCAGCGCCTGCTTGGTGGTGCTGACCTCGTCGCGGGCGGCCTGGAGTTCGCGCAGTGCGCGATCCTCGTTGGCGGCCACCGCGTCCAGCGCCGCCGCCCGGTCCATGAACCCGGCGGGTGATCCGCTGTTGAGCAACGCCGACGCGGCGCCCAGCCGGCCGGTGCGGTACGCCTGCGCGGCGATCTCGGCGACCTTGGTGGTGCGCTCGGCGAGCTGGCTCTCGGTCGTCTTGAGCTGCTCGGCGAGCTGCTTCTGCCGCTTGACCGAGCGGTCGAGCGCGGTCTTGGCGTCGAGGTAGCCCTTGCTGGCGGCCTCCAGTTGGGCCCGGAGCGCCGGGGTGCCGCCCTCGTCGTCCACGTCGTCCGGGGCCGCCGCACGCAGTCCCTGCGGTGCCGCGGCGGCGGGGGCGAAGGGGGCCAGCGCGACGCCGAGGATGAGGGCGAGCGCGGCGGCGATCAGGGCCGCCGTACGGGCGGCCGGTCTCACGGTTGCCACTGCTGGCATGCACATGTCCTTCCGTCAGCCGCCGACCGGGTTAGCTGACGGGTTCGGGACGGAAGATCCCTACCGCTGACGCGGATGCACCCCAGGAACATGGTTCCCCGGTTCGCCCTGGCGGGCGATTAGGCGGCGGCCGCCGCCGGCACCGGTGGGTGCCGCCTGGCGGAGGCCGGGTCCGAGCCTACCGGTGCCTACGTGACCGGTGCAGCTGGTGTTACTCGTGGTGTTGAGTTGCTGACTAGTAAAGCAGGTCAAAGCCGGCAATAAGCCCATTTCTCCAGGCCGCACCGTCACCACTGCACCGTCCCGCAGTCTCCGGGATCCGTTCGCGGCTCGATCTGGAGGGTCGCGTGCTCGATCTGGAAGTCCTCGTGCAGCGCGGCGCGGGCGGCCGCCAGCACGGCACCGACGTCCGTGCCGGGGCTGATCGTCAGGTGCGCCGAGGCCACCTCCATGCCGGAGGTCAACGTCCAGACGTGCAGATCGTGGACGCCGGCCACCCCGGGAACCGTGGCCAGCCGGTCGTGCACCGCGGTGACCTGGAGGTGTTCCGGGGCGGCCTGGACCAGGATGCGTACCGCCGCCCGGCCCAGCCGCCAGGTCCGGGGGAGGATGAACGTGGCGATCCCCACCGCCACCAACGGATCGGCCCACCACCAGTCGGTTACGACGATCAGCAGGGCGGCCGCGATCACGCCCAGCGAGCCGAGCAGGTCGGCCAGCACCTCCAGGTAGGCCCCGCGCAGGTTGATGCTCTCCCGGGCCCCGGGGCGCAGCAACGCGAACGCGGCGACGTTGGCGAACAGGCCGAGTGCCGCCACCACCAGTACCGGGCCGGCGACCACCTCGGGCGGATCGTCGAACCTGCGGACCGCCTCGACCAGCACGTACACCGCGACGCCGGAGAGCAGTACGGCGTTGGCCAGCGCCGCGAGCACCTCCAGCCGGTAGAGGCCGAAGGTGCGTTGCGGATCGCTGTCGGTCCGGCGGGTGGCGGCGATGGCCGCGAGGGCCATCCCGATGCCCAGCACATCGGTGAACATGTGCCCGGCGTCGGAGAGCAGAGCCAGCGAACCGGTCCGCAGGGCGGTCGCCGCCTCGATCAGCATCAGCGTGCTGAGCAGGGCGAACGCCGCCCACATTCGGCCGGAGTGGCGGTGTGCGGCGTTCGACACCGCGGCGTGGTGGTGGTCATGGCCGGAGCCCACCCAGACACCTTCCGTCGTCCGCCGGTCCGGGGAAGGATCTATGCCGACATCGCTATGTATGCATTCTTGTGCGGTCGGCTCAACCGGTCGGGTCGACGGTGGTCAACCGCTGGGTCGCCCGGGACAGTGCGACGTAGAGGGTACGGACGCCCGCGCCCGGCTCCGCCCGGATCTCGCCCGGGGCCACCAGCACCACACCGTCGTACTCCATGCCCTTGGCCTCCAGGCTGGTCACCACCTGCAGCCGCTCGTCGCCGATCGCGCCCAACCAGGTCGCGACCTGATCCCTGCGGGGCACCGGAGTGATCACGCCGACGGTGCCCTCGACCTTGCCGAGCAGGGCGCAGGCGGCCGTCACGACGGTGGCCTCCAGCTCCTGTGCCGGCACCACCAGCTGGACCGGGTCGATCCCGGTGGAGCGGACCGCGACAGGCAGCGCGAGGTCCGGGTACACCCGGCGGATCTCGGCCGCCGCCACCGCGAAGATCTCCGCCGAGTTGCGATAGTTCGTGGTGAGGGTGAACCGGTGCCGGCGACGGCGGCCGAGCGCCTGGTCACGGGCCCGCTCCAACTCCTGCGGGTTCCCCGTCCAGGCGGTCTGCGCGGGGTCGCCCACCACGGTCCAGGACGCCAGTCGTCCACGCCGGCCCACCATCCGCCACTGCATCGGCGAGACGTCCTGGGACTCGTCGACCACCAGGTGGGCGTAGTCGCGGTAGTCCTCGGGACGTTCCCGGGCGGCCTGCCGGGCAGCCCGCTGCCGGTCGGCGAAGGTGCTCAGCTCACGCACCCCACCGGCGAGTTGGAACGGATCCCGCTTCCTGCGGGCGGGGCGCATCGGCTTGCCGAGCAGCGCGTCCAACTCGTCCAGCAGCGCGACGTCGGCGACGGTCGGACCGTGCACGGCCAACTCCCGGTACGCCGCGCCGAGCAGCCGGATCTCGGCGCCGGAGAGGATGCCGCCGGCGTACCGGCGCAGCCGCTGCGGATCGGCCAGCCAGGCGAGCACATGCCGTGGATGCAGCCGTGGCCACCACGCCTTCAGGAAGTCGCGGAAGTCCGTGCGGTCGATCAGCTCGTCCTCGAAGGCGCGCTGCTCGGGCAGGCCGGCGATGCCCAGCTGGCGGGCCTGCGACCAGAGCGCGGCGAGCACGCCGTCGAAGCCGGCCCGGCGCACCTCGTTACGACGGGCGCCGCGGGGCAGCGCCCGGTCCCGGATGGCGTCCAGCTCGGCCCGCTCCAGCCGGAGCAGCTTGCCCCGGTACAGCAGGCGCAGCTCGGTCGGGGAGTCGGGCACCGCGTCCCGGGCCGCCCGCTCCAGCACCCGACGCATCCGCAGCGAACCCTTGACGGCCGCGACCTCCGGCGGGTCGGTGCGGGTGGCGGTCACCCCGGGGAACAGCGTGCCCAGCGAATGCAGGGTGGCGGTGTCCTCGCCGAGCGACGGCAGCACCGAGGCGATGTACTCGACGAAGACCGAGGACGGGCCGATCACCAGGATGCCGCCGCCGGCGTACCGGCTGCGGTCGGCGTAGAGCAGGTACGCCGCACGGTGCAGCGCCACCGCGGTCTTGCCGGTGCCCGGGCCACCGGAGACCAGGGTCACCCCCGAGCCGGGGGAGCGGATCGCCTCGTCCTGCTCGCGCTGGATGGTGGCCACGATGTCGCGCATGCCGCGACCGGTGGTCCGGGACAGGGTGGCCAGCAGCGCACCGTCGCCGACGACCGGCATGTCCGGCGGGGCGGCGTCCGGGTCCAGCAGGTCGTCCTCGATGCGGGTGACCCGCTCACCGCTGGACTGGATCGTCCGGCGCCGGACGACACCCAGCGGCTCGGCCGGCGTCGCCCGGTAGAACGCGGCGGCGGCCGGGGCCCGCCAGTCCACCACCAGCGTGGTGGCGTCCTCGTCGCGGATCCCGAGCCGCCCGACGTACAGGGTCTGTCCGTCGCGCAGATCGAGCCGGCCGAAGACCAGCCCCTCGTACTCGGCGTCGAGCAGGTGACGTCGCTGAGCGGCGTGGAAGACCATGGCGTCGCGCTCGACCAGCGCGCCGAAGGTGCCGACCCGGGCGAGCCGGTAGCCCTCCCGCTCCGCGCGAACCGCGGACCGGCGCAGCTCGGCCAGTCGCGCGTACACCCGGTCGAGATGCCGTTGTTCGGCGGCGATCTCCTGATCCAGGGTGCTCTGGTCCACCGCTCGCTCTCCTCGTGACGCCGCCCGGCCAACCGCACGAGATTACGCCCCACGTCCGAGGGTGTTTCTCCCGGATCTTCGCCGGCCGGCGACGGCCCCCTGCGAAAGGGCACCTCGGCCGGAGCGGGCGGCGGTCAGTGGTGCACGCGCTGCCGGGCCGGGAGGGCGTTCAGGACCTGGCGCAGCACACCGGCCAGGGCGGCGTTGACCTCTTCGGGACGCTCCATCATCAGCATGTGCCCGGCCCCGGGGCAGACGGTCAGCTCGGTGGCCGGCAGGGCGGCGGCGATCGACTCCGCGCACGGCGGCGGGGTGAGGCGGTCCCGGTCGCCGACCAGCGCCGCCGCCGGCAGGTGCGCCAGTTCGGCCAGGGTGGCCAGCCGGTGCTGGGTGCCGATGGAGGCCCGGAACCCGCCGATGGACCGCAGCGAGGCGCGGGCCACCGCCGAGGTGACCAGCCGAATGTCGGTGGGGTCGCAGCGGTCGCCGAAGAGCATCCAGCGGATGCTCGGGCGCAGCGCCCGCAGCAGGGCCCGGGGCGGTCGCCAGGAGCCGCAGCGGGCCAGTACCCCGGCCCCGGTGGTCTCCGCCAGCCGGATGATCCGGGCGATCCGGGGCGAAAGTCCGTAGACGGTGTGGGTGTGCCCCTCCGCGGTGGTGGAGATGAAGACCAGGCCGGCGGTGCGTCGCGAGAAGTGTTCCGGGTGGCGGTGCGCGTACTCCATGATCGTCATGCCGCCCATCGAGTGGCCGACCAGCATCACCGGCCCGGTGGGGGCCACCGCGTCCAGCACCGCCGCCAGATCGTCACCCAACTGGGCCAGGGTGGCCGTGGGCAGGGCCATGCAGCTGGAACGGCCGTGCCCGCGCGCGTCGTAGGTGACCACCCGGACCGAGCCGAACGTCTCGCGGAGGGCGGTCAGCTGCCGGTGCCAGCTACGTCCGTCCAGCGTCCAGCCGTGCAGCAGCACGGCGGTGACCTCGGCGTCGGTCGGGCCGTCGGTCTCCACGTGCAGGCGTACGTCGTCGCCCAGCCGTACCTCGGTCGGTTCCGGCATCAGCCACCTCCCCACGGCGCACGGATGCGTAACACCGGGGATACCCGGTGGTAACACCGGCTACCCGCCATGACAACACGCGAACCATGCTGTTGAGAAGATCTCGTCGATCGGCCCCGCGCCGAGGGCGGCCCCGGCCAAGCTTGGAGCATGGCGGTGACGGGTGGGATACCGGCAGGTCCGACGCTCGTCGGGCGGGCCCCCGGGGGCACTCCCCGCGCGGCCCTGGCCGAACTGCTTGCCGGCAACCGGCGCTTCGTCAGCGGCCAGCCGGTGCACGGCCACGACGTGACCGCGGCGGCCGCGACCGCCTCCGGCGACCAGCAGCCGTACGCCGTCGTCCTGGGCTGCATCGACTCGCGGGTGCCGCTGGAGGCGATCTTCGACCAGACCTTCGGCTCGATCTGCGTGATCCGTACCGGGGCGCACGTGCTGGACCGGGCGGTGCTGGGATCGATCGAGTACGTGGTCGAGGTGCTCGGCGTACCGCTGGTGATGGTGCTGGGGCACGAGCGCTGCGGCGCGGTGCGGGCGACGGTCGAGTCGATGCGCACCGGCCGGCGTCCGGAGGGTGCGCTGGCCCATCTGGTCGACCGGATCGCGCCCGCGGTCGCCCAGGCCGGTCTGGACGATCCACAGGTGGTGCCCCTGGCGGTCCGGCGGCACGTGGCACGTACGGTGACCACGCTGCGCGCCGACCCACGGCTGGCGCCACCGGTCGGCGCCGGCCGGGTCGCGGTCACCGGGGCCCTCTACGACCTCGCCACCGGCGAGGTGGCCCTGCTCGACCCGCCGTGACCGCACCTCGGGCGGCGCAGGTGGGAGACGCGCGAACGCCCGCCGGGTGACCCGACGGGCGTTCACTGGTGGTACGGAGAGGGCGCGTCGCCCTCGGCGGATCAGGCCTCGAAGACGCCGGCCTCGACCAGGCGCTTCTCGGTGGCGTCCCAGCCGTCACCCGGGTGAGCGGCGTTGAGACCGTTGATCTCCGCCCGGATCTTGGCGGCGTGACCGGCGGCGGCCAGCACCCGGATCTCCTCGATGAAGGCCTCGGAGTCGGTGCGCAGGTGC
Source organism: Micromonospora aridisoli (assembly GCF_056150025.1). NCBI lineage: Bacteria > Bacillati > Actinomycetota > Actinomycetes > Micromonosporales > Micromonosporaceae > Micromonospora > Micromonospora aridisoli. Next base: position 46,889 of record NZ_JAXCFK010000013.1, on the reverse strand, counting down.
GCCGTCTTGCCGTTGGTCAGGTTCCGCACGTAGGCGTGCTTGCCGCCGTTGAGCGGGATCAGGTACTTGAACTCGCCCAGCACGCTGAGGGCGCCACCCTGGCCAGCCTGGCCGGCCCGGACTGACGCGCGCGCGGTCTTAGAGGTGTTGCTCGCCACGGAGGTACTCCTTGCAAGACGTACGGAGGACGGAACGTCCGGGGGCTGTTGCGGGCGGCGCCATCTGAGGCGAGACCCGCGGAGGCTTACGCGGCACAGGCCGCCGATGGAACTGTACACGACCCACGATGCCGGCTGGTCATCGCGGCGTCACGAGGTGGAACCGCGGTCACCTGTCCGGGTATTCCGGGCGGCGGATTTTCCGATTCCCTGGCGTACCATCCGTCACACCAGTCATCATGTGTTGCACAAGCCCGGGTCGGGCGAGGTCGTAGGGGAAGACGCACCTCGCACTCCGGGAGGTCACCGTGCCAACGCGTGGCGTCGTATACGTCCACTCGACCCCGCTCGCCGTGTGTTCACACGTCGAGTGGGCGATCGCGCGCGTCCTCGCCGCGCCGGTCAACCTGCAGTGGACGGCCCAGCCCGTCGATCCTGGCGCCCGCCGGGCCGAGTGCGGGTGGTCCGGTCGCCCGGGGACGGGCGCCGAGCTGGCCGCTGCCCTCCGGCAGTGGCCGATGATCCGTTTCGAGGTCACCGAGGAGCCCAGTCCGGGGGTCGACGGCGAGCGCTTCATGCACGTGCCGGGCCGAGGGCTGTTCCGGGCGACCGTGGGCGCTGCCGGGGACATCCAGCTCGGCGAGGACCGGTTGCGCAGCATCATGGCCGGTGCGCGGGCACCGGAGGCTCTCGCGCACGCCCTCGACAAGGCGCTCGGCACCGCGTGGGACGCCGAACTGGAGCCGTACCGCCACGCCGGGGACGGTGCGCCGGTGACCCTGCTCACCCGGGTCGGCTGACCGCCGGTGCCCTCGGCCGCGCCGGCAAGGTCGAGTTGCCCCGGTACGCGGTGAGCTGGTGGGATGGTCCGCGTGTCGACTACCCCTCGGCGCGTCGCCGCCGCGCTCGTCCTGGTGACCGCGCTGCTCGTCGCCGGCTGCTCCGGGGCCGGCCAGCGTCCCGGGTCGAGCCCCGCCCCGACCCCGGTCACGGAGTCCGCGCCGCCGCCGTCGAGCACCCCGCCGGAGGACCCGGCCACCCTGGCCGCCAACCTGGTCGCCGAACTCGCCGACGAGGATCTGGTCGGCCAGGTGCTGATGCCGTACGCCTACGGCGACCAGGCGACGAAGGTGTCGGCCGGCTCGGTGGCCGGCAACCGGGCGCTCGCCGGGGTGGACACGCCGGCCGAGATGATCGAGAAGTACCGGCTCGGTGGGCTGATCCTGGTCGGCTTCAGCGCGGACGATCCCACCCAGGGCAACCAGGAGACCACCAACGTCGACAACCCGAAACAGGTCCGCAAGCTGACCACCGGGCTGCGCGAGGCCGCCGGGCGGCTCCCCGCCGGCACGGCACCCTTCCTGATCGGCACCGACCAGGAGTACGGGGTGGTCACCCGGATCACCGACGGCGTCACCATGCTGCCCAGCGCGCTCGGCGCCGGAGCCGCCGGTGACCCGGAGCTGACCGAGGCCGCCTGGCGCGCCGCCGGCACCGAGCTGGCCGCCATGGGGGTGAACGTGGACTTCGCGCCGGTGGCCGACGTGCTGGTCACCCGCAGCACCGTGATCGGCTCCCGCTCGTTCGGCTCCGATCCGCAACGGGCGGCCGAGCAGGTCGGCGGCGCGGTACGCGGGCTGCAGTCCGCCGGCGTGGCCGCCACCCTCAAGCATTTCCCGGGCCACGGCCACAGTGCCGTCGACTCGCACAAGGACCTGCCCGTGCTCGGTCAGTCCCGCGGCAAGCTGGCGGCCGAGGCCTGGCCACCGTTCAGCGCCGGCATCGAGGCCGGGGCGCTGGCCGTGATGTCCGCCCACCTCGACGTGCGTTCGGTCGACCCGGGCGTGGCCGCGACCTTCTCGTACAAGCTGCTCACCGAGGTGCTGCGCGGGGAACTCGGCTTCCAGGGCGTGGTGATCACCGACGGAATGAACATGCCGCCGGCCCGCCGCTTCGAGCCGGGCGAGGCGGCGGTGCGGGCGCTGAAGGCCGGCAACGACCTGATCCTCATGCCCCCGCACGTCGGGCAGGCGTACGACGGGCTGTTGACCGCGCTGCGGGACGGCACGCTGCCCCGGACCCGGCTGGTCGAGGCGGCCACCCGGGTGCTGACCATGAAGTTCACCCTGGGCGACGCGCCCGCGCCGAAGCTGTCCACGGTGGGCGCGGCGGCGCACCGTGAGGCCGCCAACGCGCTGGCCGCCGGAGCGGTCACCGCGCTGCGCGGGCGGTGCGACACCACCGGCATCCGTGGTCCGGTCACCGTCACCTCGTCGGGCGGGCGGGCGCACACCCGGGCGGCGTTGACCGAGGCGCTGACCTCGGCCGGGGTGAAGGTGGTGCCCAGCGGCGGAACGATCGTCCACCTGGTCGGCTACGGCGACGGTGCCGACGACCTGCGGTCCGACGCCGCCGTCACCGTCGCCATGGACACCCCGTACGTGCTCGCCAGCGCGACCTCGCCGACGCTGCTTGCCACCTACTCGTCGAGCCGAGCCTCGATGACCGCGCTCGCCGACGTGCTTGCCGGCAAGGCCGCCCCCCGCGGACGCTCCCCGGTCAAGGTCCCCGGGCTGCCCGCCACCACCTGCCGATAGCCGAGACGCCTCAACGGGCCAGCCGATGGCAGGTTGAGAGCCCGGAAACACGACGCGGCCCCGCCGACGCGCGGTGACGTCGGCGGGGCCGGTGCGTGTTGTCCGGGACGTCGCGCCCCGGGCTGTCCCGTCTCGGCTGGTCAGACCCGGGTGAAGACCAGCGCCACGTTGTGGCCGCCGAAGCCGAACGAGTTGTTCAGCGCGGCGGGCACGTCCATGTGCCGGGCCTTGTTGGCCGCCACGTCCAGGGTGAGACTGTCGTCCGGGTCGTCCAGGTTGATCGTCGGCGGCACCACGCTGTCGCGGATCGCCAGGATGGCGGCGATCGACTCCAGCGCGCCGGCCGCGCCGAGCAGGTGACCCGACATGGACTTGGTGGCGGTGAGCACCGGGTGGTCGCCGAGGGCGGTCCGCAACGCGGTGATCTCCGCCACGTCGCCCACCGGGGTCGACGTGGCGTGCGCGTTGACGTGGGTGATGTCGGACTTCGCCACGTCCGCGTCGGCGATCGCCTTCGCGATCGCCCGGATCGCGCCGGCGCCCTCCGGGTGTGGCTGGACGATATCGAAGCCGTCGGAGGTGATGCCGGCGCCGGCGAGCCGCGCGTACACCCGGGCGCCCCGGGCCGCGGCGTGCTCGGCGCGTTCCAGCACCACGATGCCGGAACCCTCGCCGAGGACGAACCCGTCGCGCCCCTTGTCCCATGGCCGGGAGGCACGCTCCGGTTCGTCGTTGCGGGTCGACATGGCCCGCATCGAGGCGAAGCCGGCGATCGGCAGAGGGTGGATCACCGCCTCGGTGCCGCCGGCCACCACCACGTCGGCGCGGCCGGCGCGGATCATGTCCAGGCCCAGCGCGATCGCCTCGGCACCGGTGGCGCAGGCGCTGGCCACCGAGTGCACGCCCGCCTGCGCCTTGAGTTCGAGGCCGACCCAGGCCGCGGGGCCGTTGGGCATCAGCATGGGCACGGTGTGCGGGGAGACCCGGCGGGGGCCGGAGGCCTCCAGGATGTCGTCCTGGGCGAGCAGGGTGACCGCGCCGCCGATGCCGGAGCCGATGCTCACCCCCAACCGCTCCGGGTCCAGCCCGGAGTCGGCCAGCCCGGCGTCCGCCCAGGCCTGGTGTGCGGCGATCAGTGCGATCGCCTCGGAACGGTCCAACCGACGCAGCTTCACCCGGTCCAGCAGGGTGGCCGGGTCCACCGCCAGTTCGGCGGCGATCCGGACCGGCAGCTGCGCGGCCCACTCCTGGGTGAGGGGTCCCACCCCGGAGCGGCCGGCGAGCATGGCGTCCCAGGTCGACGCGACGTCCCCGCCCAGCGGGGTGGTCGCGCCGAGCCCGGTGACGACGACGTCGATGCGACTCATGATCAGGACTGCGCCTCGATGTAGCTCACGGCGTCCCCGACGGTCTTGAGGTTCTGCACCTCGTTGTCCGGGATCTTGACGCCGAACTTCTCCTCGGCCGCCACCACGACCTCCACCATGGAGAGCGAGTCGACGTCCAGGTCGTCGGTGAAGGACTTCCCCTCAGCCACGTCGTCCGGGTTCACCCCGGCAACCTCTTCGAGGATCTCGGCGAGGCCGGCGGTGATCTCGTCACGGGTCATTGCGGTGGGTTCCTCTCATCGGGTTCTCTCGACGGGGCGGCGACGCCACCCGTCGCTCCTCGGCGCCGCGCGCCGTGGGGGTATCAGGGGCAGCGGACGACCTGCCCGGCGTAGGTCAGGCCCCCGCCGAAGCCGAACAGCAGCACCGGGGAGCCCGAGGGCACCTCACGGCGCTCCACCAGCTTGGACAACGCCAGCGGAATGCTGGCCGCGGAGGTGTTGCCGGACTCGACGATGTCCTTGGCGATGATCGCCTGCGGGATGTTCAGTCGCTTCGCGATGCCGTCGATGATCCGTGCGTTGGCCTGGTGCGGGACGAAGGCGGCCAGCTCCGACGGGTCGACACCGGCGCGTTCGCACGCCTGCAGGGCCAGCGGTGCCAGCGCGGTGGTGGCCCAGCGGAACACCGTCTGGCCCTCCTGGGCGACGTACGGGCGCCAACCCTCGATGCGTACCGCGTCGCCGCGCTCCGGCACCGAGCCCCAGACCACCGGCCCGACGCCGGCCGGCTCGTCGGCCGCGGCGGCGGTGACCACGGCCGCGCCGGCACCGTCGCCGAAGATGATGCAGGTGGAGCGGTCGGTCCAGTCGGTGAAGTCGGAGAGTTTCTCCGCGCCGATCACCAGGGCGTTGCGCGACGCACCGGCGCGGATCGCGTGGTCCACCGTGCCCAGCGCGTACGCGAAGCCGGAGCAGGCGGTGTTGACGTCGTACGCCCCGGGGGCGTTGATCCCCAGCTTGGCGGCGACCCGGCAGGCCACGTTCGGGCTGCGGTCGATCGAGGTGCAGGTGGCGACCACGACCAGGTCGATGTCGGCGGCGGTCAGGCCGGAGTTGGCCAGCGCCTTGTCGGCGGCGGCCGCGGCCATGTCGGCGACCGTCTCGTCACCGGCGATCCGGCGGGTCACGATGCCGACCCGGTCGCGGATCCACTCGTCGTTGGTCTCCACCAGTTGGGCGATCTCGTCGTTGGTCACCACCCGGGACGGCTGGTAGTGCCCGAGGGACAGGATCCGGCTGCCCGTCATGACGAGGCCTCCCCAGCGTCGGTCTCGTCGCGAGACGTGTGCGGACTGTTTCCGTCGACCGGCCCGCCCGCCGTCGTGCCGTGCCGTGCGATCAGATCCCGGGCGGCGGGCAGGTCGTCGGGGGTCTTCAGGGTGACGATCTCCGGCGCGTTGGCGCCGGCGAGCTCGCGCTTCACCAACCCGGCCAGCGTGCCGGCGGGCGGCAGCTCGATCACGCCGGTCACGCCGAGGTCGGCCATGGTGGCCATGCACAGGTCCCAGCGGACCGGGGCGGTGACCTGGCGGACCAGTCGTCCGAGCAGTTCGCGGCCGTTCTCGACCGCCGTCCCGTCGAGGTTGGACAGCAGGATCCGCTCCGGGTCCCGCGGGGTGATCCCGGCGGCGACGCCGGCCAGCGCCTCCTCCGCCGCCCCCATGTACGGAGTGTGGAACGCCCCCGCCACCTGCAACCGGACGACCCGGGCCCGCTCGGGTGGCTCGGCGGCCAGCTTCTCCAGCCCATCGAGCGCACCGGCGGCGACAACCTGGCCACGGCCGTTGCGGTTGGCGGCGTGCAGCCCATGTCCACCGATGGCGGCGAGTACCTCGTCCGGGTCGCCACCGAGCACGGCGGCCATGCCGGTCGGCTCCAGCGCGCAGGCGGCCGCCATCTCCCGGCCGCGTACGCCGGCGAGGGTGATCGCCGCGTCCGGTGGCAGCGCACCGGCCAGCGCGGCCGCGCCGAGTTCGCCGACGCTGTGCCCGGCGACCAGCGTGACCTCCCGCATCGGCAGATGCTCGGCGGCGAGCAGCGCCGCCGCGACCAGCAGCGGCTGGGTGCGTGCGGTGTCGCGGATCTCGTCCGCGTCGGCGGCGGTGCCCAGGTGCACCAGGTCGACGCCGGCCAGCGCGGACCACGCACGCAGTCGGGCCTCGGCGTCGGTCAGGTCGAGCCAGGGGGCCAGAAAGCCAGGTTTCTGGGCGCCCTGGCCGGGGCAGAGTACGGCGAGCACGTCTATGACTCTCCTGGATACCCATGGGTTGCGCTGTGCCGGCTGGCACCAAACCGCACTAGGTCAGTTGGAGGGATCCTACAAAGACTGACGTTGGTCATCACCATGCTGTGATCTTTTACTAACCGGTGGGGCCAATGTCTGGGTCGGAACCACCGGATCGAGCCGGCCGACGGTCAGCGCGACCCGCAGGGCGAACGCGTCCCGGGGCGCCAGCGGGCTGAACCCGGTCACCTCCGAGATCCGCCGCAGCCGGTAGCGCACGGTGTTCGGGTGCACGTACAACGCCCGGGCCGCGCTCTCCAGCGTGCCGCCCGCCGCGAAGAAGGCGTCCAAGGTCTCCAGCAGCTCACCGCTGGCGCGGACCAGCACCGCGTACACGTCATGGCGTAGCCGCCGCCGGGCCTCGGCGTCGCCGGCGAGAGCCCGCTCGGGCAGCAGGTCACCGGCGTGCACCGGGCGGGGGGCCGCCGGCCATGCCGGCGCGGCCCGGTAACCGGCCAGCGCGGCCCGGGCCGACTCGGTCGCCTCGTCCAGGCTCGGCACCGCCGGACCGACCACGACCGGTCCGTCGCCGAAGGCGGTGAGCAGCTTGCCGGTTGCCGCGACCGGGTCGGCCGCCCCACCGAGCACGATCACCAGACGGTCGCCGTGCACCCCGCCGATCACCTCGACCCCGATCCGCCGGGCCTGCCGGTAGACGGTGTGCAGCACGGCGGCGACCTCCCCGCCGGGGGAGGGGCCGACCGCCACCGCCACCGGCGGCGCGTCCGTCCAGCCGAGCGCGGCGGCGCGGCTGGCCAGCACGTCCGGCGAGTCGCCGCGCAGCAGCGCGTCCACCAGCAGGGCCTGTAGGCGGGCGTCCCAGGAGCCGCGCGACTCGGCGGCCCGGGCGTACACCCGGGCGGCGGCGAACGCGATCTCCCGGGAGTACCGGAGCACCGCCTCCCGCAACTGCGGCTCCTCACCGGGGGCGGCGAGATCGCCGACCTGCTCCTCCACCACGTCGATGGTCACCTTGATCAGCGCGACGGTCTGCTGGAGGGTGATGGACCGCGCCAGCGCCTGCGGCGCGGTGGCGAACACCTCGTCGGAGACCTCCTGGGTGCCCTCGCCGGCCGCGCCGTCGGAGCGCAACCACTGGACCAGGGAGCGGGCGCCGGCCTGGGCGACGAGCATCACCCACGAGCGCTGATCGGCCGGCAGTTCCCGGAACCAGGGCAGGGTCTCGTCCATCCGGGCCACGCTCGCGGTGGCCAGCGCCCCGGCCGCCCGCTCGATCCGGCGCAGCGTGGCCGACAGGTCCGTGCCGCCCGACTCGCTCACCCGCCTAGCCTGACATGGCCTGACCTGGTTCTCGACGGCAGGCTGCGGGGATCCCCACCGGCGGCTGGTGAACCGGTACGGCGCTGCGCGGCCGGTCAGAACCGGCCAGTACGGTGACAGGGCACGTCGGGTGGGCGCTGGCGGGTGAGGGCGAGTGTGAGGAGACGCCGATGGCGTACGGGGAGGCCGATCACGGCTGTGCCCAGGGGGAGCCGTGCCGACCGGGTCCGCACGAACAGCCGGCCCTCGCCAGGCCCCACCGTCGCCCGCCCGGCCTGGCGCACCCGGTCGAGCCGGCCGCCGGTCGGGTGCCCGAACGCGCGGAGGACGACGGGGCACCCGCGTGGCCCCGTGGCGAGTCGCCGGTGCCCCGGCAGCGCGCCGCCGAGCCCACGGCGGCGGGGCAACCCGCGCCGACGGCCGGCGGCTGCCGCAGCGACCTGCCCGGCTGGGCCGGTGCGCACCGGCACGGACCGGTACGCCCGGCCCACCGCAGCGTGCGGCGGGAACGCCCGCCGGGTCGGTGGTGCTGAGCGGATCGGTGTTCCCCGTCGGTCTCTCCCGCCACCCGTAGGACCGCAGGGTCGCCAGCGTCGCGCGGCGCGCGATCCGGGTGGCGAGGGTTTCAGTGGGTACGGCGGCGGATCAGCAGCGCGATCCCGGCGAGTCCGACGGTGATCACCAACACCACCGCGACGTTCAACAGGAGCAGGCGCCGCAACTCGCCGAACGCCTCGTTGATGTCCTGGGCGGGGTTGAGCGCGTCCTCCGGGATGATGCGTTCACCCCCGCCGACACCTCCGCTGACCGCCTCGTAGGTCCGTTCCAACGGCACACCGGCGGTCCGCAGCGTCTCGGACATGCTGACCCGACCGAGGTACCAGGATGCGGTGACCTTGCGGTCCGGTTGCTTGGCGGGGCGGAAGACGCGCGGCCCGCCTACCGCCTTCGGGTACAGGTCGTAGGTTTGCTTCGGAACGTCGCCCGCCAGCACCACGACCGTGTACTTAGGACCGAGGTCGTCCTTCTTCGGCCCGCCCGACTGGCGGACCAGACCCCGGTGGTTGACCTGCTCGATGACGGCGACGACATGCGCGGGGTGGGTGTCGGCGCGGAGCCGCAACGGCTCGGACAGCCCGTGTCCGGTGATGTCCACGCCGGCCGGCGGCGTCTTCGGTGCGGCCGCGGCGACCTCGGCGGTGGTGAGCGACAACAGCACCGCCGCGACCGCTCCCGCCGCCACCGTGGCCAGTCGCCTCATCCGTCGGACCATGCCGCCTCCTCGCCCCGTTCGATGGCTGGCTGTGCTGCAGGGGTCACACGTTGAAGGCCGACGGTGGCGAACCGTGCCCACAGGACAGGTACCCACCTTAGAGACTCCGCGGAATGCCGATCGGTTGCAGCTGATGGAACACTAATTGGAACTATCTGCGATTGCGACCCGACCGACGGCCGGCCGCGAAGCAGCGGGCGGATTTTACCTGTGCGGAGGCCATGATGGGTGGCAGGATAACGCGCGCGTCGCGTTCCTGGGCAGTGGTGATCGGCGTGGCGTTCGGCGTGTCGCTGCTGATGCCGATCGCTCCGGCTGCCGCGCACAACCAGTTGACGGGTAGCAGCCCTCGCGACGGCGCTCGCGTGGCCGCCGCGCCGGAGCGCATCGAGCTGCGTTTCCTGGCCCGGGTCGACGAGGACACGACGAAGATCACAATCACCGGGCCGGACAATGTCGACGCCGTCGGCGGGCCACCGAGGTTCTCCGGTGCCCGGGTCAGCGTGCCGTTCACGCCCGCCCGCGCGGGCCTGTACATCGTCGGCTACCGGCTGGTCTCCGCCGACGGCCATCCGATCTCCGGCGAGGTGCGGTTCACCCTGACCACCGGCACTCCCGCCGACCCGACCCCGGAACCCACCGCCGCCGATCCGACGACCCCGGTGCCGGCGGAGGACACTGCGTCCCCGGCCGTCACCCCCGTACCCCGGTCGGACGAGTCGTCCGGCGGTGCCTGGTGGTGGGCGGCCGTCGCGGCGTTGCCACTGCTGGCCATCCTGGCCGCGGCCCGGCTGATCCGCCGCCGCGCCGCTCGTCGCCGCTGACCGGTCCCGACCCGGCCCGGCCGCGCCCGCCGGCTCGGTGCCGGGCCGGCGGGGACGTCAGACCAGACGCACCCGGGCCGCGCGCATCCGGGTCAGCGTCCGCTCGCGGCCGAGCACCTCCAACGACTCGAACAGCGGCAACCCGACGGTACGGCCGGTGACCGCGACGCGCACCGGAGCCTGGGCCTTGCCGAGCTTGAGCCCGCGCTCCGCGCCGACCGCCTCGAGGGTGGACTTGAGCGTCTCCGCGTCCCACGACTCGACCGCCTCGAAGGCGGCGATGGCCGCGTCGAGCAGCTCCGCCGACCCCTCCTTCATCGCCTTCGCCCAGGCCGCCTCGTCGATCAGCGGGGAGGCCACGAAGAGGAAGTCGACGTTCGGCACGATCTCGCTGAGCACGGCGATCCGGGTCTGCGCCAACGGGGCCACCGCGGCGAACACGGCCGCGTCGAACTCCGCCGGCTGCCAGGGCGGCGGCGCGATGGTGCCGGTGCCGGTCAGCCACGGCTGGCACGCCTCGACGAACTCCTCCACCGGCAGTGCCCGGATGTACTCGCCGTTGAACGCGCGCAGCTTCTTCTCGTCGAAGAACGCCGGTGAGGGGTTCACCTCCTCCAGCCGGAACTCCTCCTCGATCACCGACCAGGGCACGATCTCCCGGTCGCCGGAGGGAGCCCAGCCGAGCAGCATCAGGTAGTTGCGCATCGCGTCGGCGAGATAGCCCTCGTCCCGGTACGCCTCCAGGGCCACCTTGTCGCGGCGCTTGGAGAGCTTCTGCCGCTTCTCGTTGACCACCACCGGCACGTGCGCCCAGACCGGTGGCTTCACCCCGAGCGCGTCCCAGAGCAGCTGCTGCTTCGGGGTGTTGGGCAGGTGCTCCTCGGCCCGGATCACGTGGGTGATCCCCATCGTCATGTCGTCCACGACGTTGGCCAGCAGGAAGACCGGCGAGCCGTCGCCCCGGGCGATGACGAAGTCCTCGATGAGCTTGTTCTCGAAGGTCGGCTCGCCCCGGATCAGGTCGGTGACCACCGTGGTGCCCTCGTCGGGCGTACGGAAGCGCAGCGCGCGGCCCTCGCCGGGCGGCAGCCCGCGGTCGCGGCAGTAGCCGTCGTAGCCGGTGTACTGGTTACCGGTGCGGGCCTGCACCGCCTCGCGGGTGCAGTCGCAGTAGTACGCCCGGCCCGCCTCGTACAGCCGCCCTGCGGCGGCCCGGTGCTCGCCGGCGTAGGAGGACTGGAAGTAGGGCCCCTCGTAGCTGCCCCGCTCGATTCCGATCCAGTCCAGCGCGGAGAGGATGCCCTCGGTCCACTCCGGCTTGTTACGGGCCGCGTCGGTGTCCTCGACGCGCAGCACGAACACCCCGCCCTGCTGCCTGGCGTAGATCCAGTTCTGCAGCGCCGAGCGGGCGCCGCCGACGTGGAACATACCGGTCGGGGAAGGGGCGAAGCGCACACGTACCGTCACGGCCTCCAGCCTACGGCGGCGCGCTACCGCATTCGGTCAAGGGGTACGGCTCAGGGCACCGAGCGGATCTTCAGCACCAGGACGCTGCCGAGCAGGGTGACCGCGGCGGTGGTCGCGTACAGCGCCGGGTATCCGCCCAGGTATACGACGATCGGGGCGGAGACGGCCGGGCCGAGCACCTGTGGCGCGGAGTTGGCAATGTTGATCACGCCCAGGTCCTTGGCCCGGTCGGTGGCCCTCGGCAGCACCTGGGTGATCAGGGCGGCGTCGACCGAGAGGTACACCCCGTACCCGGCGCCCAGCACCAGGGCGGCGGTGACCGCCACCGGCCAGGTGGGGGCGGCGGCCAGCAGCAGCGCGGCGGCGGCCATCACCACGCCCGCGGCGATCACGAACACCTTCCGCTTGCCGGACCGGTCGGAGAGCCGGCCGGCGATCACCGTGGTGGCCATCAGCCCGGCGGTGTAGAGCAGGATCAGCACCAGCAGCCCACCCTCCGGGTCGGCGACCCGGACCTCGTCGGTGAGGAAGTAGAGCAGGTAGAGCGTGCCGAACGCGTTGCCGAGCTGAACCAGGAAGCGGGTGATCCACGCCCAGCCGAAGTCCGGGTACCGGCGCGGTGAGACCCACATCCCGGCGAGCAGGCCGCGCAACGCCGGCCGGTGTGTACGGGGCAGCGGGTCGTCCGTCGTGCGCAGGGCGAACGGCAGGGCGAGCAGCAGCACGGCGGCGGCGACGGCCAGGTAGCCGGCGGTGTTGCCGGTGACCACCACCGTGACCAGTACGACGCCGAGGACCAGCCCGAGCGCCTGCGGGATGCCGACCCAGCCGGAGACGCCGCCCCGCTGGGCGACCGGAACCCGGTCCGGCACCGCGGCGGTCAGGCTGGCCAGCATCGCGTTGAAGCAGACCTGGGCGGCGACCCAGCCGACGGCCACCCCGAGCACGGTGCGGGCCTGCGCGAGCAACGCCAGCGACAGCGCGCCGAGCACCGCGCCGCCCAACGTCCAGACGTGCCGGCGGCCGAACTCCCACCGGCCCAGTCGCAGGCAGGTGCGGTCGGAGAGCGCACCGGCGAGCGGGTTGGCGAGCACCGCCGCGAGCGCGCCGAAACCGGTGACCACCGCCAGCATGGACTCCTTGTTCGTCGGGGCGATCTGTCCGATCTGTTGCGGCAGCAGCACCTGGATCGGGGTGAAGAAGGCCATCCAGACGCCGAGGTTGGCGGCGAACAGCAGCGCGATCCACCCCCGCCGGACCGGCACGGTCGGCTCGGCGAGCGCGGCCGGCAGCGAGGTCGGGGTGGGGTCGACGGTGGTCACCGCGGCGGTTCCCGCCGGGCCGCCGAGATCACCTCGCGGAACCAGGCGTACGACGACTTCGGCGTGCGCCGGCCGGTGTCGAAGTCGACGTGCACCAGGCCGAAGCGCTTGGTGAAGCCCTCGGCCCACTCCCAGTTGTCCAGCAGCGACCAGACGAAGTAGCCGGTCACGTCGACCCCGTCGTCGATCGCGGCGCGGACGGCCCGCAGGTGACCGTCCAGGTAGGTGATCCGGTCCGGGTCGGACACCCGTCCCCCGGGGTCGGGCGCGTCGTCGTAGGCGCACCCGCTCTCGGTGATCTGGATCGGCGGCAGATCCGCGCCGTAGCGGCGGCGCAGCCGGCCGAGCAGCTCACGCAGCCCGTCCGGGACCACCGGCCAGTCGAACGCGGTACGCGGGTAGCCGGTCAGCGGCACCAACTCGAAGGGGAGCGGTGAGCCCTCCTCGGGGGCGCGCACCGCCGTGGGGTTGTAGTAGTTGACGCCGAGCACGTCGATCGGCGCGGCGATGACGTCCAGGTCGCTGTCGCGGACGACGGCGGTGTCGAAATCCAGTTCCGGTGGATAGCCCCGACCGAGCAGCGGATCGGTGAAGAGCTGGTTGTGCAGTGCGTCGTAGGCCGTCGCGGCGGCGGCGTCGGCCCGGCTGCCGCCGACGACGCGCACCGGAGAGTAGTTGTTGGCGATGGCCACCGGGCTGCTGCTGCGGGCGCGCAGCGCGGCCACCGCGAGACCGTGGCCGAGCAACTGGTGGTGGGCGACCGGGAACGCGTCGAAGAGCAGCATGCGGCCGGGGGCGTGGAGGCCGGTGGCGTGCCCGAGGCTCATGTGGATGAACGGTTCGTTGAGGGTGATCCAGAGCCTGACCCGGTCGCCGAGGCGGGCGGCCACCAGGTCGGCGTACTCGGCGAAGCGGTGTGCGGTGTCCCGGTTCAGCCAACCCCCGGCATCCTCCAGCGGCTGGGGCAGGTCCCAGTGGAAGAGGGTGGCGACGGGGTCGATGTCGTGCGCGAGCAGTTCGTCGACCAGTCGTTCGTAGAAGTCCAGTCCGGCCTGGTTGACCCGGCCGGTGCCGCTGGGCAGCACCCGGGGCCAGGCGATCGAGAAGCGGTACGCGGTGACTCCCAGCCCGGACATCAGGGCGACGTCCTCGGCGTACCGGTGGTAGTGGTCGCAGGCCACGTCACCGCTGCTGCCGTCGACGATCCGGCCCGGGGTGCGGGCGAAGGTGTCCCAGATGGACGGTCCGCGTCCGTCGGTACCGGCGGCGCCCTCGATCTGGTACGCGGAGGTGGAGACGCCCCAGCGGAAATCGGCGGGGAAGTCGGGCATCGGAGCGGTCGGCATGCGCCCTCCCGAAAAACGCGAAACGTGCTCGGAACTCTAGGGGGCGTCGTCGCTGGACGCCATAGGCGGGAGAGCGCCGGAGAGCAATACCTTTCGGCGTGTCTTTTACGAACCCGTCCATATACGTCCGTTTTTGCGCATAGAGTGCCGAATATCGTGGGATGTCCTCACTGGAGGAAGACGGAAATGATCCTCGTGGAACGCAGCGCGCACGTGGCGGCGCCGGTGGAAGCGGTCTGGGACGTGGTGCAGCGGGCCGAGCAGTTGCCGGCCTGGCTGGCCGGGGTACGTGCGGCGGAGGTCCTCTCGGGCGAGGGCTTCGGTCGGCGGCAGCTGGTCCAGGCCGGACGCGGTGCCGCGCATGAGGCTGAGGTGATCGCCTATCAGGAGCCGACCCTGATCGGCTGGCGCGAACGCGCCAAGGGCGCCGGTGCTCGAGCGGAGGCGCGCACCGAGATATACGTCCAGCTCACGCCCGACGAACAGGAGGGCGGCACGGTCGTGCGGCTCATCGTCGTACGCTGGCCGGCCGGCCCGGTCAAGGCCGCCCTGCTCCGACTCGGCCTGCGTCGGGTCGGCGCCGACCTGGAGGACTCGCTGGCCCGGCTGACCGATCTGGCCGCCGTCGGCTGACGGGCCGCGTCCCGGCGTCACCCGCGACGGTGGCGGCCCCGGTGTCCCCGCCAGGGGCGCCCGGGCCGCCACCACTCGTCGCGGCCCGCGCTCACACGATCACGGTGAACGCGGCGACGCGTACCTCGTCGAGGTGCCGGAACTCGAAGAACAGCCGGTAGGTGCCGGCCGACGGCACGGTGACGCCGAACGCCACGACCGAGCTGGGCTGGCTGGCCGCCGCCGGGTGCACGTGCAGGTACGCCAGATCGCCCTGGCGCAACGCCACCAGGTGTCCGTACGCGCCCAGGTGCCGTTGCAGGTCGTTCACCGGCCGACCGTCGCGACCGAGCCAGACGAGCACCTGGTTGGACTCGCCCGCGCGCAGCCCACCATCGAGGGTGACCGTGTAGCCGTCCACCAGGATCGTCTCCTCGGGCGGCGCGAGCGGACCGGCGGCGTATCGACCGGGGACCGGCACGTCGACCCCGAGCGTGACGCCCGCCGGCGCCCCCTCGGGCCAGAAGTCGGCGATCGCCCGCAGCGGGCCGGGCGCGGTCGGGGTGACGGTCGCCCGCCAGGTCCCGTCCGCCGACATCTCCGGATGCACGTGCTGGTAGCCGCTGAGGTCGCGGCCGACCAGGATCAGGTGCATCCGGCGTTCGTGGTTCTCCTGAAACGCGGTGAGCGTGGCGCCGGTCGCGTCGGTGATCCGGAAGGCCAGTTCGCCGGGGCTGCCGGCGGCCAGCTCCGGGGTGTCCAGGGTCAGCGTCCAGCCGTCACGGGACACCTCCAGCCCACCCGGGCCGTGGCCGACGTGTGCGCTCGGGGCTGCCGCCGGTGCCGGGCCGGACGCCGGTCCCCCGGCCCGTCCGGCGAAGAACCCGACGGTCAGGGTCAGGCCGAGCACCAGCGCGGCGGCGGCGTACCGCCACACCGGGCCGCCCGCCGGGACCGGTGGCGGCACCACCTCGCCGGGGCGGGGGCGCCCCGGGTGGGACGCCCCCTCCACCTGGCTGGTGGCCGTCGCCGGCCGGTGGTCGGTGGCGGTCACGACAAGCGGGGCTGGAGTACGAACAGCCCCTGCTCGATGCCGCTGACCACCACGATGCCGCTCGGGTAGTACGGGTAGGTGCTCCACGCCCCGTTCATCGAGGCGCTGTTGCTCGACGGGTAGATGTCGAAGTACCCGGCTTCGGTGGCCTGACCGCTGGCCACGTTGCGCAGGTCCAGGATGCGCAGCCCGGCCCGGTAGTTGGCCTGGTAGCTGTAGTTGCCCTTGACGTACTGGTTGTGATCGGTGGCCAGCACGCCGGACGGGGCGCTGTAGGTGCCGATGTGCCGGGGTGCGTCCAGGTCCGCCAGGTCCCAGATGTAGGTCTGCGTGTTCACCCCGCGCCGGGTCTCGTCCAGCTCGTCGTCGAGCAGGAAGTATCGCTGGTTCTCGGTGAACCAGCCCTGGTGGGTGTACGCCCGCCCGCTGTAGCCGATGCGGGCCAGCTGCCGGGGAGCCGACTTGGTGGTCACGTCGACCACGGTCACGGTGTCCTCGTTGGAGCTGACGCAGATCTCCCGGCCGGTGTAGGCGGTGTCCGGGCCCCGGTAGACCACGCACTGGGTGTCGTGGGTGTAACCGTCGTTGCTGACGCAGCCGGCGTACGCCGGAGACTTCGGGGTACGAATGTCGATCATGTGGAGGCCGCCGCTGCACGTGTTCGTGCCGACCGCGTACGCGTAGCCGGTCTGCTCGTTGATCGCGATGTTGTGCGAGTTGCCGAACTGGGCGTAGTGCACGTTGGCCGTCCAGGTCTGCGGTGCGGTGACGCCGCGCAGCCGGGTCAGGTCGAACACCTGCATGCCGTGCCCGGAGACGTCCGCCACCACGTACGCGTGGTCCCGGTAGACCTTGATGTCGCGCCAGATCGCGGTGCGGTTCTGGTACGCGGGCAGGTTGCCCAGGTAGACCGGGGCGGTCGGGTTCGACACGTCCACGAAGGAGGTGCCGTTACGGCGGCCGACCAGCGCGTACTCCTTGCCGGTCTGGCTGTCGGTCCAGCCCCAGATGTCGTTGGCCTGGCTGCCGCCGATGCTGGAGAGCGGCATGAACGACAGCAGGTCCACGTTGCGACAGGGGTAACCCGCCGCCTGGCCGTTGGTGCAGGTCGCGGCGGCGGCCGCGGCCATCTGCTGGGTGGGTTCGCGCTGGGCCATGAACTCCTGGGCCGAGGCGCGCCCGGCCGGGGTGGCGGGGTCGTGCGCCACCGACGGCGAGCTGGCCGGGACCATCGACACCACCAGGGCACCGACGGCCAGGGCGAGGCCGATCCGGACGATTCGCATGTGCGCTCCCTCCCGTCGCGCGCCGATCGGCGTGGCGTCCCGGCCGGCGGTGGACGGGCGCGACGGGGTGGAGGCCACCGGGCCGACCTGGTGCCCCTGGGTCTACCTGAAACACCTATCGGCAATTGTGGATGCGTTGTGTTACAGGAAGAAGATATCCATCGATACCGGAAGGGTCATACCGAGGCAAGTGCAAGGGGCCCGGCATGGTGTCCACCACGCCGGGCCCCTTCGGCCGTACTCCCTACTAGCTGTCGCCGCCGGTCTCGCCGACCGGGGCGGCGTTCACGTCGTCGATGGCGTACTTCTTGGCCGCCTCGGCCGGCACGTGGGCCGGTACCGCTCCGCGCAGCGCGAGCTGGCGCAGCGTCGCGACCGTGACCGACTCGGCGTCGACGTGGAAGTGTCGCCGCAGCGCGTGCCGGGTGTCGGACAGCCCGAACCCGTCGGTGCCCAGCGAGGTCCAGTCGCCCGGCACCCAGCGGGAGATCAGGTCGGGTACGGCGCGCATCCAGTCGCTGACCGCCACCTTCGGGCCCTCGGCGTCGGCCAGCTTGTGCTGGATGTACGGCACCCGCTGCTCGGCGCCCGGGTGCAGGAGGTTGTACTCCTCGCACTCCACCGCGTCGCGGCGCAGCTCCGTCCACGAGGTCACCGACCAGACGTCGGCGGCCACCCCCCAGTCCTGCGCCAGCAACTGCTGCGCCTTGAGCGCCCACTGCATGCCGGTGCCGGAGGCCAGCAGGTTCGCCCGTGGGGCGTCCCCGTCCAGCGAGGGGGCGGGGGAGTAGCGGTAGATCCCCTTGACGATGCCCTCGACGTCCACCCCCTCCGGCTCCGCCGGCTGGTGGATCGGCTCGTTGTAGACGGTGAGGTAGTAGAAGACGTTCTCCTGCTCCGCGCCGTACATCCGGTGCAGGCCGTCTTCCATGATGTGCGCGATCTCGAACGCGAACGCCGGGTCGTACGCGACCACCGCCGGGTTGGTGGCGGCCAGCAACAGCGAATGCCCGTCCTCGTGCTGGAGCCCCTCGCCGTTGAGCGTGGTGCGCCCGGCGGTGGCCCCGAGCACGAAACCCCGGGTCATCTGGTCCGCCGCGGCCCAGAAGCCGTCGCCGGTGCGCTGGAACCCGAACATCGAGTAGAAGATGTACATCGGGATCATCGGCTCGTCGTGGGTGGCGTACGACGTGCCGGCCGCGGTGAACGAGGCGACCGAGCCGGCCTCGTTGATCCCCTCGTGCAGGATCTGCCCGACGGTCGACTCCTTGTACGACAGGAACAACTCCCGGTCGACCGAGGTGTACCGCTGACCGTGCGGCGAGTAGATCTTGGCGGTCGGGAAGATGGAGTCGAGGCCGAAGGTGCGCGCCTCGTCGGGGATGATCGGCACCCAGCGCTTGCCGAACTCCTTGTCCTTCATCAGGTCCTTGAGCAGCCGGACGAAGGCCATCGTGGTGGCCACCTTCTGCTTGCCCGAGCCGCGCTTGACGTCGGCGAACCGCTCCGCGCCGGGGATGCTCAGCTTCTTGGCGCTGGTCCGCCGGGTCGGCAGGTAACCGCCGAGCTGCTTGCGCCGCTCGTGCAGGTACTGCATCTCGTCGGACTTCTCGTCCGGCCGGAGGTACGGCGGCAGGTAGGGGTTCTCCTCCAGCGCCGAGTCCGGGATGTCGAGGTAGAGCCGGTCGCGGAAGGTCTTCAGGTCCTCCAGCGTCAACTTCTTCATCTGGTGCGTGGCGTTGCGGCCCTCGAAGTGCGAGCCGAGCGTCCAGCCCTTGATCGTCTTGGCCAGGATCACCGTCGGTTGGCCGGTGTGCTCGGTCGCCGCCTTGTAGGCCGCGTACAGCTTGCGGTAGTCGTGACCGCCCCGCTTGAGGTTCCAGATCTCGTCGTCGGTCAGTCCCTCGACCATCTTGCGGGTGCGCGGGTCACGGCCGAAGAAGTGCTCCCGCACGTACGCTCCGGACTCCGCCTTGTAGGTCTGGTAGTCGCCGTCGGGCGTGGTGTTCATCAGGTTGACCAGCGCGCCGTCGGTGTCGGCGGCCAGCAGCGGGTCCCACTCCCGCCCCCAGACCACCTTGATGACGTTCCAGCCGGCGCCCCGGAAGAACGCCTCCAGCTCCTGCATGACCTTGCCGTTGCCGCGTACCGGGCCGTCCAGCCGCTGCAGGTTGCAGTTGATCACGAAGGTGAGGTTGTCCAGCTCCTCGCGGGCGGCCACCCCGATCGCGCCGAGGGTCTCCGGCTCGTCCATCTCGCCGTCGCCCAGGAAGGCCCAGACGTGCTGGTCGGAGGTGTCCTTGATGCCCCGGTGGTGCAGGTACCGGTTGAACCGGGCCTGGTAGATGGCGTTCAGGCCGCCCAAGCCCATGGAGACCGTGGGGAACTCCCAGAAGTCCGGCATCAGCCGGGGGTGCGGGTACGACGGGAGCCCGCCGCCCGGGTGGGACAGCTCCTGCCGGAAGCCGTCGAGCTGGTTCTCGCTGAGCCGGCCCTCCAGGAACGCCCGCGCGTACATGCCGGGGGAGGCGTGCCCCTGGTAGAAGATGTGGTCGCCGCCACCCGGATGGTCCTTGCCCCGGAAGAAGTGGTTGAAGCCGACCTCGTAGAGCGAGGCCGAGCTGGCGAAGGTCGAGATGTGGCCGCCGACACCGATCTCGGGCCGCTGCGCGCGGTGCACCAGCATGGCCGCGTTCCATCGCACGTACGCCCGGATCCGGCGCTCGACGTGCTCGTCGCCGGGGAACCACGGTTCACGCTCCGGCGGGATGGTGTTGATGTAGTCGGTGGTGGTCAGCGACGGCACGCCGACCTGACGCTCCCGGGCGCGCTCCAGCAGCCGCAACATGACGTAGCGGGCTCGCTTGGTGCCACGGTCGTCGATGACACCGTCGAGCGACTCGACCCACTCGCTGGTTTCTTCGGGGTCGATGTCCGGAAGCTGGCTCGGCAGGCCGGCCGTGATCACCGGGCGCTTGCGTTCCGTAGCCACAGGCGTTCCCTCGGTTGTGTGTGGGATAGGTCTCTAGCGCCATCCTGCCCCGTCGTGGCACTCGGCGTCACGTCCACCCGGTCCAAGGGCGACGCTCGACACAGGTACCCACCAGTAACTTTGTCGTTCGACGGCGGTTCCGGCGCACCGTACCCCGGTGGGGGAGAATGCGACGTGTGCGCAGTGAGCTGATCACCGTCCGGACCGGTTCCCGGCCGACCGTCCGGGACATCACCGCCGAGGCCGAGCGCTTCCTCGCCGGCTCGGGTGACGGGCTGCTGCACGTCTTCGTGCCGCACGCCACGGCCGGCGTGGCCATCATCGAGACTGGGTCCGGCTCGGACGACGACCTGCTCACCGCGCTGGACGCGGTGCTGCCCACCGACGAGCGGTGGCGGCACCGGCACGGCTCGCCGGGGCACGGCCGCGACCACGTGCTGCCCGCCTTCGTCGCCCCGTACGCGACGCTCCCCGTGCTCGGTGGGCGCCTGGCCCTGGGCACCTGGCAGTCGGTCTGTCTGGTCGACACCAACGGCGACAACCCCACCCGGCAGGTCCGGTTCTCCTTCCTGCCCGGCTGATCCGCCGGGCTGACCAGGGCGGACGCGGTGTGCGAGCCCTAGGATGTGGCCATGTCACGGCCGATCATCGCCCCGGCCGGCCCGGATCCGGCCGACCGCAGCGGGTTGGCCGGTGACACGGTGCGCCGGATCATGCACGTCGCCTCCGCCCTGCGGCATCACCAGGATCTCGACATCGCCGCGCTGGGTCTGACCCCGGCCGTCGCCCGCGCGCTGTACCAGCTCGACCCGGACCGTCCGCTGCCCGCCCGCGAGCTGGCCGAACAGCTACGGTGCGACCGGTCGAACGTCACCGGCCTGGTCGACAAGCTGGAACAGGCCGGGCTGGTCGAGCGCAGGGTCGATCCGGCCGACCGGCGGCAGAAGACGCTCGTGGTGACCGACGCCGGCCGGCGGATGCGCGAACGGGTCCACCGGGTGCTCTCCGACTCCCGGCTGCTGGCCCCGCTCGGCGACGAGGAGCTGGCCGTGCTGCGTGACCTGGTCTGGAAGGTCTCCGACGGCGGCTGCCCGGCGGACTGCGACCCGTAGCGGCCCGACCGGACAGCCGCGACACGCGCTCGACTGTGCGAGGCGTGCGTCGGTCGGTAATGCTGTCGGACGTGACCACCCCGCAGGATCTCGACGACCGGTTCCGGGAGTCCCTGGCCGCCCTCGCCGACCCGGCGCGCCGCACCGACCCGACGCGACCGGTGGCCGAGGGCAGCGCGCTGACCGGTGACCAACTGCTGGACCTCTTCGACGCCCAGGTCACCAGCCGGCAACTCGACCTGGCCGGCCGCTGGCTGCGCAGCTTCGGCGAGGGTTACTACACCATCGGTTCCGCCGGTCACGAGGGCAACGCCGCGGTGGCGGCGGCCCTGCGGCCCACCGACCCGGCGCTGCTGCACTACCGTTCCGGCGCCTTCTACTGCGTCCGCGCCGCCCAGGCCGCGCCGCCGGCTCCGGTCGGGCAGTCCGCTGCGGCCGCCCAGCCGGCCGAGAACCCCCAGGCCAGCCCTTCCGCCCAGACTCCGCCCGCCCGGTCCGGCGAGCCGCCCCACGACCCGGCCCGGCTGGTGGCCGACCCGGAGGCCGCCCCCGGCGCGTCGGACGGTCCGGCGACCGCTCCGGTGAGCGCCGGCGAGTCGACCGACGGCGCGGACCCGAGCGGCGGTGAGCCCGACCCGGCGGCGGTCGAGCGGGCCGACGGTGCCGACGCCGACGTGCCCGGCTCCGGTGACCGGTCCGCAGCCGTACCGGTGGCCGGCCCAGGGCCGCTCCGCGTGACCGCGCCGGTCGCCGATCCCGACGGCCGTGAGTCCGGCGACGACCCCGGCGGGGTCCGGATGACGGTGGTCAAGCGTCCGGTGCACCGGGCGTACGCCGAGGCGGCCCGGGACGTGCTGCGCGGCATGGTGGCCTCCAGCCGGGAGCCGATCGCCGGCGGCCGGCACAAGGTGTTCGGTCGCGCCGACCTCGCGGTCGTGCCGACGACCTCGACCGTCGCGTCGCACCTGCCCAGGGCGGTGGGGGTGGGCCTCGCCGTGGAACGACTGCGCCGGCTGGACGCCCGGGGGGAGACGACCCCGCCCGGTGCGGAACCGGCCCCGGCGCCCTGGTCGGCCGACGCCATCGTGGTCTGCTCGTTCGGGGACGCCTCGATCAACCACGCCAGCGCGACGGCCGCGTTCAACACCGCCGGCTGGTACGACCACACCGGCCTGCGTATCCCGGTGCTCTTCGTCTGCGAGGACAACGGGCTGGGCATCAGCGTCCGCTCTCCGCAGGGCTGGGTGGCGACGGCCCTGCGGTCCAGGCCCGGCATCCGGTACTTCGAGGCCGACGGCGCCGACCTGGTCGGCGCCTACGAGGTGGCGACCGAGGCGGCGGCCTGGGTGCGCCGGCACCGGCGCCCCGCCGTGCTGCACCTGACCACGGTCCGGCTGATGGGCCATGCCGGCGCGGACGCCGAGAGCGCGTACCGCTCCGCCACGGAGATCGCCGCCGACGTGGCCCGGGATCCGGTGGTCGCCACCGCGCGCCGGTTGGTCGACGCCGGTCTGGCCAGCGGCACGGAGCTGCTGGACCGGTACGACGAGATCGGCTGGCAGATCCGCCGGATCGCCGAGGAGGTGCTGGACGAGCCCAAGCTGGCCGATCCCGCGGAGGTGATCGCCCCGCTGGCCCCCCGCCGGCCGGTCCGGGTCGCCCTGGCGGTCGCCGAGGCCGGTGCCCGTGCCGCCGGCCCGAACGCCGCGGCGCGGGCCGAGGCGTTCGGGGGCAAGCCGCCCGAACTGGCCGGGCCGCTGACCCTCGCGCAGAGCATCAACGCGGCGCTCACCGACGGGCTGCTCCACCATCCGCAGATGGCGGTCTTCGGCGAGGACGTCGCCGCCAAGGGCGGGGTCTACGGGGTGACCAAGGGGCTGCGTGACCGGTTCGGCGCCGCGCGGGTGTTCGACACCCTGCTCGACGAGACCTCGATCCTCGGCCTCGGCCTCGGCGCGGGCCTGGCCGGGATGCTGCCGGTGCCCGAGATCCAGTATCTCGCGTACCTGCACAGCGCCGAGGACCAGTTGCGGGGCGAGGCGGCGACCATGCGGTTCTTCTCGCAGGGGGCGTTGCGTAACCCGATGGTGGTGCGGGTGGCCGGACTGGCGTACCAGGAGGGCTTCGGCGGGCATTTCCACAACGACAACTCGGTGGCCGTACTGCGGGACGTTCCGGGCCTGGTGATCGCCGTGCCCGCCCGGCCGGACGACGCGGCGGCCATGCTGCGGACCTGCCTGGCCAGCGCGGCGGTGGATGGCAGCGTCTGCGTGTTCCTGGAGCCCATCGCGCTCTACCACACCCGTGACCTCTACACCGACGGCGACGGTGAGTGGCTGGCCGGCTACGCCGAACCTGGCGCCTGGGCCGGGGGCCACGTGCCGGTGGGCAGGGCCCGCGTGTACGGGGTCGGCTCGGCCGAGGACATCACCATCGTCACCTTCGGCAACGGGGTACGGATGTCGTTGCGGGCCGCCTCCGCCCTGGCTGACGAGGGCATCGGTACCCGGGTCGTGGATCTGCGCTGGCTCGCGCCGCTGCCGGTGGCCGACCTCATCCGGGAGGCCGCCGCCACCGGCCGGGTGCTGGTGGTGGACGAGACACGCCGCTCCGGCGGGGTGGGCGAGGGGGTTATCGCCGCGCTGGTGGATGCCGGATATGTCGGAGCGGTCCGGCGGGTGGCCGCAGTTGACTCTTTTGTGCCGTTGGGTCCGGCCGCCCGGCAGGTCCTGGTCTCCGAGGAGGCCATCACCCAGGGTGCCCGTACGCTGCTGGCACGGTAAATTTCGTTCCACCCGGTGCGCCACTTGCGCAGGAGGGCACAACTGTGTGGACTTTGCTTGACGGCGTCGAGTGGACGCCGTGGTTCGGACGAGATGAGGAGGCACGCGACAGTGAGCGCGACCGCTGGTCAGGCTGCTGACGGGGTACGCAGCCTGGCGGACCGGTTCGGCATCGAGCCGGGGATGGTCGTCATGGAGATGGGCTACGACGAAGACGTCGACCAGGATCTCCGGGACGCCCTGACCGACCGTTGTGGAGATCTGGTCGACGAGGACACCGACGAGGTGGTCGACGCGGTGCTGGTGTGGTACCGGGACGGCGACGGTGATCTCTTCGAGTTGCTCGTCGACGCCCTCGGCCCGCTGGCCGACAACGGGGTCGTGTGGCTGTTGACGCCCAAGGCCGGCCGCGAGGGACACGTCGAGCCGAGCGAGATCGCCGAGTCGGCGCCCACCGCCGGCCTCCAGCAGACCTCCACGGTCAACGCCGGCAAGGACTGGAGCGGTGCCCGTCTCGTGCTCCGTCGCGGCGCCAAGGGCAAGAAGTAGCCCCGCGGCGAGTGCCGAGGCCGTCCCCGAACCGATCCGAGGAGTCCGCATGCCCATCGAGGTTGGCGCTGAGGCGCCCGACTTCGTGTTGAAGGACCAGAACAACCAGCAGGTCCGACTCTCCGACTTCCGCGGCCGGCGTACCGTCCTGCTGGTCTTCTACCCGCTGGCGTTCACCGGTGTGTGCCAGGGTGAGCTGTGCGAGGTGCAGGACAACCTCAACGAGTACGTCAACGACGACGTCCAGGTGCTGACCGTCAGCGTCGACTCGGTCTTCGCCCACAAGATCTGGGCGGACCGCGAGGGCTACCAGTTCCCGCTGCTGTCCGACTTCTGGCCGCACGGTGCCGTCGCCCAGGCGTACGGCGTCTTCAACGACACCGCCGGCATCGCCAACCGGGGGACCTTCGTCATCGACCGGTCCGGCGTGGTCCGCTTCGCCGAGATGAACATGCCCGGCGATCCCCGCGACCAGCAGGGCTGGCGCAAGGCCCTGGCGGAGGCCATGGCCTGACCCGTCGTCGGGCGCGAGGCGTCCGTCCGGGCCGGCGGGAGGCAGGGTAAGCTTGCCAACCGCCGGCCCGCCGTACGGCGTTCCGGGCGCGTAGCTCAGCGGGAGAGCACTCGCCTTACAAGCGAGGGGTCGCAGGTTCGAAACCTGCCGCGCCCACCAGTCCCCTTCCACCTGTGCAGTTGCGGCCGATGTCCACCGGGCCGCAACCCGATCGGAAGGGGCCCCGGTGGCATTTGCCGAGGTGAACGGCGTCCGGTTCTGGTACGAGACGCACGGTGCCGGTCGACCGCTGGTGCTGCTGCACGGCGGGTTCGGCGCGGTGGAGACCTTCGCCGCGATCCGGCCCGCGCTGGCGCGGCGTCGCCTGGTGGTCAGCGTCGACCTGCCGGGTCACGGCCGCACCGCGGACGTGGACCGACCACTGCGCTACGAGTCGATGGCCGACGACGTGGCGGCGCTGATCGTCCACCTCAAGCTGGTCGAGGCCGAGGTGCTGGGCTTCTCCCTCGGAGGTGGGGTGGCCCTGCGGTTGGCGGTCCAGCACCGGCGGCTGCTCCGCCGGTTGGTGGTGGTCTCCGCACCGTGCCGTCGGCAGGGCTGGTTCCCCGAGGTGCTAGCCGGCATGCCCGAGCCCGACGAGGCGGCCGCCGAACGGATGCGCGGTACTCCCGCCGAGCAGCTCTATCGACGCGTCGCCCCCCGTCCGCAGGACTGGCCACGACTGTGGGCCAGGACGGGCGAGCTGCTGCGCCACGAGTACGACTGGTCGCCGGAGGTCGCCGCGATCACCACACCGACGATGCTGGTCTTCGCCGACGCCGACTCGATCCGCCCGGCGCACATGGTGGAGTTCTTCGGCCTGCTCGGCGGCGGCCACCGGGACGCCGGCTGGGACGGCAGCGACCGCCCGGCGGCCCGCCTCGCCGTTCTGCCCGGCCTCACCCACTACGACATCGTCGACTCACCCGCCCTGCCCGCGGCGGTACTCCCCTTCCTCACCCACCCGGCCACCTCACCCACCTGACGGCCCTCCCACCGCCACCCGACCCGCCCTGAGGCAGCAACTTCGGGGATGTTGCTGCCTCGACCACCGCAGCCCCCAGCAACTTCGGGGAAGTTGCTGCCTCGACCGCCACAGCCCGCAGCAACTTCGGGGAAGTTGCTGCCTCGACCGTCGCTGCCCCAGGGCCCGCCGACGTCAGCTGCGCAGGCGGTCGGCCAGCCAGGTGAGCAGGGCTTCGGCCTGAGCGTGCTGGAAGGCCCGGAGGGTGGGGATGCCGCGCGCCGGCCGCTGCCCGTGCGTACCCGGTCGGCCGTGCCGGGGGAGTAGCCGCCCGGCTGCGACACCGCCTCGACCACCTGGTCGGCGAGGATCTTCTCGACTGCGGATCGGACATCGGGGGCAAGTGCTCCCACCGCAGCCGATTTCTCCTGCCCGTCTCCATGCCGTTCACGCTGCGTGTCGGGCACCCGGGCGGGCAAGCCGTTTCCCGCCGGTGTGCGCGCCGGCCGGCCGCGAGGACTGTTCGTCCGTGCAGCGGGGAAACGTCGAAGCGGACGCACCTGGGGAGGAGCGACGGATGACGCGTGCCGGACTGACCATCGGTGTGCTCGGCTCGTACGGTGGGCGCAACCTGGGCGACGAGGCGATCCTCACCGGGCTGCTGAACGACCTGCGTCAGCAGGAGCCGAACGCGCGGATCATCGTGTTCTCGCGGAATCCGGCACACACCGCGGTCGCCCACCCGGACGTGGAGGCGGTGCCCTGGGAGGGGGTCAGCCGGACCGACTCGGCCCTCGTGCTCTCCCAGCTCGACCTGCTCATCCTGGGCGGCGGAGGCATCCTCTACGACAAGGAGGCCCGCCGCTACCTGCGGGTGGTCCGGGTGGCGCAGGAGCGGGGACTGCCGCTGCTGACGTACGCCGTGGGCGTCGGGCCACTCAGCGAGATGGTGGACACCGGCATGGTCCGGGAGACGCTGGCCAGTGCTGTCCAGGTGACCGTCCGCGACCAGGAGTCGCGGATGGTGCTGGAGGAGGCGGGCCTGCTCAACCCGATCACCGTCACCGGCGACCCGGCGTTCCTGCTGGAACCCGACGACTTTCCCGCGCAGTTCCTCCGCGAGGAGGGCGTGCCGGCCGGCAAACGGCTGGTCGGGATGAGCGTACGGGAGCCGGGTCGGGCGGCGGAACGGCTGGACGTGGACGGGTACCACCGGCTGCTGGCGCAGATCGGTGACTTCCTGGTGCACCGGATAGACGCGCACGTGCTGTTCGTGCCGATGGAACGCGACGACATCCGGCACTCGCACGGGGTGCTGTCGCACATGATCGCCGCAGAGCGGGGACGGATTCTGCACGGCACCTACTCGCCGCAGCAGGTGCTCGGGTTGATGCGCCACTTCGACCTGGCGGTCGGCATGCGCCTGCACTTCCTGATCTTCGCCGCGATGATGGGTACGCCGTTCCTGCCCCTGCCGTACGCCGGCAAGGTCTTCGACCTCGCGCAGCGCCTGGGGGTGCCGGCGCTGCGTGGCGTGGAGCGGGAGGTGGAGGGTCCCCTGCTGGCGGAGGTGGACCAGTTGTGGGACGAACGTGACCAGCGGGCGGAGGTCACCGCCCAGCGGGTCGCGCAGGTGTGTGACGAGGCCCGGGGCACCTCTCAGGTCACCCGGGCGGTGCTGGAGAGCCTGCGCAACCGCTCCCTGGTCGAGGTCGGCGCCTGAGTGGTGTCGACTCAGACCGCCGGTCCCCGCCAGCAGTAGCGCCACTGCTGGCGGTCGGCGTCGACGGACTCCAACTCGTAGATCTCCGCCGCTGCCAGCCCTTCCGGGCCCAGGTGATGGTGGGTCAGCGGGGGCCGGTCGTTCGGGTCCAGCTCGACGGTGACGTGTTCCCCGTCAGCCGTGCCGCCCACCAGCGGGATCTCAACCGTGGATGCCATGCGCCCATCCTGCCCCGCGTACCGCACTCCCGCAGGGTGAAGCCATACGATCCCGCCCCGACCGAGTATCGGGCGTCGTCTCCGTCGGGCGAGCCGGCTGACCCCACCGACGGCAGCTCGCCGACGGGCCCGGTGCCGGTAACCAGCCTCCGCCGGTGTGCCGGCACCGGGCCCTGGACGGAATCACTCCTGCACGGCGCACAGGGTGGCGTAACGGGCCAGGTAGAGCGGCCAACCTCCGTCGTCTGCGACGCCGTCGCGGACGGACTCCCAGCCGGGGCCGTGCCGGTCGAGGTGGCGGTGTTCCAGCTCCACCCGGGTCCGCTGCGGGGTTTCGGCGACGAACCGGACCTCAACCTCGCTGGTGTTGTCGGGCTCGGTCTCGACCCGCCACCGCGGGCTGATATCCCAGCTGAACACGACCCGGTCCGGTGGGTCGTAGGCGAGCACCCGCGCCCAGCGGCACTCGGTGCCGTCGACGCCACGGTCGTAGATGTGGCCACCGACCCTCGGCTCGAACACCGTCTCGGCGATCGCGGCACTGAGCAGGTTGTGTTCCGGCGGCTTGAAGTCGCCGAACCGCGCGGTGAACGTGGTGAACGCCTTCTCGATCGGTACGTTGACGATGATCTGGCGGCGTACCACCACATCTGCTGCCTGGGTCATGAGTCCTCCTCGGTGGGCTGCTCGACCACCTCCTGGTAACCGTCCAGCGCGCGGTTCCAGAACGTGTCGAGTTGATCGCGTAAGGCGGCCACACCTGCCGGGTTGAGCCGGTAGACCCGTCGGGTGCCGGCCGTGCGGTCGACGACCAGGCCGGCGTCCTTGAGCACCCTCAGGTGCTGGGACACCGCGGGTCGGCTGATCGGTAGCTCCCGGGCGAGTTCGCCGACGGCGCGCGGGCGCTCCGCGAGGCGCGCGACGATGGCGCGACGGGTGGGATCGCCAAGGGCGTCCCATCCGTCATCCGTCTGGTAAGTGGCCACGAACCGTAAGTTATGACTTACGGAGTGGCCTGTCAACCCGCCGACCCGCAGTCGGCGACTCGTGCGGATCGGCGGGCAGGAACAGCCCGTCGGTCAGTCGCCGGGCAGCAGTCCAGGTGGATACTCCATGCCGTCGTGGGTGCCGGCCGCGGCGGCGACCCGGGACGCGTACCC
Source organism: Micromonospora aridisoli (assembly GCF_056150025.1). Classification (NCBI taxonomy): domain Bacteria; kingdom Bacillati; phylum Actinomycetota; class Actinomycetes; order Micromonosporales; family Micromonosporaceae; genus Micromonospora; species Micromonospora aridisoli. Next base: position 17,941 of record NZ_JAXCFK010000013.1, on the reverse strand, counting down.
GGCGGCCTCCGCCCAGGTCGCGCCGCGTGACCGGGCCGCGATGACGCCCGCCGCGAAGGCGTCCCCGGCGCCGTTGGTGTCGATCACCGGGCCGGGCGGCACAGCCGCCGGGATCCGGCTGACGCCGCCGCCCAGGAACAGGTCGGCGCCCTCCGCGCCCCGGGTCACCAGCACCGGGCGTGGTGCCAGCGTGCCGGCCACCGCCGCCGCCCGGTCGCCGAGCGCCGCGCCGCTGACCAGCACCAGCTCGGCCACCTCGGCGAAGGGGCGATGGTAGGGGTTGCGCCCGTCCCAGTCGTGCAGATCGGTCGATGTGCCGACCCCCTCGCCGAGCACCGCACCGAGGTCGGGCAGCAGCTCTCGCACCCACCCCATGATCGACAGGTGCACGTGGGTGCTGCTCCCGATCAGCTCCGCCAGTTGGGCCACCGGGAACGGCCGCGGACCGTCCGACGCCCGGGGGTCGTACAGGGACATCCGCCGGCCGTCGGGATCGACCAGGTTCACCGACCGCCGGGTGCCGGCCGGATCGTCGGCCAGCACCGCCCGCACGTCGGTGCGCTCCAGCGCGGCCCGAACGACGTCACCGGCCGGGTCGGCGCCGATGGTGTCGATCACCGCCACCCGCAGCCCGAGCGCCCGTGCGGCGAGCACCACGCCGGCTCCGGTGTTGCCGACCCGCAGCTCGATCGGGTCGACGGTGACGGAGTCGACCACCGGCAGCGGTAACCCGGGCACCCGTACCCGAACGTCGACGCCGAGGCCACCGATCACCAGCAGGTCGTACATGGCGCCGACGGTAGTGGGTCAGCGCCGCCTATCCTGGCCCGGGTGTCGACGGGGCCCGGGCAGCCACCAGGACTGACCGGCCCTACCGGGCGAGGGGGAGTGCGTGCTGGTCGTCCACGGGATGTGGCTGCCCGGTCGAGGGCTGGCGGTCTGGGCCGAGGACAGCACGTTGCCACCACACGCTCCGCGCCGTCCCGGCCGCGCGCCACGCTCCCGCCCGCACCCGTTCGCCGCCGGGCACGGCACGCTGGTCGCGCTGCTGGCGGAGGCCGCCGAACCGGACGACCTCGGCACGGCGCTGCTGCGGCTGCCCACCCGGGCCGGCTCGCCTCTGGACTCGCCGGAGCTGGTCCGGACCACCGTCGTGGAACCGCTCCGTGGCCCGGTCACCCTCGCCGGGTGGCAGGTCCCGGTGCTGGCGTACGCCCCGGACGCCGCGTTGCCGCTGCTGCGTACCGTCGACGGGCTGGCCGCCGCGCACGGCGCGAGCCTGCGGCACCTGGCCGAGCTGGCCGCCTTCGCCACCGACCTGGCCGCCCGTGGCCGCGTCCTGCCCAGCCTCGCCGATCCGCCCCCGTCGGACGTCCCGACGTTCGTCGACCGCACCGCCGTCGACGGCCGACAGCGCCGTGGTGGTCGGGCCGGGAGCCGGGGGGTACGAGCTGAGCAGGGCGATCCCGTCGAGGAGGTGCCGGGCTGGGCGGTGTGGCGGCCCCTGTTGACCGGCACGGACGCGGCCTGGGCCCGTTCGCTGGCACTGGCACTGCCACCGGCCGCCCGAGCCGTGGTCGAGGCGGAGTTGGCGGCGATGACGCCCGACGGGCGGTCCGGGCATCGGCCAGCCGACCGGCCGGAGGCCCCCGGTCGGCTGCCGCACGCCCCCGGGCGGCGGCCCCGCACCGGTTCGTCGGGCGCGTCGAGCGACGCGGTCGACGCCCCTGGGCCGCTGGTCGCCGAGGCACTGGACGCGCTCACCGACGCCGCCGTACGCGCCGTGCTGCCGCCGGCCACCCTGGCCCGGGGGGTGCGACCGAACGGTGCCGTGTCGGCCTGGCTCGGCGCGTTGACCGGACCGGTCCGCGAGTTCACCGCCGAGGCGGCGGCCCTGCGTACGCTCCGGTCCGAACTGGACGAGTGGCAACGGGACGCCGCCGGCGGCGCGGTACGGGCCAGCTTCCGGCTGATCGAGCCACCGGCAGACGAGATCACCGAGCCGGTGACCGTGGTGCCGGCCGACCCCGGGGCCGTCGTCGCCACGACCGGCGGGTGGCGGCTGGAGTTCGGGCTGCGCGCCAGCGACGAACCGGGCCTGCACGTCGACGCCGGGCAGGTGTGGCGGGGCGAGGGCGGGACGGTCGCCGGTGACCATCCGCAGGAGGTCCTGCTGGCCGAACTCGGCCGGGCCAGCCGGCTGTGGCCGGAGCTGGACGCCGCCCTGCGTACCGCCCGACCGGAGGCGCTGGAACTGGACACCGAGGGCGCGCACCGGTTCCTGCGCGATGGCGCGCCGACGCTGCACGCGGCGGGCTTCACGGTGCTGCTGCCATCGTGGTGGCGGCGGCCCGCGTCGCGGCTCGGTGCCCGGCTGCGGGCCCGCTCCCGCAGTGCTCCCGGCGCGGTCACCGGCCCGGGTGACCGGGTCGGCCTGGAGGCGCTGGTCGACTACCGCTGGGAGCTGGCCCTGGGCGACCAGCCGCTGACCGAGGACGAGCTGACCCGCCTGGCCGAGCTGAAGACCCCGCTGGTACGGCTGCGGGGCCGCTGGGTCGAGCTGGATCCGAAGCGGCTCGCCGCCGGTCTGCGACTGCTGCGGGCCACCGGCGAGCTGACCGTGGCCGACCTGCTGCGCCTCGGCCTGTCCGAAGCCGAGCAGCCGGACGCGTTGCCGGTGCTCGAGGTGAGCGCCGACGGTGCGCTCGGCGACCTGCTCGCCGGGGCCGTGGAGCGCCGCCTCGCGCCACTGGAGGAGCCGCCGTCGTTCCAGGGCACGCTGCGGCCGTACCAGCGGCGAGGGTTGGCCTGGCTGGCCTTCCTCCAGTCGCTGGGGCTCGGCGGGATCCTCGCCGACGACATGGGGCTGGGCAAGACGGTGCAGCTGCTGGCGCTGTTGGCGGCCGACCCACCGCAGGCCGGTCCGACCCTGCTGATCTGCCCGATGTCGCTGGTCGGCAACTGGCAGCGGGAGGCCGCCCGCTTCACGCCGGACAAACGCGTACACGTGCACCACGGCGCGCAGCGGACCCGGGGCGCGGAGTTCACCGCCGCCGTGCACGCCGCGGACCTGGTCCTCACCACGTATTCGGTGGCCGCCCGGGACGCGGCGGAACTGGCCGGCGTCGACTGGCACCGGGTGGTGGTGGACGAGGCCCAGGCCATCAAGAACGCCGCCACCCGGCAGGCCGAGGCGGTCCGGCTGCTGCCCGCCCGGCATCGCATCGCGGTGACCGGTACGCCGGTGGAGAACCGGCTGGCCGACCTCTGGTCCATCATGCAGTTCGCCAACCCGGGCCTGCTCGGGCCGGCCGCGACGTTCCGGAAACGGTTCGCCGAGCCGATCGAGCGGCACGGCGACACCGAGACCGCCGAACGGCTGCGGCGGATCACCGGCCCGTTCGTGCTGCGCCGGCTCAAGACCGATTCGTCGATCATCTCCGATCTGCCGGAGAAGCTGGAGATGGACGTCTTCTGCAACCTGACCGCCGAGCAGGCGGCGCTCTACCGGGTGGTCGTCGACGACATGCTGGCCCGCATCGAGTCCAGCGACGGCATCGAGCGGCGGGGCCTGGTGCTGGCCACCATGACCCGCCTGAAGCAGGTCTGCAACCATCCCGCGCAGCTGCTGCGCGACGGTTCACCGCTGGACGGACGCTCCGGCAAGCTGGCACGGCTGGAGGAGATCCTCGACGAGGTCCTGGCGGCGGGGGAGAAGGCCCTGCTGTTCACCCAGTACGCGGAGTTCGGTGGCATGCTGCGTGGGCACCTGTCGGCGCGGTTCGGGCGGGAGGTGCTGTTCCTGCACGGCGGCGTCGGCAAGGCCGACCGGGACGCGATGGTGGCCCGCTTCCAGTCCGCCGGAGGGCCCTCGTTGTTCCTGCTCTCCCTCAAGGCCGGCGGGACCGGGCTGACCCTGACCGCCGCCAACCACGTGGTGCACGTCGACCGGTGGTGGAACCCGGCGGTGGAGGACCAGGCCACCGATCGGGCGTTCCGGATCGGACAGCGCCGACGGGTACAGGTACGCAAGTTCGTCTGCGCCGGCACGGTGGAGGAGAAGGTGGCCGCGCTGATCGCCGACAAGCGTGACCTGGCGGCCTCGGTGGTCGGCACCGGTGAGCAGTGGGTCACCGAGCTGTCCACCGCCCAGCTGCGCGAGTTGTTCACCCTGGAGGCGGGGGCGGTGGCCGAGTGAGCGCCGACGGTCCAGGAAGGTTCGCCGAGTACGGCCCCCCACGCCGGGTCGACGGGGGTCTGCGGGCCCGCAGTGCCCGGGGCGTCATCGGGGTCTCCTGGTGGTCCCGCCGGTTCCTGGAGGTGCTGGAGTCCTTCGCGCTCGGCACCCGGCTGACCCGGGGCCGGTCGTACGCCCGTGCCGGTCAGGTGCTCCGCCTCGACGTCGCCCCCGGGGTGGTGACGGCCGTGGTGCAGGGCTCCCGGGTCAAGCCGTACCAGGTCACCGTCGCGCTACCACCGTTTCCGGCGCGGCTCTGGGCACGGATCGAGGAGGAGTTGGCCGCCCAGGCGTTCTTCAGCGCCCGGCTGCTCGCCGGCGACCTACCGGCCGAACTGGAGGAACTGTTCGCCGCGGCCGAGGCGCCACTGTTTCCGGCCGTGGTGACCGAACTGGACCAGCGCTGCTCGTGTCCGGACGTCGCGGTGCCCTGCAAACACCTCGCCGCCACCTTCTACCTGCTCGCCGAGGCGTTCGACGCGGACCCGTTCACCCTGCTGCACTGGCGTGGCCGCAGCCGGTCGGAGCTGCTCGCCCGGCTGCGGCAGTTGCGTGCCGGCGCACCGGCCGTCGACCCGGCCACCGGGCCGTCGGCCCACGGCGACGACGCGGCGGCCCGTGCCGGCGCGGCGGCGGAGCGTGACGTCGCCGCGACCGGGCACAGTGGCCCGTCGCCCGCGCGGCAGACCGGGCCGGGCGATGTCGACCGAAGCAGGCCCGGTGACCGCGAGGCGGAGGTTCCCGCCGCAGGCGCCGGCCGGGTGCTGGACGACCTGCCCGTCACGCCGCTGGCCGAGGCGGTCGACCGGTTCTGGCTGCCGCCCGTGCCGCTGCCGGACCGCCCACCGAGCCTGACCGCCCGGCCGGACCTGCTCCTGCGGCAACTGGGCGCGCCCGCGCCGGCCATCGGCGGGCCGGGACTCGTCGAGCGCCTCCGCCACGCCTACCGCCAGTTGGGCGATTAGCACTCCCCACAGGCGGAATGGTCACGCTCGATCCCGGATCGAATGGCTTCCGCTGAGGTGCGAGGGCACTCGATCCTGGATTGAGCGCGACCGTGCCCGTCATAGCCAGCGTTGGCGGAACCGCCACATCAGCGCCGCGTTGGTCAGCAGCACCACTGCGAAGATCGCCCCGGCCAGCCGCCCGGCGAGCACGGTGGTGGCCGGCAGCGCCGCCCAGAGCACGATGGTCAACAACAGCAGCCACCGGCCCCGCCGCCCCCGAGCCCGGTTGTCGAGCCGGGCGAAGAACGCCGGGTCACTCTCCCGCAGGTGGCGGGTGATCTGTTCGAACCTGCGCTGATCCTCTTTGCTGAGCATGTGCCTTCCCCTCACGCGTTCAGCAACGGTGCGGCGGAATACCCGCTGCGGTGACGGATCACGCGCTCTCCCTGCTGCTACTTTGGCTCGGGCGGCGCGGGAGAGCGGCTGTGGCCCGCTGAGCCGCCCCTTATCCGGGCCTTAAATTTGCCTGTGCGGCCGGCCGGACCCGGAGGCGGCTGCGGGCGGCGCGAAATCGCCCTCCGAACGCCGGCACCCGGCGAACGCCCTGCTTGCGCTCGTGCGGTACCCGATCGGCCGGAAGGCACCCGACGCCGGTTCGGGAGGAAACTCCGCCTTAAGTACCTCCGTACGGGACCGTCGACCCACTTGTCGGAGTGGCCGCCACTGGCTACCTTGCCCGGGCAAACCCCCTCAGGCATCAGTCGTCGCACTCTCGGGAGACCGGTCACGTCCTGGGTCGACGACCGGCAGGAATCGGAAACGGTGTATGGCCGACCAGCTCGACGAGTGCGGTGGCCGGGCGTGACGACCTATCCCCGCCCGTACGCCAACCCCCGGCCCGACCTCCGACCCGGGCGCGGCTCACCTCCCCCCGCGCCGTCGCCGGCCGTGCCGCGGCGTGGCGCCGGTGGTCGGCGACTGCTGGTCGTGCTGTTCCTGGGTGGTCTCGTCGCCAGCGTGCTGCCGTGGTGGCGGGACACCCCGGCCGGCTCGCTGGCCGGGGCCACCGCGATGACCACCGCCGCCGGCCAGATCACCGGACTGGTCGCCGGCTACCTGCTGCTGGTGCAGGTGTTGATGATGAGCCGCCTACCGGCCCTCGAACGGTGGGCCGGCGGCGAGCGGATCGCCCGTTGGCACCGCGACGTCGGCGCCACCCTGCTGGTCGCGGTGCTCGCACACACCGCCCTGATCCTGGTCGGCTACGCCGGACTGGAGGGCCGCTCGCTGCTCGGCCAGGCCGATGTGATGCTGCGCGAGTACCAGGACATGGTCTCCGCGTTCGCCGCCGCCGGGCTGCTGGTGCTGGTCGGGCTGGCCAGCGTGCGGGCGGTCCGCCGGGTGTTGCCGTACGAGCTGTGGCACGCCACCCATCTGGTCGCGTACCCCGTGCTGCTGCTCGGCTACGCACACCAGTTCAGCAACGGCTCCCAGCTGTTCCGGCCCGGCCCGGCGCGTACCGGATGGATCGCCCTGTACGTGCTGGTGATCGCCGCGTGGCTGTGGGGGCGGGTGATCGCCCCGCTGGTGTTCAACCTGCGGCACCGGCTGCGGGTGGCCGACGTGGTCACCGAGAGCCCGGACACCGTCTCGATCTACCTGACCGGCGTACGCCTCGATCGGCTGGAGATGCTGGGCGGGCAGTTCTTCCGCTGGCGTTTCCTGACCCGGGGCTGCTGGTGGCAGTCGCACCCGTTCTCGGTCTCCGCCGCCGCCAACGACCGCTGGCTGCGCCTGACCGTCAAGGTGGTCGGGCGACACACCCAGGATCTGCGTAACCTCGACCCGGGCGTGCGGGTCTGGGCGGTCGGCCCGTCGGGCACCTTCACCGCGGCCCATCGCACCCGCGAACGGGCGCTGCTGATCGCCGGCGGCAGTGGCATCACTCCACTTCGGGCGATGCTGGAGGAGCTGCCGCCCGGTGCCGCACTGATCTACCGGGCCCGGACCCCCGCCGACGTGGTGTTGCAGGAGGAACTGGACTGGTTGGCCCGCAATCGCGGGCTGCGGGTCTGGTACGTCCTCGGCTCGCGCGACGACCCCGGTCCACGGCAGGCGATGACCCCGGACGGACTGCGCGAGCTGGTTCCCGACGTGGCCCGGCGCGACGTGTACCTGTGCGGCCCGCCCGGACTGATCGAGCAGTGCCAGCGGGTGCTCCGCCAGGCCGGCGTGCGCCGCCGCCAGATCCACCTCGCCACCTTCGAGCTCTGAGAGGTCCCACCGCATGCGCCGCGCGCTCCTCGCGATCACCGGCCTGGCCGCCAGCACCACCGCGCTGGTGGTGTTCAAGGCCGCCCCGGGCACCGGCCAGCTCGCTCAGGAGGTACCCGCCCCGGCGCCCTCCGCCTCCGACGGGCCCGAGCCGGGAGGCCCGGAAAAATCGAAGGCGGCGGCCAGCAAGTCGCCGAAGCCGACGCGCAGCGCGTCCGGCACCAGCCGGTCCGGCTCGGGCGGGGCCACGAAGACCCCCGCCGCTGCCCGGAGCGGTGCCGCCGCCACCCGCACGGTCACCGGGCCGGTGGTGTCCAACGAGTTCGGCGACGTGCAGGTCCGCATCACCCTCGACGGCAACCAGATCGTCAACGCGGCGGCGCTGCAACTGCCGCGCAAGACGGCACAGTCCGACCAGCGCAGCGACCAGGTCGACAGCCGGTACAGCGGTGCGGCCGGAATGGTGGTGGAGCGGCAGGGCGCCGACCTGGACACCGTCTCGGGCGCGACCGCGACCAGCGACTCCTACCGGCGGTCGTTGCAGGCAGCGATCGACCAGGCCCGGTGAGTGTGCGGACCTTGAGCCGGCCCGGGTTGCGCCGCGTCGAGCACGTCATGGGTACGCCGATCAGTCTCGACATCGCCGACGACCGGCCCGCCACCGAGCTGGCTGAGCTGGCCGACCAGGTGTTCGGCTGGCTGCGTGAGGTGGACGCGCGGTTCAGCACGTACCGACCGGACAGCGAGGTGTGCCGCTTCGACCGGGGCGAGCTGCTGCTCTCCGAGGCGTCGGCGGACCTGCGTCGGGTGCTGGAACGCTGCGCCGACCTGTGGGGTGCCACCGACGGGTTCTTCGACGCGTACGCCACCGGCGGGCTCGACCCGTCCGGGTACGTCAAGGGCTGGGCCGTCCAGGTCGCCTCGGACCGGTTGCGTGCCGCCGGCGTCGGCAACCACTGCCTGAACGCCGGTGGTGACGTCCGGGTCCGGGGCCATTCGTCGACGGGACTGCCGTGGCGGATCGGCGTGCGGCACCCGTGGAACCCGCAGGCGGTCTGCCTGGTGCTCACCGGGACCGACCTGGCGGTCGCCACGTCGGGCGTCTACGAACGCGGCCACCACGTGCGTGATCCGCGGCGCGGTGCCCCGGCACGGGGCCTGCGCTCGGTGACCGTGCTCGGCCACGACCTCGGACTGGCCGACGCGTACGCCACCGCCGCCGTGGCCATGGGCGTGGCCGGCATCGGCTGGCTGGACCGGTTGCCCGCGCACCGGCACGCGGTGGTCACCGACGACGCGCGGTGCCTGTACTCCGTCGACCTGCCGTTGGTCGACGAGCCCGTCGACTGACCACGAGGAGATCGATCGATCCGTGGCAGCCGGGCTGGTCGACACGCCGGCCAGCAACCACCTCCACCGCCCGGGCCCTCCCCGCGCCTCGATCGCGGGTGGGAGCCCGTCCGGGTTCAGGGCCAGCGGGTCGGCCGGTGGGTGATCGCCGGGCGTGATCCGGTCGGCCTGGGACGGCCGGGTCGGGCGCCCGGGGGCCGGGTGGCCGCCCACCGCCGGCCGGGTCGGTGTCGCCGGGGCGGCTCTGCCCCGCCCGGGTGGTGCCTGGTGTCGTCGGTGGACATCACATCCCCGCTCCCGGCGCGGGCGCGCCGTCGAAGGTTCCAACGAGCGCCGGTCGTCCGGGGTCTCGCTGCCGGCGCGTCGCACCGCCCGGTCAGCGACCTCGGCGGGGCAGCGGCAGGTGGCCGGGGACCAGCGCCGGAGCCAGCGTGACGCCCGTCGCGCGCAGCGCGTCGACCAGGGAGTTCTGCACCAGGTACGCGTCCGGCAGCCGCCAGCGGGCCTGCTCCGGTGCCACCGCCCAACGCACCTGCCCCTCGGGCAGCCGGGTCGGTGGTGCCGGTACCCACGAACCGGGCCCGTGCAGGACCACGTGGAAACAGTGTTCGAGTTCCGGACGCAGCGGGTCGCCCGGGCGCACCAGGAACATCCACCGTCCGGTCGGAGTGACCAGCACCGGTCCGCGTACCCCCGGACCGACCGGATGGGCGCGCACCGCGTCCAGGACCCACCTGCCCAGGTGCGCGGGCACCTCCAGCACGTCGAAGGATCGACCGGTGGGCAGCAGTACGCCGTGCGGCCGGGACCGCCACCATGTCGCCACCCGCGCCGGGTCGGCGCTGGCCGCGTGCTCCCAGTCCTCCAGGGCCGGGTGGCAGCCGACCGTCGGGCAGCCGGCCCGCCCGCAGACGAAGCGGCTCCGCGCCAGGCAGGCACCCGGGGTCACCTCCCAGCCGTGCATGGCGTAACGCACCGCGACCCGGCGTAGCCGCACCCGTTCCAGCGGCGACAGACGTGCCACCTGCGGTCCGACATTCCCCCACATAGGTGCCATCTCCCTTCGCCGCGCCCGAGCGGCGCCAGCTCGTACGTCGAGAACCGTCACTGCCGTAGCTCACCCTCGTTGGATTGACAAAGTGGCCGATGCAACTTGCACGAAAAGTACGAGGTTCGGCCAGACGGCTGACGCACTTCCTGTGCGACCAGCGGAAACCTGAGATACGGACGGATCGCCGCGCCCACGGAACGGCCCCCGGCCCCCGGCCAGGGCTCCAGCAAGGGGAGGACTGGGGAGATGGACGAGCTACCCATAGGGCGGCGGGTGGCCTACTGGCGTGGCCGGCGAAAAATGTCGCAGCAGGTCTTCGCCGACCGGTTAGGCAAATCGAAGAGCTGGGTCGACAAGATCGAGCGAGGCGTGCGGCGGCTGGACAAGTTCTCCGTGCTGTACGAGATCGCCGACATCCTCCAGGTGGACGTGCAACTGCTGCTCGGCAAGGACCCTGAGCGCCGTACCGACGCGCTCAACTGCATCGACCAGTTCGAGGTCGAGGAGATCCGGGCCGCCCTGGAGCGCTACGACTCGATCAGCGCGTACTTCGACGCGGCGCCGAGCCCGCCGCCACTGGCCGACATGGGCAAGGCGGTCACCCACGCCTGGCTGACCTACCAGTACGGCCGCTACGGAATGCTGACCCGGGCCCTGCCGAAACTACTGCGCGACGCCCAGGCGGCCGACGCCGCCTACGACGGCGACCAGGCCCAGCGCGCCGCCCACCTGCTCGGGCAGGTCTACCAGATCGCCTCCTCGGTGCTGCGCAAGCTGGGGGAGTGCGACCTCGCCTGGCTCGCCGCCGACCGTTCCATCGCCGTCGCCCAACGCGCCGACGACCTGCTGCTCGCCGGGGTCGCCACCACCCGGGTCTGCAACGCCCTGGTGGCGATGGGTCGCCCCCGACCGGCACTGGAGCTGAACGTGCGGATCGCCAACCAGCTCGCTCCGGGCGGCGGTAACGACAGCCGGCCCGAGCGCCTCTCCGTCTACGGGATGCTGCTGCTGCAAGGCGCGATGGCCGCCTCCCGGATCGGTGACACCGCCACCGTGGAGGATCTGCTCGACGGGGCCCACGCAGCGGCAGTCGAACTCGGCGGCGACCAGAACCACTACTGGACCTCGTTCGGTCCGACCAACGTGGAGCTGCACCGGGCGGCGGCCGCGGTCGAACTGGGCGACGGCGGGCGGGCCGTCGAGGTGCACCGCCAGAAGATCGAGGCGGCACCGTTCGACGCCTTGCTGCCCGAACGCCGGGCGCACCACCTGCTCGACCTGGCCCGCGGGTTCGCTCAGATCGGCGACGTGGCCAACGCCGGCGAGATGCTGCTGCGCAGTGACCGCCTGGCACCGTCGGAGATCCGCTGTCGCCCGATCGCCCACGAGGTGATGTCGGACGTCCTACGTCGCACACGTGGTGCGCCGCCTTCTCCGATCGCGGAGTTGGCTGAGCACATGGGAGTAGGAGTATGACCTCGGAGCCGGCATGACCGGTTCGCACCGCCATGACGGGCACCGCCAGGTGCTCTACATCATCGCCTGTGGCTCGCCGCTGGCCCGAGACGTGGGCCGGCTCGTCGACCTGGCCCAGCAGGACGGCTGGGACGTCTGTGTGATCACCACGCCAGACGGCGCCAAGTTCGTCGACCGGACCGCGCTGGCCCGCCAGACCGGCCACCCGGTACGCACGCACTACAAGAACCCGGGCGACCCGGACGTGCTGCCCACGGCCGATGCCATGATCGTGTGTCCGGCCACGGTCAACACCGTCAACAAGTGGGTGGCCGGCATCGCGGACACGCTCGCGCTGGGGTTGCTGGTGGAGGCGCAGGGTCGAGGGATACCGCTGGTGGCGGTGCCGTACACCAACGCGGCGATGGCCGCCCACCCGGCCTTCCGGGCCGGCCTCGCCCGGCTCTCCGAATGGGGGGTGGGCGTGCTCTTCGGCGAGGACGTCTTCCCGCTGCACGCCCCCGGAACGGGTGAGCGGCACCAGCACGCCTTTCCGTGGGCGCTGCCGCTGACCGCCGTCCGCGACCGCCTCTGCCGGACCGGTTGAGCGGTAGTTGTCCCCTCGGCGCCCGGTCCCGCCGGGGACCGCCGCCCCGGTCGCGGCGTACCCGTGGCCGGGGCGGCGGCTGCGACGACGCGGCCACGGTCTCGGGACGAACGCCCCGGCCACCGGCTCCGGACGAACGCCCGGTGCGGCCGGGTGACGTCCGGTAGACGCGCTGACGCCGGTAAGCTCACCGGCCGTGAGCACAACCGCAGCCGTGCCGACCGTCGCCGAGGTGGTGGCCGAGGTGGAGCGGCACTACCCACCGGCCTGGGCCGAGGAGTGGGATCGGGTCGGTCTGGTGCTCGGTGAGCCGTCCGCCCCGGTACGCCGGGTCCTCTGCGTCGTGGACGTGGTACCCGAGACGGTCGCGGAGGCGCTCGACGCGGACGTCGACATGATCATCGCGCACCACCCGCTGCTGCTGCGCGGGGTGTCCTCGGTGGCACCCACGACGTACAAGGGCCGGATCGTCCACCAACTGATCAAGGCCGACGTCGCCCTGTACGTCGCACACACCAACGCCGACGTGGCCGTGCCCGGCGTGTCCGACGCCCTCGCCGCCCGGCTCGGCCTGCTCGACCTGCGCCCGCTGCACCCGGCCCGCCCGGGCAGCCCGGCCGCCGGGCAGGGGCGGGGAGCCGGCCGGATCGGCCGGTTGCCGCAGCCGCTGACCCTGGCCGAGCTGACCCGCCAGGCCGCCGCCGCGCTGCCCGCCACCGCCGCCGGGGTACGCGCGGCCGGCGACCCCGACCGGGTGGTGCGTACCCTGGCGGTCTGCGGCGGCGCCGGGGACGGCTTCCTGGCCGACGCGGCCGCCGCCGGGGTGGACGCCTACCTCACCTCGGACCTGCGCCACCATCCGGCCGGCGAGCACCTCGCCACCGGAGGACCGGCGTTGCTCGACGCCACCCACTGGGCCACCGAACGGCCCTGGCTGGACGACCTCGCCGCGATACTGCGGGCCGAGCCCGGCGTCGAGACCCTGGTGTCCGACCTGGACACCGACCCGTGGACCGTGCACGCCGCCTCACCGCACCCGGACGAACCCGCACCCGCAGCGGACGACAAGGAGCCCGACCGTGAAGGCTGACCCCCAGGTCCAGCGCCGCCTGCTCGACCTCCAGGCGATCGACACCGCCCTCGCCCAGCTCGCCCACCGGCGTCGGTCGCTGCCCGAGCGGACCGAACTGGAGTCCCTCGCCCGCGAGCTGTCCGCCCTGGAGGACGAGCGGGTCCGGGCCCAGGTCGCGGTCGACGACCTGGACCGGGACATCGCTCGACTGGAGAAGGACGTGGACCAGGTCCGGGCACGCAAGAAGAAGGACGAGGACCGGCTGGCCGCCGGCACCGGCCCGGCCCGCGAACTGGAGGCGCTCCAGCACGAGCTTGCCTCCCTCAACCGCCGGCAGAGCGACCTGGAGGACGCCGAGCTGGAGCTGATGGAGCAGCGGGAGACCGCCCAGTCGGTGCTGGACGGGGTGGAACAGCGACTCGCCGAGATGCGTGAGCGGCGGGCCGCCACCGAGCAGCGGCGGGACGACAGTCTCGCCGAGATCGGCCGGGAGGAGGAGTTCAAGCGCTCCGCCCGGCAACCCCTCGCCAACGACCTGCCCGCCGATCTGGTGCAGCTCTACGACCGGATCCGGACCGACACCGGGCTCGGCGCGGCGCTGCTGACCGCCGGCCGCTGCGGCGGGTGCCGGCTGGACCTGTCCGGCGCCGACCTGGCCCGTATCCGCAAGGCCGACCCCGACGACGTGGTCCGCTGCGAGGAGTGCCGGCGGATCATGGTCCGCACCAACGAGTCGGGGCTGTAGCCGGTGGCCCCGCGTACGGTCCTCGTCGAGGCCGACGGTGGTTCCCGGGGCAACCCCGGTCCGGCCGGGTACGGCGCGGTGATCCGCGACGCGGCGACCGGCGAGGTGCTGGCCGAGCGGAGCGAGGCGATCGGCGCCGCCACCAACAACGTCGCCGAGTACCGGGGACTGATCGCCGGCCTGGCCGCCGCCGCCGAACTGGGCGCCGACGAGGTCGAGGTCCGGATGGACTCCAAACTGGTGGTCGAGCAGATGTGCGGCCGCTGGCAGATCAAGCACCCCGGTCTGCGCCCGCTGGCCGCCGAGGCCGCCCAACTGGTCGGTCGGTTCGCCGCCGTACGGTTCAACTGGATCCCCCGGGACCGCAACACCCACGCCGACGCCCTCGCCAACGCCGCCATGGACGCCGCGGCCACCTCCGGCGTCGCCACCCCCACCGTCGAGCCGCCCCGCGTGGTCGAGTCGCCGCGCCGCCTCGGTGGCCCGGAGCCCGCCGGCGGCGGAGCGGAGGCGGTCGCCGCCCGGGCCGAATCGCCGGGCGCGGACCTGACCAGCGCGCCGGTCTCGTGGGAGCCCCGGCCCAGTTTCACCGCCACCCGGCTCATCCTGGTCCGGCACGGCGAGACCGAATACACCGAGCAGGGCCGCTACTCCGGTCGCGGTGACATCCCGCTCAGCGACAAGGGTCGGGCCCAGGTGCGGGCCACCGCCGCCCGGGTGGCCGCGCTCGCCCCGGACGCCGCGGCCGTGATCAGCTCACCGCTGTCCCGCTGCACGGCCACCGCCGAGGCGATCGCCGCGGCCGTCGGCGACCTGCCGGTACGTCGCGACGACGAGCTCATCGAATGCGACTTCGGCGCCTGGGAGGGACGCACCTTCGCCGAGGTGCGCGAAGGCTGGGCCGGGGAACTCGACGCCTGGCTCGCCTCCACCCGGGTCGCCCCGCCGGACGGTGAGTCGTTCGCCGCGGTCGCCGGGCGGTGTGCCCGGGTGGTGCGGCGACTGCTCGACGCGTACCCCGGTCAGACCGTCGTGGTGGTCTCGCACGTCTCGCCGATCAAGCTGATGCTGCGCGACGCGCTCGGTGCCACCGACGCCTTCCTGCACCGCCTCTACCTCGACGCGGCCGGCGTCTCGGTGGTGGACCGCTGGCCCGACGGTGGTGTCGCCGTCCGCTCGGTCAACGAGACCGCCCACCTGGCCGCGCTCTGACCATCCTGCACTTGTGGTCGCCGCTATCGGCGTCTGGCCCATCGTGCGGGAACGCCAAGCGCAAGATCGGTGTGGTCAGGCGAGGGCGCGCCAGAGCAGGTAGCCGCCGATCAGCGTGCCGAAGGCGACGATGACGGTCTTCAGGACCACCGAGGGCAGGCGGCGGACCAGGCGGGCACCGACGTACCCGCCGACCAGCGTGGCCGGGGCGACCACCGCGACACCGGCCCAGTTCACCGGGCCGGCGATGGCGAAGACGACCACGGTGGTCAGACCGATCACGGCGGAGAGCAGATTCTTGATCGCGCTCACCCTGGCCAGGGTCGCGTCCAGCACCAGGGCCAGACCGGCCACCAGCATCACCCCGACGGCCGCGCCGAAGTAGCCGCCGTACACCGCGGCCAGCGTCACCACGACCTGGACCGTCACCGCCCGGCGGCGCGGCGACAGGTCACGCGGGTGACCGACCAGCCGGCGCAGCGGATCCTGAAACGCCAGCAGCGAGGTAGCCCCCAGCACCAGGAAGGGTACGACCAGCTCGAACGCCCGCGCCGGCGTGACCAGCAGCAGCCCGGCACCGACCAACGCACCCACGACGGTGGTCGGCACCAACGCGGCCAGCAACCGAGACCGGGGCAGATCCACCCGGCTGCCCGCCACGGCGGCGAGATACCCGGGAGCGACCGACAGCGAGTTGGTGACGTTCGCCGGCACCGGCGGCAGCCCGATCGCGAGCAACGCCGGGAACGTGATCAGCGAACCACCGCCGGCCACCGCGTTGACCGTGCCGGCGGCGAGACCGGCGGCGAGCAGTAACGCGGCTTCGGCGAATTCCATGATCCGGAGGCTAGCCGGACGGCACGCGCGCCGCTGCCCGGCCCTCGCCGGGGCTACTCGCCGACCGGGCCACCGGCCAACTCGACCACGATGTCGAGGTGCCCTAGGTGCCGGGCGTACTCCTGCACCAGATGGAACAGAACCCGCTCCAGCGAAGCCGGATCCTTGCCGTCCCACCGCGGCCCCGGCGCCCCGAGCGCCGCCAGGTCGCTGCCCTCGACCACCGTCCGGGTATGCGCACCCTGCGCCCGCAGCGCGGCCGTCAGCTCCGCGAAGCTCTCCTCCGGCGTGACGTGCCACCGGCCGTCCCGCCAGTCACCCCACGGGTCTGCGACGTCGCGTCCCTGGAACCCCCACTCGATCCAGCGAAACTCCACGTAACGGAGATGCTTGAGCAACTCCAACGGAGCCCAGCCGGACGGCAGCCGGCTGTGCCGCCGCTCCTCCTCGGCCAGCCCGGCCACCTTCGCCAGCACGCCTTCCCGGAAGTAGTCGAGGTAGCGCAGGAACACCTCGGCCCGCCCGTCGGCCGGCGCCGTCGGCTCGGGGAACGCTGGCATCGTCACCAACCCATTATCCGTACGTCCCTGAGCCGTCGCGTACCCGCCGTGCGGCCCCCGCTGCCGCGCCCCGCACGGCGTCCGCGATCGTGGTGCGCGCGATCCGTGGCAGTGGAGGTGGTTCCTGGCCGGCGTGTCGGCCACCTCCACTGCCACGGATCGCCGGCTGCTCGTCGACCAGTCCAGGCCGCGGGGTCCTGGCTGCCCGCGTGACCTACGCGCGAGCCGCGCGCCCGCCGGCCCCGGTACCGGCGCGCAATAGTCGCGGACCCGGTGTCGTTAGGATGAGTGCGCGACGGACGAGTCGACCGGGCGGTCGCGTCGGCGGGCCGCTGCCCGCCGCCGAGGAACGTCCGGACTCCACAGGGCAGGGTGGTTGCTAACGGCAACCCGGGGCGACCCGCGGGACAGTGCCACAGAAAACAGACCGCCGACCCCATCGGGGACGGTAAGGGTGAAACGGTGGGGTAAGAGCCCACCAGCACCTCGGGTGACCGGGGTGGCTAGGTAAACCCCACCCGGAGCAAGGCCAAGAAAGGGCGCCATCGCATGATGACGCCCGCGCAGACGCTTGAGGGCGGCCCGCCCGATGTCTGCGGGTAGGCCGCACGAGCCTGTCGGCGACGGCAGGCCGAGATGGATGACCGCCGCCGACGCGTACCCCTGGGTACGCGTCGCGCACAGAATCCGGCGTACAGGTCGACTCGTCCGTCGCCCACCAGCTCAGAGCCTCGATCAAGGCTCTGAGCTGGTTCTATGTCCGGGTGTCGATGGTCGTCGTTGGTCAACTTTGGCCGGCGTTCGACGCCCTGACGACGCCCTGACGCCCTGGAGACGCCCTGAGCCCTGGCTCATTTGACCTCTCCTCGGGTCGGGCTGGCTGTGCCGCTGTGGGCCGTCTGAGGGGCCGGCGCTCGATCGTTCCGAAGCGGGGCCGCCGGCTGTGGGGAGGGTCGGGCACGTCCTGGCGGTGGAGCAGGCGCCGCGCCCCGGTGACTCGGCGGCAAGCCAGTCCTGGGTTTGGACTGGCGCGGCAGCCGGAAGCCCCGACGCACGACCAGGCCGACCCGCTGGCTTCCGTAGCGGTCTTGGTGATCCCATTCGTGGATGAGGTGGGACGAGTGCGTGCCGGAGCTGCTGGAGCACCTGGGGGAGATGGGCCTGGTCGGCCTGGTCAAGATTGACGGGGAACGGGAGCGTAAGCCCTGGACCGTGGTGATCTCGGGTCAGCGGCTCGATGGCGTGTCGATCAGGGTCGACGGCCACAGCCTCGATTACTGCCTGCGGCATGCGGTCGCTGGGCTTCACGAGCGCTTCCCGGACGAACTCGCGCTGGGCTGAGATCCGACTGTGGGGCGGCGTCCCGGCGGCTGTCGGTGGCTCACCGCCCCGGCGCCGTAGGCGGCCGGGGCGGCTTGCCGCCGGCCGGGCTTGCCGCCCCGCACCGCGCGGAGCGCGGTGCCTTGATCTTAAAAAGACTATTTCGGCAAGTTGATCAGTGAGCGTTTTCCAACTGGGTTTGCGTTGGTAGAGGGTGGGTTCGGGTGCCCCGCTGGTGGGTCGGGTTGAGGCTCCCGATAGGACAGCGATCGAC